>NZ_QKZK01000014.1 GCF_003254275.1 Breznakibacter xylanolyticus | reverse complement strand
TATTTCAATGAATTGTTCATTTTCGAGTTCGGATTTGTGTACTACAGATTTTCGCTTTGTAAAGGTAGCGTAATGACGCTAGCTCTCCACTAAACACGGTAATAACCGCTATAGATTCCCGTTTCGGGGTTGGTGCGCATGGATACTTTGAAATACATGCCCCAAAGTAAACATGTAAACCGCTGATATACAATACCCCCTTGTGTACTACAAATGATTTTTCGAAAATTCAGACACTGATTATCAATGTATTACAAAAGCAAATAGAGCAAAAGAGACTATTTTGAGGTGAAAAAAGGTGTTTTTTTAATGAATTTTGGATGGAAAGCTGCAAGATGGGCTAACATACAATGATTTGACCATAACAGCACGAATGTCATCAATTGCTACAAACACCCCATGCAGGACAAGCAACGATACCCACAACACGACGAGGAACGACACCCACTGCACTACTATGATCGATACCCTCTGCACTACCATAATCGATACCCAAACACTACCATGACCGACATCCGAACACCACCATGACCGACACACAACCATTACCATCAACCATACCCATTCATTACGATCAACCATACCCACTCATTACCATCAATGACACCCATTCATTACCATCAATGACACCCGCAACACTACTAAAAACGATACCCAAACAGCACTACAATCGACATCCATCCATTACCACCAACGAAACCCCATGCACCACCATGGAATGATACCCATTGATAGCAATGCACAGAATCATCTCTCTTACTGACCCTTCAAAACCACCTCCCATTAGCATCAAACAGACAGCCATCTCCCCTATCACGGAAGCAAATACCACAAAACCCTACAATCCAATTTATTACAACAAATAAAAACCCACATCCGCCGCCCCGTCTCATTCCCCGTCAAGCAGAAAGCCACACCTCGCCAACCCGACCTCTTCCTCCCACCAACACAACAATTAGTATCAAATCATACAAAAAGTAAGGCTCTATTCAGATTCGCATGAGTAATCATAAGTATATACAATCCAATGTCGTTAAGATAGTGCGATTGACAGAAGAAAAAAAAGATGATTAGACTAAAGACAGATAGATTAGACTGAAGAAACGAAGAGAACGGATCTATACATCTGTTTTCATTTCATCATCGGCCTCTTTGTCTGACATCTTTTTCTCTTAACTAAACGACAATGAATGATGATAGGTAAAATATTGAGGATGTTTTGTTGTTAAACCAAAACAAGAAAAATAATATAATGAAAGAGCGCTATCGCAAGGGAGTGAAGACTTTTCAAGCTTTTTTATGGTGCCTTTGGGCACCAAAGCTCGGTAGATGAAGGTTAGGAAACCATCTTTCGCCCCGTTTGGGGCGAGAGGTAAACGAATCCCCTAAATGCTACCGATATTTGGCCCCTATGGGGCCTCCAAAAAGAGTATTGCTCGCGTCAAAAATGAAATCATTTGGTAATTAATCTATTCTTTTACTTGTGTTTGTAGCTTAAATATATCGTACAAACAGTGATTGGCAAATACCTTGACTGACCACAAAGCCTCACTGAACAGTTCAGCTTCTTAACTAAACGACATTGATATATACTCAAATATTTATTTCGTGCCCTCAAGCCGGGCAGGCTCTTACTTTTTATTCGGCAAGGGTTTGTTTTCATTTGCCCTCATGATTAAGCGTCGCTGTGCTCCGCTGAATTGGCTACAGCCCCAAAAAGTAAGCAATTTTTGCATTCAGTGAGAGCAGTGTGCAAACTGGTTTGCCAATGCCGAACGTTGCAAAAATCAGCTCTGCTAAAAAAGGCCGCCGCTGACGTAAAATGACTAAAAATCATAGGCCTTCACTAAAATCTGCGAACTCGCAAGCTCAAACAGCGCATCTTTCTTTGCTCGCGCAAAGCGACTTCGTCGATTATTTAACGCTCAGGCCTATGATTTTTTTAACGCCATTTTCATCTGTTTATAATTTAGTAATACGCTGATTTGCAATCCTTTTTTTTTGTCAACCGCGAATTGTTCGAATTAGACGAATTAAGAGGAGTATAATCATGCTCCTGTGTGTCGGTTGACGGCCGTCATGGCTGTTTCATCTGAATATTATTTGTTTTTAATTGGTCAGATGGAACTCGCCAGTAATCATGCTCCTGTGTATCGAATCGATAGACATGGCTCATTTCCGAAGGCGGCTTAGTTACCTTGTTTGATTTCGTTCCTCCATATTTTGCTTACCCATAGTATTCGACATAGAGCCATAAAACTCAGTGACCCTGTGTCTCCGTATTCATTAAAAACTCCTAAAAAGGCGATAAATCGCTTTCACAGACAAACAACGATGCTCATAAAACCATTCGAAAGCAAAAAGAGGCTGCCGATACCCATCGACAACCTCTTTTTATTACTGCATGCATCGCGAACGATGCCGTGACATCACTGCTTCACCAGTCGCAGCACGTCGACCTGTCCGTTGGTGCTGATCACTTTCACCAAATAAACACCCGGCTTGAGTGCGCCAATGGCCATGGAGCCCGTGGGGGCATCGTGCGTGAGCACGGTTTGCCCGGCCGCGTTCACAAACTGCACGCGTGAGACGGGGGCGGTAGCGTGAAGCGTCACCTGATCGGTGGCGGGGTTGGGGGAAAGTTGCATCGCATCATGAGCATTCGCACCCATGCCGGTGGCAGAAGCGACTTCAATGGACATGACCATCACATTGGATGTCAATTCACCATCGGTCACCGAAATGCCCACGCTAAGCGTTCCCGTAAACCCACTTGCAGGGGTTATGGTGTTGCCACTCACAGTGTAGTTCTCGCCGGGGGCAATGACCAACGAGAGGTCGTCGCCATCAACATCCGTGGCAACAACATCGTCCATGGTAAGGGTGATGTTTTCGCCCTTGTTGATGCTTTTGTCGGTAACGGCGGTAAGCACAGGTGTGTCGTTTACGGGGGTAATTGTAACGATAACGTTGGCTGTGTTGGTTAAATCACCATCGGAAATAATGTAGGCAATGGTGTCTGTGCCATGGTAGTCTGCTGCCGGGGTGTAATCTATTTTGCCGTTGCTGATGGTTGCCGTGCCGTGCAAAGGATAACCTGATGCAATGCCGCTTATTGAAATAAGATCTTTATCGGCATCGGAGTCGTTGGCCAGCGCATCAATAGTTGTCGTGCCGCTGTCTTCGGTGATTATTGCCGCATCGTTTAATGCGGAGGGTGCCGTATTTGCCACTTTTGTCAAAACAACAGTTGCGGTGTTTCCCCAAAGGGTATCGCCGGGTGCCAATACCTCGCCCACCCGGTATTGAAAGGAGTTTTGAGAGCCTGCCGGCGTTCCAGTGGGGAATGAATAATAGTATTTGTTGGTAATTGATCCTGTGTTGGGTAATTGTGTAAATTTAATGGCAAGTTTGCTTTGAAGGGTTTCATAATCGTAATCGTTGTTTAACACAGTCAGTAAAGACGTTCTTCCTGTTACACCAATATTGTCATTGAAAGCAAAAGGGGCATTATTGCTTATATCCTGTAAAACGGCGTAGGTGCTATCTTCCCGAATTGCCCAAACGGTTTCGAAACTGCCCAGATTGTTAAGGTTGGCTGGTTTTTTTATCTGTTCCGTGGAAAGCCGTGTAATATTGATTGTTGTTCCTTTGTCTTCACCACAATCAGAAGTTTTGGATACCTGCCAATTCCAATACACGTTGCTTATGGTGGAGTTAGCACTGTTAACCCCAGCCGTAGCCCCAACAAGATTAGTTTTCCCCGAAACAGTGCCGGCAAAATAGCCGTTTTCTATGTTCGAGGTAGAAATATTATACCCCACCATTCCACCTACGCAAGAGTTACCTTTAACACTACCAGTGAAATAACAATTGCTAATTTTGGTGCTGTAGTCGTTTATGCCTGCCAAACCACCGACATAATCTGTTCCTGATACATTTCCTGTAGAATAGCAGTTGCTTATTTGAGAATAATAGTTATTAGAACCGACCAACCCGCCTACATAATTTGCTCCTGAAACATCGCTTGTAGAATAGCAGTTGCTTATATTTGAGGATCCACTGGCATATCCCACCAAGCCACCTATATACCAACTCCCTGAAACAGCATTGCTGGCACGGCAACACTTTAGGGTGGATAAGTTGCTTCTACCCACGATACTTCCTACAAACTTATTCCCTTTAATAAAAGCATCGGTAACACATAAACTATCGATTGTAGCCTTGTTGCAATCGCCGAATAGACCAACACTCACAGTAGCACTACGATTGATGTACAGCCCCTTTATAGTATGTCCCTTGCCATTATAATGCCCATTGAAATTTGTGATTGTACTGTTTCCAATAGGCGAAAAACCAAGGCCACTGTTCCAATCTTTCGTACAGGTAGCATCAATGTCGGTAGTTTGGATAAAATAAGCACTCCAGGCCCAACTGTTTTGCGAAAGCCAATAAAGTTTCCCCAACGAAGCTATTTGGTAAGGGTCGGCTTGTGTTCCACTTCCTTCTGGTTTTCCATATTGAGTTACTGCAATTGTAATATCGTGATAGCCTGGAGCTGATATGGTAAGAGTTGCTTTCAGATCTGTTGTTGTTGTATTGGAACTATTGGTAGTAGCGATTATTGAGGCGTTTCCTGTACCGGATGCAATATCAATATCCAGCCAGTCGCCAGTTTTGCTAATAGTCCAGCTTCTGTTTGAATAAACGGAAGAATGCCTGACTGCTACCGGCAGTATCTGCTAAAACAATTTGGTCGGTGTAAACATAAATGGTGTCGGTATAACTGTCCGAATTGTATCCCTCCACCCAGTTTGATGTGGTGCCGGAGAGAGTGAAATAGGTTAGACTGCCGTTGTTCCTGTTTGTTGTAGCATCATAAAGAGTGTTGACTCCAGAGTTGTTGCCATTGACCATCCCTTGGTTAAAAGTGTAATAAGCAAGCAAGCCGGTTTCGGTGCCGGTAAGATTGCTTGTCATGGCCTCAATAATCTCGGCTTGAGTGCGGGAGGAGTTCCATACTCGGACTTCGTCGATTTTTCCTGTAAAGAAAAGAACACCCGACATTAATCTGCGACCAAGGTATAGAGCCTGCGTTCCGGCTTGGTACGTGTTTGCCAAAACAGATTTAGTTTGAACGCCGTTGACATATATACTTGCAGAATAGCCATTGTAGGTAGCTGCTATATGAGTCCAAGTATTGGCGGTAATAGCAGTCGTTCCCTTAATATCGATAAAACCGATGCCACCGTGGATTGTTAACACAGGGATATTGTCAGAAGCGATGTGTAGCTCCATGCCCGTATTTGAGTTTGTGCTCAACGTTGATAGTATGGCTTGGTCTTTTCCCAACGCTGTTGGGCAAACCCAGGCTTCAACCGTAAAGTTAGAGGGATTAATGGCCTTGATTCTCACGTAATCGTTCGTTCCATCAAAATATAGGGCATTGTTTGTTTGTGCCCACGCGCTTCCCAGCAGGGTGAGCCATAGGGTGATTGTGAGTAGAAGTTTTTGTTTCATTCATTCATTTCGTTAGATGTAGCTTTGTCTTATTGTTGAGCCCTTTCTGGGCTCTGGCAAGGATGTAGGGGACGTTATTACCCCCGGATTGCCACCCGGGGTTAATTATATTCCACCCTTCGGGGTTTGGAGGTAAAAATAAAGGACTTCTGCCGGAATATCCCGGCAGGAGTCCTATGTATTTACTGCTTAACCATTCGTATCACCACGGGCTTGCCCTTTGCAAAATCAACCTTAACTAGGTAGATGCCCGGCTTGAGCGAGCCCACCTGTATGCGGCCCGTAGGAGCCTCTGCCACCAGCACGGTTTGCCCGGCTAGGTTCACAAACGACACGCGACGGATTAGCTCCTCGCTCTCAATTACCACGTAGTCTGCAAATGGGTTAGGGTATGCTTTTACGGTTGCGGCGGTGGGCGCATCGATGCCCGTGCTTAGTGCAAACTCAGCGGTTACCGTTACATCGTAAGCCGGCATAATTATTTTACCATCCACAATCTCAACAATCATGCTCTCGTCGCCTGTTTTATAGGCACGCAGGCTGTTTTCAATCAACTTGTAACCTGCGATTGGCGTTGTGGATAGCGTAATTTCGGTATCGGTAACAATGCCCTCGCTTGGCGTGGCGGTAATGGTTCCGTTGGCCACGGTTGCTACGGTTAACACTTGCGGCAATGCCTCGAACTGCGCTGTTACGGTAACATCAAAGGCAGGCATTGTGAATTTCCCATCAACAATAGCCACTGCAACGCTTTCGTCGCCCGTTTTGTAAGCGCGCAAACTGTTTTCAACCAATTTGCAACCTTCGGCAGGCGTTGTGGATAGCGTAATTTCGGTGTCGGTAACAATTCCCTCGCTAGGTGAGGCGGTGATGCTTCCGTTTGCCACTGTTTCTATTGTTAGAATCTGTGGTAGTGCCTCGAACTCGGCAGTAACCGTAACATCAAAAGCAGGCATTACGAATTTCCCATCAACAATACTAACCGTTACGCTCTCATCGCCCGTTTTGTAGGCACTCAGGCTGTTTTCAGTCAACTTGTAACCTGCGGCTGGCGTTGTGGATAGCGTAATTTCAGTGTCGGTAACAATATCCTCGCTTGGCGTGGCGGTAATGATTCCGTTGGCTACTGTTTCTATTGTTAGAGTCTGTGGCAGTGCCTCGAATTCGGCAGTAACTGTAACATTGAATGCGGGCATATTAATTTTCCCGTCAGTAATATCAATAGTTACGGTTTCGTCATCTGTTTTATGGGCACGTAGGCTATTATCTACCAACTTGTAGCCATCGGCAGGGTTTGTGGTCAGCGTAATCTCTGTTCCAGTAACAATTCCCTCGCTAGGTGTGGCGGTAATGGTTCCGTTGACTACAGTTTCCACAGTTAACACTTGTGGTAAGCCTTCGAACTGGGCAGTTACGGTAAGGTCGAAAGCAGGCACGGTGATGGCATTGTTAACTATTGAAACGGCTGTGCTTGCATCGCCGGTTTTGTGCGCAGCAAGGCTGCCGGGCACCATAATATAACCAACAGCAGGTGCTGCCGACAGCGGTATGGTAACGCCTATTGGCATAAGCCCTGTGGGCGAAAGGCTATGCCCTCCCACGGTAAAATCCTCATGAGCGCTAATGGCTTGGCGTTCGACGGTATTCTCAATCTGCCAGCCATACCACAGGTTGTCGGTGGTATTGTCGTCAGCTGCTGCCTTGTAGGCGGCGTAGGCATTGGTAAGCTCGCTGCCGGAGGCATTGGCAATAGTAAGGTAGCGGGTTTCTGGACAGAGATTAAAGGAATTAACACTAAATACGTAGGGTGGTGTAGCACCAAGTATTATATCTTTAAGGGCTAAGAAACCGCTAAAAGCATAGTCTCCAATACTTGTAGCCATAGGGATGCTGATGGAGCTAAGGGGTAAGCAGGAGTAAAATGCATGTTCTCCAATACTTGTGACTATAGGGATGCTGATAGAACTGAGTTTCTGGCAATTATAAAAAGCAGCAGTTCCTACACTAGTAACCAAAGGGAAGTTAGCGGAAGTAAGGGCTACTCCGTTAATAAATGAATGACTGCCAATGCTGTTAACCAAAGGGAAGTTGGCGGAAGTAAGGGAAAAGCAGTTGCTAAACGCATAATCTCCAATGCTTGTAGCCAAAGGGATGTGAACGGAGCTAAGATTATTACATTCATAAAAAGTATAAGGCTCTATGGTTGTAGCCAATGGGAAGCTAGCAGAAGTAAGGGCTGTACATTTATTAAAAGCTTGTACCCCTATACTTTTAACTAGTGGAAAATCGGCTGAGCCAAGGAGCTTGCAATAGGAAAATGCTGATTCTCCAATACTTGTAGCTAAAGGGATATGGATTGACTCAAGGGCTTCGCAATATCTAAAAGCTTGTTTATTTATACTAGTAGCCAAAGGGAAACTGACGGAAGTAAGGGACTTGCATTCTTCAAACACATTTGTTCCTAAAATTGTAACCAAAGGGAAATTGGCTTCGGCAAGAACATTGCATTTGTAGAACGCAGAACTTCCAATACTTGTTGCCAAAGGGATATTTGCGGAGAGAAGGGAAGTGCAGCCCATAAAAGTTCCTGTCTCAATGCTGGTTACCAAAGGGAAATCGATACTAGTAAGAGCAGAGCTGCTAGCAAACGCACTGCGTCCAATATTAGTAACCAAAGGGAAATGGGCAGAGCTAAGAGCTGTGCAGGAAGAAAACGCATTGTATCCTATGTTTGTAACCAGTGGAGAATTGATTGAGCCAAGGGCTTTACAGTTCAAAAAGGCTTTATCCCCTATAGTTGTAACCTCGGGGAAGCTTACGGACTTTAGCTTATTGTAGTCCTTGAAATCTTCAATTTGAATTTCGGTTATGCCATATATGCTAACATGTTCAATGTTACTGTTGAAGATTTTATTAAACTTTGCGCGGGTGGTCGATACCTCAGTTATCCCATCGGTAATGGTAAAGTGGGTTAGGCTGCTTAAACTTCCACGGTTATTGGAAATCCATTGCCAGTCGGATGCAGTAACAGCGCCGGCGGTAATTTCCAGTTTTTGCACCTCGGCAAGGGGCATTGTTCCAATGGCTTCCTGTAGAGAGGTTCCTGAGTTGACAATAACGGAGGCATCAGTTTTGGTAATGGTAACCGAGTGTTGAGGCGTTTGTACGACATTAACATTAATAGGCATAGTTACGTCCACACCGGTAATGGTAAGTGTAGCCAGGCGTTCGGATACTGTGGTGTTGGTGTTTAAAGCAGTAACGGTAATAGTGGTATTGCCGGTTCCTGTCTCCTGGCTAAGGCTTAGCCAATCGGGTATTCCTGTTATTGACCAATCTACATTAGCCAATACATCAAAAGTGGCAGTACTACCCTCGGCTATACCAATCTTGAGTTGGTCTTGTGAAGCGCTAATGCTTTTTGTTTTTTGAATAACGGTTACTGTGGCATCGTCAACATTGTCTCCCGCAATAACCAGCTGAATACTACGTGGTGCTCCGGTGGTGTTGGCTTCGTTGGTTGTTAGGTTAATAACGGATGTGCCTGTACCCGAAGTTACTTCAAGGTCTAACCAGTCGGCAGCATCAACAATGCTCCATGAAGTATTTGATATTATGTTGAAAGTTGCCGTGCTGCCGCTTGTGCGTTCAATAACTATCTCGGCAGGAGAAGCGGAATGGGTTATGGTGTATCCCTCCACCCAGTTGGATGTTTCGCCGGTTAAGGCAAAGTTGTTTAGAGCGCTGTTCCTTCGGTTGCCGCTATTATCGTAATGAAACCAGTCGTCTTTGTTGTTTCCGCCCGCCGTGCCTACGTTAAAGTTGTAATAGACAAGTAAATCGGATCCGGTAGGAATGCTTGTCATCGTTTCTACAATTTGGGTTTGGGTGCGTGCGGTGCTCCAAATGCGCACCTCGTCGATACGACCGTTAAAGTATAACCCGCCTGGCGATAACCTGCGACCAATTACATGAACCTTCGAACCAATTGTATGTGTGCCTTTTGTTGATTTTTCCAGTGCGCCGTTTACGTAAATAGAAACATTTGTACCGTCATAGGTTGCAGCTATATGTGTCCATTTATTGGCAGTAACAATGGTTTTCCCCTTTACATCAAGACATTCGTTGCCATTGCGAACTGTAATTACTGGAATATTGTCGGGACCAATGTGTAACTCCATGCCATTCTTTTCCGATTCGCTCAGCGTAGATATTATTGCCTGGTCTTTTCCCAATGCGGTGGGGTAAACCCACGCCTCCAAAGTGAACGTGGTGGAATGAATTGCGGGCCCTGGCATGTAGTCATCTATGCCATCGAAGTGCAGGGAGTTGTTGCTCTGCGCCCATGCGCTCCCTAGTAGGGCGAGCCATAGGACTAGTGTGAGTAGAAGTTTTTGTTTCATTTATTATTTCGTTAGATGTTGTTTTGTCTTCTTGTTGAGCCCCGTCAGGGCTCTGGTAAGGGTGTGGGGGCGTTGTTAACCCCGGGTTGTCACCCGGGGTTATTAATATTCCACCCCTTTGGGGTTGTTGGTTGCATTCGTATGCTGAATTCTAAAATGCAACGGCAGGCGGAGGGCGATTTGCCGCCGTGCGGTCGGAGTAAAAATTCTGTGCGGTTGGAATTTTTACTCCGTACGGTCGGAAATACCCTCCTTCTGCTGATGCTATGTTAATCGGCCTTTTCGTAGTGTATGGCGTCAAGTGCCTTTTTAAGCTCGGTGCCGGGTGTAAATATCACCTTTGCGCTTTTGATATTCGATGCGCTGTAGCCCTCCTTGGTGTCGCTGCCCTCGCCCGATATGGATAGGCGGAACGTGCCAAACTCGCCCAGCTTAACGCTGTTGCCGGCTATCAGGTATTTTGGCAGCTCCTCAATAAGGTTTTCTATCACGTTGCTGATGTCGCCTGCTGTGAGCGACGAGCGTCCCGATATTTCCTTGCTGATTTGCGCTTTGCTTATAATCCCCAGATTTACGGGGTTTGGATACCATTTTTTTGGTGCATCGGGCTTTTGGGGATTGCCCTTCTCTACTAATTTGTACTTCATAATTACTAGTTTTTAATTGGGTTTATTATTGGTAAAAAAGCAGCCCCCTACACGTTTTACCCATTTAGGGGGCTGCAAATTGTTTGCTGTTTACTGCTTAACCATTCGTATCACCACAGGTTTGCCTTTTGCAAAGTCTACTTTAATCAGGTAGATACCCGGTAGCAGATTTTGTGTTGATATTTGTGCTTGGGGCATACTTGTGTGCTGCACGGTTTTGCCTAGGATGTTAATAAACGATACGCTGTGGATCGGCTCCTCGCTCTCAATTACCACGTAATCGGTAAATGGATTGGGGTATGCGCTTACGGTTGCGGTGATGTTATCGTCTATTCCCGTTGCGGGGGTAACGGTAACGGTCATCACCATTTGGTTGGATGTTAGCTCGCCATCGGTAACCGATATGCCCACGCTAAGTACACCCGTAAAGCCATTGGCTGGGGTTATGGTGGTGCCGTTCACGGTGTAGTTCTCGCCATTGGCAATTACTAGCGAAAGTTCGTCGCCCTCGGCATCGGTGGCGGTCACATCGTCCATGGTAAGGGTAAGGGTTTCGCCCTCCTTAATGGTTTTGTTGGCAACGGCTGTAAGTACTGGTGCATCGTTCACAGGGCTTATCGTAATGTTAATAAAGCCTCCAGATGTGTGATCACCATCGGTAATAGCGAAGGCGATATCGTCCACTCCGTGGTAGTTGGCATTGGGCTTGTAGGTGATGCGGTTATTCACAATGGCTGCTGTACCGTGCAATGTATAGTAGTCTAACAGACAGAGGATAGTCAGGTAGTCGCCATCGGGGTCGCTGGCCGTGCTAAGCGCATCGAACTCTTCAAGGGTGCTGTCCTCATCAATGGTAACTGTAAGATAGACTGACTCCGGTTCCTGGTTTTCTTTTTTAATCATGGTTGCCACGGCCTGTCCTCCCCAAAGGGTGTCGCCGGGGGCGGTAACTTCGCCCACCATGTACTTAAGCTTTGTGGTAGTGCCGGTGGCGGTGCCTGCGGGGAATGCAAAGCAGCTGTTTTGGGTAATCTCCCCGGGGCCATCCATGCTAAGAACCCTAAGTACCAGTTTCTCCTGTAGGGTTTCGTAGTCGTAGTCGTTGGCAAGCAGGTTGGTAATGCTTTGGCGTGCGCCAACGTGTATCTCCTCGGCAAAGGCAAAGGGAGCGTTGTTTTTGGAGCGATGCGCAGGGTAGGTTTGCCCCTCGCGTATTTGCCAGATACTATTAAAATCCCAAGAGATAAAGTTTGCCGCTTGCTTCATGCCCTCGGTGGTGAATTCAGTTAAATAACCGTGTGGTCCAGAAGTCTCGCCACAAGCAGCAACTCCGGGGTTTATATCACCATCAAATAGGGTACTGTCATAAATCCCGTCATCATCTCTTCCCACAATAGCACCGGTAAAACCCATTTCATCATTGAAAAGCATGCCGCCATTATAGCAATACCCAATATTGCCATATAAATTAACACCTGCAATACCTCCCAGGTATCCTCCGCTGGCATAAATGCTGGCGGTGTTGTAACAATTGGTTATTGTTGAGCTCTGGCTGTAGCCCGCAAGGCCACCGGTGTTAACATCGGAGCCATGTATAGTACCGCTTACGTAGGATCGGGTTATTGTAGAGATTGAACTCTCTCCGCATATTGCGCCAGTCTTATCACCTCCTTGAATATGAACGCCGGCAAGGCCAAGTTCGGTGATGTATGCATTCTCGATAATACCGAATAGGCCTGTACTCTCCATTTCGATGCGGTTTATGTACAGGTTCTTTATTACATGGTTCTTGCCATAGAGCATGCCCGTAAACTTCTCAATGGGTAGCCATCCCTTTTGGCTGTTGGCCTTGGAGTACTCGCTGCCATCGAAGTTGAGGTCGTTCATCAGTATAAAGCACTTGTCGCTGTAGCTGCGCACGGCGTTTAGCTGGGCAATGGTGGTTATCTTGTAGGGGTTATCTATGGTACCCTCGCCATCGAAAGGGATAACCGCAATGCGCTGCCTATGGTGGGTTACTGCGCCGTTTGCATCGGTGGCGGTAACGGTAAGCGTAGGCTCGTTGGCGTTGTCGGGGGTCCAGGTAAGGGTGTTGTCGGTTTCGCTTAGGGTCATGCCCTCCACGCCGCTAATGCTAACCGAGGCTACCGTATTGTCCATACCTACCACACGCAGGGTGTGGGTGTAGGGTTTGTTTATTTGGGCAGTATCGGCTACGGGTAGCACCACGGGGTGGTTGTACATGCCGCGCAGGCGGGGCAGGGTTTGTCCCTCGGTAATTTGCCAGGTATCGGTAAAGTCCCAATCGGTAAAGCTGGCCTGCTGCATAAGCTGCTGTGCGGTAAGGCGTGTGCCCTCAAAGTTGGTAACATCGGCATTGCCCTCCAGCAGGTAGTAATTGTTGATTATAGAGCTTCCCGATACATCTCCGAATAGTCCCCTGTAGGCGGCCGAGTCGGTTGCCACGCTAACAGAGTAGCAGCTAGTGAAGTCGGGTTCGCCTGCACCAAGCAGCCCGCCCACATGCTTCCTGCCGCTAACAGTGCCGGCGGCGTAGCTGTTGCTTAGCGATGCAGCATTATTATAGCCAATAAGCCCTCCCACGAACATATCGCCCTTAACCGTTGCGTTGGCATAGCATTTGGCTACCTGCGAATCCTTGCTTTCACCTACCAGCCCGCCAATGGAGCTATTACCCTTTACGCTGCCCGTAACGTAGCAGCCGGTAATGGTTGAATTATCTAGTAGCCCGGTAATGCCACCGCATTGGTGATGTCCGGTGATATTAACATCAACAAGCCCCAAATTTTTAATGGTAGCCTTGTAACAAGGGCCAAATAGCCCAAGGTTACCACCATAGGGTTGTTTAATGTACAGGTTTTTAATTATATGCCCGTTGCCATTGAAATGGCTACGGAAATAATGGTCTTCTGAATTGCCTATGGGTTGCCATCCGGTAGCCTCAGGGTATTGGGGGTTGTAGGCGTACTTGGTGCCGGCAAAGTCCAGGTCGTTCATTAGCAGGAAGTGGGTGTATGGCTGCATTTGGCGCATCATGTCGAGCTCGGCAATGGTGTGTATAAGGTATGGGTTGGCCTCGGTGCCTTCGCCCCACAGCTCCACTGTTATTGTGTAGGTGTAGGCCACCGCTTTGCCATTGGTGTCGGTAATGGTAATGGTTACATCGTACTGTCCACCTGTCGTTGGAGTCCAATCAATAAACCGATCGATTAGCTCCATCCCCTCGGGTGCCTTGGTGAGCTCAACCGATGCCACGGGGTAATCCATCTCCACTATTTCAATATTTGCGTAGTATGGTACGTTAGGTATGCCGTCGATGGGGTATGTGGGCAGCAGCAACGGGTAGTTGTACACCCCTTGCAGGCGTGGGAACGATTTGCCCTCAGTCATGCTCCACACATTGGTAAAGTCCCAGCCCTCAAAATTTGCCTGCTGCTGCATCTGGGCAGTTGTTAGGCCAATAGCTGGGGAATTGGTATCGGTAAATAGCTCCTTATTAAAGTAGCCGTGGGCAGTGCCATCGTTTTGCCACACAAACCCATCGTTATACATTCCGTAAAGGCTTCCAACCGCTGTGTAGCTCCCCGAAATTGTGCCAGAGTTTCCAAAGCATAAACCCGCTAAATTGTCTCCGGCAATAAAACCCGAAGTGTAGCAGTTGCTTATGGTACCAGAGTTTTTACAAGCCAGCATTCCCATACCACTTCCTGTCATATACCCGGTTACGTAGCAGGCATTAATGGTACCCTCGTTATAACTAACCAGCCCTGCACAGCCGGCTCCTTTTACCAGGATGTTAACCAGCGCCAGGCTATCGATACGGGCTTCGGGGGCAGTTTTATAGAACAGTCCGTACCCTAAGAGGTTGCTAATGGCGTAGCCCTTGCCGTTGAATGTTCCGGCAAAATAGTTTGTATTACTCATGCTAATTGCCCGGAAGCCGTCGGGCCAGTTGTGGGTTTCCTGTGCATCAATATCGTTGGTTAGCACGTAGTGGGAGCGCAGGTAGGGCGACTCATAGTCCAGGTTCTCCGACATCCACCGCAGGTTGTCCAGAGTGGATATTTGGAATGGGTTTGCAGCCGTTCCGTCGCCCAGCGGCATGTAGTCCGATTTTTGGGTAATGCGTAGCTGCACTGGGTAGGCGTCGGCTCCCGTTAGCAGGGGCGTAGAAACGTTGTTTCGATATCCCAATACAGAGTTGTTTGCCGTGATGGTAACGGTGGCATTGCCGGTGCCGTATGCGGGTTCACAATAAAAGTGCCCGTTTATGTTATCGAACTGCCAATCGGTGCCGGATGTAACCTGCACCTGCACGGAGCTGCCCGCCTCCTTGCCAACGAGTATATCGGTTTGCGAAATGGAGAGTTCCTTGGCGTTGAAGCGCTGCGTAATGGGATAGGTTTCGCCATTAACGCTAATCACTCCGTATATATCCGTTAAGCCGGTATTCTCGGTTAGGGCGGTAATGGTTAGCTCGGCATTCCCTGCCCCCTCGGTGGGCGAAACAGAGAATAGGTGCGAGTAGGGTGCGGTGCTAGCGCTCCAGGGGATATTATTAGTAATGGTAATAATATCGGTGCTGCCCTGCTGGTATCCTAGTGTGGCTTGGGTTTTGGAAACGGTAAACACCTCCGGGGCAGCCTCCTGCTTCACGGTAATGGTAATATCGTTAGCTTCCGCAGCCGTGAGGGTAAACACCACCTCGCGCTCAAAGCCCCAGGGGTTGGCTCTTTTAGTGGTAAAAATCAGTTCTCTAGTTTCTCCCATAGTTAAAAAGCCAACTTGCAGCCAATCTGGACTTTCTTCGATATTGGTAATTTCATAATTACCATCGCACGTTATGGTAACAGATTGCGATTGCTCTGCCTCTTTGCCCAGCGTAACAGTGTTGGCAGAGGCTGATAGCTTGGGCTCAAAGGTGGCTGTAACCGTAATATTATCGTTAGGCATTTCGAACTTATTGTTCTCAATACCTTGTATAATATTTTCGTTGCCAGTTTTATAAGCTCTGGGGCTGCCGTTGGCGAGCTTATACCCATAGCTTGGCGTGGCAGTTACGTTTATGGTTGTCCCTGCGGGGTAGCCCCCAAACACCATTTCATCGGGAGTGCCGGCGGTAAGAGTGCCGTTCTCTGGCTCATTAACAACAAGTTTGTATGGCTGGCGGTCAATAGTACAACCAAACCAGAGGTTGTCGGTGGTGTTGCCATCATCCACGGCCTTATAGGATGTCCGGGCATTCTCCAACTCCGTGCCGGTAAGCAGGTTCCCGTTGGCATCGGCAAGGGTTAGGTAGCGGGGCGATTTAGCATAATTAAAAACTTCAGAACCAACCTTCGGAGGGTTGGCTCCCAGTGCCATGTATGTAAGATTGCTGCAGCTGTAAAATGTTCGATAGGGGATACTGGTGATTTTTGGAAGGCTTATTTTTTTTAGGTTCGTGCAAGATGAAAAAGATAATTTATTGATATACTCTAAATTCGGTAAATCGAATTCTTCAATAGAAGAACATAATGCAAAAGCAGCCTCGTCGATACCAATAAGTTTTGGGATGTGCAAATTTGTATTAAGCTTAGTACATTGTAAAAATGATCTGTCTCCTACATATCTTGTATCCGGGAGGTATGCTTTAGTTAGATTTGAACAAGCGCTAAAAGCATAGTTGCCAATCCCATCAATTTTGTGAATGATTACCTCTTCTAATTGAGAGCCAAAATAAGATCGTCCTTCCCAATCTGCTAGGTTGGGGATATTTGCCACTGAAGTAACGCTGTTACCTATGGTTAAATGCGTAATATCAGTTAGGCTACTCTTATTATCGTAAAACCAACGCCAATCGGACGCAATAACTTTTCCATTAATGACCTCAATTTTTTTAATTTCGTTTAGGATAGTGGTTACAATGGCTTCCTGCAACGTGTTTCCTTTGCTGGTAATAACGGAGGCATCGGTTTTAGTAATGATAACCGAGACTATAGGCGACTGTGCTACGGCGATGGTAATGGGTTCAGTAATGCCTGTACCCATAAGGGTAAATGAAGCCGTACGTTCAGTTGTTGCTGAATTTTCGCTTAACGCGGTAAGGGTTATGCTGCCGTTACCGCTACCTGAGATAGCGCTCAGCTCGAGCCAGTCGGCGCTGCCGCTAATAGTCCAAGCGGTGTTTGAGGTGATAGTAATACTACCGTTGCTGCCGCTGGCCGCATCGAGCGTAAGCGTGGTGGGGGTGGCGGAGAGGTTGTAGGTTGGCGTGGTACCCGCCACAAAGCCCTCCACCCAGTTGGAGGTAGAACCGGTAAGGGCAAACCCGTTTAGCGTACCGTGCTTTGCGTTGGTAGTGGCATCGGTTAGTGTGGTAATTCCGCTATTGCTGCCAGTTGCCGTACCCTGATTAAAGTTGTAGTAGGCAAGCAGGCTGCTTTCGGTGCCGGTAAGCGGGTTGTCCTTGGCGGCAGCGATTTCGGTTTGCGTGCGAACTACGTTCCATATACGTACCTCGTCGATACGCCCGGCAAAGCGTTTCTCCTCGTTATCGGGTCGTCGGCCAATGAACAGGTTGCTGGTTCCGGGAGCGTAGCTTGTGGCGGCTGCTGTAGCTGCCTCTGCGCCGTTAATGTAGAGCTTCACAGTGCCGCCGTTGTAGGTGGCTGCCAAGTGCGTCCACGTGTTAATGGCTACGGTTGAGGTGGCCTTCACGTCGAGCCAGTTACTCCCATTGCGAATGGTTACTAAGGGTTTGTTGTCGCTGGCAACATGCAGTTCCATGCCTGATGCGTTAGCCACGCTCAGCGTGGAGATAACCGCTTGGTCACGGTTTAGCTGCGTTGGGTACACCCACGCCTCCATGGTGAAGGTGGCGGGGTTAACGGCAGGGCACTGAACGTAGTCGGAAGTGCCATCGAAGTGCAGGGCGTTGTTAGCCGCTGGGGGTGTTGGAGGTGTGTAACCCACTACCCAGTTGGATGTTGCACCAGTTACGGCAAAATCCTTTAGCGTACCGTGCTTTGCGTTGGTTGTGGCATCGGTAAGGGTGGTTCCTGTAGTTTGGTTAAAGTTGTAGTAGGCAATAATTTTATCTTCGTTTCCTGTGGGAGAGGCTTGCTTAATGGTTTCAATCTCAGTCGGTGTAAGGGCTTTGTGCCAAATGCTTACCTCGTCCATGGTGCCCTTGAAGTAATTGTCAACAGACCATGCGCTTTTGCCCAGCCAATTGTTGGCGCGGGTAACATTTTGGGGAATGGAAATGCTCCCGCTTTTCACTGCGGCTCCATCTATATAAATGGTAGCATCACCTGTGCTGCTAATGGTTGCAGCGACGTGGTGCCAAGTATCTGCCGTAACCACCGCGGCATCGGTCTTTATTTCCGAATTGGTGGTTCCACTGGCGCATTGAAAAATCAACGTTCCTGATGACGCATCGGTACGCAGAATAATGCTGTTGTTTACATTACCCGAGCCGTTGCCTATCTCAAACACGCGGGCATTTCCCGTAAAGGCATCCCACTTTACCCATGCGGTAAAGGTGAAACCCTGTGAGAAATCGTGTGTGGTTGTAAAATCGGGCAGGTCAACGTAGTCGTTGCTGCCATCGAAGTGCAGGGCGTTCCCCTGCGCCCATGCGCTCCCCAGTAGGGTGAGCCATAGGATTAGCGTGAGTAAAAGCTTGTTTTTCATATATTTTAAAAAAGTATTAAGACATCAGTATCAAGACACAAGACGATGAACGTTTTTAACCATTGGCTAGGCCGATTTCCGATTTCCGTGCGTGTCCCTTGATGAGCGTCGTGATTGTTTTATGTGTTGATAATGTAAGCCCCTTGTCTCTCCGAAAGGAAGCGTTGAAAATGAAACCTTCAAGGTTTTAAAAACCTTGAAGGTTTGATAACAGCCTGACAAATAAGCTTATTGCACCAACACTTTAAACACATATCTATCAGTCTCCGAGAGCAGTTCGATACAATAGGTGCCTTTGGCTTGGTTGCCCATATTGATTTGCCAAGTATCATTCACGATTTTGCCCGACAGCACTTTTCTACCGCTCAGCTGATAGACATTGTATTGCATGGGGTTGTCGTTTATTGAAAGCATTTCAACGGTCACCAGGCCGGTGGCGGGATCGTGATAAATGTTGATGTCGCCGCTATTGAGGGTTTTGATGCCGGTCGCCTTGGCCACGGCAAGCGTCTGTAACACCGGTTCGGCGGCTGCAAACTGTTTGTTCCCGACTTGTGATGCGGTGATGACTGTTTCACCCACGCCCACGATGGTCACCGTGTTACCCGTGATGGTGGCCACAGCCTCATTAGAGCTGGTGTAAGTCACCGCCAGGTCGGCAGACGAGACTGCCTGCAGGGCGAAGGGCTCACTGGCAGTGGTTTTCCCCTCCGGGACGTTGAAGGTGATGGTCTGTGAGGCTTTCAGGTTCTTCCAGGCGGATTGATTGGTTCCTAAGGCAGAATATAGATCCCCGGGCTGAAAGATGTCGATGGCGCCATCGCCATTGAGGTCAGCCAGCAACGTTGACGAGAGTTTCGACAAACCCTCTAAGGCCGGGAGAGGCAGGTCCGCGGCATCAGTCAACCGCGTAAACACGCCATTGCCATCGTTGCGAACATAAATCACATCTTCCACATCTAAATCTTTATCCTCAAATCCGGGGAAAAAGAGAAACAGGTCTTCGTCACCATCTGCATCCATGTCGGCCACGGCCAGTTGCGAATTGGGAGAAAAACCGGATAAGACGTCACCGATGGGAACATTGGCAACCGGTTCACCAAAGGAATGGTCGTCTGCCTGATACAAAGTGGCCGTGTGAATGGCTGAATTATAGTAAATGCTATAGGTCACCAAATCGTCCAACCCATCGCTATTCACATCCATGAACTTGGCGGCTAAATAGGTATAATCGACAAATGCAGTAGACTGAGACCAAGAGCCATCATCAACATACTTTTGAGCATCGGCATCCCACTCATAATGGGACATAAAACAGCCTGACTTTTTATTAGTGGTGACCAAATCGAGTTGACCATCGCCATCAAAGTCCCGGATATCCAGACTCGTCAATCCATCATTGTCCACACCGACAAAAGGGTTCTTCTCGTCGTTCTCCCTAAAAGTGCCATTCACATTTTCGAAATACACAATGGATGTCCCATACTGATTGGTGGCAACGAGTGCGGCATCCAGGTCGCCATCACCATCCATATCCACCAACACGCCGTCGAGGATGCGATAATAGTTATCGGGATCATTATACAGCCCTGTCAATTGGGTAAATGCGATGGGGCTTTGTCCGTCGGCCCACTTCTCGAAGCGAGGCATCTGGGCTTTCGCCTGACCGGCCACCAGAGCCAGGCAGGCCGTTGCGCCAGCCATCTTCACCGCCAGAGAGGGGTTAAAGGCGGCCACACGGGCATAGAGGCGTTGCAGACTGGCCTTCAGGCGCATCTGACGGGCGGTGGTGAGCGATGGAAACACGCCGTTGCGCATCAACGCATGCACATGTTGCAACAGGTTGCGATACTTCACAACCGAACCAAAATATTGGCAAAAAGCAGGTGAAAGGGGTAAAAATTGTTTTTTCATTGTTTTAAATTGAAATATTAGTATCAAGTATCAAGACGCAAGATGTAAGATGTAAGTAGCAAGACGCAAGTCTCAAGATGTGAGTATCAGGACGCAAGCCGAGGAGAACCTATGGAAGCAGCCACATAGTTAAGGCATGGGCTGATAAGAAGATATTGAGACATCATACCCCTCCCTCCACCACCACATCAGCAGTCTCGTTGCCTGCGACATGGCGCTCCCAAATGGTGAGCCAGGCCTGTTCGATGGCACGCACGTTAAGGGGCACATCGAAATGGGCAATGGGGTGGCGCCGCCTGTCGAGGCGTGCCTTGAGGTCGGCGAGCTTTTGGGGATGGGTGGCCAGCTCCAACGCCTTTTGGTAGTATTGCCCGATCGAGTAGCAGATGGTGTCGTGCAGGCCGGCTGCGCGGCACACGGTGGCTCCCTGACGCGAGGCATGTGACTGCCCCCGCAGGGTCACCAGGGGCACGCCGGCCATCAGGGCATGGGAGCCGCTGGAACACGACGAGTAACACCGCGTGTCGAGAAAGAGATCGGCCATCCGCATGCGCTCCAGATGCAAGTGAATGGGCAGGGGTTGGGCAAACAGGATGCGCGCGGCCTCCACACCATGCCGGGCAGCCTCGGCCACGATGTTCTGCTCGTAACGGGCATTGCCGTTGGACATGAGCCAGAGCACACTGCCGGGCACTTGGGTCAGCAGGCGCATCCAGAGGGTAAACATGGTGGGCTCGTATTTATAGGGACTGCAAAACGAACAGAACACAAAGGCATCGTCGGGAATGCCCAACTGCCGACGGGTGAGTCCGGTGGAAGCCGGTTCGATGGGCGAACAGATGAAGCCGTGGGGCAGGTAGATAATTTTTTCGCTGTAATACTTGCGATTGTCGGTGTCAATGAGGTTATCATCGGCCACAAAATAATCGACCTGCGGGATGGCGGTGGTGTCGGGCTGACCAAACATCATCACCTGCACGGGGGCCGGTTTGAGGGCAAGGATAGCGGGCTTAGCGTGCATGCTGTAGCCCCCAAAGTCGATGAGAATGTCAATTTCGTGACCATGAATGATGCGGGCCGAGGCCATGGCGTCCATCCCGCGCAAATCGACAAAATGATCGGCCGACTGCTTCATTTCGCGATGAAAGGGGTCGTTTTCGTCGGGGATGTGCTGCGAAAAGAGGTACACTTCGAAGCGCGAACGATCGTGACAGCCAAACATCTTGTACACGCTCATGCCCAAAGCGTGGGCACGGAAATCGGGCGAGAGGTAGCCCAGGCGAATGCGGGAGTGACGGCGACCCGAGAAATCGAACGCCACACGATTGCGAAACACGTGCTGCGAAGCCAGTCGGTGCATCACCCTGTACTGCAACTCGTCGGGCACATGGTAATAGTGCAAATCGATGGGGGCACAGGCAAAGGGGCCGTCGGTGTGCAGACTGCGTTCCAGCAATGTGATGAGTTGACTTCGGGTATCGTCCCAATAGCTCCAATCGGCCAGCTCGGCCTTGCAGCGTGCCAAACGGAAAAAGGCTTCGGCATAAAGAGGATGGCGCATCCACACCGTGTCAAAACAGGCAGCCGCCTGCTCAACATTCCCCATGCGCACATGATTGATACCCTGCAACATAAGCAGTTCATGGTTATCGGGCTCCAGGGTTTGTATCTGCGCATACACCTCGTTGGCCTTGTCCCAAAGGTGCCTGCCCTCAAACAAACGCCCCAACCCCCTGAGCACCGACACATCGGCCGGCATCAGGCGATGGGCAGCCACCAGAGCCTCCATAGCCTGGCGTTGATTGCCCGATTGAAGCTCGATGAGGCCAATGCTTTTGTGGGCAGCCCCCAGTTGCGGGTTCAGCGCCACGGCCTTTTGATACATAAGCATGGCCTCGGCCCACCGGTCATCGTCCACAAGGATGTTGCCCAGGTTATTGAATGCGGCAGCCGACCGAGGATCGAGTTGAATGAGTTGACGCAGCGCCATTTCGGCACCGGATATGTCGCCTTGCAGTTTGAGAAGTTTGGCTTTGCGAAGCCACAGTTTCTCGAAACGGGCATTGAGGGAGGCAGCACGGCAAAGCAACTCGTCGGCTTCGGAGTAGCGCTGTTGTGCCATGAGCACATCGGCCAGTTCGGCCATCACCATGTGGGGATGCGGATGCAACGGCAGACAATCGCGCAGGTATTGCTCGGCTTTGGCATAACGCCCGGCCTTGTGGCACAGCATGCCCATGAGCGCCATGGCGGGCACGTCGCCGGGAGTTGACTTGAGCACCTGAGAGCAAAGTTCCCACGCGCGGGCGTAATCGCCCTGTCGGTAACACTCGTGTGCGGAGAGGTCGATGGATCGCATAAAAAAAGGTTGTGGTCAAATAAGGTTTCAAAGCAATGCCCCCAAACAACCGTCTAAAAAAAGATTGTTGAGGGGCATCCAAAGTCAGGGTCTTGGTGATGACGGGTGGCATCCGGCACGAAGCACAAAAAATGGCCACACAGCATCACCCGACGCTATTTGCGATGCAAAAGAGGGGAAAAGCGATCAAAAGGGCGGGACAGATCGTAAAAATCGATTGACGATTTGGGCAAACGGCCGTTTTTTTTGACGAATGGGGCAAAAGAAGAAGATTAAAAAAAACACAAAGGCAAAATAAACGCAAAGACGCAAAGGCTGAGTTAATTTTTAAAGAAAACCCTAAAGACACGGAGATGCTGAGTTTCTTTTTCAGATGCAACCGCAGGCGACTCTGAGATTTCTTAGCCTCATCGGTTCTCATTTGATCTCACTGCAACTCAGTGTCAGTTCTTAGCAACTCACGCTAAAGAAGATGAGTTGAGGCTGAGTGACCCGATTTAAACGTTCTCCATCTCACATCATAAACAAAAAAAACGCTGTCCCCCTGTGAGTTCTATGGTTCTTTAAAACTCAGCATTAAATCACACGACACGCAAAAATCAAAAAACGTCACCCCATTATTTTGGCGGATCGCCACGATAGCCGTAATTTCGGCAGTCGACACCACTATATATTCCCGGATATGCTCACCTCCGAACAACTGATGCCCCTGACCATCCTTTTGGCACCCATTTTCAGCACACTGGCCATACTGCTTGTTTTGGTACTCGATGTGCGTCACTCGCCCAAAAGCCTGTGGCCGGTTAAAGGCAACGTGCTGGCCATGATGTGTTGCACGGTGGTAAACTGGGGCTCGCTGGTGTTTTACTTTTTCTATCCCGAGATATTTGCCATCATCAATGCGCCGGTGTTTTTCGCCTTATCAATGGTGCAGGTCTTTTTTTACGGTTTCATCTTCCACATCACGCGTTTAGATGCCGGCGAACGATTTCCCCGTTATCACTATTACCTGCCCGCAATCCTCACCCTGGCTCTGTTGGCGGTATCGTTCATCACCCCTTTTGAGGGGCAGGTCGAAATCATCAAAGCAAAGGGCAAATGCACCAATGAGGACTATCGTCTCTTCTACATGGTATCCAACAGCAAAATACCGGTACGCACGCTCTACAGCGTGGTGTACCTGAGCCTGTCGTTTTACCGCCTCCGCAACTACCGCAAGCGCGTGCGCGACTATTCGGCCAACGAGGAGAAAGGGCATCTGCGCTGGCTCTCGGTGTACCTGATACTCACCACCGGCCTCACCCCCATGCCCATCTTCAAACTGCTGCTCACCGAACGACTGTCGGTGATTACCTCATCGGTGATGCCCACTTATTACCTGCTGTTCACCTTTCAATATGCCTACCTTTGCTATTACGTGGTGAAGGAGAAATATGTATTGATGACCGACAAAGAGGTCAACGACAGCCACAAATCAACAGCCATCACGCCAACAGCCACAACCGACACCGATACACCGCAGCTCAAGAAAAACCAGCTCACGCGCGAAGTCTTCGACCAGTTTATGGCAACACAAAGACCTTATTTGAATGCCGACCTGAAAATCACCGACCTGGTAGCAGAACTCAACATCAACCGCACCTACCTCTCGGCCTTCATCAACAGCGAATACGGGGTCAACTTCAGTAGCTACATCAACCAGTGCCGCCTCAAGGAATATGAACGTCTGCAAACACTGCCCGAAAAACAGGGCTACTCCCCGCAGGAACTGGCATTGATGGCAGGCTTTGGCTCATACAAAAGCCTGCTGCGATTTAGCAAGGAACACAACATTGCTTGACAAGACCACACAGGCGGGACTGACGACGTTTGTTGCTCCAATCCTTTATCCGGGACATTGCTTCTTGTGACATTATGATACGCGAAAGCAGTAATCCCCAAAGAGGCTGACAGAAAGCACCATGCCTCTGCATTTTCATTGTTTCACCGAGTCAAAATAAACGCTGAGGCGCGAAGGCGCTGAGTTGGTTTGATTAATAGATTGCGTTTAAATATGAAAGCAGATAACTCAGCATTTAATCATCGTCCTCTACTTAATGAACTAAGAACTGACGCTGATTTGCAGTGAGATAAGATGAGAACCAGTGAGGAGAAGAAGCCTCAGTGCCACTCGGTAAAAGAGTTATATAGTAGTCTGATTTTTTCGCATCACACTTCTGCACTCTTCCACTCCTAAACTCTTAAACTCCTCCACTCTTCCACTCCTAAACTCTCCCCCCTCCCCCACCTCCACAAAAGCAGCATTCATCAAAAATATCAGAAAGCAATCAACGCATGAGAATTGGGGAGCAAACTACACAATTCGACAACCAACCGACAGCAAATGATGACCGGATGCTTTCAGCGAGCTTCAAACAGCATTGACCCCGCAGGCATCCCCCCTTAACTTGCACTTTGTATCGACGCCAACAACAAATGAAACGTGCCATTGGAAGAAGTGCAAAAGTACAAGAGTGAGAAAGTGCAAAAGAACGGCTAAAGAAGCAATCCCACAGTCCCCCTTCGGGGGATTAGGGGGCTTAAACTGACACCCCAAAACCACCCTATATGAAAACGCTCAGCATCCTGTTGCTTTGTTTCGTATCCATTTACCTGACAGGCAACGCACAATCGTTTACCCCCATCGCGGGGAGTGGCTTCAACTACGACGCCATTGCCAACAGCTCCGGCACCGGGGCATCCTCCATCACCCAACCGCTGATGCCCGGCGTCTGCTTTTATGCCAAAGACTTTCAGAGCACCCTCAACCCCATCGCCCCTCCGCTGGGACTGCCCATGGACGGGGTCATCGTAAGCACCTATCGCCCCGAAATCAGCTTTCAACTGCGCGATTACAGTCAGCCCAACGTACTGCTGGTGGGTCTGGACAACGACCACGAGACCTTCCGGTTCAACACGCCCACGCCCTATGCCACGCTGGCTCTGTTGATGACCAACAACTACCCCTCGTCGGTGTGTGTAGAGGTGAACTTTGCCGACCAAACACGCCTGTTCTACAACTTCAACACCAAGGCATGGAACAACACCTCAAACCCGGCGCTCAAGGGGTGCGGGGCCCTCAATCCCACCACCGACCAATACCTGGGCACGGCCGACGATTATAACCTGTTCGACTATCTGCTGGCCATTCCCGATACGGCCAAAAACAAAAACATCGTGTCGGTGCGCTTCTCCAAGTCCGACATTGGCAGCAAACTATACGTGCTGGCTTTGAGTGGCAGCAACAGCTCGCCCTACACCGGCTATGCCCCCACCCCCGTGCTCGAGGGCAATGTTACGGTAGATGCTCCCGTGAAATACACCGATGCCGGTGGCGAATGGTTTTGCTACCCCAACGGCACCACCCACAAAACGACCTTCATCCCGGCCGACCCCACAAAGAAAATACGACTTAACTTCGACTTCTTTCAGACTTTCTGCGTGTACGACATCATGAAGATATACAACGGCAAGGAAACCGACCCCGCCAAACTCATTGCCCAATACTACATCAGCATCACCAACGACCAAAAAGAGGTGATTGCCACCAACCCCGACGGGGCACTCACTTGCGTGTACACCACCAACACCTTCTACCCTCATTTGGGATGGAATGCCACCGTGTCGCAAATCACGCTGCACACCAACGATCTCAAGGCACTGTCGCTGCGCCCCCTCAGCACCACGCCTCCCAACGATGAGGCCATCGCCGTGTACCTGAAACTGCGCAACTACAGCACTTCGCCCGTCAAAGGCGCCGACTACAACATCTTGTTCACCGCCCCCGATGGCACCGAACTGGCCAAGGTGGCCGGCAAAGACATCGAACCGGGCATCATTGACTCTGTGGCGGCATCCATCCTGTTTGCCAACCCCATGCAGGTGAAAGCCACCATCGACTACCCGGCCGACCTCAACCCGGCCGACAATGCCACCTCCTTCACCGCCATCGCCCCGATGCCGCAAATCAAAATGGGCAACGCCACCGCGACCATCGACAACCGGGAATTCCTCTTTTTTGACGAAGGGGGCATCAACTTCAACTACTCCAACGCAACCAATTACACGCTCACCCTGCGCCCCGACAAGGCCGGCCATGCGGTGCGCATTCGTTTTACCATGCTGGCCACCGAGGCCAACTACGACTTCATCAGTATTTACAACAGCGCCACAGCCAACCCGTCAGCACTCATGGCCAACGTGGCACAGGACGACGGCAAAGTGCCCGACATACTCAAAAGCATCACCGCATCCAATGACGATGGTGCGCTGACAATCGTCTTTACTTCCGACAACGGGGTGACCCGCAAAGGATGGGAAGCCCTTGTGGATCGAATAAGCACCCTGACACCCGACAGCCCTCCCACGGTGGTTACCCTCGCAGCCATCAACGTGACCGAAACATCGGCCATGCTCCGCGGCACGCTCACCGCCACCGGACAACCCAACAGCGTGGTCCGGGGATTCTGCTTCAGCACTACCAACCCGGAACCCACGCTGACCGACAGCCGCATCGACATGGACGCGACCACCGCCACGGGCGATTATGCGTCGCCCATTGACCAACTGGTGGCGGGCACCACCTACCACGTGCGAGCTTATGCCACCAACAGCACCGGAACGGCTTACGGCGCCACCACCTCGTTCATCACTCCCATACTATCCGTCAGCAGCAACACGGTCACCATTGAGGGCGAGGGCGGCACAGCACCGATTGAACTGACGGCCAACACAGCTTGGGCGTCGAGCATCCCGGCCGACTGGCTTTCGCTGTCTCCATCGTCGGGCAACGAAAACACCACGCTCACCATCAGCGCGGCCGCCAACCCGCTCACCATCCTGCGGAGCGTCACCATCACCCTGCAGGCATCGGGTGTGGCGTCTAAAAACATTGTGGTGACCCAACTGGCGGGCGCACCCACCCTTGCCATCGCAACCACCACCAACCTGCTGGAAAGCATCGGCGGGCAAAGCACGATCAACGTGGTGTCGAACACGACGTGGAGCGTTGCCTCGGACGAAGAATGGCTGCATGCAGATGCGAACTCAGGCAACGGCACTAGTTCCTTCACGATCACGGCCACCGACAACCCGGGCGTGAGCCAACGCAGCGGCACCATCACCGTCACTGCCGACGGGGTGGCAGATCAGTCCATCGTCATCACCCAACAGGGAGCAACCCCCACGTTGATGGTGCAGCCGCCAACAGCTAATCTCCCGGCCGAAGGGGGAACCACATCGCTGCTCATTACCTCAAACACCAACTGGATGGCCGCCACCGCAACCCCATGGATGAGCATCACCCCTGCCACTGGTGACCAAAACGGCATCGCAACGATCACAACCACGGCGAACACTGCACCCGAGGAACGGTCGGGTGTCATCACCTTTACCGCACCGGACATTACCCCTGTGCAAGTCATCATCACCCAAAATGCACAAGGGGTCATCTTCTCCATCTCGCCACAAACGCTTTCCCTCCCCTCAAGTGCGGGCACAGCATCACTGGTCATCACTTCAAACACCCCGTGGACGCTCACATCGGATGCCCCGTGGCTCACGCCCGACACCGAAAACGGAACGGGCAACGCCACCCTCATGCTGACCCACCTGGCCAACCCGCTGGCGCAATCACGCACGGCCTCCTGCACCATCCTGGCCAACGGGGTGATGCCACAAACCGTCGTTATCACACAGGAAGCTGCCGCCATTATTCTTTCGAGCACAACAACTTCGCTCACCCTAAACGCTGAGGAAGACAACCAAACCATTGACATCATGTGCAACGCCGACTGGGTGGCACACACCACTGCCGACTGGCTCAGCCTGAGCCCGCAAGCAGGCAGCGGAAATGGGACTCTAATTCTGTCGACATTAAACAACCCGTCAACAGAGGATCGCCAAACCACCGTCACCATCATGGTAGATGACGATCACCAGGTAGCGCTCTCAATCATGCAGACCGGCAGTCCGGCCACCCTGGAAGTGTCACACCCCAGCATCGTCTTTGATGCCGATGGCGGCAGCCAAACCATTCAAATCACTTCTAACACCGATTGGCAATTGACACCCCCGGAACAGGAGTGGCTGAGAATATGGGTGATGAAATCGTCGGAAGGAAGCATCAGCGTATCGGCGCCCGTCAACCCCACCCACGAGGAACGAACCGTCACACTCACACTCATCACCACGTCGGGCGAACTGATGCGCACCATCACCGTGACGCAAGCCCCCGGTGAATCAACCGACAACGCAGCAACTGAAGCATCGCCGGCATGGCACATCGACTATTGCAACGACACCCAAACCATCCGTCTGCACAACGTGGATGGCCCCGTCACACTCACCGATCTCACGGGGCGAATCATCATGACTGAACAAATTAATGGAGAGAAAAACATCAGCACCCAAAACATGAAAAGAGGCATCTACCTGGTGCAATGGAATGACAAAACCATCAAAATGGTGATTCGATAAATTTCTTCAAACCCCGAAGGTCTTCAAGACCTTCGGGGTTTATAACATGAATGCGTTGTTTAATCTCAAAGGGTGTTGTAACTTTGTCTAAACGGTAAAAAAACGCAACGAGCTGCAAGAATGATGACTGAGAAAAGCACAAAAGATGATAAAGTACTGTTAAAGAAGTAATTAAAGACAAAACACCCACAATCTCTCTTGGGAGATGAAGGGACTCAATTACAAACAAATGAACGAATTAGTTTTCATAGCAGAAGAATCAGAAGAAGGGGGTTTCGTTGCCAAAGCAGTAAACCATTCGATCTTCACCGAAGGAAACACCATTGATGAACTAAAAGCCAACATCATTGATGCGGTGAAATGCCATTTTGATGAAAAGGATTTACCCAAACTTATCCACCTGCACTTGACGAGGGAAGAGACTTTTGCTTTATGAAACTCCCCAGGGACATAGATGCGGCACAACTAACCAAAGCGTTGCGGCAATTCAATTACAACCCAACCCGACAAACAGGAAGTCACATCCGACTCACATCCGACATTAATGGTCAACACCACATTACCATCCCAAATCACACACCATTAAAGATTGGAACACTCAATGCCATTCTATCTGATGTGGCAAATCATTTAGGTCTCTCTAAACAAGAGTTGATCAACCGATTATTTTAAAAATTCAGTGTTACACTCAAACCCCGAAGGTCTTCAAGACCTTCGGGGTTTATGATATGACACACCAACACTCTCTCAACGAGCGCACCCTTTCATGTCCGGCACCCAGTCGTTGCACCTGTGCCCAATCGTTGGTAGAAAAAACAGACTGTAAAGGTTGCTTCACCCCATTCACCAGGGCAATGGCCTCATCAATGAGTACATCCCACTCGGGATGGTACGTGGCCAAATCGTCGGGATAAACCACTTTGCGGTCGGTGCCTTCATCAAACGGTTCAAAAGGCTCGATGATATTGAGGGTTCCGTAGTCGTTGGTAAGTTGGTCGCCGGGCTGAATGTGGCGCACGGCAATCTCGAAACCATAAGGCGTGGGCATGCAGTTGGCTCGAAAGCTATGATTGATAAAACGGGTGTAATCCCAGCAAAAGATATAATGCCCCTTGTGGTTGCGGTACGAATAAGTGAGCAACGCCTCGCGCACCATGGCCGGTAGCGCATCCATCTGGTCGGGCGTCAGCTCACGATCCATGGCATCACGCACCCAGGTGATGGTTCCCTTGGGAATCAAATCAGTGGCAAATACGCCGTGACCAATCAGGTCATTCACAAAACGAAGTTCGGTAGATGGATGGAGCATCGATTGGGGTTTAGGGGTTAGAGGTTGGGGTTCAGCCAGAGGCATGAAACCCCAAACATTCAATTAACAAAAAATCACTTCACCAATTTAGAAATCCCTTTAAAGGCATCCCCCCCGGCCACACGGCACAATTCAAACAGCAACGACTCGCACGAAGTCACCACCACCCCCTCCTGGCGCAGTCGGTTCATGGCAATGCGTTTGTTGTTGGCCGAACGCGACGACACGCAATCTTCAACCACCACGGGCACGTAACCCGATGCCTTCAGGTCGATGGCCGTCTGCATCAAACAGATGTGCGACTCAATGCCCGCCAATATCACGGTGTTGCGCTGTGAAGTGGCCAACATTTCGGCAAAAGCCGGCTCGTCGCAGCAACTGAACGCCATCTTTTCGATGTGCTGACAATCGCTCACCAACGCTTCGATGGAGGCAATGGTCGGTCCCAAGCCCTTCACGTACTGCTCGGTCACCACCATTGGCACCCCAAGCAGTCTGAGTCCCTGCACCAATATCTGCATCTGACGTTCCAGCTCCCCATTCTCATGAATCACCGGAAAAAGACGCTCCTGCATGTCCACCACAATGGCGATGGACGAATCCTTTAATAATCGCATGGTATGATGATTTTAAAGCCCCTCCATCCTCCCCAAAGGGGAGGCTTCAAAGGCCATAATTATTATTCTTACTTTTTTTCTATTGCACTTTTACACTCCTCCACTTCTAAACTCTACTCTCCCTCACCTCACATCCCCGCCTGCTTCCTCGACTTATCGCCCAGGTAACCGCCATGATGACGTTTGGCATAATCGGCATTTGAGAAGTTGATGCGACGCATGAGCGTCACCACCAGAGCATCGCCAATCACCGTCATCACGGTGGTGGATGTGGTGGGTGTGAGCCCCAGTGCGCACACCTCCTTGGGGTTGCCCGTGAGCAGGCAGGCATCGGAGGCTTGTGCCAGCTCCGACTCGCCATTACCGGTAATCACAATCAGGGGAATAGACGGCACCAGGCGACGAACCAGGTCGATGAGCTCGATGATTTCGCGCGTCTTGCCCGAGTTGGAGATCATCAGCATCACATCATCGTCCTGCACCACCCCCAGGTCGCCGTGCTGTGCCTCACTCGGGTGAAGGTAGACGGCAGCCGTCCCCGTTGAACTGAACGTGGTGGCCATATTCAGGGCTATTTGCCCGGCTTTGCCCATGCCTGTGGTGATGAGCTTGCCACGGCGTTCGTGCACGTGCACGCGAATCAGTTCCACCGCCTTCTCAAAAGCATCGGTGATGGGGATGTTGGCAATGGCCTCCGCCTCCCGTCGAAAAATTTCTCTTACCGCTTCTTGAATCATTTGTATGTGTCGTTTGTGTTTGTTCCTGCAAATGTAGAATTTTTGTCAGCACACGGCATCAGCTTTTTTCAAGATATCACGCACCGCATCCCACACGCGTGGCAATTCCCGCATTCCATCCCATTCAGATATGAATAACTAAGGCGCTTAAATTTTCTCATTCGCCTTTAATCGCTATTTTTGCCTGCGTTGACAAAGCCTGGCGGGTCATTTTGAAGCACGATAACGACCCGCCCACCCCGTTGAATCGGCGCGGCTTAACGACAATAACCTACCTTTTCAGCAGAAATTACCTGCAACATCTTTTATCACAAAAGTGTTACAACAAATACCCCAATAAAAGACAAAAAGATTGGATGTTGCAAAACATCCCATTTCAACGGGTAACAGAGATAAAAAACAGATCAAAACGAGAAAAGCACTTTGCGGCCTTCATCACTGCCAAGTGCTTCCACACAAACATTTTGGCATGAAGCAACAAATCAATCATCTTCGCGAACTGGAAGCCGAATCCATCTTTGTGCTGCGCGAAGTCGCTGCCCAGTTCGAACGTCCCGCGATGCTCTTTTCGGGCGGCAAAGACAGCATCGTGATGTACCACCTGGCGCTCAAAGCCTTTTATCCGGCCAAAGTGCCCTTCCCGCTCCTGCACATCGACACCGGGCATAACTTTCAGGAGACGCTCGACTTTCGCGACTGGCTCATGCAGGAAACCGGCGGCAAGTGCATTGTACGCTACGTGCAGGACTCCATCGACAAGGGCCGCGCCACCGAAGAAAAAGGGTACAACGCCAGCCGCAACAAGCTGCAAACTGTAACCCTGCTCGATGCTCTGGAAGAACTCAAGGTAGATGCAGCCATGGGCGGTGGCCGCCGCGATGAGGAAAAAGCCCGTGCCAAGGAGCGTTTCTTCTCCCACCGCGACGAGTTTGGCCAATGGGATCCCAAAAACCAACGACCCGAACTATGGAACCTCTTTAACGGTCGCAAGCACATGGGTGAGCACTTCCGCGTGTTCCCCATCAGCAACTGGACCGAAATGGACGTGTGGCAATACATCCTGCTCGAGAACATTGCCCTGCCCAACCTCTACTTCACCCACAAGCGCGAGGTATTTAACCGCGACGGGGTGTGGATGGCCACGGCTCCCTACATGAAACTCAAAGACTCCGAAGTGCCCGAAATACGCGACGTGCGCTGCCGCACCATTGGCGACGTCACCTGCACGGGACTCACCCTGTCGACGGCCAACTCCCTGGAGGACATCATCCACGAAGTGGCCTCATCGCGCGTCACCGAACGCGGCGGTCGTGCCGACGACAAACGCTCCGAATCGGCCATGGAAGACAGAAAACGAGAGGGATATTTTTAATATTGTTGCGGGTCTCGGGTTAAATGTTTCGGGTTATGACAACCAGAAACTTTAAACCAGAAACTTTAAACCAGAAACGAAAGAAATGAACGGAAAACAATCAGGATATTTAGATATGGAGCTGCTGCGGTTTACCACTGCCGGCAGCGTGGATGACGGCAAGAGCACCCTCATTGGCCGCCTGCTGTACGACAGCAAAGCCATTTTCGACGACCAGCTCGAAGCCATCGAACGTGCCAGCGAACGCATTGGCAACGAAGAAGTGAACCTGGCGCTGCTCACCGACGGCCTGCGCGCCGAACGCGAACAAGGCATCACCATCGACGTGGCCTACCGCTATTTTGCAACGCCCAAACGCAAATTCATCATCGCCGACACCCCGGGACACATCCAATACACCCGCAACATGGTCACCGGCGCCAGCACGGCCAACGTGGCTCTCATTTTGGTAGATGCCCGCCAAGGTGTGCTCGAACAGACCTTGCGCCATGCCTACATTGCATCGCTTCTGCAAATCCCGCACATCATTGTTTGCGTCAACAAAATGGACCTGGTCGATTTTTCGCAAGCCACCTTTGATGCCATCCAAAAAGATTTGAAAACCAAAACCGCCTCGCTGCCGGTCAAAGACATTCGCTACGTGCCCATCAGCGCGCTGCTGGGCGACAATGTGGTCGATGCCTCACAAAACATGCCCTGGTACCCCGGCCCCACCCTTATGAGCCTGCTCGAAAACATTTACATCTCGGACGACATCAACCACCAAAACTTCCGTTTCCCGGTACAATACGTGGTGCGCCCTCAGGCCAAGGACTGGCACGACTATCGCGGCTATGCCGGACGCGTGGTCAGTGGATCCGTTAAAGTGGGCGACAAGGTGACCGTGCTCCCCTCGGGCTTTTCATCAACCGTCAAAACCATCGACTTCTACAAAGAAACGCTGCAGGAAGCCTCTGCTCCTCAGTCGGTCACCATCACGCTGAACGACGACATCGACATTAGCCGCGGCGATATGCTGGTGAAAGAACTCGACCACCCCCAGGTAAACCAGGACATTGACATGATGATTTGCTGGTTCAACGAACGCAAACTGGTACCACGCGGCAAATACATCATCCGACACACATCGGCCGAAGCCAAATGCATGATTAAAGAGGTGGTATTTAAGGTGAACATCAACACCATGAAAGAAAACAGCGACGACAAAGAAGTGGGCATGAACGACATTGCCCGCATCGCCATCCGCACCACCAAGCCGCTCTTTTTTGATTCGTACCAAATGAATCGCGAAACCGGCAGCATCATTTTGGTCGATGAAGGCACCAACGAAACGGTGGCCGCCGGCATGATCATCTGACCCTGATTACTCCCATCAACAAAAGGAGGGTGTCTCCAAAGTCAAATCAAAACGCAGAGATGCAGAGTTGCAAAGTCAAAAACAACAATGATTACTTTGCGTCTCGGTGTCTTTGCGTTTAATTTTTCTTTTCCAGACACCCTTTTTCATTTTCCGGCCAGCACCTCGCGCATGGCTCGCCCCTTGAGCAGACACTCGTCGTACTCCCGGGCCGGGTCGCAAAGATGCGTGATGGCGCTCCCGGTGATGTACGACGCGTAACCGGTGGCAGCGTTGTATTGAATGGATCGAATCACCACGTTCAGGTCGCAATCGCCTTCAGGGGTCACATACCCCACAGCCCCCGAATAAAGTCCACGTCTGAAAGGCTCGTACCGGTCGATAAGCTGCATGGCTCGCACCTTGGGCGCACCCGTCATCGACCCGGGTGGAAAGGATGCTGCCACGGCATCAGCCCACGTTTTTCCAGGCGTCAGGGTGGCCGTGACGGTGGTAATCATCTGGTGCAACTGACGAAAGGCATACACCCCGCATAACTCCTCCACCTGCACGCTTCCCCGCCGGGCCACGCGCGACAAGTCGTTGCGCACCAGGTCGGCAATCATCACGTTTTCGGCCCGCTCCTTGGAATCGGCCTTCAAGGCCTGCGACAACAACGCATCTTCGCCCGCATCCACGCCGCGACGCACGGTTCCTTTAATGGGCTGACTGATGACCTTGCCGGCGCGCACCTGCAGGAATCGCTCGGGCGAGGCGCACACGAGCACCCGCTCCCCATCCTTCAGCAACGCCGAAAAAGGCATGGGCGATGCCTCGGTGAGCCGCAAATACACATCGGCCACATTCAGGCTCACCCCCTGGGTCGAAAACTCGGTACAATAATTCATTTCGTAAATATCGCCGCGGGCAATGTGCGCTTTGATGGCCGCCACCGCATCCAAATAAGCCTGCCGATCGATGCGACCAACGAGCGCCACCGGCGCAGATACGACAGACGTCACAGGCTGCTGCGCCATCACCCCCTGCCACCAGAGCCGGGCCGACGCCTCGTCATCGTGTGCCGTGTGGTATCCCAATTGCCAACCCCGATCGTGTTGCAAAATCAAATAACGGGGCTGCACCCAGCACAAATCGTCAAAGTCCACCCCATCGTGGCCGGTTGACGAAAGCGCCTCCAACTTGTTTTTATAATCGTAACCAATGTAACCGGTGAGCCAGTCGCGATGCTGTTGACGAAACTGTTGCACCGCATGCAAATCGCCCCCCACCCGACCAATGCACCCGAAAGCCGCCAAACAGTGCAACGATGCTCCACCCGGATACTCCAACCCATTGCCGGGCAACGTCTCCAACAGCATCGCCCACGCATGCCGCTCCGTTTCATTGACCAACAACACCCTGACCAGTGCCGGGTCATCGACCTTTATATCCAAAAATTCACGCATGCCATCCTCATTGTATGTCCAGAACGTCCTTATCCGGTTTGATGAGCGCAAAAATCAGCTTTTTTATTCAAATGACCATTCAACAGGCCATCATTCACCCCCTGGTAGCATCCTGATAAAAAACACGCGTGTTCTTTCCAAACTTCACGTGTGGTTTTGTCCAACTACACGCGTGGTTTTGCCAAACTACACACGTGGTTTGCCCAAACTTCACACGTGATATTTTTATTTCCACGTGTCGAAAAACTCGGTGCCTCGGTGCCTACTATATAACTCTTTTGAGTTATCTGATTTTTTATTTGAACAAGGGGGAGTAAAGCTTCATCAAGATGATTTAATACATCAAAAATAAAACTCTGTGTCCCTGTGCCTCCGTGTTCATTGAAAACTACGATATAACTCTTTTACCGAGTGACACTGAGGCTTCTTCTCCTCACTGGTTCTCATCTTATCTCACTGCAGCTCAGCGTCAGTTCTTAGTTCGTTAAGTAGAGGACGATGATTAAATGCTGAGTTATCTGCTTTCATATTTAAACGCAATCTATTCATCAAACCAACTCAGCGCCTTCGCGCCTCAGCGTTTAATCCGACTCTGTGAAATAATACAAAATAACATACCACTCCCCATCATCGCACCTGATTCTTGAACCATTCAAAATTTTGCGACGATGGTCGCTCAATGGGCAACCCGTAAATGCGATCCCACACCAGTTGCGACAACACGCCCAAGGCACGCGACACGCCAAACAACATGGTATAAACGGGATATTCTTTAATGCCGTAACTCTCGAGCAATGCCCCCGAAATGGCATCGACATTAGGCCAGGGGTTTTTCACCTTGCCGGTTTCGCCCAGCACCTTTGGCACCACATCGTATATGGTTTTGACCACTTGTATCAATGGCGCATCAGGGATGTATTTGTTGGCAAAATCGAGCTGAACCGTGAAACGGGGATCGGTCTTTCGTAACACAGCATGGCCATATCCCGGAATCACCCGCCCTGACGAAAGCGTTTCACGCGCATAGGCTTCTACTTGTGCTGCCGATGGCGCTTCACTGCCCAACGTCTTCAACATCCCCTGAATCCACACCATCACTTCCTGATTGGCCATTCCGTGCAACGGCCCTGCCAAACCATTCATCCCGGCCGAAAAACTGTAATAGGGATTCGACAATGCCGAACCCACCAAATGCGTGGCATGTGCCGATACGTTGCCCCCCTCATGATCGGCATGAATGACCATATATAAACGCATCAAACGCTTTACCTCTTCACTATCAAAGCCCATCATGTGCGCCAAATTGCCGGCCCAGTCGAGCGACGGGTCAATGTCGATGTACTTCTCATTGTGAAACACCCGGCGATAGATGTATGCGGCAATCACCGGCAATCGGCTAATCAGATCCATCACCCCCTCGTACATCGGATCCCAATAATCCTGTTTGTCCATCCCTGCCATATAGGCCTTGCGAAAATGCGACTGGGTGGACATGGCCAGGATGGCGGTATTGAACTGAATCATCGGATGGGCACTTTTGGGCAACGCATTGATCACATCAAACACATGCCCCGGAATGCCCTGCGATCGATCAGCCCACTCCTTGCGAAGGTGCATCACATCATCCTTCCCGGGCAATTCACCCAGCAACATCAGGTAAAACAACCCCTCGGGCAAGGGCTCACCATCATCGTTCAATTTTGGCAGCTTATCGCGTAATTCAGGAATGGAAAACCCTCTGAAACGGATTCCTTCCTCCGGATCGAGTTTCGACGTACAGGTCATCAACGACACCACCCCCTTCATGCCCATCAACACTTGTCCCAGCGTGACTTGCTGTATCACATGATCGCCGTGCTCCTTTATCAGTTGCTTGAGTTCATTGGCTTTGGGGCGTCCTATCTGAATGAGCCGCTCTTTGATATCGTTCATAATACTTCTTTTTGCGGGGTTTAACTCGTGGCATGATGCCATTGGTAATGTACTACAACACCTGCAAAGGAAGATTGTTTATCTGCAAATAAAAAAAGGCCATTCTCAATGAGAACAGCCTTTTTGTTATCTGGATGGAGAATTACTTCTTCAACACTTTTTTGTAACCATAAATGGCTTGGTCACCCAGTTGCTCTTCAATGCGGAGCAATTGGTTGTATTTAGCCATCCTGTCAGAACGGCTCAATGAACCGGTTTTGATTTGACCACTGTTGGTGGCAACGGCAATGTCGGCAATGGTTGAATCTTCAGTTTCACCCGAACGGTGAGAAGTCACTGAAGTGTAACCTGCGCGGTGAGCCATTTCAATGGCATCCAATGTTTCGGTCAAAGTACCAATTTGGTTTACTTTAATCAAAATTGAGTTACCGGCTCCCAGTTCGATACCTTTTTTCAGGTAATCAACGTTGGTTACGAACAAATCGTCACCTACCAACTGAACTTTGTCACCCAAACGCTGAGTTACTTTCACCCAACCATCCCAATCGTTTTCAGAGAAACCGTCTTCGATTGAATCGATAGGATATTTGGCAACCAACTCAGCCATGAAATCAACTTGCTGATCGATGGTCAATTTTTTGCCGTTAGGACCTTCAAATTTAGAATAGTCATAAATACCATCCTTGAAGAATTCAGAAGCAGCACAGTCCAAAGCGATAGATACATCACCACCTTCTGAAGCACGTCCGGGTTTGTAACCGGCTTTTTTAATCGCTTCAATAATGCTGTTCAATGCATCCTCGGTACCATCCAACGCAGGTGCAAAACCACCTTCGTCACCAACTGCAGTGCTCAGGTTACGATCGTGCAATACTTTCTTAAGGCTGTGGAATACTTCAGCACCCATACGCAAACCTTCACGGAAACTCTTGGCACCTACAGGACGGATCATGAACTCTTGGAATGCGATAGGCGCATCTGAGTGTGAACCTCCGTTGATGATGTTCATCATAGGTACGGGCAATGTTTTAGCATTGGTACCTCCGATGTAACGATACAAAGGAATTTGCAAATACTCGGCAGCAGCACGAGCTGTTGCCAATGAAACACCCAAAATGGCGTTAGCACCCAACTTGCTTTTAGTTTTGGTACCATCCATTGCCAACATTTTCTTGTCCACGCCCACCTGGTCGAGACAGCTCATGCCAATGATAGCAGGAGCAATCACTTTGTTCACGTTTTCAACGGCTTTCAAAACGCCTTTACCCAAATAGCGACCTTTGTCACCATCGCGCAACTCAAGCGCTTCGTTTTCACCGGTTGATGCACCGCTAGGTACAGCAGCACGTCCAACAAAACCACTTTCCAGGGTTACTTCCACTTCGATAGTGGGGTTACCACGAGAATCCAAAATCTCGCGAGCATGTACATTTACAATTTGTCCCATAATATTGAATTGTTTATGTTATGATGGAATATCCTATTTCAAAAAAAAGGGATAAAGTATTGAATCTTTATCCCCCTTCGATGCTTACAGTTATCTAAAATACGATGGACATCGCATTTTTAGGTGTCATTACGCTTCAGCTGATGCTGAATTGTCAGAGGCAGCACTCTCTGCTTTTTTTGCAGTGCGGCTACGACGAGTTTTCTTTTTCTCTTCGCTGGCCTTTGCACCACCCAACATGTTCTCGTTGTAATCAACCAATTCGATCAAACACATTTCAGCAGCGTCACCCTGACGGGCTCCTGTTTTCAAAATACGTGTGTAACCGCCGGGACGATCAGCAACTTTCTCTGCTACTTCTGTAAACAATTCCTTCACGGCAAATTTGTTTTGAAGATAGCTAAACACAACACGCTGTGCGTTGGTTTTTTCCTCTACGGTCGAGAGGTTCTTGGTCTTTGTAATCAAAGGCTCAACATACTTCCGAAGCGCTTTTGCCTTGGCTACGGTCGTCGTGATTCGCTTGTGCAAAATCAACGAGGCGGCCATGTTCGACATCAAAGCTTTGCGGTGAGTACATGTACGGCCCAAATGGTTTATTTTCTTTCTATGTCTCATTGCAATTATTCCTTATCTAATTTATACTTACTGATATCCATTCCAAAACTCAGGTTCAGGTTCACCAACAAGTCTTCCAACTCGGTCAGCGATTTCTTACCAAAGTTTCTGAACTTTAATAAATCGTTACGATTAAAGGATACCAAATCACCCAATGTTTCTACATCCGCTGCTTTGAGGCAGTTCAAGGCGCGTACCGACAAGTCCATGTCAACCAATTTGGTTTTCAACATCTGACGCATATGCAGTACTTCCTCGTCAAATTCCTCATTTCCGAATTTCTCGTCCGAATCGAGTGTAATCTTTTCGTCAGAGAACAACATGAAGTGATAAATTAAAATCTTTGCTGCTTCCTTCAATGCGTCCTTAGGATTGATAGACCCATCGGTATTGATTTCAAGAACCAACTTTTCATAGTCAGTCTTTTGCTCTACACGATAGTTCTCAATCGCAAATTTCACATTACGGATGGGTGTGAAAATTGAGTCAATGGCAATCACTCCTAGTTCACTATCCACCGAACGATTTTCGTCGGCTGGAACATAACCTCGACCTTTATTGATGGTGATTGTCATATTCAGATGTGCCTCAGGATTCATACGAGCGATAATCAGCTCAGGATTCAATACTTTAAACCCGGTTAAATACTGATTCAAATCACCCGCCTTCAAAGCCTCTTGTCCGGAAACACTGATGGTAATCTTCTCCGAATCCATCTCTTCACTGACACGCTTAAATCGCGTTTGTTTCAGATTCAAAATAATTTCGGTGACATCATCAATCACACCGGGGATGCTGCTGAATTCATGATCAACACCCTCAATTTTCATGGTCGTAATCGCGTACCCCTCGAGTGAAGATAACAATATTCTTCTTAAGGCATTTCCAACGGTGATACCATATCCTGGCTCCAATGGACGGAATTCGAACTTGCCGAATTTGTCATCAGACTCCAGCAAAATTACTTTGTCGGGTTTTTGGAATGCTAATATTGCCATAAGAATCAATTATTTAGAGTACAATTCAACGATCAACTGTTCTTTGATATTTTCAGGAATTTCTGATCTTTCAGGAGCGTTCAGGAATTTTCCGGTTTTGCTGTGGTTATCCCACTCTAACCAAGAATATTTGTGTGCTGATGAATTGCTGGTGGCAGCAGTGATCACCTCCAGTGATTTTGACTTCTCACGAACGCCAATCACCTGACCTGGTTTCACTGAATATGAAGGAATGTTCACCACTTCGCCGTCTACAACAATGTGACGGTGCGACACCAACTGACGAGCAGCTGCACGTGTGGGAGCAATCCCCAAGCGGAATACCACGTTATCCAAACGTGATTCCAACAAAATCAACAACAATTCACCGGTTACACCTTGAAGGCGACGAGCTTTTACGAACAAATTCGCAAATTGACGCTCAAGCACACCGTAAGTATATTTGGCTTTTTGCTTCTCCTTCAACTGTAAACCGTATTCGCTGGTTTTCTTGCGACGGTTCAATCCATGTTGTCCCGGAGGGTAATTCTTTTTTTCAAAATAACGATCTGATCCGTAAATCGCTTCGCCGAATTTACGGGCAATCTTAGTTTTTGGGCCTATGTATCTAGCCATTCTTCTAAATTTTTGCTTTCCTAATTTTTGATTCTCAATTATGAATATGAAGGCCGCGTGATTATAGAGAGGTGGTTAATTATAATCATTTCATAATCCAAAACTCAAAACCTAAAAATTTATGGTTAATAACTAGTGAAAAATTAAACTCTTCTTCTTTTGGGAGGACGACATCCGTTGTGCGGAAGTGGAGTAACATCTACAATCTCGGTTACTTCAATACCTGCCCCGTGAATAGAACGAATCGCTGATTCACGACCATTGCCCGGCCCTTTCACATATACCTTAACCTTACGCAAGCCAAGATCAAATGCTACTTTTGCGCAGTCGGCTGCTGCTGTTTGTGCGGCATATGGAGTGTTCTTTTTTGAACCTTTAAATCCCATTTTACCGGCACTTGACCAGCTGATAACCTGACCATTCCCGTTGCACAAGGAAATAATAATGTTATTGAACGATGAGTGAATGTGTGCTTGACCCAACGCTTCAACTTTTACTACTTTTTTCTTTTGAGTTACTGGTTTCTTTGCCATTTCAATTATTATTTAGTAGCCTTTTTCTTGTTTGCAACAGTTTTCTTCTTACCTTTTCGGGTACGAGCATTATTTTTGGTCGACTGACCACGGAGAGGTAATCCTAGGCGGTGACGGATCCCACGGTAACAACCGATGTCCATCAACCGTTTGATGTTAAGCTGTACTTCTGAACGCAATTCGCCTTCAACTCTAATAGTACCAATGATCTCACGGATCGCTCCCAGTTGGGTATCGTTCCACTCTTTCACCTTAACATTTCGGTCAACACCTGCCTGTTCTAATATTTTATTGGCTCTGCTTCTTCCAATACCATAGATATAGGTCAATGCAATTTCGCCTCTTTTGTTGACGGGTAAATCAACTCCGACAATTCGTGCCATAATTTGTTAAAATTTATCCTTGACGTTGTTTATACTTGGGATTTTTCTTGTTAATCACATACAAGCGCCCTTTTCTGCGTACAATTTTACAGTCGGCACTGCGTTTCTTAATTGATGCTCTAACTTTCATCGTTATGAGGTTTTTTATTTATACCTGTAACTAATTCTACCTTTTGTTAAATCATAAGGTGACATTTCCACTTTCACCCTATCACCGGGCAAAATCTTGATGTAATGCATTCGCATTTTCCCGGAAATGTGAGCCGTAATCACGTGTCCGTTCTCCAATTCTACGCGAAACATCGCATTAGATAACGCTTCCACGATGGTACCATCTTGTTCTATAGAGGATTGCTTAGCCATATAATGGTTAACCTTTTATTTTTGAGACTGCAAAGATAACACTTCTTCAATAAATTCAAAACTCGACAAAATTTCAGCATCCCCCTTTCGGATTGCCACGGTATGTTCGAAATGAGCCGATGGTTTTCGGTCAACAGTTCGAATAGTCCATCCATCTTTTTCCTGCACGATGTTTCGCTTTCCCATATTAATCATGGGCTCAATAGCGATGACCATTCCTTCTGCCAACTTAACACCATTTCCGGGTCGACCATAATTGGGTACTTCTGGCGCTTCGTGTAAGTGCCTTCCAACACCATGACCAACCATTTCTCGAACGACCGAATAACCATATGACTCGGTATAACTTTGAATCGCATGTCCTAAATCACCCAAACGACTCCCTGCAACTGCTTTCGAAATCCCCTGATATAGAGACTCTCGTGTTACTCGCAGCAATTGTTTGATATCTTCAGACACTTCACCAACTTCAAAAGTATACGCTGAATCACCATAAAATCCGTTCAACAAAACGCCACAATCTATCGACACTACATCGCCCTCTTTCAATGGCTGTTTGTTGGGAATTCCATGAACGACCTGGTCATTGACCGATGTACACAAAGTATTGGGGAATCCCTGATAATGTAAAAAACCAGGGATTGCCCCATGATCTCTGATAAATGCTTCTGCTATTCTATCAAGTTCTAACGTCGAAACTCCGGGCTTTATCATCTTAGCTAACTCCCCTAAGGTCTTGCCAACTAAAAGATTACTCTCCCGTAAAAATGCTATTTCTTCGTCAGTCTTCAGATAAATCATATCGTTCCTACCCCTCTTTTAATATACAGCTGCACCACCACCGGTACGTCCTTTAATACGTCCCGATTTCATTAATCCGTCATAATGTCTCATCAACAAATGACTCTCAACCTGTTGCAAAGTATCCAATACAACACCCACAAGGATCAACAATGAAGTACCCCCATAGAACTGTGCAAATGAACTCTCCACACCAGCCATCATCGCAAATGCCGGAAGAATAGCTACAATAGCCAGGAAAACTGATCCCGGTAAAGTAATCTTCGACATCACTGAATCAATAAACTCAACGGTCTTACGTCCTGGTTTAATGCCGGGAATAAAGCCTCCGTTACGTTTCATATCTTCAGCCATTTGTGTAGGATTAATGGTAATAGCAGTATAAAAATAGGTAAAGACAATAATCAATACTGCAAACGTAAAGTTATACCAAAAGCCTTCGAAATTGCCGAATACGGCAGCAAAACCGGTTGCACTTTCACTGTCAACAAAACCTGCCACAGTAATAGGAATAAACATGATTGCCTGTGCAAAAATGATTGGCATTACACCTGCAGCATTCACTTTTAAAGGAATGTACTGACGAACACCTCCATACTGTTTATTTCCTACAATGCGCTTGGCATACTGAACCGGAATGCGACGCGTTCCCTGTACCAGCAAAATGGTACCTGCAAAAACGAAGAATAAAATAACCAATTCAATCAATAACATCACTGGGCCACCGTTTGAGGCACCTAAACCTGTACGCGAAGCAAACTCAGCGACAGCGGAATGCGGCAAACGTGCAATAATACCCACCATGATGATCAATGAAATGCCATTTCCAATACCTCGATCGGTGATGCGTTCACCAACCCACATCACAAACATGGTCCCTGCTGCCATTAACACAATCGATGTCAACTTGAACATGAAACTGCTCGGGTCAACAGCAAATGCAGCAGCTGGCACCTGTGCTTTCAGGTTAGCTAAATACGCAAAGCCTTGAAGAATTAAAATGACAACGGTCAAATAACGTGTGATTTGGTTGATTTTACGATGGCCACTCTCCCCCTCGCGTTGCAAACGCTGAAAGTAAGGAACAGCAATCCCCATCAACTGCACCACAATCGATGCGGAGATATAGGGCATGATTCCCAATGCAAAAATGGATGCGTTAGAAAACGCACCCCCTGAAAACATGTCCAATAGCCCCATTACCCCATCATTGGTTTGCGATTGAAGATTTGAATCTATCAATGCTGATGGGATAATACCTGGTAGAACCACAAAAGATCCGAGCCTGTATACAAGCAACAAACCTAAAGTGGTGAGGATCCGGGCTTTCAGATCCTCAATTTTCCATATATTCCGAATGGTTTCAACAAGTTTCCTCATTCCATTACAGTTTTACAACGGTTCCACTCACTGCTTCAATTGCAGTTTGAGCCGATTTAGAGAAAGCATGTGCTTTTACTTCTAACTTAGCTGACAAAGCGCCATCGCCCAAGATTTTCACCTTGTCGTTACGGCTTACCAAACCTGATTGATACAACACTTCAGGGTCAATCACCGAAACACCTTTGCTTTCGGCCAATGTCTGAAGAACATCAATATTAATGGCTTTGTACTCTTTGCGGTTAATGTTGTTAAAACCGAACTTGGGAAGACGACGTTGCAAAGGCATTTGACCTCCTTCGAAACCAATCTTTTTTGAATAGCCTGAACGTGATTTAGCCCCTTTGTGACCACGCGTTGACGTGCCACCGTGACCCGACCCCTGTCCGCGGCCGATGCGTTTTTCTGAATGAACAGAACCGCATGCTGGTTTTAATTTATTTAATTCCATTGTTTCTATTCGCTAATTGGTTTATCCCAAATTACTTTACTACAGCAACCAGGTGGTTCACTTTATCTACCATACCCATAATACAGGCAGTAGCTTCGTGCTCAACAGTTGCATTCACTTTCTTCAGGCCCAATGCCTCTAACGTCGCTTTCTGACGTTTGGTAGCACCGATTTTACTCTTAATCTGTGTAACTTTAATTGTTGCCATGATGATTGTTTTAACCGTTAAACACTTTATCCACTGATACACCTCGGTGAATCGCAACCTGAAGCGGATCACGCAATTCGGCCAAAGCATTGATGGTCGCTTTCACCAAGTTGTGTGGGTTTGATGATCCTTTTGATTTAGCCAACACGTCTGTAACACCGGCACTTTCCAACACGGCACGCATCGCACCCCCTGCTGTCAGTCCGGTACCGTGAGCGGCCGGCTTCATAAATACAAATGATCCACCAAATCGAGCTTCCTGATCATGAGGAATTGTCCCTTTGTGAATGGGTACGTTAATCAAGTTCTTCTTTGCAGCCTCTACGCCTTTAGCAATCGCAGCCGTTACTTCGCCTGCTTTACCAAGACCCCAGCCCACAACGCCATTTTCATTACCAACTACCACAATGGCAGAGAAGGTAAAAGTCCTACCCCCTTTTGTTACCTTGGTAACACGGTTAATGGCCACCAACCTGTCTTTCAATTCCAGGTCGTTATTGGTTTTTACACGTTTAATATCTCCTGCCATAGTCGTTAGAATTTAAGCCCGGCCTCGCGAGCTGACTCTGCTAATTGTTTAACTCTCCCGTGATACAAATATCCGTTACGATCGAAAACCACCGTAGTAATGCCGGCACTCATAGCTTTTTCGGCAATCAACTTGCCTACCATGCCTGCTTTCTCGGTTTTATTTCCTTGCTGACCAGCAATTGATTTACATAATGAAGATGCAGACACCAACGTACGACCGGTAGCATCATCAATCACCTGAACAGAAATTTGTTTGTTGCTTCGATAGACCGACAAACGGGGTTTTTCGGTCGTACCCGCAAGATTCTTGCGGATACGAAGCTTGATTTTTAATCTGCGTTCTATTTTAGAAAAAGACATAACTCAAATTTTAAACATTAAACTTTTGCAGATTTACCAGCTTTTCTGCGAACAACCTCACCCACAAAGCGAATACCTTTTCCTTTGTATGGCTCGGGCTTACGCAATGAACGAATCTTAGCGCAAACCTGTCCCAACAGCTGTTTATCGGCACTTTCCAATGTAATAATCGGGTTACTCTTTTTGTCAGTCACAGCCTCTACCTTTACTTCGGTAGGTAATTGTATGTGAATGGGGTGTGAATAGCCCAAAGACAATTCCAAAATCTGGCCTGCTGAGGCGGCACGATAACCTACACCCACCAGCTCCATCTTTTGTGTAAATCCTTGTGAAACACCAATCACCATATTGCTCAACAATGCGCGGTAAAGACCGTGCATGGAACGGTGATCTTTTTCGTCACTCGGACGGGTTACTGTCAGCACATTTCCTTCAACCGAAACATTGATATCTGGATGAATGTTTTGTGACAATTCGCCTTTGGGACCCTTTACGGTTACCACGTTCTCTTTGATGGTTACGTTGACGCCGGAGGGTACTGAGATAGGTAATTTTCCAATCCTTGACATAGTTTTATCCTCCTTTGATTAATATACGTAACACAATACTTCACCACCTACTTGCTGTACACGAGCTTCCTTGTCGGTCATCAATCCTTTTGAGGTTGACAAGATGGCCACACCCAACCCGTTCAAAACACGGGGTAGGGTACGGTAGCCGGTGTATTTTCGCAAACCGGGGGTACTGATTCGTTTTAATGCTTTGATGGCAGGTGCTTTCGACGCTGCATCATATTTCAAAGCAATTTTAATAACTCCCTGCTTGTTATCATCAATGAACTTGTAGTTCAGGATGTAACCTTTGTCAAAGAGGATCTTGGTGATCTCCTTTTTCAGATTGGAAGCGGGAATCTCGACAACTTTGTGTCGGGCCATGATGGCATTTCTGACTCGGGTCAGAAAATCTGCTATTGGATCTGTCATTTCAGTAAGATTAAATTGATCCCGACTGGTCGGGACAATATTTAACACTTATAATTAATAAAAAAAATAAATTACCAACTTGCTTTTCTCACTCCGGGAATCAAGCCGGCCGAAGCCATTTCGCGGAATGTGATACGGCTGAGCCCAAACTGGCGCATATAACCTTTTGGACGTCCGGTGAGTTTGCAACGATTGTGCATACGCACAGGTGATGCATTCTTAGGAAGCTTCTGCAAACCGATGTAATCGCCTTCGGCTATTAACTTCGCGCGTTTCTCAGCATACTTGGCAACCAGCTTAGCCCTTTTTACTTCACGGGCTTTCATTGATTCTTTAGCCATATAATCAGTTCTTTTTTAAGTTTTTAAAAGGCAAACCAAACTCACGCAACAACGCATAAGCTTCCTCATCTGTTTTTCCAGAGGTCACAAAGGTAATATTCATACCCATTATTTTATTAATACCATCGATATTAATTTCCGGAAAAATAATTTGCTCTTCAATTCCTAAAGTATAATTACCACGGCCATCCAACTTGCTGTTGATCCCTTTGAAGTCACGAATACGGGGCAAAGCCACACGCACCAAGCGCTCCAGAAATTCGTACATGCGGTCGTGACGCAAGGTCACGCGCACTCCGATAGGCATTTTACGACGCAACTTGAAGTTTGAAATATCCTTCTTCGACATACAAGCCACCGGTTTTTGACCGGTGATGGCTGATAATTCGTTAGAAGCAATTTCTATCAACTTCTTGTCGGCCACTGCAGCTCCAATACCTTGGTTGATCACAATCTTCTCGAGTTTAGGAGCTTGCATCACAGTGCTATAGCCAAACTCTTTCATCAGGGCAGGAATAATTTGCTCCTTATACTGATTTTTCAATGCTGGTGTGTAGCTCATTACTTAATCTCCTCCCCTGATTTTTTTGAAAAACGAACCAAATTATTGTCACTATTCAATTTACGACCGATGCGGGTTGCTTTTCCGGTTTTCGGGTCTTTCAAATTGAGGTTTGAAATGTGAACAGGTGCTTCTTTCTCGATAATCCCACCTTGTGGGTGGGCGGCGTTGGGTTTAGTGTGTTTTTTAATCATGTTCACACCTTCTACCACTGCACGCTGCTTATCGGGAAATACTTCCAATACCTTGCCTTCAAGGCCTTTGGATTCGCCGGCATTCACAATTACAATGTCGCCTTTTTTAATATGTAATTTTCCCATTTCTTAAATCTTTGAATGATTAAAGTACTTCAGGCGCCAAAGATACAATTTTCATATACCCGTCACGCAACTCACGAGCAACGGGCCCGAAAATACGGGTTCCGCGCATATCACCGGTGTTGTTGATCAACACACAGGCATTGTCGTCGAAGCGAATATAAGAACCATCCGCGCGTCTGGTCTCTTTTTTGGTCCGTACAACCACTGCCTTGGTTACGGTACCTTTTTTCATATCACTGGCCGGCAGGGCACTCTTTACGGTTACCACAATACGGTCGCCTACGCGTGCATAACGCTTCCCGGTTCCACCCAGGACGCGAATACACAATACTTCTTTGGCACCACTATTGTCGGCAACGATTAATCTGGATTCTTGCTGTATCATGATTACTTAGCTCTTTCAATGATTTCAACTAATCTCCAACGCTTGGTTTTACTCAGGGGGCGGGTCTCCATTATTGAAATGGTATCTCCTACCTGACAAGTGTTGGCTTCGTCGTGTACGTGAAACTTCTTAGTCTTTTTTACGAATTTACCATAAATGGGGTGTTTTTCGCGAGTTTCAACGGCAACGACCAAAGACTTGTCCATTTTGTTGCTAACCACAACACCAATCCGCTCTTTTCTGAGGTTTCTGGTTTCCATCTTGATTGTTTTATGCGTTTACCTGTTTTTGACTCAAAATCGTCATTAATCGTGCAATGTTGCGACGGGCTTTGCGAATCTTCATTGGATTTTCCAACGGAGATACGACATGATTGAGTTCCAATTGAACCATTTGAGCACGCTCAACTTCAATTTTCTCCTCAATTTCTTTCACAGTCATTTCTTTAATCTCTGAGGCTTTCATCCTTAAACATTTGTAGATTCAACAAAATCCCTTCTCACAATGAACTTAGTGGTAACTGACAACTTTTGAGCAGCCAAGCGCAAGGCTTCTTTTGCCACATCGTAAGATACTCCGTCGCACTCAATAATAATGCGACCAGGCGTTACAGGTGCCACAAACCCTTCGGGAGAACCTTTACCTTTACCCATCCGAACCTCGGCTGGTTTTTTGGTAATGGGTTTATCAGGAAATATTCGGATCCAGATTTGACCCTGACGCTGCATGTAACGCGTAACGGCAATACGCGCAGCTTCAATTTGTCGGCCGGTGATCCACTTGCTTTGCAAGGCTTTGATGCCAAAGGAACCGAATGCAAGTTCATGCCCGCGGTGGGCAATCCCCTTCATTTTTCCTTTTTGCACTCTTCTAAACTTTACTTTTTTCGGTTGTAACATCGCTACTGAATCTGTTAACGGTTAACGGATGATTACTTTCTTCTTTTTTTAGCACCACCTCCGGTTTTGCGGGGCTCTTTTGCAGCGGCATTCACATTTGGTGACAAATCAGGCTTGCCGTAAATTTCACCTTTGCAAATCCATACTTTGATACCGAGCAGACCCATTTTGGTCAAGGCTTCTGCTTTTGCATAATCGATATCGGCACGGAATGTATGCAAAGGAGTACGTCCCTCTTTGTACATCTCGCTACGAGCCATTTCGGCTCCGTTCAAACGACCGGAAATCATAATCTTGATTCCTTCTGCTCCCATCCGCATGGTAGAGGCAATGGCCATTTTAACGGCACGACGGTAAGCAATACGACCTTCGAGCTGACGAGCGATGTTATTGGCTACAATAATCGCATCTAACTCGGGACGCTTCACTTCGAAGATATTGATTTGAACTTCCTTGTCGGTAAGTTTCTTCAACTCTTCTTTCAGTTTGTCCACCTCTTGTCCGCCTTTTCCGATAATGATACCGGGACGAGCCGTGTAAACGGTAATGGTTACTAATTTAAGGGTCCGCTCAATGACAATCTTTGATAAGCTGGCTTTTGCCAAACGAGCGTTCAGGTATTTGCGGATGTTGACATCTTCTAAAATCTTGTCACCATAGTTTTTTCCGCCATACCAATTGGAGTCCCATCCGCGGATGATACCCAATCTGTTACTGATAGGATTAATTTTTTGTCCCATTTAGCTCGTAATTAATTTTCGTTAGAAACTTTGCTATCAACATGAATTGTCACATGGTTGGACCGCTTGCGAATCCGGTGAGCACGGCCTTGTGGGGCGGGTCTCAGTCGTTTCAGCATCCGACCTGAATCTACATGAATGGTTTTCACCACCAGGTTAGCATCTTCCATGCGAACCCCTTGGTTTTTTTCCTTCCAGTTAGCGATTGCAGACAACAATAATTTTTCAACACGACGTGAAGCTTCTTTGGTCGAAAACTTCAACATATCAAGAGCCAGGTTCACTTCTTTACCTCGAATCATGTCGGCCACCAGGCGCATTTTTCGGGGCGAAGTCGGCACATCCTGAAGCTTGGCAAAAGCAACGCTCTTGCGGGCTTCTTTGGCTTTTTCGGCAGCTATTCTTTTTCTTGCACCCATTTTTTGTTCTTTAATAATTTAAAACTGCGGGCGTTTATTTCTTTTTGTTTCCACCATGACCGCGGAATGTACGGGTCAGTGCAAACTCGCCCAGCTTATGACCTACCATATTTTCGGTGACATACACAGGAATAAACTTATTACCGTTGTGTACGGCAATCGTGTGTCCCACGAATTCGGGCGAAATCATTGAAGCCCTCGCCCATGTTTTAATCACCGATTTTTTTCCAGACTCGTTTTGGGTCAACACCTTTTTCTCGAGCTTGAAATTAATATATGGGCCTTTTTTTAACGATCTGCTCATAATTGAATCAATTTAACACGTTACTTTTTCCTTCTTTCCAGAATGTATTTGCTGGAACCCTTCTTGGGAGCGCGGGTCTTATAACCTTTAGCCAACAGACCTTTGCGTGATCTGGGGTGACCACCTGAAGAACGGCCTTCACCACCACCCATGGGGTGATCCACTGGGTTCATTACCACTCCTCGTACGCGTGGACGACGTCCCATCCAGCGGCTGCGACCGGCTTTACCGGAACGTTCCAAACTGTGATCGGAGTTACCCACCGCACCAACAGTGGCACGACAAGTGGTCAAAATCATGCGGGTTTCACCTGAAGGTAATTTAATAACGGCATAATTGCCTTCACGAGCAGCCAACTGGGCAAAAGAACCGGCACTGCGAGCCATGATTCCACCTTGACCGGGTCGCAACTCTATGTTGTGAATAATGGTACCCAGTGGAATATCACTTAACGGAAGGGCATTCCCAATCTCAGGTGCAATACCTGAACCGGATAATACCTCACGGCCTACCTGCAGCCCATTGGGAGCAAGAATATACCTTTTTTCACCGTCGGCGTATACCAACAAAGCGATACGGGCACTACGGTTAGGGTCATACTGAATCGACTCCACAGTAGCTGCAACGCCATCTTTGGTACGCTTAAAATCGATTACGCGATACTTTCTTTTATGGCCACCTCCAATATAACGCATGGTCATTTTACCGGTGTTGTTACGACCGCCGGTCTTTTTTAGAGGCTCCAACAAAGACTTTTCTGGTACACTTGAGGTAATCGTGTCAAATGCACCAATAATTTTGTGTCTCTGCCCCGGTGATGTGGGCTTTAGTTTACGTACTGCCATTTTATTTAAATATTGCTATAAAAATCAATTGTATCGCCTTGCTTGAGGGTAACCAATGCTTTTTTTGCAGAGTAAATACGTCCAGATACCACGCCTGCTTTGGTGAAGCGAGACTTGTTTTTTCCGGGTGTTAACACCGTATTTACCGATTCAACGGTCACATTGTAAAGCTCCTCAACCGCTTTTTTAATCTGAAGCTTGTTGGCGTCTTTGGCAACGAGGAAACCATAACGGTTGTACTTCTCAGACTGAAGGTTTTGTTTCTCAGTCACGATGGGTTTAATTATCACTTTCATCCTGATGGTCTCCTTATGCGTTTAACAAATTACCCAACTCAGCTACTGAACTCTCCACGAATACCAGCTTACCGCCGTTCATGATGTCGTAAGTATTCAGATCATTAATGGTCACAACTTTCGATTTCTCTACGTTGCGCGATGAGAGATAGATGTTCTCATTTTGTTCTTTCAATACAAAAGTTGACTTGGCACCGCTGAGGTTCAAGTTTTTGTGGATGGCCACAAATTCTTTTGTCTTGGGAGCTTCAAATGTGAAATCTTCAACAACAACAATGGCATTGTTTTTTGCTTTGTAAGTCAATGCTGACTTACGTGCCAATTGCTTGAGTTTGCGGTTCAGCTTGAAACTGTAATCGCGGGGTTCGGGACCAAAAATACGGCCTCCACCACGAAACACGGGCGACTTAATGCTACCTGCACGTGCACCGCCGGTGCCCTTTTGCTTTTTCAGTTTGCGCGTACTGCCGGAAACTTCGTTACGCTGTTTCGACTTGCTAGTTCCCTGACGCTTGTGAGCCAAAAATTGTTTCACATCCAGGTAGATCGCATGATCATTGGGCTCTACGCCAAAAATTGAATCAGGTAATTCAACTTTTCTTCCGGTCTCTTTTCCGTTAATATTGACTACGTTCAGTTCCATTACTTCTCGATAATTAGATATGAACCCTTAGCTCCCGGAACAGATCCTTTCACGACGATCAGGTTGTTTTCAGGGATCACTTTTAACACTCTCAGGTTTTCCACCTTTACATTATCGCCACCTGTACGGCCTGCCATGCGCATCCCCGGGAATACTCGTGAGGGGAATGATGATGCACCAACAGATCCAGGAGCTCTTCCTCGGTTGTGCTGACCGTGGGTTTGACCACCGACACCACCGAACCCGTGACGGGTTACTACACCTTGGAAACCTTTTCCTTTTGAAACACCGGTGATGTCTACAAAAGAATTTTCTTCAAAAAGGTCAACCGAGATGACATCACCCAGGTTCAAAGCCTGCTCGAATCCTTTGAATTCAACCAGTTTGGCTTTGGGTTCTGTTCCCGCCTTTTGGAAGTGGCCTACCATAGGTTTAGTAGTGTTCTTCTCTTTTTTGTCGTCAAACGCCAGCTGTACAGCCTCATAACCGTCGTTATCCAGGGTTTTCACCTGGGTAACGATGCAAGGACCAGCTTCGATAACGGTGCATGGATAGCTTTTTCCATCGGCACCGAAAACGGAAGTCATTCCGATTTTTTTTCCAATAATTCCTGGCATTGTTTAAAAATTTAATAAAAAATAGGTCACACTTTAATTTCAACCTCTACACCGCTGGGCAACTCTAATTTCATCAGGGCATCGATTGTTTTAGCTGTTGAGCTGTAAATGTCAATCAAACGCTTGTAAGATGAAAGTTGGAACTGCTCACGCGACTTCTTGTTCACGAAGGTTGAGCGGAGCACAGTGAAAACACGCTTGTGGGTGGGGAGCGGAATAGGACCGCTCACCACTGCACCGGTTGTTTTAACTGTTTTCACGATCTTTTCGGCTGACTTGTCAACCAGGTTATGATCGTAACTTTTCAGTTTAATACGGATTTTTTGGCTCATAATTGAGAACTGATACTTATAATAATTCTGTTTTTCCTTTTGCTTCTTTCAACACTTCCATGGCGATGGCCTTGGGGACTTCCTGATACATTAAGAAGTCCATAGAAGAAGTGGCACGACCTGATGACATGGTACGCAACGCTGTCACATAACCAAACATTTCAGCCAGGGGCACTTTCGCTTTGATCACACGAGCACCCATTTTTTCTTCCATACCTTCAACCTGACCGCGACGCTTGTTGAGGTCACCGATGATATCACCCATATAATCTTCGGGCGTCACCACCTCAACACGCATGATAGGCTCGAGCAATACCGGCTTGGCTTTTTTACACGCTTCGCGGAATGCCTGGCGGGCACAAATTTCAAATGACAATGAATCTGAATCGACCGCGTGGAAAGAACCATCAAACAGAGTCACTTTCATGTTCTCTACTTCAAAACCGGCCAATACACCGTTTTTCATAGCTTCTTTGAAACCTTTCTCTACCGAAGGAATAAATTCACGGGGAATGTTACCACCTTTGATTTCGTCCACAAACTGAAGACCGGCTTTTTCGGCATCGATAGGGCCAATTTTAACATAGATGTCGGCAAACTTACCACGACCACCCGACTGTTTTTTGAACACTTCGCGGTGCTCAACCATAGAAGTGATCGCTTCTTTGTAGTTCACCTGAGGACGACCCTGGTTACATTCTACTTTAAACTCGCGCTTAAGACGATCAAGGATGATTTCCAAGTGAAGCTCACCCATACCGCTAATGACGGTTTGACCACTCTCTTCATCTGTGTGAACGCGGAAAGTAGGATCTTCTTCTGACAATTTACCAAGAGCAACACCCAACTTGTCGATATCTTTTTGAGTCTTGGGTTCTACCGCAATACCGATAACAGGATCTGGGAAGTCCATGGATTCCAATACAATAGGATTTTTCTCGTCACACAAAGTATCACCGGTGCGAATATCTTTAAAACCAACAGCAGCACCAATATCACCGGTGGTGATCATCTCAATGGGAAGCTGCTTGTTGGATTTCATTTGATACAGACGGGCAATACGCTCTTTTTTATTGCTACGAGTGTTCAATACGTATGAACCGGCATCAATTTTACCTGAATAAACACGGATAAAAGCCAAACGTCCCACAAAGGGGTCTGTCGCGATTTTAAATGCCAACGCTGACAACGGAGCTGTTTCATCTTGAGGGAAAGAAATCTCCTCATCTGTATCAGGATTCACACCTTTGGCGTCCTCAATATCAATAGGGCTTGGCATGAACTGGATGATTGCATCGAGCAAACGCTGAACGCCTTTGTTTTTGAATGAAGAACCACACAATACGGGAGTGATAGTTTGAGCAATAGTTGCCTTACGGATAACAGGCAAGATCTGATCTTTGGTGATTGAATCCGGATCATCGAAGAAACGCTCCATCAAAGCATCGTCGTGTTCGGCGACTGCCTCAATGAGTTTACCGCGCCACTCTTCTGCTTCCTCTTTCAATTCGGCAGGGATCTCCATGTACTCGAAAGTAGAACCTTTGATTGCATCATCATGCCAAACAATTGCTTTGTTTTCAATCAAATCCACAACCCCTTGAAAGGTCTCTTCAGCACCAATGGGGATCACCACAGGGACTGCATTGGCGCTCAACACCTCCTTCATTTGACGCACAACGCCAAAGAAGTTTGCACCTGAACGGTCCATTTTATTTACAAAACCAATACGGGGAACACCGTACTTGTTAGCCTGACGCCAAACAGTCTCCGACTGTGGTTGTACACCACCCACCGCACAAAACAGTGCCACAGCACCGTCCAACACGCGCAAAGAACGCTCCACCTCTACGGTGAAGTCAACGTGACCCGGAGTGTCAATCAGGTTAATTTTGTATGATTCATCATTATAGTTCCAGTTGGTCGTGATGGCAGCAGAGGTAATGGTAATCCCACGCTCCTGCTCTTGTTCCATCCAGTCCATTGTGGCCGCACCATCGTGCACCTCACCAATTTTGTGAGTAATACCGGTGTAAAACAAGATCCGCTCAGAGGTCGTTGTTTTACCGGCATCAATGTGAGCCATGATACCAATGTTCCGGCAATACTTCAAATTTTCATTAGCCATTGTAATACTTGTAATTAGTGATTAAAATCTGAAGTGAGCAAATGCACGGTTTGCATCGGCCATTTTGTGCATGTCTTCCTTACGTTTGTAAGCAGCACCTTCTTGATTGTATGCAGCAACAATTTCAGCAGAGAGTTTCTCTGACATTGATTTTCCACTTCTCTTACGAGAATACAAAATCATGTTTTTAATACTGATCGATACTTTACGAGCGGGGCGAATTTCAGTAGGAACCTGGAAAGTGGCACCACCCACGCGACGGCTTTTTACTTCTACAGAAGGAGTAATGTTCTCGAGCGATTTTTTCCAATAATCCAATACGCTCTTGCCTTCTTTCTCTGCACGATCAGCAATGCGATCCATAGCGGTGTAGAAAATTTCGTAGGCAGTTGATTTTTTACCGTCGTACATCAGGTTATTCACAAACTGTGTCACCAGCACGTCATTGAAACGGGGATCGGGAAGAATGATCCGCTTTTTTGGTTTTGCTTTTCTCATTTCGTTTTGTTGTTTATTAGTTTCACTATTGGTTGTTCGTTAGTAATATTTGTGTCTTCAACCCTCACTTTTGATGGTTTACTCAACCGTTTATTAAAACAAACCAATAAACAAAACTGATCAGTTACACATGATTACTTCTTTTTGCCTTTTGCGGGAGCACCTTTTGCGGGAGCTGCACCGGGTTTTCCTGGCTTAGGACGTTTTGTTCCGTATTTAGAACGACGTTGATTACGTCCATCCACACCGGAGGCATCCAAAGTACCACGAACCAAGTGATAACGTACCCCTGGAAGGTCTTTCACACGACCGCCACGCACCAATACAATAGAGTGCTCTTGCAAGTTGTGTCCTTCTCCTGGAATATAGGCATTCACTTCTTTGCCGTTGGTCAATCGAACGCGGGCTACTTTTCGCATTGCAGAGTTTGGCTTCTTTGGTGTGGTGGTATACACCCGCACACAAACGCCACGTCTCTGAGGACATGCGTTCAAAGCCGGAGACTTGCTCTTGTACTCCAACTCTGTACGTCCTTTTCTTACTAACTGTTGAATTGTTGGCATATTAATAATATAATTAAAAAAATAGATGTTCTTTCCATCACTCTCTCATGAAATCGGAAGCCTTAAAAACACTGCTGATTTCCAAATGCTTCCACACCTATCCACAAAAAAGCGCTGCAAAATTACACATTTCCAACAACATTACACAATACATCCCCTATCTTTTTTTGCTAAAAATGTGAAACATTGTTACTTCTACGACCACAGCTCCCAAAATATCACCGGTGAAAAAAAATCAGCAGCCCCAAAAAAGAACGAATTCTTTCCCGGGGCTGCTTTATTTTACATGAGGGCAAATCACACCCGAACACCCATAAATATCACATCGTCGACTTGTTCTAAATCACCTTTCCAATTATAAAAATTCTCTTTCACCCGGCGCTGTTGTTCATCCATGGGGAGCAACCGAATCTCTTCAAGCAAGTTCTGAACGCCTACTTTCATAAACTTCTTCCCGCAAGGGCCGCCAAACTGATCGGAATATCCATCAGAGAAAAGGTAGATGATATCGCCCTTGGTCAATTGATACTCAATATTCACAAAACGACCATCGGCATCAATCAGTGATTCACCAATACTCCGCCGAGCTCCTTTATAAAGGGTCATCTCATTATTAATAAACAAATAAACCGGCCGTTTGGCTGAAGCCAGCCTCACCATGCGGGTCGATGTATTGATTTCAACAATGGAGATATCCATGCCATCTTGCGACTGCTCAGCACTGTTCTTTTGCAACAACACTTTGATCTCACGATCCAGATCTTCGAGCATCAATGCCGGAGATACGCCTGAGGGATTTTTGATAATATCGTTCAACAGGGTACTCCCAATCATCGACATAAAAGCGCCCGGCACTCCGTGTCCGGTACAATCGGCAACACTAATATATAAATACTCTTTGCGCTGATAAAACCAATAAAAGTCACCACTAACGATATCCCGAGGCGCAAAAAACACAAACGAATCGGGGAACACATTCTTTAGCATGCTCAAGGGAGGCAGAATAGACGACTGAATTCGCTTAGCGTAATTGATACTATCGGTAATATCACGATTCTTTTTCTCAATCTCGGCCTTTTGATTGCGCAGCACCACCGTTTGAGAGGCCACCTCGCGCTGCAACAGTTTCTTTTGTTCAATAAGCTTGCGTTCACGATATTGAATCAACAAATAAACCAAATATCCCAAAACGCCAAACACCAATAAATAAAACCACATTTTTTTCCAAATGGGCGGTTTAATCACCACCGACACCGTTAAAGGCGAACTCGTGGCCACACCATCGGCATTGTAGGCGATAATTTTCAAAACATACTCGCCGTCGGGAAGAAAATCATACTCACGCGTGCCGACATTTCCAATATCAATCCACTCAGAATTAGACTCATCACCAACCTCTTCAAGTTTATATTTATAGGTCACACCCTCTGGATCCTTAAAGCTGACTCCAATAAATGAAAACTTAAAACTATAATTATCACCATACCGATAGGGCAATCGAATATCCTGATCCAACGGACGAGGCTCACCATCTACTTCGATGGACACAAAATTGAGTGCCGGCGCCACTAAATTGGAGACATCCTTATCGGGAAAATAACGAACAACGCCTTGTGAAGAGGCAAACCAAATGGTGTTATCACGATCTTTCCAAGCATTTTGAAAATCTCCGCCCAAACTACTCTCGTACCCATATTTACGAACGGTCATCGTCTTCAAATCCACACAACTGAGTCCGGGGTGATGCCCCACCCAAAGGCGATTTTGCGAATCGGTAACAATGCTGTGACAATAATTTTTCAGAAGACCATTGGCCATGGTAAAATCCTCTACCCCATTTGCCATATATTTAATCAAGCCACGACCTCGGGTTGCAAGCCAAATGTTACCCATGATATCTGATGTCAAATCAGCCACATCCACAGGACTGTCGTCAATCCGATGGACTTCGATAAGATCTTTATCAACATCAACACGGCAAATCCCACTCGATTTGGGTCCTATCCAAATATTTCCATTATGATCACGACGCACAAAATTAATATTGTTATGAGGTAGATTGCGCTCAGTGGTGTATTGCGACACCCGATTACGAGCTTTGTCAATTACAAACAGCCCGCCCATGGTCGCCAAATAAATTCGGGCACTATCACCTTCAATCCCATTAATCTGATTACCAAGCAAGCCTCCACCATAGGCATGGGATGCAAACGAACGGCTTCCTTTGGGGCGCTTAAACAATCCCTTATCACGAGTGGCTACCCACAACGTTTCTTGTGCATCGACATAAAAACCGGTAATCACCGATGGCGGTAATCCTTGAAAGACATCATAAAACTCATGATTCGCAAAACAATAAGGATCCGCTTTTAGAATGCCGTTATCTAAACCCATTAACAATTCATTACGGGTAAAAATAACCCGATTCACTTTATTGCTTTTAAACCCGATCTGCTCAAGATTGAAAAACAAAAAATGATCATTAAGCAATGCGGCCACACCTCCTCCGTAGGTCGCATACCAATAATTCCCTTCACGATCACACAGAATATCACGCACATAATCATTGGGCATACCGTTCTCATGACTGAAGGTCATGGATTTACCAAAACGATTCTGCACCGGATCAAACAGTAGTTTCACCACGCCACGCCCCCACGTAGACAAAAGCAAATGCCCCTCCTCTTCTTCGTATATATCGGTGATGTTTTCGCTGCCAACATTATACATCAAACAGTCTTCATTATTGAGCACATGCTCCGATTTATCCTGACTCATCCGAAACAGATAAAACCCATTCCCCTCTGTGCCTACCCAATAATCGCCGGGTGAAGCCAACTTGGGCACAATTACATTCACCCCCACAGATGGAAATCCGGTTATTTCTTCAACAACCTGCACGGTATCGGCAGCCAGCGTCACTTTCATCAATCCATCGGAAGTCCCCAACAATATCGTTTGATCGTCAACCGGCAGCAGCGAATAAAAAATTTTGCGCCCCCCGTACAAGTGGCGTCGAAAATAAGTATGCACCTTTCGATTGGCATCAATGCGAATCAAACCGCTGTTTTGTTCCAATGCCCAAACATTTCCATTGACCCCGGGTGCAATATCTTTGATGGGGCTGGATGTCTCAGCCGGAATAATTTTATGAAACTGTTGCTTCTCATAGCATGTGATTTTCCCGTTATCATGCCCCATCCAGACCACACCAGCTTTGTCGACAATCAACTTGTGCACAAACGAAGAAGCCAATGAATCGTATTCGGTAAATATCCGAAACTTCAACCCATCGTATCGAACCACGCCTTCTCCGGTTCCCATCCAGATGTATCCATCAGATCCTTGAGCCAGGCTATAAACGAAATTCTGAGGTAATCCAACCCCGGAATCATATACTTTAAAATCGTACGCTTGAGCCGCCAACGGCGTTAAATCAGCTACAATGAACATCAAAAAGAGACACCAACGCATGCAAAAACGAAGCATATCACATTCTTATTTGGACGTTTTCGGCTTGACCCCGATACTATATTTATACTTGGGAATGCCACCAATGGGAACACTATAGAAAGGCATTAACTCCCCAAATTGGTTCTGAAGGTACATCACCACGTTATTGTTACGAATAACGGTCTTTTTATTTTTGATCATTTGAATATCAAACGAAGTATTCTTTTCCGCTTCGGAAACGGTATGTCGGCTCTCGGCCCACACATTATCGCCGGAAACGGCCATGGATTCACCATTCTTGGCCACCGAAACAATCCGAATCACTCCGTCATTGTCCCAATCAAAGTTTGCCTGTTTAATCGCAACAACACGCTTGTCAATATACGGATAAATATGTGAAACTTCCTGATTGTTGTCGTGCAGACGGAACTTATATTTAAAATAAAATGCGAAAGCTCCCTCAACCGCCACATTGCTCGTGGGTGATGATGAGAGAAACAGTCGATACATATTTCCATCGTCGCCCGATGTCCCTTCACAAATAAACTTAAACACATTGCCGCCAAACTCTGGGAGTAACTCTCCCTCACTGGGATTAAAGGGGCCAAAGGTGTACCATTTATTATCAGTGGCAGCATCTACACCAAAGGTTTTGGTCGCCAAAAGAGTGCCACTGTCGTATTTCCCTTTCATGTTCGACTTTTGGGCGTCCTCGTTAGAACAAGCGCCTTTGCCACCATATATCCCATAAAACATTTTACTGTTCCAGTCCCCTTTTTGCTCATCATTTAAACCGGATACATCTGCATCGAATACCCGAAGATATACGGGCGTGGACACTTCTTTAGGAATAGAGAAAAAGATGATTTGACAAAAATCATCATCCCCCCACGCTGTTTCACTTTTCGAACCAAACGTGACCAAAAAGGGGATGTTCTCATCCCTACCCGGGACCGGCTGTGCCGTCATGTGCAATCCGCTCAAAAGCATCAAAGCTGTCAACAAAATAGATAATCGTACCATGCGCTTTATTTATCAAATCTCTTCTATAATCATATCATCTCTCATCCGTGCATCAAGGAATACACCAATGCTTATTTCTCTACAATCACTTCAAGGGTCGAACAATATTTTTGCCCTGTGTCACGGTGAACGGTTCCACACCGCACAATATAAGTCCCTGCATTGGCATACACATGCTTCACCCGTTCGCCTTTCAATCGGGTTCCGTCACCCATATCCCAATAATATTCATTCGCTGACATATCGGGCAATACAGATTGAAGAACATCACACTCAAACGGCTTCCCGGCCAGAATTGTTTCAGAACAATGAATGTAAACCTGTACAGTTTTCTGTAGTTCTAACAAATAGTCTGCCACAACCATCATCTCCTTGTTTTGCTGCAAATCAATGGCACTCAAGGTGACCCGATAGTTACCGGGGCCGACAAAACAGTGATCCACCTCCAACCCATCACCCGACTGACCATCGCCAAAATTCCAACGATAAACAAACGGAATGGTATCGGATTTATAAGGTCCTTCGTCGAAAAAGGTGAAACAAAACGCATCATCCACCTGAGGCTCACACACGTCAAAAGTAGGCCATTGTCGCTCAAAACGGTAGATGTCATCACTCTGCGCACGACTAGAGGCTACAAAACCCCAGTTCTCATCGTCCGAAAGATAAAAACCAAAATCATCGGCACCTGAATTGACGGGTTGCTCCCACAATACCGGGTCAGCCCAAGTGCCGTCGCCCTGACGCCGTGTATAGAAAATATCCAACCCTCCATATCCTCCTTGTCCGTCGGAGGCAAAAAACAACTTACCCGAAATATGATAAAAAGGAAACAACTCATTTCCATGGGTATTGATTCCCTTGCCCAGATTCATCGGCTCGCTCCACTCACCATTGACCTGTTCACTCATGTAAATGTCGCTTTTCCCGATGCCTTCCGAATTATCTGACACGAAGAACAACATCTGCCCGTCGGGCGAAAGACAGGGATGCGTTAACGAATAATCACGAACTTTACTAAATGGCATCAACGACGATTTGCCCCACCCTTTTCCATTGTACTTCACCTGATAAAGCCCCAACAAATCTCCATGTCGGCTATTCCGGATCGCCTTTAACTCATCGTTACGACCGTGCGACACCACCATCACGTTACCGGCGGCATTCATGGTCATGGAGGCATTGTTAAAAGGAGATTGATAACGAGCGTCGAAAAGCTGAGGCCGTTCCCAGCGGTCTGCGCCCTTATGACGAACCTGATATAAATAATACAATAACTCCCCTTGCGGATTCATGTAACTCCGGAACAACGACTTACGACGATTGGAGGCAAAATAAAGTACCGAATCGCGGTAAAACGGCGCTATCTCGTTGCTGCGTGGTGAACAAAATAGGAGTTTCTCAATCTTCATGTCCTGCGCGCGAACCGAGGCTGGTAAGCTGAAGAACAATCCCGACATTGCAACAATCACATAAATATAAAAAAGACGAAAACAAGCTTGAATGAGGCTCATAGCAATACGGATTTCGAAGGTTAAAAGAAACGAGGGTTGGTGACGGGTAAACGAACCCCAAACTCATATCGCAACGACACTTCATGGGAACCACTGGTGAGCCCGCCCATGTCATTCATTGACTTATCCCAACTGTAAACCACCCGCAAGGCCGGCATCACCTGCACCCCTCCCATGATGACCACATCGCGTGTGGTGCGATAAGATCCGCCAAGCCACAAAACTTGTGCAAACAGCAAATTCAAACCGGCTTCACTCACCATCCCTGATTCCTTTTGATAATTAAAAAGAACAGAAGGTTGAATGCCAAATTGCTTTGTCACCTGATAAAGATACCCTCCGGTGATCAAATAACGGGCATCGGAAGGACTAAACTGAGTTTGGTCGTACACCACCGGATGGTTGTAAAACAAATTGGGCACCGATACACCGGCAAAAAATGCTTCCCCATACCAGGCTGCACCCACTCCCACCACAGGAAGGGCAAACGACTCAGCAGCATCAAACACAGGGTCGTGGGCTTGCTTAATTGACACATCTGTCCACCCGGCCTTGGTCATCGCCAAACCGCCATTGAGGCTCAATCCCAACTGTGTGTTAGCAGATGTCTGCACCCGATAAGTGTACGAAGCAGTGAACCCGTTGGCATGACTCATGGCGTGCTGCTGAGCAAAAAGCTCGACACCCAAAGCGATGCGATCGTTACGAAGCGGCGTGTGAGCCGAGAAAAACTGCGCCGATGGAGCACCATTCATCCCCACCCATTGCTTGCGATAAGCGGCAAAAACAGATAATGCTTCGGCCGAACCGCCAAAGGCACTGTTTATAGAATAACGGCTGTGCATGTACTGACTCACATACAACTCCTTCTGCCCCCAAAGCGGAAGTAAGACAACCAGCATCAATGCAAACAGGATTAATTTCTTCATGAACTGATAAATGGAGGATGGTTAAGGATGAGAAGTAGCCGAATGACGACGAAGCACCACATAATCGCGCAACGCCTCGTGATGATCGGAGCGATATTCATAATAATAAATGCCTTCGGGCAATGGATGGCCATCCAACCCCTCACCGGACCAGCGATTATCGTAACTGCGTTTATTATAAACCTGCTTCCCATTTTGATCATAAACAGTCAACTCCCCATTCAGGGCATCGTTGATGCCGTCAATTTCAAAAAAGTCGTTGATGCCGTCACCATTGGGCGAAAAACCACGATAGGTGGTGTACTCACTCACTTCAATCACCACCTCATCGGAAGTTGATGGACATACGGTTGCCAGCGTGACCCAGCGAAACACATTCTTACCCACCACCAAGCGGGTAGCAGTGGCCAGCGGATCATTGACATCGCTAAGCTGAACATTGGGATTATCTACCTCCCAATACCCGGCCAAATCGAGGGGAGAAGCGCTGAGTTCAACGGCGTACGCACGCCCCAACACCTGATCGGCCCCGGCATTGGCTGGAGCCAGCGGCTCGACCGTTACGGGAAACAATGCATCGGGGTAACCAACGCATCCATCGGCCGAAGTCACTTTTTGAATGGTATAATTAGCGGATTCTTTATTATCCAATGCAATGGATGCCGGCGACAAATTGATATCGGAAGAGAAAGTCTGTGAACCATCGGTGTAATCGACACGCCAGGGCGCTTTGCCGGTGAGAGAAAGATCCATCTCGACGCTCTGCCCTTCGCAAACCGTGAGCTGATCCTTGATTAACGCCAAGCCTGCCGGCTCGTTAAAGAAGACCGTCACCCGGTCGGCGTGCACACATCCCTGATTATTGACTTCCCACTGCAACTCGCTCACGCCGTACTGCTGAGCCGTGAGTGCGGCAGTGGGCACTGTTGCATCATCCAACACCGCACCGGGCGCATTGGAGATAAAACTCCAGCTGCCCACTCCCTTATCGTGGGATCCGGACACCATGGCCGTCTTGGCACAAACCGCCACATCGGCACCGGCATTGGCTGTCGGACTCAAATCGGTCACCACGGCCTGACCGGTGATGTCGGCCGCCACGGCCTGACAGCCATTGGCGTCGGTTACCCAGGCGATGCGATAAGTTTGCAGATGCGCCGTGGCCGGCACTTTAAATGTGGCGTTACCAGCAGATTGGTTACTACGGGTGATTGGTTGGGAGCCCCCGTCGGTCACCTCATAGGAAAAAGGAGCGTGACCGGTCAGGTTGGCCTGCACATCCATCTCATAAGTGGCATTACTCACTAAACAGACATCTTTCGATCCACTGAGGGTGGCCTTGGGCGTTGCCTGCAAGGTGACATTGGTCGTGACTTCCGACAGACAGACACCGTTTTGTTGAATAAACTTTAATGGAAATACGCCTTCGGCCTGAGCATTGGAAGTAAAAACAGGATTGGCAATTTGATCGTTGGAGAATGTTCCCCCGGCAGCCTCCCAGTGATAAGTGGAGGACATGGGGTCGGGCTTGGCGTTCAGGGCAATGGAGGTGCCACAGGCAGGAGCATAGCTTCCGATGACAGGGGCGGGGGTTTTGTAAACTGAAATATCGACAGATTGATCTGTCACGACTGCCCCGAGATACTTATCCCAAGGAAGTATCATAGAGCCATCCCATACTTTAAATAATGAAAGCTTAGCAGATTTATTAAAGTCAACCTTAAAATGATACCACCCTTGAGCATCAAAGTTTGGGTCATTGAGAAAAATCTGGTGTTCAAAATTGATCAAATAAGTAATTCCACCAGTGCCATCACTATATTCTGTTTTATAAGCATACCCAAAAGGCGCTGTCCCGGTAAACTTGATTTTAAATTCAGCTTTACCCTCCTCACAAAACGAAGTCGCCCCCACAGCCTCAAGCACACCCGTAGGCTGTGCCAGCAATGAAAACGGGGCAAGAAGAAAAATGACGAAAAAGCGAAAAATCAATTTTTCCATTCGATTTCTGTAATTAAAAGAAGGGTTGAACAAGTCGGTTTCTGCAAAAATAAACATTTTTCGTTATCACCATGCGTATCAAAGCAATCAATCGAGAAACCAATTCGTGGCAATGACCAACTTAATTTCGGTAGATAATTACCTCATTGCCGATACACACCCCTGCATACTCCATTTTCATCTACACAAAACACCCCATCATCAACTAAGCCAATCAAACGCATAACATCAGCGTAGAAATTAAAAGAACCATAACACACACAGTCATGAAAGCCTATCATACCCCCACCGATACGCATCCAATGATTAAAGGCATGCTCGAGAATGTAGGCCCGCTGAATCAGCACACCCGGCTGCTTCTCAAACTTACGGCGCTGGCCATTGCCCTGCCGGTCGAGCAACTCAAAACGCACCTGAGCCTTTGTCTGGAAAATGGCATCGCCCCGTCTGAAATCTATCAGGCACTGTTTTCCATCTCCGATATACTGGGCACGCACGACACCATGACCCTGGTCGCCTACGCTCAGCAACTGATACATGGTAAACCCATATAAACAGTTTCAACAACGATGAACGAATGAAATTCATCAAACTCACATTCACTCATTCATCCTATAAAATCATTCACAACAATTCACGAAATTAGCGGACAATAAAACTCCGCTTATGCACCACACGCCTTTCATCGCCCTACTGGTTGCCCTCACCTCCCTTACCTGCTGCTGCACCGCACAAAACCGCACCGCAGAAAGCCCCCAACACACAACACGGCTCAACGTTCGCTACACCCCCGACGACTCCACGCGGGTGACCCAACTGTTGACCACATGCTCCACCGCCCCCGACTCCCTGCCGGCCACCATCATCCACCTGGCGCGCCAGTTCATGGGCACCCCGTATGTGGCCGCCACCCTCGAAGGCAATGACCCCGAACAACTGGTGGTGAACCTGCGCGAGCTCGACTGCACCACCTTTGTGGAAAACGTCACGGCGCTTGCCCGTTGCGTCCACAACCAACAAACCACCTTTGACGATTTTTGCAACGCCCTCACCACCCTCCGTTATCGTAACGGCATTATCGACGGTTACCCATCCCGCCTGCATTACTTCACCGAATGGCTGCTCAACAACCGCTCGCGCAACCTCATTGAACTGCCCGGCGAACAGTTTGCCCCGGCCCTCTTTCGCCCGTCGGTCAGCTTTATGTCCACGCACCCCGACAAGTACAAGGCACTCACCGCCAACCCGGCCTTCGTGCCCCTCATTGCCCGGGCCGAGCAATACATTTCGCAACAACAACTGCGTTACATCCCCAAAGAGCGTCTGGCCGAATACGAAGGGCACCTGCGCGAGGGCGACATCATCGCCATCACCACCGCCATCCCCGGGCTCGACATCTCGCACGTGGGCATTGCCTGCTTTGTCAACCAACGCCTGCACATGATTCACGCCTCCTCAACACTCAAAAAAGTGGTCGTCACCGACAAGCCTCTGGCCAACTACCTGGCCGGCATCCGCTCCAACACTGGCATTGTGGTGGCTCGGGTACGGGGTGAGAAAAAAGGGGCAAAGTAACTAAGCGGCTAAGTACCTGAGGGAGGAGGTGCAAAATCACGGCTACTAAGGGAATTAAAGACAAACACAATGAGTCACCCCTTGGTGATTTAGGGGCTTAACATTAGGGGGCTTACCTCATTGCATGAAATGATTATATTTGCGCAATTTTTCATCAAACTAACTCATGCAAGTGATGGGACGAGCCTCGGTGTAACGAACTCAACGGAAGCCTGATGATTGTAATCCGTGCAAAGGCACATCACACCATCGCCCTTCTACCCTAACGCTTAATTTGTGTGAATCAACACCGTCGCTTTCATTTGGCAAATGACCCCACTGCGCACAAAAGAAAGCGCAAAGCAATTTCGCGGACAAAAAAAACCTCATCATCTTTTGTCTTGCGTCTTGATACTCACATCTTGATACTTAAATCTCAATACTCATATCTTATTATTTAAACACATGAAAGCATACGTATTTCCCGGACAGGGCGCACAATTCGTAGGCATGGGCAAAGACCTCTACGACAACTCCCCCCTGGCCAAAGACCTGTTCGAAAAAGCCAACACCATCCTGGGCTTTCGCATCACCGACCTCATGTTCGAGGGCACCGACGAAGACCTCAAACAAACCAAGGTGACCCAGCCCGCCATCTTCCTCCACTCGGTCATTCTGGCCAAAGTGATGGGCGCCGACTTTCAGCCCCAAATGGTGGCCGGACACTCCCTGGGTGAGTTCTCAGCCCTGGTGGCCGCCGGGGCCATGAGCTTCGACGACGGTCTCAAACTGGTAAGCCAACGCGCCCTGGCCATGCAAAAAGCCTGCGAAGCCGAGCCATCCACCATGGCCGCCATCGTGGGGCTCGACGACGCCGTGGTCGAAGAAGTGTGCGCCGCCATCCCCGAAGTGGTGGTAGCCGCCAACTACAACTGCCCCGGTCAGCTGGTCATCTCCGGTTCCATTGCCGGCGTTGACAAAGCCTGCACCCTGCTCACCGAAAAAGGCGCCAAACGCGCCCTCAAGCTCGCCGTGGGCGGCGCCTTCCACTCGCCCCTCATGGAGCCTGCCCGTGCCGAACTGGCCAGCGCCATCCAGGCCACTCAAATCAACGAGCCCGTGTGCCCCGTTTACCAAAACGTCACCGCCACCCCCTTCACCAACCCTGCCGACATCAAGCAGAACCTGGTGGCACAGCTCACCGCCCCCGTTAAATGGACCCAAACCGTGCAAAACATGATTGCCGACGGCGCCACCCTCTTCACCGAAGTAGGCCCCGGAAGCGTCCTCCAGGGACTGGTCAAAAAAGTCGACCGCAACGCCCAAACCGCCGGCATCAGCAAACTCGCCTGATCACCGCCTCTCATCCACACAAAAGGTCGCCCATGGGCGACCTTTCTTATTTTGACTCAATGTCGAATCACCTGAATCAACAAATTATAGAAGCACGAAATCAAACAAGGTAACTAAGCCGCCTTCGGAAAATGGCGTTAAGAAAATCATAGGCCTGAGCGTTAAAAAAGATGCGCTGTTTGAGCTTGCGAGTTCGCAGATTTTAGCGAAGGCCTATGATTTTTAGCCATTTTACGTCAGCGGCGGCCTTTTTTAGCGAAGCTGATTTTTGCAACGTTCGGCATTGGCAAACCAGTTTGCACAATGCGCTCACTTAATGCAAAAATTGCTTACTTTTTGGGGCTGTAGCCAAAAAGTAAGAGCCCGCCCGGCTCGAGGGCACGAAATATTGGTTTGAATGTATCTATGTTTTTGATTACCCTCACAAATCCGAATAGAGCCCCCCCAAAAAAATTGTTACGACCCGAAATTTCGCCTCCCATTTTAGCCGCAGACGTGCAGCAGCCAAAAATTCCTCGTGGTTGGCTCCTGCAAACCTGCAGCAGCTAAAAATTCCTCGTGGTTGGCTCCTGCAGACGTGCAGCAGCCAAATATTTCGCGTGGTTGGCTGCTGCAAACCTGCAGCTGCCAAAAATTCGGCGTGGAAGCTCGCTGCACTCCTGCAGCTAAACATTCACCCGAAAAAACGCCTCCCGCACATCTCCACGAGGTGGGCGTGCCCCTTCGGGTCGGGCTTTCCGCTCCAAGTCCTCGCTGCGCTGCGGGCTTTCCGCTGCAATCCCTCACGCAGCCCAACAGAAACCCCTTCAGCGACCGCCCAAAAAATCGTACGTCCCGGCAGGCAAATCCTTCACATCCAAAACCATCAACCCATCCAAACTATCGTTAAAAGCCGCATCCACATTAAACCCAACGATGCGCGCATTCTGCCGAATGTACTGCTTGAGCATCACCGGCACCTTGAGGCCACGCGGCTCAATGCCGGCGATAAACCGGTCCAGACCCGCCAAATCGTTGGCATGACGCGCCAACACCGCCTCAATGTCCGATGCCTGCGACCGCATCACCAACGCGCGCCGCGGACGAACCCACCGCGCCAGTCGCTCATCAAAATGATACTTGCGAACATAAGCCGCTATCAAATCGCGCGAAAAAGCCGACAAATCATTGCTGATGCTCACCGGCCCCATTAAATATCGATATTGACGATGCGTTTGCAAAAAACACAAAAATCCCCAACGCACCGCCCGCCTCTACATGCGCCAACGCCCGCCGCATGCCCTGCACATTCATGGGATGCTGACCCGAAAAGGGATTCACCGCAATAAAACGATCGCCAATGGGCGCAAACTCACCCAAAAAAAAGTTGGCCATCACCTTAAAATCGGGGTGGCGCCGCATCAAATGCATCATCACCACCCCATCGAGAAAGCCAAACGGATGATTGCTCACCACAATAAAAGGGCCTTTCTCGGGCAGATGCCGGAGGTCGTCATCGCTCACCTCCACCCGTATCTCGAGTTGCGAAAGCAATGCCTCCACAAACGCGGCGCCTTCGAGCCCCTGCAAATGCGACTCATAAAGCGCGTTCATCCGGTCAATCTTCAGCCAATGGTGCACCACCGACCGCCCAAGGGGATGACTCGGCATCTTCAACCCCGAGGCTTCTAATTCTGTAAAATTGATGAGTGACATAGGTTGACTCACGATATTGATTAATAATCCTGCAGTAAGGACATGAGGGCTAAAGGGCAGAAGTGCAGAAGTACATGAGTGCAAGAGTACGGTTACAGAAGTCATTAAAGACGACAAACCCAAAGTCCCCCTTTGGGGGATTAAGGGCACTTCAGCAACTCGACACCAACCCCGCCAACTGCCCGGGCTGTGCCACATGACGCGCCAAAATGGCATCCACCACGGCATCGGTCTCATTGGGGTAATTGACCGTCACACGCTCATCGCCGGCAAGCCACTGTCTGAACAATGAGGCCTCCTTCTGCCCCAGCCGTTTGATCACCGGCACACCCATTTTCTCAAGCGCATAGGCGTTGCATTGCTGCTCGTACTGTCCGTGCATGGGGATCACGCACAGCTTTTTGCCCAAAAACAGCGCTTCGGCCGGGGCTTCAAACCCCGCGTTGCAAAACACCCCCCGCGCATGTTGAAGACTGCGCGCAAACAGTTCCTTATTCACGGGATGAATCTTCACATTGCCCGCCTGATAAGCCTTGTGGCTATGCTTTGAAAACACCTCGAACGACTCGTTAGGGAATTGCCCGAGAAAACCAATGATGGCCTCGTCGCCATACGAAGGCAGGTACACCGTGTAATGCGCACCATCCACCGGGCGGGTGTGGCGAACATCGCGACGAATCACCGGGGTGAAAGTATGCGCATCGTAACGCTCAAAATGAAAACCATAGGCAAAACGCACCGGCGCATACACCTTCATCACCAGCCAGCCGGCCATGTCGCGCGTCAGGGGGCGAGGGGCATTCATGCCCAACACCGCCGCCTGGTGACTCATGCTCACGCACGTCACCCGCCGCAACAAACAGGCATAGGCCGACACCGGCTCAAAATCGTTAATCACCAAATCATAATCCCGCACCGGCAACCGACGCACATCGGCCATAAACTGCCGCGTGCGAAACCCTTTGAAAGTGGCTCGCCAGTCAATGCCCCCCTGCTTCCCAAACACGAACCCCATGCCATTGAAACGATATTTCACCGGCCAGGGCAATTGCAACTCGCAGTGCGAGCCGCTCACCAACACGTCCACGTCGCCATGGCGCATCAACGACGGAACCATCTCCAGCGCACGAGCCATGTGCCCGTTGCCGGTTCCTTGTATGGCATATAGAATTTTCATAGTTGTTTATTTGAGCCCCCTAATCCCCCAAAGGGGGACTCAGGATGTTTCGTATTTAATTACTTCAGTAGCCCCACTCTTGTACTTTTGCACTCTTGCACTTTCCTCCTGCACTCTTGCACTTTCCTCCTCTGCCACTTAGTTATTCAAAATATCCTGATACATGGCTTTAAAAAGCACCTCCTTGGAGAGCTGCAACACCTCCTCGGCCTCCATGTCATCATCGTTGCTGCGACGATCCAGGTCCGGGCCAACAATGTGGAGATGCCAGTCGCCCTGGTAATACTCCAACGCAGTGCAGTTGTCCACCCAGTCGCCCGAGTTGAGATAAGTCACCGAACGGCTGCCCAGCACAGCTTCCTTCACCTCGGGACGGTGTATATGGCCGCATATCACGTAATCGTAACCCTTGCGAATGGCCAGTTCCGACACCGTCCGCTCAAAGCCGGTTGAGATTTTCTTCTTCCCCTTCACCGCATCCTTCACCCGTCCCGACAGCGAAATGCGCTTGCCGCCAAAGGTGAGCAACAGACTGTTGACCATTTTATTAATCAACGTCAAAATGCCATAACCATGCGCGCCCAGGTGAGCCAGCCATTTGCTGTTGTGCATCACCACATCAAACACATCGCCGTGAAAAACCCAGGTGCGCTTGCCATCCATCTCGAGCACCAGCTTATTCTCGATAGAAAAATTACCCAGCTTCAGCCCCTCGAAACGACGAAACACCTCATCGTGGTTCCCCGTGATGTAATGCACACGAGTGCCGCGCTCCATCATCTTTACCACTTGGCGGATCACCTTGAGATGGCTCTTGGGAAAATAGGATTTGCTAAACTGCCACACATCCACAATGTCGCCATTGAGAATCAGCACATCGGGGGCAATGCTCTTGAGGTAACGAACCAGTTCTTTGGCCTTGCTGTTGTAAATACCCAGGTGGACATCGGAAATGACGGCCACATCCATCTTACGGGCTTCCTGTCGGTTTTCAGGTGTATTCATGCTCGAGTGTTTTTTATATTCTTTCTCGATACAAACATACCCTCCGAATCCTACCCCACCATTAAACACACGATAAGTAAATATTAAGACCGACAACCCCTTAACCCTCGCTTAACACAGGCATCAAACACCATTAAAACACCACAGGACATTTCGGAACATCCTCTAACGAAACTGCCTCAAATCGCGAAAAAGTGATAAATTCGTCAACACAGAAACAACGGCTCATCATTGAACCCAAAGGAAATGATGGTGAGAAGTAGCTCAAGAGTGCCGGAGGAAAGCGGCAAATCGACGAAGTCGCTTTACATTGCAAAGCAATGAACGAAGTAGCAAAGCTGCGACTTAAGAAAGTGCAAAAGCACAAAAGCGAAAAAGTACAGTTGCAGAAGTAATTAAATACGAAAAACCCAAAGTCCCCCTTGGGGGGATTAGGGGGCTAAACCAACCCAAAGTCCCCTTTGGGGGGATTGAGGGGGCTTAATGATAAACCAATGAAAAAACGAACCGGACTGGCACTCTCGGGAGGCGGATTCAGGGCTGCCGCCTTTCACTTGGGCACGCTGCGCCAACTCCATCAAATGGGCATTTTGTCGCACATCGACGTCATCTCGTCGGTATCGGGCGGCTCCATCACGGCCGCGGCCTACGCCCTCAACACCAAACCCTTCGACGATTTTGAGCGCGACATGAAAAAATCGTTGCAAAAAAGCATGTTAACGGCATGTTACCTCCTGTTGGGTACCGCACTGGCCATTTTACTCACACTCCCCTTTGTGTTAGCCGCATGGGGATGGTACTGGCTGTTTATCTATATCCCCCTCATCCTGTTACTGATGCGGTTCCAGTTCAACCTGCTCCCGTTCAGCCGCATCATTGAACAACGCTACCGAAGTGTCTTTTTTGGCAACAAAACATTGGCCGACCTGCCCGAAAAACCGCTGCTGGTCATCAATGCCACCAACGTCGAAACTGGCCGTCCGTTCAGTTTCTCGCGCGACAAGATGACCGACTCCACCTACGAATTCCCGCCCAAGGGCATTGCCCCAGTGCTATTCCGACATCAACGCTTCCCCGTCAGCAGAGCCGTGATGGCATCCTCGTGTGTCCCCTTTGCTTTCAACCCGGTCAAAATAGGCCGACGCCATTATCACAAACCCCACGATGCCCGCCGCATCGACCCCATCCTCATCGATGGCGGGGTGTACGACAACCAGGGCATCCACAAGCTCACCCATTTTGGCTCACTCTATGCCTGCGACACGGTACTGGTGAGCGATGCAGGAACCGGATTTAAACCCCTCACCCGCATGAACAACACGGTGATGCTGCTGATGCAAACCAGCAACCTGTTTATGAACCGCATCAAAAACATTCAATACGTCAACAATGTGGTGCTTAACAAGTACCTGGGCAAGAAAAGCATCGCCTATTTCTCCCTCTCCAACGAGCCGGAGAATGCCATCAACTATTTTGTCGATTTTGCCAAATCGGGCAAACTGATGCCGTCGTTGCTGGCGCACCACCAACTCACCCCCGACATGGTCATCACCATGAGCAAACAGGCACTGGCCGGGCACATGAAACAACAAATCGGCTATGACGCCATGACCGAACGATTCCCCAATGCCTCCCGACGCACTGTGGCACGAAGCGTGGGAACCAACCTCACCGCCCTCACCACCACGCAAATTAACAACTTAATGTCCCTGACACAGGTGCTCACAGAAATCCATGTGCATCTGTTTTGCCCGGAGCTGTGTAACGTTGTCAAAACAGAAACAGCACAATAAAAAAACCGTCTGCCTCCTCCTCTATGAGTTGACAGACGGTTGATATGATTATCAAACGACAACTAAACCGCCATGGGCTCAATCACATTATTGCGACCGTCCAGCGTTTTTTGCCAATACTGATACAAGTCAAACATGGCCCACCGACTTTGCCCTTCAGCCTGAACCAGTCGCGAACGCCGGCAAACCACCATCGAATCGCTCTGCACCGCCAATGGATCCACATAAATCATAAATGACGCCCCACACGACATGGCTTGCGAAACGGTCAAAGGCTGCTGCATACATTCAACAATTAAATCGACCTTATATTTCCCGGCCAACTGACCGATTTGGGTTAACTCGTACCGGGCAACACCTTTATCGTCTCCTTCGCAAATAAACAAATGCGACACCTGACGATGCATACGCAACACTTCATCCAACATCCCAATATCGTCGAGCAATAAATAATTCATGCTAAGACGACTGCAAATCTCTGCCACTTTATGACTGGCACGTCCGGTATTAAGGATCAACACCGACCGCTCCAGCGTGATGACTGACGCCAACACCACGTTGAGTGCAAACAATTTGTTTTGATTAAAAGTAATGGTTTCAAAGCCGGTCAGGTAAAACTTTTCGGGCGCCACATCACTTTCGGCCAATAGTGCAATGACTTTTTCATCGAGATTCCGCTGGGCGAGTATGTGGCCATTACCCGTCATCCAATCCATGGTTGTTGTTTGCATAGGTCAGGTGTTGAAAGTTAAACGTCTTGCTCAAAGGTATTTCATCGCCCAAAATATCTGATTAAGTAAATGTTAGGTTTTCCTTAACAACAACTTCAGGGACATTGAAAGGCTTACGTATTGATGACAATTTATAAACAGCGAACACGTATGAGATGTTGTCAACTTTAACACTTTTTTTAATCTCATTTTAATACCACACTCACTCGAGGTTCATTTATACCATCATCTGTACCTGCCCCTTCATAAATGCCATTGAAGGGGTAGGAATTTCACCCACAAATTCAAGCAGGGTTTCACAAATCATCTCAGCGCAAGAGAAAAGGGAAATGGCACTGGCATAACGACAAGAGATTATATTTAAACCTCTTACACTCCGCACGTGGTTAAAGCTTGCGAGGCACATTGAGCTTCTGTATATTCAACCTAATTCGCATATCTATCAAACAATAGCACATCAAATGCACTTAGCCCCCAAAACTCAAATGAATGAAACAATCACAAACCCCTAAAGGCGTTAAATAATTCTTCAAAATGAGAAAATGGGCACGGCAACGAAATAAATTTATTAAATTTGCCCCGATAAAGCAGGAAGTAACTCATGCATTTATCCGAAACAGGGGTAAATGCATTTTTTCTGCCACAACGCAAACAGAATAAACATCAGATCACATGCCTGAATTGAAGAAAATTAAGCTGATTTTGGAAGACGGGACTGTTTTTGAAGGCACATCATTTGGTTGTCACAAATCGGTAGCCGGCGAGGTGGTGTTCAACACGGCCATGACCGGATACCCCGAAAGCCTCACCGATCCCTCTTACAAAGGACAAATCCTGGTGACCACCTATCCTCTCATTGGAAACTATGGGGTTCCGGTAGACGACGTGGACGAATACGGGCTGCCCAATTTTTTCGAAAGTGACCGCATTCACCTTTCAGGTTTGATCATCTCGGACTACTCCTTTGAATACAGCCACTGGAACGCACAAAAAAGCCTCAGCCAATGGCTTCAGGAACAAGGCGTGCCCGGCATTTTCGGGATTGACACCCGCGCCCTCACCAAAAAACTGCGCGAAACCGGCACCATGCTCGGTAAAATTGAAGTCGAAGGCCAGCCCGTTGATTTCTATAACCCCGATAAAGAAAACCAGGTGGCCAAAGCCAGCACCCCTAAAAAAGAGGTGTACGGCAACGGTAAACACAAAGTGGTTTTGGTGGACTGTGGATGCAAATACAACATCATCCGCTGCCTGCTCAAGCGCGACACCACAGTAATTCGTGTGCCTTGGGACTATGATTTCACCCAGGAAGATTACGATGGTGTGATGATTTCAAACGGCCCCGGTGACCCGCAGTATTGCCAGCCAACGGTTGCCAACATCCGCAAAGCTTTCGACCAGGGAAAACCCATCTTTGGCATTTGCATGGGCAACCAGCTCATTGGCATTGCTTCGGGCGCTAAAACGTACAAACTCAAGTACGGCCACCGTGCCCACAACCACCCGGTGCGAAAAGTCAACGACACCAAGTGTTTTATCACCAGCCAAAACCACTCGTTCGCCATCGACAACGCGACCCTGAGCAGCGACTGGGAACCTTTGTTTGTCAACATCAACGACGACACCAACGAAGGCATCCAACACAAAACGAAGCCCATCTTCTCGGCTCAGTTTCACCCCGAAGCTTTTAGCGGGCCAACCGATACCGAGTTCCTGTTTGACGACTTCGTGAAAATGATTGAAGAGCACAAAGCCAAAAATTAATATGCAAAAAGCCGGACATTGTCCGGCTTTTTTTGTTAATATACAAATTTACCAACCTGAACATTCATCAACAACATGGAACTCACCCCCTCCCAACGTACCCTGATTTTGACCGCCCAGCGTCAGGAAATCACCAGCCACCACATCTACCGAAAAATCGCGGAACAACAAAAACACCACCCCGAAAATCGGGAGGTGCTTTATCGCATTGCCGAAGACGAAATTAAGCACTACAACTGGCTCAAACGACTGACGCAAACGGACGTGTCGCCCATCCGCTCACAAATTGTCCTTTTTTCATTGATTTCAAAAACACTGGGACCGACCTTCGCCATCAAACTACTGGAAAAAAACGAAGAACGGGCACAAGTCGAATACGGCGAGTTTGCTGCCTTGCCACAGATCACCGACATCATGGCCGATGAAGAACGACACGAACAGGAACTCATCGCGATGATATCGGAAGAACGGCTCAACTACATGGGATCGGTGGTACTGGGGCTCAACGATGCCCTGGTGGAACTGACCGGTGCCTTGGCCGGCCTTACCTTTGCCCTGCAAAACCCACAGCTCATCGCCCTTACAGGCTCCATCACCGGCATCGCGGCGGCTTTCTCCATGGCCGCTTCTGAATACCTCTCCACCAAGTCGGAAGAAAATGGCAAAAAAGCCATTAAAGCATCGTGGTACACCGGCGTGGCCTACATCTTCACAGTCATGTGCCTCATTATGCCGTTCCTGCTGCTCGACAACGTTTATCTCTCACTGAGTCTCACCCTCTCGGCAGCCGCCCTCATCATTGCCGGCTTCAACTATTACTATGCCGTGGTGAAGGATGAGAAATTCGGCGCACGATTTACCGAGATGATCCTGCTCAGCTTTGGCGTGGCAGCACTCAGCTTTGGCGTGGGTTGGGCGCTACGGCACTTCATGGGGATTGAAGTGTAAGGACACATTGGTGAAACTCAGAACTTACACACAATGCCGCTTCAACAATAATAAAATACAAACAAAAAAGGCAGCCTTTCGACTGCCTTTTTTTTATACCATAAACTACGCGATCAAAACTTATAAACAAAGCTAAAAGTAGGATTCAGCAAGTAGCTTTGAATCGAATAACCACTATTGAAAAGGAATGACATGCCTGATGGGCCATTATCGGAATTGCTGTAATAGTTAAAAATGCTTGGCGCAGTCATCTCCAATGCAAACGACTCATTCAAATTGTATGACAAACCGGGTACAACATTTAAACCGGTGGTGCTACCATCAGCTTTTACTGTTACACCTCCAATGGTGGTTTCTGTTTCATTGGATGAATACAGCAAATTAGCCTGACCAAAAATGGCAAACTTACCAATTTCCCATCCTTTATATCTCACAAAAGGATTAACGGTAAGACCGGTTGATTTAGTTTCGGCATTAGAGGTTTCTGTGGTATTGCTTGAATATCCAACACCAATACCGATTGCCCAGGCATCGTTCAAATAATAACCAAAAGATGGGGCGATTGAAAACGAAGACGTTTCTGTTCCGGAACCATTATCGGTTGATCCAAGCGTTAAACTACCACCCAGCCATTTACTTCCTTGCTGAGCCACTACTGAAACACCGGCCACGGCTGCCAGCGCAAATACCAAAAGGGTCTTTTTCATAATCGTAAAATTTAAGTTAGTAATTATTGCGATGCAAAGATAATCGTAGAAATGAAAGGAACAAGACTCCTCTCATTCCACATACCCCCCCTTTTCCAACACCTCTACAATGGAGGGATAGGTATTTTGCAACACCTCCCCTAACCGGTCGCGCCCCAACCACTCGGCTGCCAGAATGTCCTCCGACAGCTGTGGCGTGAGGGGCTGCAAAACATCGACCGACATGGCAAACCAATGCGTGCGCTTGAGCACCATCTTCCCCTTATGCTCGTAGGTATGATAGGTATCGGTGATTTTATCGCGCAGGGCAATATTGCCAATGCCACATTCCTCCTCCACTTCGCGAAGTGCAGTCTCGCTGGGTAACTCACCGGCTTCGGCCTTGCCCTTGGGCAAATCCCACACACCCAGCCGATGAATGCACAACAAAAAGCCTCCCGGCCCTTCCACGACGCCCCCCGCAGCCTCAATGTAATGAAACATTGCCTTTATCTCCTCCAACGTTGCGGAAGGATGATCGCTGTACACCACCGCCTGAACCATACTGTTGCTGGCGGCGAATTTTAAAATCTGCTCTTGCAGTTCCGCCCGATTTGCGTATTTTAGCGCCGAATTTGGGGCGGGCTCAACCGCCGTCTGCTCAGGGTGATAGATGTGCAACACCCGCTCGTTGAAAAATATCTTATAACTTTGCTTCATGGAAAAAGTAGCTGAAATTATTGCCAATCAATTGCTGCAAATTAAAGCAATAAAATTGCAACCCTCAAACCCTTTCACTTGGGCGTCGGGATGGCAATCGCCCATTTATTGCGATAACCGCAAAGCACTGTCGCATGCCGATGTGCGCACTTATATTAAAAACGAATTTGCCAACATGGCTCGCGAGCTTTATGCCGATGCCGATGTGATTGCCGGCGTGGCAACAGGCGCCATCGCCCAAGGGGCTCTGGTGGCCGACCTGCTCAACAAACCGTTCATCTATGTGCGCTCTTCGCCCAAAGAACACGGTTTGGAAAACCTCATTGAAGGCGACTTGCGCCCCGGACAAAAAGTGGTGATCATCGAAGACCTTATCTCGACCGGCGGGAGCAGCCTCAAGGCCGTGGAAGCCATCCGAAAAAGCGGAAACGAAGTGATGGGCATGTTAGCCATCTTCACCTACGGATTTCCCACAGCCCAGCAAAACTTCGAAAAAGCAGGTGTCAAACTCAACTGCCTGAGCGACTACACCACCCTTATTCAGGTGGCCTCTAAAACCGGCTATGTCTCCGAAAACGACATCGAAGCCCTCAACGAATGGCGCAAAGATCCCGCCAACTGGAAAGGCATTGCAAAATAATTTCCTCTTCGCACCCCGTTCCTGATGGTTCGGGGTGTGTTGTCAATGGAGAGACACTCCCAACAAAGCCCCTCCCGACCTCCCAAAGGGGAGGAGTAAGGAAAACGTACGATTGAACTGTTGCACTCTTTCACTTCTCATGATGACCCACTTCGAATCACTCCCCCAACCATCGACCCAAACTCCTGAAAATATCTACACCATCCTGGAAGACTTCCGACAAATGGAACACCTTTTCCCCGAAGGAAAAGTCAAAAACTGGCAGACAGATGGCAACACCTGTCGATTTACGGTGGATGGCATTGGTGAAATCGGGCTCATCATCGCCCAAAAAGAACCCTGCTCGCGCGTCCAATACACCGGACACGGCAAGGTGCCATTTAACTTTCACTTGTCGGTGCTCCTGCAGCCAACTGCAACCGGCGCACAAGTGGTGGTTGCGGCAGATGCTCAAATGAACCCGATGATTAAAATGGTGGCCGCCAAACCGGTGCAGAAATTCCTGGAACTGCTCTGCGCTGCCATTGCCAACGTATAACCTTGAACAATAAAATAGGATGGATTGAAACCCATCCTATTTTATATACCGTCCCTCCGGGACTATCTTAAATACAAGAGTCGCAGGCAGTAGCCCCGATTCAATCCGGTCATCGTCCCGCCTCTCGGAACCATCGCCACATCTCGCGGTAGCTCACCTTTTTGCCATACATCAAAATACCTGTACGATACACGCGCCCGGCAAACCAGGTCATCCCCACAAACGACACGGCCAGCACTCCCATCGACAACACGATTTCCCACAAAGGAATCTGAAACGGAAAACGCGCCATCATCACCACCGGCGAGGTGAATGGGATCATCGAAAACCAAAATGCCAAATCGCCCATCGGGTCACGATAAGCCGACATGGCCACATAGATGGACAAAATCAATGGTATCATGATGGGTAACACAAACTGCTGACTGTCAGTTTCGGCATCGATGGCCGAGCCCACCGCGGCAAATAAACCGGCGTACAACAAGTAGCCTCCCAAAAAGAAATAAACAAACGCGGCTACCGACCAACCCATGCTGCCCCAATCGACCTTCGCAACCACAGCTGCCATCTGCGCCTCAAAAGCACCGCTTCCTTGAAGTTCTGTCACCATCTCAACCTGAGCGGGAACTCCCGACGAGCTGATGGCGCCACTCCCCGCCACGAGACCAAGACTGCTTACCAACAACGCCGTGAGTACAATCCAAATACCCACCTGCGTGAGCGCCACCAATGCAATGCCCACAATCTTGCCCATCATCAGCTCAAAGGGTCGCACCGACGACACAATCACCTCCACAATGCGACTGGTCTTCTCCTCCATCACGCCCCGCATCACCTGCGCCCCGTAAATCATCACAAACAGGTAAACCATCATCGAAAACACCACACTCAACAGCATGGTCATTTCCGACGAACTCTCTCGCTCAACACCTTCATCGCTCACCACCACGGTGGTCATCTTCACACGAATGCCGTCCATCTCCCGAATAATTTCGGGGAGTCCTTCAATTTGCCGCGATGCGAGAAACTGCTGTTGCAGCCATCCTCGAAGGCAATGATCCACATGGTTTCTCACATCCATGGTCACCGGACTGTGCGATACCACCCGCACACCTTCCTGACCATCTGGAATCAGATAGGCTTGATACCCCATGTCGCGATACCCAAAGCGCAACGCAGCCTCATCCATCCCTTGCATCGACTCAAACCTGATGGATTCGGTATCGACCAAAGCGTTTCCAAACACACCGTCGGGATCCAAAACAGCCAAGCGAACCTCCTGAGAACTGTCAAGTGAAGCAAACCATGCCGGCAATACCAACATGGCCGCAAACAACAAGGGGCCAAGAATGGACATAACCAGAAAGCTTTTTTTTCGAACCCGAGAAAGATATTCCCGACGGATAATGAGGGCTATTTTATGTGGCATGTTGAATATCATTAAATCGATTAAAAAAAAGAAAAGGCAAACAAGGATTCACTCACCGGACTGTTTGACCAAACGAATAAATATCTCATTCATCGATGGCAAAACCTCATGAACGCCATGAATGGACATCACAGGAAGTAACACCCGCAGCATGGCATTCACATCAAGCCCGTTGGCACTCTGAATCTCGGCAACGCGAAGCTGACGGCTCGGGGCGTCCGACAACAATGAACACCCAAGGGGCAATACCGACGCTAAATCCACATCCCCCGAGTAGGTCAATCGCATTCGGCCGGATTGATATTGACGTCGGATTTCATCCACCCCCCCGGAGAGAATCACCTGCGAACGATTCATCAGGGCAATATCATCGCACAACTCCTCGACCGAAGCCATGTGGTGGGTCGAAAATAAAATAGTGGCTCCCTGGTGCTTCAATTCCTGTATTTCGTTTTTCAAAAGATTGGCATTGATGGGGTCAAAACCGCTAAATGGTTCGTCAAAGATGAGCAAACGAGGGCGGTGCAACACAGTGGTCACAAACTGCACCTTTTGCTGCATACCCTTTGAAAGCTCCTCAACCTTTTTGTCCCACCAGGGTTGTATTTCAAACTTCTCAAACCAAAACTTCAGCTCCCGCAAAGCATCGCGACGGCTCATGCCTTTGAGTTGCGCCAAATAGAGGGCTTGCTCCCCCACTTTCATTTTTTTGTACAACCCCCGTTCTTCGGGCAGATACCCCACCAGGGAAATATCGTCACGTGTCATCGGCTTCCCCTGCAACCGCACCTCGCCCATATCGGGGCGGGTAATTTGATTGATTATGCGAATCAGCGTCGTCTTGCCGGCACCATTAGGTCCCAGCAAACCATAAATCTGATTCTCACACACCGTGATACTCACCGAATCCAGGGCTTTATAACTCCCATACTGCTTGGTAACCTGCGCTATCTCAAGAAAATCCATTGTGATATATTTACATGGAAATCAAAATCATCGAGCTAAGATAACAAAAGCATAAACGAGAGCATGAACTGGGCTGATTTTTTAGATGACGCAGATTCAAGTCACCAATGCTTCATCTGCACCACGATACGCAACCCACAAAAGCAAACCGGCCACCCCCACATCGGGAATGACCGGTCACTTTTCACAAACTACAAATTATCAAGAGAATCAAAAAACAGCTGTATCAGCAGGTCTCAAAATCTGCAAAACAAACCTGCATCTACAACCCTTTCTGATTATTTTTTGACACGTACCACAGTGAATGACATCGGCTGTAGCGTCACATTCACTTTATTACCACTAACTTTGATCACCGACTCAACCGGCGAAATCTTCGTTGGCTCATCCAGCGTATTCATGGCATCTTTACTGTCGGCTTGCATCACAATCTGCTTACCCCTCGAAGCCAGCTTCTTAACGCCTTCCACAGCAACATTTGTCGTTTTCGACTGATTGGAGGTATTCACCAGTTTCAGAATCACTTCGTTGGTCTCCTTATCTAGTGCTGCGGTAGCATACAATCCCTCCTGACCGGTAATGGCTTTACCGTCGAGCAGCATGGGCACCACCTGATGACCGGCATTATTCGAATACATCTTTTGAACGTAGTAGTTCACCGTACCCATCGAACGCAGGTTGTCGAACCAAATCATATCGGGCGTCCACTGCCACGCTTCTACATGGGCAAACAAGGGGGCATACGATGTCAAGGTCACCACCTCGGCATTACGCTCCAACCCGGTCATAAAAGCGGCTTCCGACAGAGCGCAATCCCAGTTGTTTTTGTTATCGGGACTGGCAATCGCCACGCTTTGAGCAGCATACTCACCGGCAAACACCTTAGGACCTTTGCGGTCGTAGCTGTCGTAACGGGTGGCATTATCGCGGAACCACTGTGGGCTGCGGTAGTAATGTTCATCCACAATTTCGGCATTCATCTTCTTGAGCTCACCCCAGGCATAATCAAAGTCCGCACCATCGGGGAATGGCCCCGATCCGGTCACCACTATGATGTTGGGATATTTAGCTTTGATGGCTTTTTCAAACACCACAAACCTTTCGATGTACTGTGTTCCCCACTGCTCGTTGCCCACCCCCACATACTTGAGGTTAAAGGGAGCCGGATGACCCATATCGGCACGCAGTTTCCCCCATTGGGTCGTCACATCACCATTGGCAAACTCAATCAGGTCGAGCACATCCTGAATGTAAGGATCTAACTGATCCATCGGCACCACCTCGCCGGTATTGAACTGACAGGCCATGCCGCAATTCATGATGGGAAGCGGCTCAGCCCCAAGATCTTCGGACAAAAGGAAGTATTCATAATAACCCAATCCAAAAGTCTGATAATAATCGGGGGTGAGACGGTGAGCAAACTCGGTGTTCCAACGATTCACAATCATCTCGCGCTCTTCAATGGGGCCAACAGTTTTCTTCCACTGATAACGCACACTCAAATCGTGCCCCTCAACAATGCAACCTCCGGGAAAACGTAGAAAGCCCGGTTTCAGGTCGGCCAACAATTGCACCAGGTCGGCACGCAAACCGCCGGGACGGTTTTTCCAGGTATCACCCGGAAACAACGACACCATGTCCACATCCATCGCCCCCTGACCCTTAAAGGTCACCGACAACTGCCCCTTGGCATCGGTTTGTGACGACTTGAAACTGGCGGTGTACTTTTTCCACTCGGTACCCTGGGGTGTCACGGTGGTGCTGCCAACCACTTCGCCTTTGGCATTCTTCAACTCGACCACCAAGCTCAGGTTGGATTGCTCTTTTTGACGCGCCCACACCGAAAAGTGATAATCGAGGTTGGCCTTGATGCCCATGCCTCGAAATCCCTCATTCACCATCGACAACTGACCGCCATTGACTTTAATGGCTGCATATCGCGGGTTGGCCGACTGGGCATCTTCGCGATTATTAATCAACACGCTGCCCACTCCCTCGGGAGCCATCGCAGTGGTCCAGCCCATCAGGGGCTTGTAAAACTCAAAAGAGCGGTTCTTCACCAACTCGGCATAAATACCTCCATCGGCACCAAAATTGATGTCTTCAAAAAAAATTCCGTACATCGTGGGCTGAATATCGGCAATGGGCGCGTTGGCCTTCACCACCAGATTCTGTGCCCCAAGCGTGCAGGGCAGGGCAAATGCCACGGCTGCGAGAAGGGTTTGAATGTGCTTCATATTTAAAAGTTCATGTATTGATAATTACAGCCAAGGCCCCCCCGAAGGGGGACTTGGGTTCGTTGCGTATTTATTACGGGATTGATACTTTTACACTTCCTTCCCATCATCATGCTCATGAGTGTGAAAGTGTTCAGCAGGAGCTTCAATATATCCACATCACTCAACAACCATGAGCTATCTTTTCAGTTTACCCCAATAGGTTGCATTAAGGTTCTTTTCAGTTCCTGCATACACCAATGTAACACGACGCGGGGTAACCTCCCAATCCACTTCTCGTTCAACACAAACAATCACATTACCCAGCTTGAGTTGCTTTTTGGCTTCATCGTAACTCCAATTACCGGTCAATGCGCCGGACATGGTACCGTCGGCATTCAGTGTCAGGGAAGTGGCAGCATTTTGCGCGCTAAAGGCATACTCCAATTTAATGTGCTCCCAGGTTCCTACCAACGAGTCTTTGGTGATCGTTCCATAATCAGGCACACCGGCGTAACGCTGAGGCAAAGCAATGGGCCATAGGTTATCGGGCTCATTTGCAGATGCCGGACACCAAACAATACGGCGCACGTGCCCCATCATCAAGGCATTGGAGTTAACATTTCCATTAACCCCGGCTGGCAGACGACCTTGCGACATATAGAACCACTCCCCGGTATACTCCTTTTGAAAAATCGCGCAGTGTGAAATTCCAACCCAACCATTGCTCAGATTAAATCTATAGGGATGGGTCACAATGGGATAGCTATCCCCTTCTCCATCGGTAAAGCTACGCCCTCTGATGTCCACATAAGGACCTTCGATGTTTTGACTGCGAACCACACGTGTGTTGTACGGAACATCCAAACCATCGTAGGCCATAAACAAATAGTAGTAACCATCTTTATAAATGATTTCGGGTGCTTCGCTACCCTGCCAGCGCGATGAGGCTTTACGGGTTCCGATTCGCTTACCGTAGCGGGATTCCAGTTCACTGGCGCTGGCGGCATAAGGCTCACCCAATTGATTGAGCGGCTTACCCGTGGTGGCATCCACTTGCAACAGCGCAAAACCACTGTGCCATGAGCCATAAATGAGATAATGATTGCCATCAGGCGCAACGATGTATGTCGGGTCAATGGCATTATAGTAAAAATACCCATCCCAATCTTTATCATAACTGACACGACTATAATTAGTCCCGCGATCAGAAGATGAACAGGTTACATACCCCTTATCTGTCCAAATCCCTCCGGCAGGATCGGTCGATTCACACATCCCAATAAAGGCACGCTCAGACCAACTGCCATCAAAGTTTTTCGCTGAATTAACCTTACCACTCTTAATAAAATTATCAATCACGACACTATAATACATGCGCAAAATCTCTTTCCCATCCACAGTGATGCGCCGAATAACTGGCGCCCAATATCCATAAGAGATATCAGCCTTGGCAATCGCCGCAAGTCCCATGCGCGAACGAATCGCATTTAACGAATCGGCAACCCAGGTAGGGGGCTCGTAAAATGGTCCACTCACCCATTTCCAATTCACCAAATCCTTGGATCTTTTGCCCTGAAAGTGACCATGACCGTCATGTGCATTACCATAAGAAGCATCGGTACCGTACATGTAATAATAACCATTATAATAAGCAACTGACGGGTCGTGTACATTGGCCAAATTCCAACTGTTTCGGTTATCCCAAGATGAAATTGACGAATAGTCATCGGCATAAGTTGGTATTGTGAATGAGGGAACAGGATCCGGATCAACATTGGGTTCTACATCATCATCTTTACAGCCTGTAAATGCAAAAGCAAGAACACTGACTGCCAAAACCGTAAAATACTTGATTTTCATGATTAAACATTTTTTTGATAAAAAACTTCCTTACCCATTAACGGACACACACAGATAAGGAAGTTATTGATTGAAAATATTTGATTATCACTTCACAACAGGACGAACCTTATATCCTTTTTGGAAGAAAGCAGTGCTATTGTCAGTGCTGGTATTGGCGGAGTTACCACTTCCTAACTTTACGTTATTATTGAGATGCGTCTGCCAAATCGGGAAATATTCATGCCCTTTAGAATAACTCGAAAAAGAAGAGCCGGTTGCATTGGCAGAAGTAAGCTCCTTGGTTTCAACATATGAAACACTCTTGGTTTTCCCCGGGTTTTCAGGATCAGGAATCGTCATTTGAGGCGCCAAAACATAATAGGCATGTTCTGTCATTTGCTGCAAACGTCCGGCATCATAAAAGAATCCCCAACGGATCAAGTCTGCGCCGCGACCATACTCACAACCAAACTCTTTCGGACGCTCCACATTCGCAATTTGCTCAAAAAGAGCATCTGAATTTGGAAAGTCTTCGGCCTTTAGCAAAGGAAGCTTCACGCGGTCGCGCACCTGATTAATATACCCCACTGCCGTTTTAATATATCCCAATTCATTGGCACACTCGGCTGCACGAAGCAACACATCGCTATATCGCATCAAACGAATGTTCACCCCACATTTCAATCCGGTACCAAAACTTTTGTAGATATTATTTCTTGCATTGGTAAACTTAGCAATCGAGATGCCCCCTTGAGCCGTGTTCGAACGTATTTTATACATCCAGCTATCTTTTTCAAGTTTTGTCTGATAAACCGTATTGGAACGAACATCCCCTGAAGGATAGGCCGCAGTTGGTTTACCGGTCACAGCATCGTATTCTTCTTCATAAGTCACCAAAGTCCAATACAAACGGGGATCTAAGAAACCATCGGTAGATTTCTCTTCTTTAAACAGGTTATACAACCAATTTGATCCGGCAATATCACCCCAGCTTCCAAAATCCTGAGAAGCAAAATTACTCTCAATGGCATGCCCCTGGGTTGCGTCTGAGTTCAGGTTACCGGTCGTCCACACTTCGTTGGTTCCACCAGTGCCATAATCCATAAACTGAACTTCCCACAAACTCTCATCATTATTCTCATAAGCAGTCCCTTCTCTGAAGTTATCGCCATAATCGTCCATCAGACGATACTTTCCATATTTTCCGTCCATAATGTCTTTTAACACGATGTAGGCTTTATCAAACTTATGACGAAACATCAATGCACGAACCATATATCCGGCTGCAGAACCACAAGTAGCACGCCCTTGAGCCCATTGTCCTCCTTTGTCACGTGATGGCAAAAGGATCATTGCTTCAGATAAATCCGCTTCAATTTGATCCCAAACCTCATCCTGTGTCGCACAAGGAGAGTACAAATTATTCAAATCAGAATAGGCATCATAATCCAACTCAATAGGACAAACCTGATAATAAATTGCTAAATTATAATAAGCCTGGGCTCTTAAGAAAAGAGCCTGTCCCTTAATCTGTTTATACGAATCAGATCCCTCTTTAAGCGCCGTTTCAACTTTAGACAAAATAAAATTAGTACGATTCACGACACAAAAATTATCGCGCCAAGGCCATTCAAGCATAAAGTAATCCGACAAAGCATTGAGATTATCGGCAGCCAGATACCATTGTTGAGATGAATTCCAGATTTCGTCGCCTCGTAAAGCATCCATCACATACCCTACACGAGCATTGGTGCCTTCCAAGCGACTCAGACTATAACATGCAATTAAAGCCTCATTGAGTTCAGACTCTGAATTCCCAAATGCATCCGTTGTTTGAGTATTCGGATTGACAACATCCAGCTGGTCATCGCAACCGGATAAACCTGCAATTAATGCCAGTATTGCGATATATCTATTTAAAATTTTCATAATAAAATTCTCCTTTCAATTTAATTTAGAACGACATATTGACCCCAAACATAACCGATGTCGGTGATGGATATGAACAATAGTTATAACCCGGTGTATATGTACCACCTGCAAAGTCCACGTTATACCCTTTGTATTTAGATATGGTAGCCAGGTTTTGTCCGGATACATATAAACGCACACCATTGATTTTCCCGCCAAACCAACTATCTGGACAATTATACCCTAACTGCACATTCGCAAGTTTCAAATAAGAAGCATCCTGTATGTAGCGGTCACTAAAATAATCATTACTGGTAACATCAGCTTTGTTTTGCACACGAGGCAAACTTGCATCCGTATTAGTTGGTGTCCATGCATTTAGCAAATCAACATCTTTATTTGTGGCACCATAGGAACTCCGCAATGCCATATCAACAAAATCGACTGCTTGGAAACCAACCGCACCAAAAGCAGCAATGGTTAAATCAAACCCCTTCCATTCTACACGTGCATTAATCCCATAAGTAAAATCGGGCAAGCCACTTCCTAAAAATTGCTGATCTTTTGCAGTGATGACACCGTCTTCATCCAAATCTTTATACAAGAGGTCACCGGCTGCAGCTTTATTTTGAGAGATGAATAATCCTTTCGAATTAACACGCTGGTCAATTGCGCGCTGACTTTGAGCAATGCCATTTCGAATACTATAAGTGCCATCAGAATTTCTCACATCATCTTCAAGCACATAGCCATAAAACTGTCCCACTTCCTGCCCCACTTCGGTCCGACACATACTGGATGTTACAGGCTCATTATTGATCCCCAATTTAGTGACTTCGTTACTGAAAGTAGAGACGTTTGCCGAAATCTCGTATTTCACCGCTCGGTTAAAATTGCGGTAGGTCAGTAAAAACTCAAGCCCCTGATTGATCATAGTTGCAGCATTCGAAGTAATGCCGGAGTTATTAAAACCACCATTAGAAGGAATTGCGGTATAATAAAGCAGATCTTCGGAGGTCGATTTATACCAGTCAAAATTGAATTCCAACTGATTATTGAACATCGCTAAATCTAGCCCAAAGTCAAGCGTTTTCTTCTTCTCCCATCGAATGGCATTATTGACAAACGTATTGATTGCAGAACCGGTCACCACGCTGTTGGCAAATGCATAAGTATAATTACCACGATCCATCGTATTCATATACTGATACTCACCAATATTCTCGTTACCCAATTCACCATAACTACCACGTAATTTAAATAAACTAATGGTGGTATCGTCAACAGGAAAGAAATTTTCACGCTCGATACGCCAACCGGCCGATACAGATGGGAAGATTTCAAAACGATCATCCGCCGACAAACGGCTGGATCCATCACGACGTGCTGTTGCAGACAAAAGATATTTGCCATCAAAATTATAATTCAATCGACCAATGTACGATGCCAATAAATGTTCGCTTTCGTAACTGTATGAATTCTTTTCTGCGGCATTGGACAATTGCAGATAATAAGGCTCCGGAAAATTGTTACCCACACCGGTTTGCGACTTAAAATATACGCTTTGGAAAGTCTGACCAAGAACCGCATCAAAATGATGTAGCCCTAACTTTGCATTATAGTTAAAGGTATTCTCAATCAGTCCATCACCAATATACTCATTAACTAAACTAAGTGTCTCATCCTCTTTCAATAACTTCACGTTTGTACTTTGAATAAAGGCAGGCACAAATGTATAGTTATTCACATGGGTGTTACTATACGACAAATTTAGATTGTAAGAAAACTTATGGTTATCGCTTTTTAACCCCAACATTTCCAACACATCAACATTTGTTGAAGCAGATGCAACAATTCGGTCAACTTTCGTATTACGCTCGAGCAGACTGTTTGTAAGCAACACGTTGGAAATGCGCAAATCTCCGTGAACATCATCGTAGTATGTCCCAAAACCATAAGAGTCATAAGTAAATTCAGTCGCCGCAGGAATTTTGCCATCCAACACCCAGGTCGATGCATCGTAATCTTTGATGGTCGGAGGAGTTAAAAGCGCAGATGCCATCACCGGATATTGAGTGCCATACAACCCTTCAACGTATTCGCTGGCATTACTGAGCGCCATTTTATCCTGATCACTGTGACTATAAACGATGTTTGTTTTGATTTTAATAAACTTCACATCCATCGAATTATTGATACGTGCCGTGAAACGCTCGAAATTTGGGCCGGCTCCCACCATGGTTCCCTCCTGACTATAATAATCCAAACCAATGTTATAGGTATTATTCTCTCCTCCACCGGAAAAGTTCAAATTATGATTTTGACGAACGCCCGTTTTAAATACAGAATCAAACCAATCCGTATCAACAGACGCTTTCTCATTACCACTGCCATCGGTTGTCCACAAATAATCGCTGCTTCCCGAATTATAACCACCCGGAACACTCATGCCGCTGTTTTCGTATGCCATTATCACATACTGCTTGTACTGATCAGCATCCATCACATTGTACACATCCTTTTGAACCCGGTCGACCCCAAAGTATCCTCGATAATCAATCTTCATGGGGGAGTTCTTCTTACCCTGCTTGGTGGTAATAATGATCACCCCGTTTGCAGCTCGAGATCCATAGATGGCAGCTGCGGATGCATCTTTCAGCACCTGAATCGTCTCGATATCATTGGGAGAGAAATCGCGAATGGTAGTTCCCATTGGAACCCCGTCCACAACATAAAGCGGATTGGTATCGCCAAACGAACCAATCCCGCGAATGCGTACTGCAGGATCGGCTCCCGGCTGACCATCGGAGGTAATCTGAACCCCCGAGGCTTTCCCCTGAAGCATGGTGGAGATATTCGAGTTTGAGACTTTCTTCATCGCCTCTGCATCCACGATGGCTACAGAACCGGTCAGGTCAGCCTTCTTTTGCGTGCCATAACCGACAACCACCACCTGATCGAGTTCTTTGGTATCTGAAACCAAAGTAATGTTTCCTAAATTGGTTTTTCCATCCACAATAAATTCTACATTCTTATAACCGATAAAAGTGACTAACAATGTAGCATCTGAAGGTACAGAAAGGGTAAAATTACCATCGATATCTGTGATGATACCATTCGTGGTGCCTTTTTGTAGTACCGTTGCCCCGGGAACTGACTCGCCATTTTCGTCAACAACTTTACCTTTTACAGTAACGTTGCCCGTCTGAACAATCGACAATTGCTCGGCCTTGCCGGTTCCTTCCGCATATGTTGACGGTGCTAGCGACAACAATCCCAGCAGGATTAAATATGAATATTTCATAATTATCTAATTTTATCTTAATGATTAATCCTCTTACAAAGTACTATTCTATGGTCTCTCCGGGCATTAATGCCTTACTAACACTCATCGACTTGAGTTCAGCCGAAGTCTCTGCTGAAATTTTCAGGGAGATTTCAACGGTTGCTCCTTTCATGTTTTCAGTGAAATTCGCCCAATCATAATCATTCGTCAGATTATCGGCGACATAGTAATCACCCCACCCGTAATTATCAGAACGTAAGACAAAACACTCTTTGTAATTATTGCTATTTCGATTCTGCCCGTTCGTTAAAGCAAGACACCAGTTGTTCCAATTGGTTAAACCATTCGTATTATTAATAAATTTATAATGGAAATACCCTTCTCCAATAACTGCAGTATAATTAGAGAAATGAGCCCACCATGGTGTCGAATTATCCACTAAACCAACAGTTGTTGTGGATGAATAAGGATAATACCAGGCACTGGATTTGTCTTTATCTGCTAAGGCACAATAATAGGTATCGGTAGGATTTAGAACCATATGTCCTCCCTCAATAACCAAGAATGTACCATAGCCGGTATATGGCAGACCTTCTGCAAAATACGTATAAGTAAACACCTCATTTGAGGTCGTTGTAATGGTTGCAGTCATGTCTGCTCTATAGGTAACTGAAACAGGTTCTTCAACAGGTTCTTCAACAGGTTCTTCAATAGCTCCACTGTTCCAATTTGGATCGAGATCAAAAGCAGGTGTATACTCATCCAACGCAGGCGTCAATGACTTATAAAACACGAGATGACTATTATCTACAGTCCAGAAAATACGAATAGGTTTATCTTTTATACCACGCTCAACAATGAAATATTTCTTTGTTAACTTCCGACCCGACAAGGCGGTCATTTGAACATCCACATATACCGAGTCATCACCGCGCGTAATAGATGCCACACAATCAGCGCCGTTCATCAAACTGATAAAATCTGCAAAGTTTTCATTCGCAGTTGCCATTTGGGAATAGTTGGTCGTTTGCTGTAAACTATGTACATCACCATCCATTGATGTGTTCCATGAAACACCATTCTCAGTTCCCCAAGCCATGTTATTCGCCGTAGCGTTATCGGCTCGCCAAATCGCATACTCAACATAACCGGCACCTCCACGAGGCACATCATTGGTAATGGCTTGCACCCAGTTGGTCCAAACATTTTTCCCACTGGAAAAATTCTTAAACTTCACGTAAACAGTGTCTGCATTTGTGGCTAAACGATAATACTTAGAATGGCCTCCCCAAAATCCAGTAGAATTATCCGTCGCTCCAACCTGATACACATCATTGATCAATCGAGCCTCCAAAGCAGCGGCTGTTGCTGCTGCAATCGAATCAGCAATTTCTTTCTTCCGCAACAGGTCATAAGCGATGGAATCTATTTTCTGTTGGAGATTCGCAGGAGAATCAATCGTATACATCTCCGACTTCTCGCACCCAACAAAGCTGAATGCCGCCAAAACAGATGCGAAAAATGCGCACCTCAACATTCTGGTTGTTTTCATAAAATTAAATTTGAGTGATTTCATGTGTTAAAAAAAGTATTAAGACGTGAGTATCAAAACACAAGACAATGAGGTTTAGAAATCATTGGCTACAACAAAATTCGATTCTCCTGTGTGTTGCTTACTAATCGTCATGATTGTTTTAATGTGTTTAATTATTTATCAATGGCCTCATGGGACTCGCCGGGAGCCCTCCTGTATCTCATTATAGACTTGCTCATGGCTCGCTTCATATTTCTATTATTTAAATCCGAATCTCTTTTCAAATACACAGTTAGTCATTCGTGACACATCCCAGATGACATTAATGAAGTGATTCATACTTTTCATATCTCCTCGTCTTTAACATTTATATGCAAATTTAGCCTGTCCTTCACCTTTACAGGTGGACGATTGTCTTTATCAAGTGGACAATCCAACAAATTGTAAAGGTTCCTTAATCGAACCACAAACACATCTTAACCTCTGATTTACTGCACTTTTAGAACGCTTTAAAAATTAAAACACCCACAACACACGATCTCAACCAGACCGGATTCATAAAAAAAACAAAAAATAGAAGTTGCTTTAACATTTTTAACACTCCGCATTAAACGTCACAGGATGACATGCCGTTTTCACTGTCCGCAAACAAATACCTCACCCCTCAAATCGTTTAAACAGGGCTTCATTCCGCCCACGCCGACGCCCTCATAAGTGATTATTTACTTTTATTGTGTTCCCTTCAATTTAAGGCTCTTCACCAAACGATGTCAACCCCTTTCAACAATCGTCAGCGATTATTTGACAGCAAAGAATTTTCGGCATGCCAAACTCCAACTTTAATCGACCAATAAGTCTTTTTCAATCGTTTGTCTTCACCAAATGCTTCAAACGTTAAACTATCCAAACAAACCAACCATTTCCCAATATTGAGTCACAACAGGTCAACGAAGACACTATTTTTGCAATGCTAAAATTGTATCATGCTTTACGGATTCTTCATCATCTTTCTCTTTTATGCCATTGGGAATTTCTGTAGCTGGCTCATTCAGGGCATCGTGCCGGGCAATGTCATCGGAATGGTACTATTGTTTATTGCCCTGCAATTAAAATGGGTCGACGCTCTCAAATTGCGCACCGTGGCTGTGGGCATCACCACACACATGTCCCTATTTTTTGTCCCTGTGGGTGTGGGACTCATGATTTCGATGCAATACATCGGACAATATTGGGCGCCAATAGTGGTGTCGGTAATCATCAGCACCATCCTGGTACTCATATCCACGGCTTACGTGCAACAAAAAATGGAATCATGGAACGAATAGAATCCTGGTTTGCCACACAACCCTTCACGCTGGCCTTTGTCATTGGAACCTATCTGGCGGCTGTGTGGCTTTATCGCAAAACGCGTCTGGCGGTATTGCACCCGGTGCTTACCACCATTGCGGTCATCATTGCCGTACTATCCCTGCTCAACGTGCCGTACGACGACTTCAAACAGGGCAGCGCTCTCATCGACTTCATGCTGGGCCCTTCGGTGGTCGCGCTCGGTTATGCCCTGCACGAACAGGTCTCTCACATCCGCAAACACCTTTGGTCAATGATCACGGCCATCGTCACCGGCAGCGCACTGGGCATCATCAGCGTGGGTCTCATTGCCCGCTGGATGGGCGCCAACGAGGCCATCGTGGCCTCGCTCGAGCCAAAATCAGTCACCAACCCCATAGCCATCAGCATCGCCGAACGCTTCGGCGGAATACCCCCGCTAACGGCCGTCATCGTGGTGATGGTGGGTGTGTTTGGTGGGATTGTCGGCCCCTTCATCTTACAAAAAATGGGTATCGAAAGTAAAATAGCCAAAGGACTGGCCATGGGCAGCGCCGCTCACGGACTGGGTACCGCTCGTGCCATCGAGATGGGCGCCATTGAGGGCGCCATCAGTGGGCTTGCCATTGGACTCATGGGACTGGCTACAGCCTTACTGGTGCCTCTCATTAGACTATTATTCAACGCTTAATTTCAATCAAGGGTTAGGAATGCCATCCTCATAGCCCCAAAAGAGCGAGAGCGTTATTGAACGCAGTACTTAACCAAACGTGCAGTGATTGTCAGTTTAGGCAGCTATCGGTTTCGCCCGTTGGGGCTTTAAGATTATATACAAAGTACCTATTTCAAAAAGATAATTGCTTAGAACCTCACACTGCAAAATTGTTCAAATAAAAGTGTGAGAAAAAGCGGCTATGCAACAGTCGTTTTCTTTGTGCTTCAACACAGAGGGTTTGCCAATTTGTGCACAACAAAGTAAGCAGCATAACGGCCGCATTCAAAAGCGCAAAAGAAATAACCACAGAAGCAATTAAAGACGAAACACCCAAAGTGCCCCTTTGGGGGGATTTAGGGGGCTAACCTCCTACCGCCTCGTCAACGCCATGTTCTCCTGACTCCCCATGTACACATGCGTCATTGTCAGCACCACGTCGTCCTTTAAGTTGAGTACATTGCCCGTAAATGACACCTCTTCGACCGGCTGACAGAACACAAAACCCGTAAAGGTCGATGAACTCTCGGGTTGAAAGGTAAAACTAAAACCGGCCACCTTCAGCGTCACAGGACTGTTGACAAAACGTCCGTCGGAATCGACATTGTAGAAATAACCGCCCACATAATGAATCACCCGATTGGCGTTACTCACATAGAGGGTATCCATTGGAAACCCTGCCGCCAGGGCACCGGGCGAATTCCACAACAAACGACTGTAGCTGCGACAACAAAAACCATATTGATGACATCCCCGAACCAAACGACAGGCAATGGCTCCGGACTCCAAATCTATTAAATCATCGGCCTGCTGAACAATCCCAATCGCTGCTCGAAAAGCCACTTCGTCATGATAAACATTGAACACTCCCTGCCCCTTCGCTTGTGGCGACCACAACAACACCATCAACAAGCACACTCCGACTACCTTCATCGTTTTCATTTTAATTATGTTTAGCCCCTCATCCCCATAGGAGGACTTGAGAATATTAACCTGGTAATTATTTATTTCTTATCAGTCAGATGGAACTCACCATAAATCATTGGCGATGCCATTCTTCCATTCTCATTTGCGTAACAAAGAAGATTCACGGTTCATTTTACATGTCAATAAATCAGCAAACAACTGAATTTCAAGACATCTCTTTCACCCACTAAATCGCATTAACACGACGATAAAACTCTTTTGCTGAGCTACACTGAGGTTTCTTCTCCTCACCGGCTCTCATCTTAACTCACTACAAATCAGTGTCAATTCTTCGTTGGATATGTTGAGGAAGTTGAGTTAACGCTAAGTTATCTGCTTTTTTATTTGAAACAGGTTTTAGATTTCTCAAACTTACATCATCATCAGAAAACCCCTGGGCGCCTCCGTGTTCGTTGAGAACTCTGCATTTAATCCCTCTCCCTCCATCAACGAGAACGCCTCTTGGCTCGTTTCATGTATTCATTTGTCTATGATTTCTCAAACGCGATGTTGAAACACCTTTTTCAGGAATCGCCCCACACGTTTATTTTTCAATCGCAAATTTAAGAACTCCCATCCGAGGTCAATCATTTTTTTTGGCCAACGAAATGTGTCTTTGACCAACATCCCCATTCCTTACACAAAACTTACGGAACCCCACAATAGTAGCACCACAAATGGGGCACGCAATCGGACTTTTATCGCCCCTCCATCGTTTCAATTTGTTGACGAAGGTATTCCCCTCGTTGTCGCGCCAACACCTCATTGTTTGCCACAGATGCATGATGAATCCCTAAGGCTCGCCGTTCCTGCTTGGTCAATCCCGACAGTCGGGTTGGCACCGGATCTGTACCGGCAACAATAAATACTTCCGCAACATCATCGGCAACCATCACTCGCACACGGGCATATCGCTGACGACCATAATCGGTCAACGGATGCATCCTTTCGCGGCACGCATCGGCATACCTTGCCCGCGATGCCGTGACTGCCACGTCAGTTTCAACGGCCACCTTCACCTGAGATGCATTCAGACCCTTTAAAAACGTAATCAAACTGTCGATGCTCACGGTAGGCACAATCGCATCGGGATGATAGTAAAACATAAACTCACGTTCATCGGAATCCGACAGGCATGGTTCCTCGGGAACGACCGGGGGCACATTCACCATGCAGGCCAACAACTGCACTTCGTCGCGCAACCGGCCACTCAGCGTCATGGCTGCCGACACCAGCCGAATGGTGAGGGTGTCATTCAATATGTCATCAGGAAATATCAAATCCTGACGCGTGGCATCAAACATCACCCCATCATCATACCGATACAACTCGCCCTGCTTCTCCCAACGCTGCGGAGCGGGCCCCAATAACTGCTGCATGGCATCTACTTCTGCCGATGCTTTTTCGGCTTTGGTCACCTGTGCTGAAACCTTACGGCCGAGCTCAACAATACGACGTTCGCGTGCCGACAAACTGCCCAATAACACATTGATTTGCTGACGTCGCCCCTGAATATCGCCCGATATCACCCCCGGCATGCGCTGTAAGCTGTCAATCTCGCTTTCGAGCACCCGCAAACGCACCTCAATCTCCTCCTTCCTTTCATACTCGGCCTGCAACAACTCATTGAGACCTCCCTCCTGCTGAAGGCGTGCCACCGGCCGCTCGACCTTTAGCGCCGTCACTGCCTGTAGGTAATCCAGATAACTCATCCCCTCCGAATGGTTCTGATCGGGCGTGAGCAGCGAGCCTGTCGGAAATAAATGATAACTCCGGTCTCCACGGGTGACCACCACCAATGCTTGATTTTTCCCGTCAACGCCCCACAAAGCACCATGCAACGCATTGCTACCGCTGCGTGAGGCCACCGTGCGAACCTCGGCATACCATCGGGGCGTGACACTTGACCGTTGACCTTCAAACTGATAATTAAACAGCCCGCATCCCTTGGCATAACTAAAGCGCGTGGTATCATCCGTGCGACGCTCATAGGCTCCCAACAATCCGGCCGTGCCGCTCCCTTCTCCGGCCGCCATCATCTTCAGTTCAAAACCAACCGACTCACCAGCAAGCATTGTGAAATAACGTCGCCCCTGTGCCTGAACATATCGCTCCACGGCCTGCGACCACGCCATCAATAACTGTCGCTGCTCTCGGGGCGTCACCTTCAAGGCTTCCATCTGCTGCCTCTTTACCGACAACGGACGCGAAGGGTGCATCACCACTCCCAAAATGTGACGGGCTCCCTTCGACTGTGGTCGCTCCCGATAACGTTCGGGCAAATAACGATGTAACGGCTTCATTAAGGCCTCGCACAACGACGCATCTTCACATGCCCAAAGCCCATCGGGATCCTGCACCAACTCCCACAAGGCCAGCTTCACGGCCAGTTCGGCCAACAACCCGGGAGACTGATGCGATAAACTCGCCCAATCGACCACCAACGAATCGGGGTGAACACTCAGGTAATCCTCAGCCGCCTGTGCATCGAACCGGGATATTCCATGATTGACCACATAAAACGGCTCTCGATTATAAGCAAAACAATCCCCTAACAATGACTTCAGCAGTCCGGTTTGCTCAACCACATGCAACATCCGCGCTCGTTGAACAGGCGTAAATGAACTTTCCTGCGCCACCAAACCGGTCGATAAAACCACACTAAAAACGATAACGAGTAGCAAACGCATGCAATCAATTATAGGGTAGACGAATAACCATTGGCCAACAACTGCAACTGATCGGATTCTTCGACGTAAACATCGCCAAACTTACTCTCGGCCAACCGTTTCATCGCCTTGGCCACATTGGCAGCCGCGATGGGGCGATATTTCTTAAAGCGCCCGATCATCAACACCGACAAGGGACGCATCAACCAGGCACCCAACCGCTCTCCTAAACGAAATTCTCCCCGTTGCCCCATCAGCAACGATGGACGTACGATGATTAAAGAATTTAAACCGCACTGTTTCAATGCGCGCTCCATCTGCCCCTTGGTGCGCAAATAAAAATTGCCCGAACGGACATCTGCCCCCAATGAACTGACCACAACAAAACGACCGGCATCAACATGGGCGGCCCAACGCGCCAGATTCACCACCGCATCAAAATCGACCTGTCGAAATGCATCTTGCGATCCGGCCTTGCCAATGGTCGTGCCCAAGGCACAATAAACCTCGTCAACGCCCACGGTGGGAAGGAACGAAAAATCCTCAAAATCGCAGGCATGGAAACGCACCCGGTCATCATCCACTTGGGGCGACCGACGGCCGGGCACATGAATCTCGGCATAGCGCCCATCATCTAACAACAACTGCAGCAACTCACGCCCCACCAACCCGGTCGCTCCCGCCACCACAGCTCGCTTAATGGCTCCTCCAAATCGATCATCTGCTACCGGCTTCATCACCCTTTATATAATTAATTGCACTTTCGCACGTCTACTCTTCCTCCCTCAAGCACTTAGTCACTTTGCTACTTTCCTTTTGCACTCTTACACTCCTGCACACTTGCTGATTCTCCCTCAGGCACTTAGTCACTTTGCTATTTTCCTTTTGAACTCTTGAACTCTTAAACTTTCGCACACTTAATCCCTCATATCAACTTATTCTTCATCGCGTACCCCACCAAACTGGCAGTATTCTTGCACCCCGTCTTCAAAAGAATATTGGAACGATGCTTCTCAACCGTACGGGGACTAATGCAAAGACGATCGGCAATCTCGGGCGTGGATGAGCCTTTACACACTTCTACCAGAATTTCACTCTCGCGGTCGCTCAGGCTCACCATCTCCTGCAACGTCGGCCCTCCCGACTTGTGCGTGTTCATGATGGCCATCATTAACTCCTGCGACACATACGTCTGCCCACCCATCACCGTGTGAATGGCCATTTCGACCTCTCTAAAATCACAACTCTTCAGCAAGAAACCTTTCACCCCCATGTCGGCCAGCTGATAGTAGTACGATTCATCGCTATACATGGTCAACATGATGATGCGCAAGCCAGGGCACATCGACAGCGCCTTTTGCGCAGCCACCAACCCGCCCATGCCCGGCATTGAGATATCCAAAAATACCAAATCGGGATGTCGACCCGACAGCAACGACAAAAATCCCTCGCCATCAGATGCCTCGCCAACCACCTCAACCTCCGGCAAATGATCGAGCAGCAAACGAAAGCCGTTACGAAACAACAGATGATCATCCACCAGGGTCACTTTTATTTTTTGTGCGCTCATTTTGACGTTGGTATTTCAAGTGACACAAAGATACCTTTTCCCGGAGCATTCTCAAACCTCACCTGCCCCTTGAGCGAAGCCACTCGCGAACGGATGTTACTTTGACCTGAACCCTCGTGCGTATCCTCAAGCACCCGCTCGGGATCAAAACCCTTGCCGTTATCACGATAAGTCAGCTTCAGATGCCCCGACTCCTCCCACAGCCTCACCCATGCCTTGTCGCCTCCCGAATGCTGACAAGTGTTGGCGATCAACTCACAAACCACCCGATAAAGCACTGTTTCAACATTTTCGCCATAACGACTGCCCTGCAACTGAAAATCGGTCTGTATGCGCAACTTACCCGACACATGCACCTTATTGATAAAATTACCCAATGCCTTTTCAATGCCAAAATGAACCAACACATGCGGACTCAGGTTGTCCGATATCTCCTTGATACTCCGAATGGCCTCGTTCACCACCAACTCCACATTGTCGAGCACTCGCTGACGCTGTCTGTCTGTCACCTCGCCATGCAACGATGAGATGGACAACTTGATGGACGACAACAAAGGCCCCAAGCCATCGTGCAAGTCGTTGGCAAAGCGTCGACGTTCCTTTTCTTCTGTTTCAATAACGGCCGTGAGAAGTTTTTTCTCGTACTCTCGCTTCTTGATTTCCACCTCACGGATGTACTTGAATATGCGCCCAATCAAAAAAACACCGATGGCAAAACATAGCGACGAAGCAATGCCAAGCCAGATAAACGCCAACCGGAAATCCTGCGACCGTAAATCCGTGAAAAATGGCAAGGCCTCAACACAGCGACGTGCTGCCATAAAAATGAGCGCCGCAGTAATCAGCATCCACGACAAATTATATTTTGTCACCTTCGTCAAACGAAGTGCCACCGACGCCGCAAAAAAATGCAACAAGATGGATGTCCCTAATAAAATCTTTATCAACATACGATTGCACCGTGACCCTCAACGGCTTTTATTTATATGAATATCAACATCTAACACCAATAAAAATACAATCAACACCATCTTAACGCCGCCCCTCACCTCATGGTTCTTTAAACCTCCATTACATTCTCTATACTCCTACCACCCTTCAACTCCTAAACCCATAAACTCTTACACTCCTAAACCCATACACTCTTACACCCCTAAACTCTTCCACTATTACACTCTTACACTCTCCCCCCCTACACTCCTAAACTCTTACACCCTTACACTCCTACACTCTTACACCCCTAAACTCTTCCACTCTCCCCCCTTAACTCTTCCACTCCTAACCCCCTGCCCCCTAAACTCATATCCCTCTCAAGTCTTTTTTTCAAAAAAACCTTGGCGAATTTAACCAATTCGATTATTTTTACACAATAATGTAAATGCATCACCATGAAAAAACTCTTCCTTTTTGCTGCTGTAGTCGCCGTGATGGCCATTGGCTTTCAATCGTGCAAAAGCGCTCAAGATTGCCCGGCTTACAGCAATGCCAACACTGAACTGCCCGCTCATCACGCATAATGCGCATCGGTGGATCAACGCATAAAGGGACTTGAGTCCCTTTTTTTGTGCTCGTTACTCTACAAAAAGGATCGCCATCCCCGTTTTTAACGTCCTTTCACCTTATTATACCAAAAAAAAATGAATTATCTTGAACTTTTAAGCACGAATTTTTAATTTTGTGCCGCAAGAAAATTATGACTCTAAAACAATAACTTTCTAAAAAGTTCTAAAATGTCAAAAATTAAAGTAGGTATTAACGGCTTCGGACGTATCGGACGTCTGGTTTTTCGTGCTGCTCAAGAAAGAAACGATGTGGAAATCGTTGCAGTAAACGACCCTTTCCTCGACATCGACTATTTGATTTACATGTTGCAGTATGATACTGTACACGGTAAATTCCAAGGTACTGCTGAAAACAAAGGCGGTAAATTGGTTGTGAACGGTAAAGAAGTGAAATTCTTCGCTGAAAAAGATCCTGCTGCCATCGCTTGGGGTGCTGCTGGTGCTGACTACGTGGTTGAATCAACCGGCGTGTTCACGACAACCGAAAAAGCTGGTGCTCACTTGAAAGGTGGTGCTAAGAAAGTTGTTATCTCTGCTCCTTCTAACGACGCTCCTATGTTTGTTTGCGGTGTAAACCTCGACAAATACACCAAAGACATGGACGTGGTTTCTAACGCTTCTTGTACAACCAACTGCTTGGCGCCTATCGCTAAAGTTTTGAACGATAAATTCGGTATCGTTGAAGGCTTAATGACAACTGTACACGCAGCTACAAACACTCAAAAAACTGTTGATGCTCCTTCGGCTAAAGACTGGCGCGGTGGTCGTTCTATCCTGAACAACATCATTCCTTCTTCTACCGGTGCTGCTAAAGCGGTTGGTAAAGTAATTCCTTCTTTGAACGGCAAATTGACCGGTATGGCTTTCCGCGTACCTACGGCTGACGTTTCTGTAGTTGACTTGACTGTTCGTCTCGAAAAAGCTGCTTCTTACGATGCTATCAAAGCTGCCATCAAATCAGCTTCTGAAAACGAAATGAAAGGTATCTTGGGTTACACTGAAGATTCAGTGGTTTCTACTGACTTCATCCACGATGCTCGCACTTCTATCTTCGATGCAGGTGCTGGTATTGCTTTGAACGACAACTTCGTGAAAGTTGTTAGCTGGTACGACAACGAGTGGGGTTATTCTAACAAAGTGTTGGATTTGATCGCTCACATGGACACTGTGAAATAATTACATTCACAATATCATCGAAAGCCTCCTGAATAAGGGGGCTTTTTTATTGCCCTAAACTCCCCCGCAACTCAAAATCGTGCAACCGCCGATAGACTGATCCGCCCGGCATCAACTCACTCTCATACAACGAGAAACAACGCACCCGCACCACATCCATCGCCCGATGGACATTGCCTTGCCACCACTCCGCAGGCCACTCTCCGCCATGATCTCGCCCAAAACGTCCCAACGTGATGTGCGGAACAAAGGGCTTTATCATCAATTCCCAGGGCACCACTGCCTGCTGAAGCCGCAACAAACCCTCACCCCCTTCTACCCCTGCCCACAAAATACGTGGATGCGCCTCGGCTCCAAAAACGCCAAAGCCGGTAATCGACACTTCAAAACCATCACACGCGCCCGCTACCACTGACAGATCGTGCACCAATGCGTCAACCGCTCCCGCTTCGATATTTCCGATAAACCACAACGTCACATGCCACTCGTCAGCACCAAGCCAACGCACCCGATAACCGGAAAATGCACCATGCAACCCCGGCAAGGCTTGCTGCAACTCTGTTGCCCCTACAATGGGAACCGCCACAAATAATCGACGCTTTGCCATCATTTCCTCCTCCTTGGTGGTACAGACGCACGATCGTGCGTCTCACAATCATAAAACACTTCAAGCATTCCAACGAAAATCGCACCTCACTGCCTCCCGACTAAGTTACGCACCGACATCTCAATATCCGCAAAAAACATTTAACCCATTATCAATGTTTAACCTTCACGATACCAATTTTTCCCTATTTTTGGCCAAACGATAAAAATTACCATCACCATGGCTTTCGACATTGACATGATCCGGGGCGTCTATGCCCACCTGGCGCAAAAAGTGGACAACACCCGTGCCCTGCTCGGACGACCACTCACGCTCACCGAAAAGATCCTTTACGCCCACCTGGCGGGCGAATTACCAACCAATGCCTTTGATCGGGGAAAATCGTACGTCGATTTCAAACCCGACCGCGTGGCCATGCAGGATGCCACCGCACAAATGGCGCTGCTTCAATTTATGCAAGCAGGAAAAGCCACCGCTGCGGTGCCCTCAACGGTGCATGCCGACCACCTCATTCAGGCCAAAACAGGTGCTGCCAATGACCTGACCATCGCAAAAGACACCAACAAGGAAGTTTACGACTTCCTCAGCTCGGTATGTAACAAATATGGCATCGGGTTTTGGAAACCGGGTGCCGGAATCATTCACCAGGTGGTGCTCGAAAACTATGCATTCCCGGGCGGAATGATGATTGGAACCGACTCGCACACGGTTAACGCCGGCGGACTGGGCATGATTGCCATTGGCGTGGGCGGTGCCGATGCCGTTGACGTGATGGCCGGAATGCCCTGGGAACTCAAATTCCCCAAACTGATTGGCGTAAAACTCAACGGAAAACTCAACGGATGGACATCCCCCAAAGACATCATCCTGAAAGTAGCCGGCATCCTCACCGTGAAAGGCGGAACCGGTGCCGTGGTTGAATATTTTGGCGAAGGCGCCACCTCCATCTCATGCACCGGGAAAGGCACCATCTGTAACATGGGCGCCGAAATCGGAGCCACCACATCCACCTTTGGATACGATGAATCGATGGAGCGCTACCTGCGCGCCACCAATCGTGCCGACGTGGCCGATGCTGCCAACGCCGTCAAACAACACCTCACAGCCGACCCCGAGGTGTATGCCAACCCCGAAAAATTCTTCGACCAGGTCATCGAAATTGACTTAAACAAGCTGGAGCCTCACCTCAACGGCCCATTCTCGCCCGACTTGGCAACCCCCATCTCGAAAGTGGCCGACGAAGCCCGCAAAAACGGATGGCCTCTGAAGGTCGATGTGGGGCTGATTGGCTCTTGCACCAACTCGAGCTACGAAGACATTGCGCGTGCCGCTAGCATCGCCAAACAGGCCGTGGACAAAAAGCTCACCGTCAAAGGCGAATTCTCCATCACGCCCGGCTCTGAGCTGGTGCGCTACACCATCGATCGGGACGGGTTCATCAACATATTCGACAAAATTGGCGGCAAGGTGTTTGCCAACGCCTGCGGCCCCTGCATTGGCATGTGGGCGCGCATGGGCGCCGAAAAACAAGAGAAAAACACCATTGTTCACTCCTTTAACCGCAACTTCGCCAAACGAGCCGACGGCAACCCCAACACCTTCGCCTTTGTGGCTTCGCCTGAAGTGGTGACCGCACTGGCCATTGCCGGAACTCTCGAGTTCAATCCGCTCACCGACTCGCTGGTCAATGCCGATGGACAAAAAGTCATGCTTGATGCCCCCGCGGGCGATGAGCTGCCAACCAAAGGCTTTGCCGTAGAAGACAACGGATATCAGGCACCCGCGGCCGATGGTTCGGCCGTGAACGTGGCCGTGAGCCCCGTCAGCGACCGCCTGCAACTGCTCGAACCCTTCCAACCCTGGAATGGCAAGAACATCGCCGGTGCCAAACTGCTCATCAAGGCACAGGGAAAATGCACCACCGACCACATCTCCATGGCCGGCCCATGGCTTAAGTACCGCGGTCACCTCGACAACATCAGCAACAACATGCTCATTGGTGCCGTAAATGCCTTTAATGGGGAAACCAACAAGGTAAAAAACCAACTCGATGGTCAATATGGCGAAGTACCGGCTGTGCAACGTGCATACAAGGCCGCCGGAGTTCCCTCCATCGTGGTGGGCGACCACAACTATGGCGAAGGATCGAGCCGCGAACATGCCGCCATGGAGCCCCGTCACCTGGGCGTGAAAGCCGTGCTGGTAAAGAGCTTTGCCCGTATTCACGAGACCAACCTCAAAAAACAGGGAATGCTTGCCCTCACCTTTGCCAATGAGGCCGACTACGACAAAATTATGGAAGACGACACCCTCAACTTCCTCGACCTCGATCAGTTTGCCCCGGGCAAAGCCTTGGCCATTGAACTGGTTCACACCAACGGCAACAAGGAGGTCATTATGGTAAACCATACCTACAACCTTCAGCAAATCGAATGGTTCAAAGCCGGTTCGGCTCTCAACCTCATCAAACTGCAAAACCATTGATTCGCCATCAACACCAAAGCGTCACCGCTTTAGTGTTCCATTAAAACAGCAAGGGCGTCGGGATTTCTCCGACGCCCTTGCTGTTTTTTATCGCAGAGGTTCAACAACATCAATTCCCACAATTCAAATTATACCACCATTCCTAAACTCCTCCACTCCTCCACCCCTCAACTCTTAAACTCCTCCACTCCTCCACTTCTCCACTCCTCCACTCCTCCACTCTTAAACTCCTCAACTCCTCCCCTCCTCCACAAACACACCTCACTATTGTTAAAATGTGTCAATAAATACACAATTAAAACAAATCCTTACCCATCCAAAACAGCCAGTCACAGTTTCTTTACACTCTGAAACAACCGGCCAATAAGAGAAACAAAACGCCATCGAGCAACCGGTTCGTCACACGAATAGCATCGCCATTTGCAAACAAGATGCTATGTCTAAAAAAATATTTTGCAACAGCTAAAAACGCTTCAAATGAACCAAACACTCAAAAATGCCACCCTCATCATCGGGATGCTCATGGTATTTATGCACCTCACAGCCCAAACCGAATTAACCCCGGCGTTCCCTGGTGCCGAAGGCTTTGGACGCTACACCACCGGGGGAAGAGGAGGCGCCGTCCTGCACGTCACTTCGTTGGCCGATGACGGCTCCACCGGCACCTTCCGTTGGGCCATCAACCAAAGCGGGAAACGAACCATCGTCTTTGACGTGTCCGGAACCATCCGTCTCACCTCTGCATTGCCCCTAAAAAACGGCAACGTGACCATCGCCGGACAAACGGCGCCGGGCGACGGCATCTGCATTGCCGATTACCCATTCACCATCGAAGCCAGTAACGTCATTGTCCGTTTCGTGCGGTTCCGACTGGGGAATACCAACGTAGCCAATCACGAGGGCGACGGACTGGGCGGCATGGATCAGGAAAACATCATGGTCGATCACTGTTCGGTGAGCTGGAGCATCGATGAATGCCTTTCGGTGTATGGCATGAAAAATGCCACCGTGCAATGGTGCATCGTCTCGCAAAGCCTCCAAAAAGCCGGACATATCAAAGGTGACCACGGTTACGGCGGTAACTGGGGCGGTTCGGGCGCCAGCTATCACCACAACCTGATGGCTCACCACAGCAGCCGAACGCCGCGCCTGGGCCCCCGAAAAACCACTCAAACGGACGAACGCATGGACATGCGCAACAACGTCATCTACAACTGGGGTGGAAACGGGTGCTATGGCGGTGAGGGCATGAACGTCAACATCGTCAACAACTACTACAAACCAGGACCGGCAACCAATCTTCGTTCCGAGTTGATACGTTGTCGCATTGCAGCCATCGGCATTCGCACCACCGAATACTGCACCAAAAACCCTGACTTTTTGCCCATGCTGCACAAATGGGGCACATTTTTCGTCAACGGAAACCACATGAATGGCTTCAGTGATGTGACAGCCGACAACTGGACCAAAGGCATCTATGCGCAGATATCCAACGAAAACAATGACAACCTCTTTACCGAAGAGGCCAAAATCAACATGAAGCGCAGCACTCCCATCGATCACCTTTACACCACCACTCACGATGCGGCAACGGCCTACGAGCGCGTGCTCGACCATGCCGGCGCGTCGCTCAATCGCGACTGGCTCGATGCCCGAATGGTGGCCGACACCCGAAACACCACGGCGACCAACACCGGATCGGGAAATGCTCCGGGCATCATCAACACCCAAAACGACATCTCCCTTCCTGCAGGCGAAACCAGCCCTTGGCCAACCCTGGCATCCGACACACCCCCCTCCGACTCGGATGGAGATGGCATGCCCGACGCGTGGGAAACAAACAACGGTCTCGACCCTCAAAACCCCAACGACCGGAATAATAAAAACGCCGACGGCTATACCATGCTTGAGGTATATATGAACAGCCTGGTGAGCCACATCATCGAAAGTGGAAATGCCGGGGGTACCCCCGCGGGCACAACCCTCGCTCCCGACAACAGTCCCATCACAGCCGTCACCCTCAATCACACCTCCTATGCCGGGGCGGTCGGGGCGACATCGCCATGGCTCTTCAACGACGGCTACACCATCGCCAATACCAGTTCAAAAACCTATGCAACCGGCACTGCACCGGGTATTAAATTCTCAACCGGTGTCCCGTTCACCATTACCCTGCCTGCCGGCATCAAAGTAAGCGCCATCACCATGACGGGATACGACAACTATGCCGATGGCGACTCGTGGGTGAGCGAACTCAATGGCGTGACATTCTCGGGCTCCGATTACCTGTTTCCCCGTAAAGATGCAAGTGGCAATGCCACCAACGTCAGTCACACCATCGACCTCGACACTCCCGCCACAGGAAGCCTCTCCTTTACCTTCGGCGGGAAACAGGTGGTGGCCTCCATCACACTGGCCACATCAAAAGCGACAGCCATTGTCAATCGCCCCGCCTCAATCACTAATCCCAACGCCCGGGTTAACGTGCGAGCCATCGACGGCCGCATCATTCGCGCCAACATTATTCGCGCTGAAGCAACCCAAAACCTCATCCCGGGCATCTATATCATTGACGGTCAAAAAGTGGTGGTGGCAAAATAATATACAGGGGCAATGAATAACCGTAAAAGCCGGATATTCATTGCCCCTGTTACATAACTCTTTTGAGTGATCTGTATTATCATTTAAAAGCAAGGCGTTACAAATTAAATCAGCGCCTTTAGCCTCAGCGTTTATCCCTACGCTTTGTTTAATAAAACATCTCCAACAAGATCAGCAATAGAGCTTCGACGGAAACCATTTACCACATAAACCGCACACTCAGTCGTTGCTGAATCTCCTCCTTATCAAACGTCTCGGGATCCCACACCTCACCCTCATCAAGGCCAAGCCAATCGCGATATGAGTCGTGTTCCGGATTATTCACATCCATCAAGGCCTCCCTCATTTCCTCATAGCCTCTATATCCGCCACAGTCATCAGGCGGACAGGCACCCCCACCATCCAGAATCATGGGGATGCGCGACGGTTGCTTAATGGTCTGCTCAAGCGTTACCGTGTGCGTCCACAAATCACCAAAATCGTAAATATAAATCTGACGTTTCCCTTTCCGCTTAAACACGTCGCTGATGCGGAGGTTGCTCGCATCTATCGGAGTGCCATCCACCTCGACATGCTCATAAACATGGGTAATAAATGTGGGCGAATCGAATCCCTTATCGGAAAACTGAAACAGATGACTGTTTGCCCAACCAAACACCGCTTGAATCACATGATGAAGATGCTCAAAAGTGTAGTACGAGGGCACAGCAACCTGCCGCCAAACCGGTGGTTCCTCTACCCCTTCGAGGACTATTTTAAACTGTAAGGTATTGCTTTGCTGCAGCTCTGTTTCGGTAAACGACAAATCGAGAGGTTCTTCATCCTCCATACATCCGAAATCATCCTCCCAATCGTCATCTTCTTCGTCATCATCGCCGTGCAGAGGTTCATCTAAGTCAACCACCATAAAATTCCCAACACCGGCAGTCCGCTCAAGGGTGGCAATCACTTTACGCACCTGCGCTTCACTATCGTCAGGGTCTTTCACGTAAAGCGGCTGACCATTGCTACCGCATTCAATATCAATCAGCTCAACATCATCGGTATCCTCCTCCAAAATATATTGAGCTACCGAAGTGAAGTCGGCGAAAGGCTGAAAACCAAAATCTTCGGCAAAAGCCACCCCGGCATACACAATGTTATGAACCAAGGCATAAGGCACCTGCTCAAACTCAACACTTTCAAAAAGATCTGCCATCAAATCCTGATATTCAGTGGGGGTAAGGTTAAAATATGCAATGCAATCCTTCACCCCAAGGCAATTCAAATCCACCAGATAGTGCCCCACGGTGTAATTGCCGTTGCTATGCTGACGAGCCACTGACACATTGGCCATGCCCACATCAACCCACGCACTATTGACCCAACACTCGGCCACCGGCAAACTCCGCGCACGCTGACGTATGTAATTCTCGGGACTCAACAGCTGCATCTTAGTGCCACTCTTCTTGTTCTTGGCCATTGTTTCGTTTTTGATGGATGAAAATGACTTTGTTTTTTTATTACCTCTCGGGATTGTCTGTTGGCGCTAAAATATAATCATTTCGTCAAGGAGCCACCAAGTTTTCACCAAAATTGGAACTCAGATTGGGATGGATGTTGATTTTTGATTGAATTTTTGATGGACTGATTTGCAAAAGACAGATAAAGGATATTATTACGCATTAAGTTGTGAGTTGCTTTCAGATTGTATCTTTGAAATATTGAGCACAGCACTGGTGATATAAACTGTTGCCAACAATACTGAGAAAAACTTGCAAGTGGTTCATATTTGGTGTAAATTTACATCAAAAAAGCAAACTATGCCAAGACAAAGTATTTCTTTCTCGAAACCAAATGATGAATGGTTGAATTTTCAAATAGACAGTCAGGAATATTCAAGCAAAAGTGAACTTGTCAACGATTTGATTAGACAGGCTCGGAAGCAGCAAGTTCATATTGACTGGATTAGAGCAAAATTAGAACATTCCGAAAGGAGTGGATTTACAAGTGATACCAAAGAGCAGATTTTAAAACAGTCAAAGTCTCTGCTTAATGGCTGATTATAGATTAAGCAATTCAGCCAAAGAGGACTTGATTCGCATTCATCATTTTGGAATCAAAAATTTTGGTGTTACTCAAGCTGATAAGTACTTTGATACTTTTTTTGACTATTTTGAAATTATTGCAGAGAATCCATTTGCATTTGAATCGGTGGATTACATAAAAGCAGGATATCGAAAATGTCCTTGTGGTTCTGACACCATATATTACAAAATCAATGATAATATTGTTGAGATAATGGCAATTGTTGGAATGCAAGATTTGAAAAATATGCTTTAACCTTTCAGGAATAAGGATTAGCATTATTCCGAGACTAAAAAGTACTGTTGGCAACATCGCATACACCTAATGGCGGTTTTACTGCAATTTGCAAGGCTTTTCGGCCGCTCAAACTTCTCTACGGTTTGACAGTTGAATCGTCCGAAATCCGCCACTAGGCATATGCGTAACGTTAGCTGGCATTAGTTGTGAGTTGCTTTCAGATTGTATCTTTGAAATATTGATTTGCACCTGGGTGAACAATGACGGCACAGTTATGACTTTGTTTTTTTATCCCCTCTCGGGATTGTCTGTTGGCGCTAAAATATAATCATTTCGTCAAGGAGCCACCAAGTTTTCACCAAAATTGGAGCTCAGATTGGGATGGATGTTGATTTTTGATTGATTTTTTGATGGACTGATTTGCAACAGACAGATAAAGGATATTATTACGCATTAAGTTGTGAGTTGCTTTCAGATTGTATCTTTGAAA
>NZ_QKZK01000013.1:89396-122792 GCF_003254275.1 Breznakibacter xylanolyticus | reverse complement strand
TGGGCTCGTTCATGGTGGTCGGTGATGCGGACAGATTCACCGTTGGCGCAGCGTCATTGTCGCGGATGGTCACTGTCACGTTGGGTGATGTGGTGCCGGCAATGGCGTTCACCAACCCAGTACCCAGCGAGACAATCACGGTCTCATCGTCTTCATCCAAAACATCGTCAACAACGGATAGCGTGATGCTACCGGTGGTCGAACCGGCTGGAATGGTGATGGATGTGGCTGAATGGGTATAATCTGATGTCAACGTGGCTGTGCCGCCAAAGGTCAACGGAATGGTCACGTCAAGCAAAGACGCATAATTTAATGACGCAGTGATTGTTAAGACATCACCGCTATTTTCTAAAATTGAAACTTTATTTACCGACAGATTTACGAACGGATTACATCCATTCAGAATCGACTTCACTGCGCGACGGGCAGTTGACTCGCAGCCATTCCATGTCTGTGAAGAATAATAAGTTGCATTATTAACTAATAGCTTTGAATAATCCAATGGTAAACCACCCGAAATCGCACTATACCACTTCACGTTATCACCGGTCACGACCAAATCACTTAAAGTAGGTGATATCGTCGAGCAGAAACTCTGAGAAGCATCCCCCACAGGAGCACCAGGAATAACGGTAACTAACACTTCGACCGAAGTCCGATCTACGCTAGCACAACCGGTAGCTGTTCGATAAGATTCGGCATAATAAGTTTCACCATTCGCCAACGCATAACCACTTGACAAAACAGCACCCCCAACAGGCGTCGCATACCAACGGACAACAGAACCTGAAGGAGCAGTTGCACTTAAATCACTCAAGACAGCACTACCGCAAAAAGACTGCACAGCATTCGCCACAGGGGCATCAGGAGAAGCATTCACAGTCACCGATACCGAATTACAAATAGACACTCCACAACCATTTTGATATCGGGCATAATAAACCGTTGACTCTTCAGGAGATGATATACTTAGAGGATCACCACTTCCAACAGAGGTCAATCCACAACTACCGGAAAACCATTGCAAGGTGGTTCCTGAGCCCCCGACTGCAGAGAGTTGAATTTGATCCGGATCATTTGCGCAAAAATTATTTCTATCGACAGATAATGAAGTTGGGGCAACCGCCAGTGCAATGACATTGACATCAACAGAAACGCACTCCGACACGCCACACGAATTAATCCACCTTGCATAGTAAGTAGTCGTTACTTCGGGTGACGCGATAGACAACGCATTACCGGTACCAATCGATGCCCCGCCACAACTTCCGGCAAACCACTGCAATGTAGTTCCACTGCCTCCCACCACTGTGAGTACGACATTCCCGGCATCATCGGCACAAAAATTATTACGACTCACCGAAGCAGAAACCGGTGCCACCGGCAATGGGGTGACCGTCAAAGATGCATTGGATGAATTAAGCGGGCAAACGGTATTCACAGTTGAATAAACACGTACCCGATAAAGGTTCCCATTCATAGATGAAGGAACCTCAGAAATATTTAACGGCTTTGAATTGGCGCCACTGTATGCGCCAGAATTTAACAAGTTACTCCAACTACTGCCATTATCACCACTCACCTGCCATTGATACTGAACGGTACCAGAAGGGACAGTAGCCGTCGCACTATAAGACGCGTCAGTACCTTCACAAAGTGTCACGTCTGTCGGTTGAGAGGTAATCGTCGGACTAACGGTATTCAATGTAATTGTAGCAGTTGAACTATTGGTCGCACCAATACAATTGGCAGAAGAACTGATAACACATCTAAACTGCTTATTATTAATCGATGAGACATCAGAAATATTAAGGGTATTGGTATTCACAGAAGAATACAATCCTGCATTGGTTAAATTATCCCAAGAACCTCCGTTATTGATTTGCCACTGATAAACCAAACTAGGACCGGAAGCAAACAAAGTCAAAGAAGTAGGAATTCCGGCACAAGCAGAAGTGTTGACCGGATTCGCATTGATTGTAAGACTATTATTATTAGAAACCAAAACCGCAGCAGATGTGGTGACAGCAGGCAAGCAATAACCAGTAACAACACATCGGTACTGATTATTATTTAGCGCTGTAGATGCAGACGAAAGTTGCAATGTTGCAGAAGTAGCACCACTATAAATCCCACCATTATTAATGGACGAAAAATTGATTCCATTGTCAGTACTTACTTGCCATTGATAACCGGTCACTCCTCCAGTTGCGACAACAGAAAACGAGGCCAGAGCATCAGCACAAACCCATGAACGAATCGGAGCTACAACAATCTCAGGAGGATAATTGACGGTCAGCACTGCTGCATTACTAATGGCAGCCGGTAAACAATCAGCACCAACCACACAGCGATACTGATAATCAGTCATCGACCTGAGTACCCCTTTCAATATTAATGAAGGCGAATTAACTCCTTCATACATCGAGCTATTATTCAGATTTTCAAAGGTCACTCCGGCATCAGTACTACACTGCCACTGGAAAGAATTAGCATTGGCAGATGCAATCACCGAAAACTGATGATAAGCACCTTCACACAATATTTCACTCAATGGATGAGACAACACAGCAGGAACTTCGTCAGACACAACAGCCGATACAGCGACCCGATTGGGAGTCCGACATCCATTATCATACGCTTCTACATAAAAAGTGGTGGTAGCGGAAATCAGAGTCGTAAACGATGTCCCACTACCAATGGCGGCACCACCGGATGGTTGACCATACCAATTAACAGAACCAGAAGATGGTTCAGCCCAAAGCGTCTCCAATCCCTGACCACAACGCGACGTCTGCTTCACGTTAACAATATAAGGTGCCGCTTTAACGGTCAACACAGCCGATGATGATGGTGAAGAAGCAACACAGCTGCTTGACAGCATACATCGATATTGATAACCCGACATCCCAACAACCACATCTGTAATGTTAAGAACCGATTGATTCACCTCCGGATAACGAGCTGATGCAGAAAGATTACTCCACCCGGAACCTGTATTAATTTGCCATTGATAATTAACTCCTGAACCGGTCGCAAATACAGAAAAACTAGCGGGTGTACCCACACAGACAGTCGTGGCTACCGGCTGGTTCACCACAGAAATAGTTACCGAGCCAACCGAAAGTACAGCAGCAGAAGAATTAACGGCAATACCACAACCACTCGACACAACACAACGATAACGATATCCGTGCATGCCTACCGCAGGAGCCTTCACCAACAAATTTGCCGTTGATGTACCCTCATAATTAACCCCATCTACGATAGATGAATAAGAAACACCATTATTAACACTAACCTGCCACTGATATAACAGTGAAGCCCCCGAAGCAACCACAGAAAACTCGGTCGACTGCCCCGCACAAACCGACTGATTGACGGGTTGTTGCCCAACAACGACCTCACTATCATCCACCAACAAGATGGCAGCATCGGAGTATTTAGTCCCACAAGGCGTTGTTAACTCACAACGAAAACGAGCATCATGCAATGCAGCAGACACCGATGAAATATTTAATTGAGCTGAGCTCACGCCAGAATAACCCCCGGCATTAGAAAGATAACTCCACGTCACACCCTGATTCACACTCACTTGCCAACGATACTCTAAAGAAGTACCGACAGCACCAACGTTAAATGAAACAGGGTTTCCGCCACACACACTTTGATCAAGCGGCTGTTCTGTAACTGTAGCACTGACGCCCATCACATTAACATAAACAACTCCACGAGAACAAGCCACACCTGAAGCATTGTCACACACTTCAAAAACAAATCGATCAGAACCCACAAAATCGGATGTTGGAACATAAGTATATGCCCCATTAGACAAAATAGTCACAGCCCCATGTAATGGCTCAACAACAGGGGTGGTCTTTACAGAAATCGTTTGACCGCCATTCAAATCCCGGGCATTCGCCAGCAAAGTGGCACCGGCTACCGACGTATTCATAAATGTATGAATCGCATAATCAGTAACGGACGGATAATAATTTTGTGAAGCGGAATAAACCGGTTCGATGCTAATTTTTAATGAAGCGGTTTTGCAAATCTGACCAGACTCATTATTATCACAAACGACATAATCAACCGACACAGTACCCACAAAATAAGAAACTGGAGTAAAAGTACAACTCCCATCGGCAGCAAAAACCAATTGGCCGGCATTCACAAACGAGTGTCCAAAACGGTCTATCCCGGGAAGCGTCATCGTACCACTAACTTGCTTGATCAACTTGTTAGAAGGATGAACAAATCCCCCAAAAATCAATCCATCCCCCTGAGGATCAACATCATTCAATAAAACATTTACAGATATAGATTGCCCCATGTAAGTAATCAAATGATCACTCACAGGTGTCACATCGTTAACATCATCGCACTTAGCCATTACCTGGATGAACAGGTTGGCAAACGCAACAGATGAATAAACGTGATTATCAGCAACTTTATAAACTAAATTCACTGAGCCCGAAAAATCAGCAACCGGAGAAAAGGTATACTCGCCATTTGCAGCAACAGCAATGGTCCCAGCATTGGCCACACGGACTCCATCCAATGCGATGCCGGAAACAGGAAACGCCCCTAACGAAACATAATTAAGCGAAGCTGGGTCAAATATCCCAAGAAAGGATAAATCATTTCCTTGCACATCAAAATCATTCCACAATACATTGCCAACAACAGGCATCCCCATTTGAGTGAATGCATTGTCGTTGCCTGCAACAACATGATTAAAACATCCCAAAAACCCGGAAGGTAATTGAGCTTTCGTAACACTTACATCAACATAACCATCAGCACCTGACGTTGCGCCATAAGCGATTAAGTTATCGGCCGTTTTACCTGAAATCCCACCTTTAGCACGAGTGGCATAATTAAGCGCCGAGGTGGCATACACAATTCCCCCGCCACCACCACCACCGGGACCGTGTGGTGCTGTTGCAGAATTGGTACCACCATTCCCGCCATTGGCAAGCACTTTTACATTCGAAAGCTGATTGTCAGATACAATTAACACAGAACCACCAGCGCCACCACCACCAGACGCATCGTTTCCAACGGTATTATTGGCATCAGCACCACAAACATCAATGGTTCCTGAACTTAAAACAGACTTGGCATAGACGATTACGACACCACCACCGGCAGCACCGCTACTGGCAAAACCACTACCAGGTGTTCCGGTTCCATCATTGGTAGAAGCAGCTCCCCCCCCACCACCGAATACCAAACGACTGGCCGATGCAGCAATAAAAGGAGCACCTGGTTCACCACCATAAGGTTCAGAAGTATCCCAGGCATTTCCACCTTTTCCGCCAAAGCCACCATTGGCTCCGCCACCGCCACCGGTATTCTGATTGTTACTTCCACCACTATTTCCATCGGTACCCCCCCCACCACCGTTGGCAGGGGCTCCTTGCCCGTAACTACCTTGTGGATAACCCTCCACACCAGTATCCAAAAGCGTTCCTACATTATTCACATAACGGGGAGTCCCTGCAATCCCTTCCCCTTTTGAGCCATTAACGCCAGATGTTGAAAGAACTCGATAATCATTATCATTCAAACCAGTAGTTCCATTTCCCCAAAGCCGACGTCCAGCGCCTCCTCTAAAACCCTTACCTTTCGCATCAATGGTGTGTCCATTCATATTAAACTCATTTAGCACCTGAATGCAACACACCCCACCAACGGCTCCATTCCAAGCAGGAACAATAATATCTGCTGCCAGTGTTAAATTAAAATATTGAGGCACCCTGATGACCTGAAAACGACGTTGCCCCGATGAAGCCGAAAAATTCGCATTCACATATCCATTTACCAATGGGGCAGCTAAATTCAAAGTCCCACCGGTTGTCGACACCGAATTGGATGCAATCACAAATTCATAAGTCCCGGCCGAAAAATTTGTATTGAACAACAACCCATTGCCATATCCACCGACAACACCATCGCCATAACTATCATTATTAGAAGTATTGATATCGACCCCCTGCATTTGGATTACCAACAACTTATCACCCGCAGTGATTGCAGTCTGATTCCCCAATGCATAGACAGCCCCTAACGAGATAGAAGTAGCACCCGCACTCACGGAAGCACTTCCCGGGAAGTATGTATTGGGAACAGTTGATAAACTGGTTGAAACAGCGACTGCATTCTCGCAGGCAGGCATTGGCACACTTTGCTTATTGATAGTAATGAGCGCCGATGCCGTATCACATTTAGAGGGAGAGCCATCATCGCAAACGGCATAAATAAATATATCGTTCCCGTAATAATTAGCTTGCGGTGTATAAGTAAACAGGCCATTTTCACTAAGCGCAAAGGATGCCGCGTATGAGGGTGCAGCAATTAATGAAACGCCTTCAGTCAGGACATTATTCTCTGGATCGAGATCATTAAGCAACACATTACCACTGACCGCACTATTTTGGGTGGTCACAAAATAATCATCCCCGGCAACTGGACCATTATTCACCGCTATTTCACACGATGTGCACAAATCGGTTCGCACAGGTGGTGTAAATGCATTTTTGGTCACCGAACTATGCGGAGCAACCGTTTGGGTGTCCATGATTTTTCCTGCCGGAAGACCGGTATCATAAAAATTGATACCCAAACCATCATCTCCAAATTTTGCCCCTGAAGCATTTGTTGTTGCTCCAGTAAAATAATAGTTTCCACTGCCGGTCACAACGCCACGATTCATAAAAATCACCCCCCGCGTTACACCATCTGAAGATTGAAACCAAGGACAGGACGCTGAATTGGTAATCGTTTTTCCGGGCGCATCGACAAATACATATCCATTATTTTTAAAACCACCTAAATTCGTATTATTATTGGCCAGGTTTCCATCGGTAACGAAAGAACAGTAGTTCTCAAAAAAAGATCCGACACCGGCAGTAAAAGTTACGTTTCCGACAACACTCACCTTGCCATAATTGACAAAACTGGATCCATTGCTAAAAATTCCACCAATAGAGATAACCCCGTAGTTATATAAATTCGTTGAATTATTGGCCGTAAAACTATCCATGAATGTTAGCGCACCACTATTCGAGAACGAAGACCCCACCTTACTCAATGTAAAAGCACTTGAGAAAGTCATACTGGCACCTACATAATTCACAATGGTTCCGATACCATTGAAAGAAACGATTCCATTAAAAGTCACCACCCCATGGTTCTCGGCACGAAACCCTTTATTGGAAGAAAAAGCAGGCAACAAGGCCGAACTACCCGAAGCCACAACAATGGTTCCAGCCAAATCATTCGGCATTGATGAGGGATTAAATGCCGCTCCACCGGAAACACAAATGCGAGCACCTAAGGGGAAGCTGGTAATGTTCCCGGTAAACGTACCGCCGGTAATACACAACACATCAGTATTGGTTAAAGCAATATTTGAACTGCTATTGCTACTCAAGGTCATGGTGCAACCATTGCATTGAGCTCTTACTCCCAATGACACAACCAACAATATGAACAACAGGTAAAACTTCTTCATAGAATCACATATTTCAGACAAACACTTAATAACCTCGCAACAAGGATATTAAAGCCATACAATTAACACATAAAAAAACCGAACTTTCAACCACAAAATTAGTCTATTTAGACAACATCCATTAAAACTACACAAAAAACAGGTTACACTTTTACACTGATTTAACACAATTTTATCAACTTCGCCCATTTGACGACCAACACATCATTTTAGTAGACGAAATATCAATGAATCTAATCAGAGACACACAAGAGCATGATTATGGGAAGAATTGAAAAAGAACAATAGGACATCAGTACCATCCTTGTGTTGTTATCACAAAGTCGGAATTCGATCCTACGGAAAGCGACAAACACGACGATTACGTTGCTATCGTAATTCGACACAGCAGCTTAGCTTCAGCAACGAAAGCGCGAAAGCGATTTCACACATGCAATAAAAACTTTGACATACAATCACATACCAAACTTAAACCGCGCAAAACGACATGAATCAACCAACCAACACGAAAGAGAAAACAGTCGAGACAAAGCAGATGAAGGCTTGAAAATCGACCTGATTTAATACTTTTGCAGTTCATACAACATCAAAAATGCAAACACCCCCCACCATTTGTGCCATCAGCACCGCCCAGGGCATGGGCGCCATTGCGGTCATTCGCCTGAGCGGATCGCAAGCCATCGCCATCACTGACACCGTGTTTCGATCGCCCAAAGCAGGAAAAATGCTTGCAGCACAAAAAGCGAACACCGTGCATTTCGGCACCCTTCATGATGGGGTCAAGGAGATTGACGAAGTGGTGGTGGCTCTGTTTCGAGCTCCACATTCATTCACCGGCGAAGATGTGGTGGAAGTGTCGTGCCATGGTGCAACCACCATCCAACAACAGATATTGCAACTATTTATACAGCAAGGCGTACAACTGGCCAAGCCTGGAGAATTCACCCAACGAGCCTTTTTGAACGGCAAGATGGATTTAAGCCAGGCCGAGGCAGTGGCCGACCTCATCGCAGCACGCAGCGAAGCGGCACGACGCGTGGCTCTGCAACAGATGCGCGGCGGCTTTTCCAATGAACTGGCACATCTGCGGGACCGTTTATTGTGGTTCACCTCATTGGTCGAACTGGAGCTGGACTTCAGCGAAGAAGATGTGGAGTTTGCCGACCGGAGACAACTATTTGCATTGGTGGAAGAACTGGATGACCATCTGAAGCGCCTGACCGATTCATTCACATTGGGCAACGCCATCAAAAACGGCATTCCGGTGGCCATCGTGGGTCACACCAATGCGGGCAAATCGACACTGCTAAACACGCTCCTTAATGAGGAGCGAGCCATCGTGAGCGACATTCATGGCACCACACGCGATGTGATTGAAGACACGCTCAACATCGAGGGCATTACCTTCCGCTTCATCGACACGGCCGGCATTCGCAACACCACCGATGAGATAGAAGCCATTGGCATTGAGCGCACTTATGCCAAAATAGGAAAAGCCACCATCGTGCTGCTGATGCTTGATGCACGCGACAGCAACGAAAAAATTCACGAAGCGGTATCATCAGTCAAAAATAAAATGACCAGCCAGCAAAAGCTGATTGTGGCAGTGAACAAAAGCGATCTACTGACGGCAGACGAACTGGCACAACGATTTACACCCGATGAATTTAGTGAACTGGCCGGGACCGATGCCATTGTGCCCATCTCGGCGAAACAAAAAACCAACATACAATCACTCACACAAGAACTTATGAACACCGTTAATCTTGGAGCCATCGACAACGACGAAGTGATTGTGACCAACGCCCGCCATTACGAAGCACTGCAACAATCGAGAAATGGGCTTCAACGCGTCAAACAAGGTCTGACAAGTGGGATTTCGGGCGATTTTCTCTCACAGGACATCCGAGAAGTGCTCGACTATTTAGGGGCGATCACAGGTCAAATCAGCAGCAACGAAGTACTGGGGAATATCTTTAAAAATTTCTGTATCGGAAAATAGGCATCACCAAACAAACACACAACATCTATAAACAAAACACACAAAAGCCTTGTATTACAAGGCTTTTGTCATTTACATCTCTTTAATATTTCATAATTTGTTTTGTCATTTTTTACTCATTTTTGTACCTCATTTGTACCTCTTGATTAAATTCAAAATATTTGTACCTTCGCTTAACCAAGTTGGCTCTTTTATGGCACACTGAGACACATTGAGTCACATAATGACACACTCTGACACATGAGTACAACCATTGAAACTGAGCGTATTTGCGAATATTGTGGGGGTAATTTTGTCGCCAAAACAACGGTGACAAGATATTGCTCTCACAAATGTTCATCCCGTGCATACAAGCAACGGGTCAGAAATAACAAAATCGAAAAAAGCTGTCAAGAAACACGACAGACAATACAGAAACCAATTGAAGAACTGAAAGCAAAAGATTTCTTAAATATGCTTGAAGTTCAAACACTTATTGGGGTAAGCAAAAGAACTCTTTATCGGATGATAGAACGCAAGGAACTCATCATTGGTAAATTTGGCAGGAGAACGGTCGTCAGACGTTCAGATATTGAAACTATATTTGGAAAACCCTATAACAAACCAACCCAAAAGGCAAAAACACCAATTACTGAATTCTATACACTAAAAGAAGCACAAGACAAACACAACATTAAATACGATTATCTTAACAACATCATACAAAAACATAAAATTCCCAAAACCACGTTCAACGGAAAAACATACATATCTAAAGTTCACATAGATAAGTATTTCAAAAAGATAGAAGAAGAAACCGAGCATATCACCAATTGGTACTCTATTCAAGAAATACAAGAAAAATACAATCTATCCAGAGATCAAATTTATTTAAGAGTACATGACCATCACGTACCAAAACAAAAAAATGGACGGTTTATAAAGATATCGAAGATACATTTTGATGAAATTATGACAATCAGCATCTAACGTAAACCCTAAAACTATGACTATAAAAGTAAAACTCAGACAGAAACCAATTAAAGGAAATAAACAAAGTCTCTATCTCGATTTTTATCCTCCCATTCAAAATATTAAAACAGGGGAACTCACCAGAAGAGAATTCCTAAGACTTTACATTGTCGATAAGCCAAAAACACCAATTGAAAAACAACACAACACAGACACACTCCGAATAGCAGAAAGTATTCGAATCAAACGTGAAAACAACCTTAACAAACCTGAAATTTACAGCCAGTTTGAAAAAGAACAATTGCGTCTCAAAGAACTGGGAGAACAGAGTTTTGTTGATTATTTTCGAAATTTAACAGAGAAAAGAGACGGTTCTAATCAAAAATGCTGGTACTCAACCCTGAACTATCTTGAATCATTCTCTAATGGAAATATGACATTTTCAGACTTATCAGAAAAATATCTGGAAGGCTTTAAAGAATACCTTTTGACCACTACAAGCAATAAATCAGAAAAAGCCAAACTTTCAAACAACTCAGCCCTATCTTATTTCAATAAAGTCAAAGCAGCATTGAAACAAGCTTATAAGGATGGATTAATCCAAGTTGATTTAAATGCGAGAATCAGCCCAATTAAGGAAGCCGAAACCAGACGGGAGTATTTAACAATTGAAGAATTGAACCAACTTGCCAATACTCCATGCAATAACGACTTATTAAAACGTACTGCACTTTTCTCAGCCTTAACGGGAATGGCATTTAAAGAAATTCAAAATTTAACATGGCAAGATATTTCACATATCGAAGGTCAGGGTTATTTGATTTTAACCAAAAGACAAAAAACGCAAAGAGATAACTATCTGCCAATTTCAGAACAGGCATACAGCTTGTTGGGTGAAAAAGGCAATGCAACCGATAAGGTATTTAACGGATTCAATTATTCGGCCTACCAAAATAAGCATCTTTATCACTGGATTGGAGCGGCAGGTATCACCAAAAACATCACCTTTCATTGCTTCAGACATACATTCGCAACCTTACAGTTATATAACGGAACGGATATCTATACCGTCTCGAAAATGTTAGGACATAAGGATCTTAAAACCACGCAGGTGTACGCTAAAATTGTTGATGATTCGAAGCGAAAAGCAGCTGATAAAATAAAAATTGACTTCGCCAACAAATCATAACACACTGTCTATAAGCACTCAACAACCAAACAACAACTATTAAGCGCAAATTCAAAATTCAAAAAAAGCTCTTTTAAGCATCTAAAATTCAATGTACGCTCAATTAGAGCCCAATATCATTGAGCGCTAATTATCAACATATTACAATAAATACAATCAGACAACAAAACACATCTATCTGTAAATCAACGCAAAACAAAACACACAGCACAATTGAGCGTTATATATCAACCCCTTACAAAACCAACACTAATACTTCAAACATTTAGCCTTAATCATTGATTAAAATCAACCTCAATGGAACAACAAAAAAACACAGAAAAATTCAACATTGCAGAATATAGTTACACAGCAAAATCACACGAAGAATACTTCACGGAAAAATTCCAATCCAGATGGAGTTTCAACAAGCAAATATTTACCGACCTCACAAAAAGAAAATACGTTAAACTATTGCCAGAAACAAGACAATTGGCATTTGTGAAATTTGACAAATCGAAAGAAACACCAAACTTAACTCCTTTGGCATTAAAAATTACTCCACTTCAATTTTTCAATCTGTTTTATCACGAATTGGATTTTATCATTGCCAATAAATCCACCCCCCTCTCAATAGCTCCTCGGCTACAAAAAATAAAGATGTACTTTCATGACAAGCTCTATTTATATCTCAAATTGATTGAATTATTAAAATATGAAAAAGATCAGCAGTTAGAATTTATTGCAACAGAGATTGAAGATCAATTTAATCGTGTATTCCTATCACACCTTAGGACAAGCAACAATGCACAAAAATCAGCAAAAGAAACTATTGACGTATATAAATCAATACTTTACACCAATAATAGCATTGAAGAAAGATATGACATGTTGTTGCAGTTTAAACACTTCAATCATCAATTACATTCTGATGCACACATTGATTCATATATTCGCGAAGAATGGTTATCTAAAGAAATCGAATACCATCGTGATTTAATTAACAATGGTATTAAAACCATGCCACCACAGGAGGTCGAGGGATTACAAGAACTTCGAAATATTTTTACTGATGAAACGACGAAGGATAATAAGGAATCCAACATTGATAAAGATCCCCAGATTAATATTCCTGCTAAATTTTATGCATTATATCATTGGATTCTAATCGAAATGGGGCTTGAAAAAAATTTCACGTGTAACGAAAGTGATAAATACATTCGTAAAGACATCGAGAATTTTGTGATTAACAAATATCCACAAACAAGTCCACAAGGATTTTACAGGGCTTATATAGAAATTGATATAACAAACAAAAAAGCTATCGTTAATAATTTTGGAAATAATTACAAAAAACACATCATTAAAATATCAAACAATAATGCAAGAATCATCGACCATTTAAAGAGGTATCCAAATTAAAATACCCAACACATTTCACAACTAATTTATTTTCAATTCATAAAACACAGGTAAAATACCTGAATAATACCCAAAGGATACCTGAATAAATCTTTGAGAAAACTTAATAAATTCTCATAGATGAAAAACATTGTATTTAGCACACGCAACATTGACGACTTAATTAATGATTTAGCAAATGAAGTTGTTAAAAGAATTGAAGTTAAAACTTCTCAATCACAGATTGACTCAAAAAAAAATGACGAACTACTTTCAATAGAAGAAGCCTCGACATTTTTAAAACTAACTGTACCCACAATATACAGTAAAGTATCAAAGGGTGAGCTTCCTGTAATGAAACGAGGCAAACGCCTTTATTTCTCGCAAAACGAGTTAATGGACTATCTCAAACAAGGTCGGAAAAGAACCAATGAAGAGATAGATGCCTTAGCAAATTGTCATTTGTCGAACCTTAATAGCAAAGGAGGACATCATGGCAAATGAACATTTACAGAACCCAAACACCATCGGTTCTATTAAATACTACGTATTGTTCAATCCGGAACAAAGAGCCTTTCACATCGAAACTGAAAGCGACTATCAAAAACGTCCAATAAACGGATACTGTATTTGTAATGTATGTAATTCCCGTGCCGAATCGGAACGAATGTTGAACAGACTGGTGCACGTATTTACGTCAGAAAGGAGTTGGGAACAATGACTGAGCAAATACAATCATCCATTGGAATTAATGACATTAAAGGGGAAATGGCTAAGTTGTTGAGTGGTGTCAAAAAAGGAACAAGTTCGTTTCCTGTTGATGCTTTTCCGTTGCCAATACAGCAGATTATTCAAAATACTAATGAAAGCTTAGATTTTCCTGTGGATTTTATTGCATCCTCTTTGCTTTTTGCCTCTTCGGTTGCCATTGGAAATACTCACATGGTGGAGTTAAAAAAGGGATTTCAACAAAGTGCCGTTATTTATCTTGCCATTGTTGCACGAGCTGGGACAAATAAAAGTCATCCCCTTTCTTTTGCCATTCAGCCAATTGAAGCGAGAGACAAACAATCATATCGGGTTTATGAGCAAAAGAAACTCGATTATGAAACGGCAATCAATCTGTCGAAAAAAGAACGGCATGAACAAGCAATTGATGAACCTGTAAAACCAGTCTGGGTAAAATTCCTTTTGTCGGATTCTACTCCCGAAGCTCTTGCCGAGATTCATAAGTTCAATAAGCGTGGGATTGGAGTGTATGTTGATGAGCTGGCAGGATGGTTTAAGAATTTCAACCGTTACAATAAAGGTAGTGAAATGGAATTTTGGTTGAGCGCATGGAGTGCCAAACCAATCAATATAGACCGAAAAACAGGCGATCCAGTCTTTATTCCGTTACCTTATATTTCAGTTGCAGGAACTATTCAAAACGGTGTATTGCATGAATTGGCAAGGGAAAGTCGAACGCAAAACGGTTTTATTGACCGTATTTTATTTGTCTTACCCGACAATATTCAGAAACCATATTGGAGCGAAAAGGAACTCGACCAAACAGTAATCGATAACTGGAATTTCATCCTGTCAAAACTGCTTGATTTGAGTTGTCGCTTGGATGAAACATCAACCCCCAAACCTCAAATTCTTTATTTCAGCCCTGAAGCCAAGCAGATATTATTTGACTGGCAAAAATACAATGCCGATTTATGCAACAATGCCGATAATGATATGCTAAGTGGAATGTATAGTAAAATGGAAATGTATGCCATTCGGTTTTCACTCATCATTGAAATGTTGAATTTTGCTTGTTTGGAAGGCAACAAACAGTGTATTAGCGTCAAAAGTGTCAAATCGGCAATAAAACTGACTGAATATTTTAGAAAATCGGCATTAAAAGCGTTTTCGATTATTTCAAATGTGAATCCATTGGACAAATATTCCGAAGAAAAGCAAAAGTTGTATAATACACTCCCTGTAACGTTTACAACAGAACAAGGAAATCAAATCGCATTGCATATAGGCATTGCAGAACGCACGTTTAAGCGTTTTTTGAATGAACCTGACTTGTTTAAAAGAATCAGACTAGGAGAATATGAAAAATTGGTTTAGCAAAATGGCACGTGGCATTTGTGGCATTTGTGGCATTTTGAAACGTTGTGAGTGCCACAAATGCCAAGAATGCCACGTGCTAAATGTTTTTAAATATGAATCACCAATATATTTTAGAGCCTTACAAGGGGCTGAATTCCCGTTTTCATTGTCCCCAATGTGATAAGAAGAATGTTTTCACCCGATACATTGACACTGAAACGGGTCAATACATCAACGCCAATGTTGGCAGGTGTAACAGAGAGAGTAATTGTGGCTATCATTACAAGCCCAAGCAGTACTTTGCCGATAATCACATAACGGGAGACACAAGAGATAAAAAAACTCTCCAACCAAGCCCTAATGCGATTTTAAAGAAAAAAGCAGTCAGTTATATTGACAATTCGATTTTTAACGCCAGTTTAAAAGGGTATGGCGATAACTGTTTTGTAAGTTACCTTGTTCATTTGTTCGGACGTGAAAAAATGGATGAAGTAATCCGGACTTATGCAATTGGGACATCAAAACATTGGGATGGTGCAACCGTCTTTTGGCAAATTGATAACAGTGGAAAAATACGCACAGGAAAAATCATGTTGTATGACCCAATAGTCGGAAAGCGTGTCAAAGAACCGTTTAGTCATATTACTTGGGTGCATAGTGCATTGAAAATAAAAGATTTTGATTTGCAGCAATGCTTCTTTGGTGAGCACCTGTTAAAAGAACGATCAAAACCCGTGGCCATTGTGGAGAGTGAAAAAACAGCCATTATTGCAAGTATTTATTTCCCTGAATTTATATGGCTTGCAACAGGAAGTCTTTCAAATTTGACGATTGGAAAATGCAGTGTTCTCAAAAATAGAGATGTTGTTTTGTTTCCCGATTTAAAGGGGTACGGAAAATGGCACGAAAAATCTATAGAGTTATCTGCCATTACGAAATTTGTGGTTTCTGATTTTTTGGAGCAAAGAGCGACCATTGAGGAACATCGTCAGGGATTAGATTTAGCTGATTATTTGGTTCGGTTCAATTTTCAGCAATTCAAAAATGAAAGATCGGAGCAACCTACTTTACCATTAGAGAAAAAGCAAAATAAGAATGACGGTGCATTGATTTATACTTATGGCGAATTGTTTGATTTTGTGAAACTCAATTGTCCTAAATTGTATTCTCGAATGGTTGAAAATAGATAAGGATTAAACAAACAAGGTATAAATGTTAAAAATAGCACATTTACAAGCTAAAACGCCTTGATTGATGGATCAGATTGCAAAAGAGTTGTTTTATTGCCGATGTTCTTAAACCCACCACACCTGAAAACTCGCTGAAAAGTATTTATATTGCCATAAAAGGAAAGATAAACAAAGACAAATTGGTATTTTAGCGATTTAAATTTTCAGAGAGATTAAATGGCTACAAAAACAGAAACAAAACAGTTTCAATATGAAATACAAGCCTATCAGGAGGACTGCGTAAACAACATTATCAGTCTTTTTGAAAGCCTACGCCAAAAAGCAAATTTTGGTGATGTGCTGACAGCACACCATAATAAAAACAAATACAAGTTTCCAGTTCAAGACAACAATAACATTGATATAATGATGGAAACGGGAACGGGGAAAACGTTCACGTTTATCAAGACCATCTTTGAACTGAGCAAAAACTTTGGCTACAAAAAATTTATCGTTCTTATTCCAACTGTTCCAATCCGCGAGGGAACAAAAACAAACATAGAAGACACCAAAAATTACTTTAAGAGTTTCTACGCTAACGAAATAGAAAAGGAAATAGAAACATTTGTTTACGAAGGTGGAAACATTTCTGCGGTAAAACAATTTATCGGCACTTCGCATTTATCGGTTTTAGTTATGACACCAAGCTCTTTTAACAGCCGTGACAACATTTTGAACCGTCCGTTAGAACGAGAGATGAACGCACCTGAATTATTTGTAAATAATCAAGAGCCGCCAAAATCGTATTTGGAATGTTTGAAGCGCTTACATCCGATTGTGATAATGGACGAACCTCACCGTTTTGAGGGCAATGCCTTTAAAACCTATTTTGAGGGTTTTGACAATTACTATTTGCGTTTTGGTGCTACATTCCCCAAGAAGAAAGATAGCTTGCCTTTATCCAACGTGGCGTATGTGTTAGACAGCATTTCTTCTTTCCGACAAAACTTGGTAAAGAAAATTGTGGTTTACACGCAAGACGTAATTGAAAATACAGATACGCTTATTGCTATTGACAACAAAAAAGCCATTGTAAGCACTTTAACCAATGGAATTATTGCAAGACGAGAATTAGGCGTTGGTGCAGTTTTCAACGGCAAAAGCATTAAGAAAATAAACAAAGACACTATTGTTTTAGCGGACGACACCATTGAAAAAGTTGATTATTCTTTGTCGGACGAATCATTGCGGGCAATGATTAAAGAAACCATCAAAATACACTTTGAGAAAGAACAAACATTGTTTGAGCAAGGGGTTAAAGCACTCACTTTGTTTTTTATTGAAAGCGACACCAGTTTGTTTCGTGGCGAAAATCCAAAAGTCAAAAACATATTTGAAGAAGAATACAAAAAGCAATATACTGAGCTGATTAGCAAACTTGACCAAACAAGTGATTACTATAAATACCTGCAAAACGATTTTGACAGCGACAACACGTTGCAGGTTCATAAAGGTTATTTTTCAGGCGACAAGGGAAACGCTGACGAAAAAGTAAAAGCAGGTGTTGATGAAATTCTGAAAGACAAAAAGAAATTGCTTTCGTTTGAAAGTCCTTCACGTTTTATTTTTTCAATTTGGGCTTTGCAAGAAGGTTGGGACAATCCGAATGTTTTTACAATCTGTAAACTATCCAATCAAGGAAGCGATATATCTAAACTTCAACAAATTGGGCGTGGTTTACGCATTTGTGTAAATCAAAATTTGCAACGATACACGCTGAAAAATTTGAATGACGACCAAGAAGCATTTTGGAGAATCAACAACCTTGATGTGGTTGTTTCAAGCAATGAACACGGTTTTGTTGAGGCCATTCAAAATGAAATTTTAAGCAACTCATTCCTACTTTCCGAAACATTTACAGAGCAAGAACTCATTAAGACACTCAAAGAAAAATCGGGTCTTGATGATGATACAGTAGTTGCATTGATTGATGATGTGTTGAAATGCACGAAAATGATTGTTCGTAAGGCTATTGTTGACGGACAAAAGATTTACGAAAAATCGCCAGAGTTTTCAGCGATTCTCAAAGAACAAAATTTGCCAGAAGAACATGTAAAGGCAATTGAAAGCCTGTTTGCAACTGACGCAAACACTTACGTTCAGAAAGCCGAGAAGAAAAAAGAGAAAAAGAAAATTTTCATAAAGACAACGCACTTGCAAGAGTTTCAAAACCTTTGGAACACCATCAATAAAAATGCTTTTTATGTGTTGGAAACTTTGACCGAAGAACAAGAAAGCCAATTGATACAAAATATAAAAACGCAAATAGAAGCCGTTAATATTGAGGAAATTCTGTTGCAGACAATTCGTGCAGAACTTAATGTTAATAAGATTGGCGAACAAGGTGCAATTACAGAAAAACTAACCGATACGGTTTCTTATAGAAGCAAAGTTGATTATTTAGAATTGGTTCGCACGCTATCAAACAACACCAAAACACCTATTGCATTTGTAGTAAAGATTTTCAACGCTTTGAGTGATGATTTCAAAACTAAAATGCTCTGCAATAATCCTGAACAAGCTCAAAGAGAGATTTCCGAAATAATAAACAAGAACTTAATTGCAATGCTTAAAGCAAACATTAAGTATGATGGAATTAACGGAAAAGCATTGCCCAATGTATTCAAAACCGAAACTTCGGCAAGCTCAATTCATAAAGGAAAAACCTATTTAGATACAGGCAGCGTTGGCAAATTTCAAAAAGATATTGCAGGCGATTTTTCTTTGAAAACCAAATGGGTATTTGAAGAAGTGATTGAATACGACAGCGATTTTGAGTTGGAAATTGTGGAGCAAGACCCCGACATTGACAGCATTGAAATTTTCGGCAAACTGCCACGCCTGAAAATCAAAACGCCTTTGGGCGATTACAACCCCGACTTTTGCTATGCTATTAAAAGTACAGAAGGCAACAAAATATTCCTAGTAGTGGAAGCCAAAGGCTATAAATCGTCAACGGCAATACCTGTTGATGAAAAAGGGAAAATTGATTTTGCCAAAAAGTATTTTGAGGCATTGGGCGAGCATTATAAAGACGAGAACATAAAAATTTCATTTAAAGAACGTATCAATAAAACGCAATTAGCGGCTTTGATAAAATCATAATCCAGCTATGAAAAAAGATATTGTATATAAATTGACTGAAAATTTTGAGGATTTTCTTCACAATACTGAAGATGGTATCGAATTTTGGTTAGCCAGAGATTTACAGCATTTGTTGGGTTATGGTAAATGGGATAATTTTCAGAATGTAATTAGTAAAGCCAAAACAGCCTGTGAAATTTCAGGTCAAGATATAGCAGACCATTTTGCCGACGTCGGGAAAATGGTTGATATTGGTTCGGGGGCGCAAAAAGAGATTGACGATGTGATGCTTACACGTTTTGCGTGTTACTTAATAGCACAAAATGGTGACCCTCGAAAAGAACAAATTGCTTTTGCTCAAACCTATTTTGCTGTTCAAACAAGAAAAGCAGAACTCATTGAGCAAAAATTATTAGAACTAGAACGGGTACAAGCCCGAAACAAATTGGCCGAAACAGAAAAAGAACTCTCGCATGTGATTTTTGAACAAACCGGCGGCAACCAAAACTTTGCATTGATTAGAAGCAAAGGCGACCAAGCTTTATTTAATAAAACCACACAGCAAATGAAGGATAAATGGGGAATCAAAAACAAACCATTGGCCGATTTTATGCCCACCATTTTGCTAAAAGCCAAAGATTTTGCCACAGAGATTACCATTTTTAATGCCAAACAAAAACAAATGAAAACCGAAGGTCAAATTTCTAACGAACATATTACCAATAATAAATCGGTTAGAAATACGCTAATCTCTCGCGGAATTGTGCCCGAGAATTTACCACCCGAGGAAGATGTGAAAAAACTGGAACGGAAAATCAAATCTGAAGAAGTAAAATCACTAAAAGAAAACAAGGGGTTCAAAAATTAAAGAGAAGAATGATGAATGATTTTATACAAGCCGGCTATACGGTTGTTGGCACAGAAAACAACGAAAATAAATTGTTGAGTTTTTTAAAAGAAAACTACCCCAACGTAATACGCGACACCGAAATAAACATAGAAGAACTGAAAGCCGTTTTGGGTTTACCCATCGACGAAAAGGTAAACGGCTACGGATTGAACTTTGTGGGCAGAAACTTTGCCAGAGCTAAATATGCTCAAAAGACAGAAAAGGAATTACGCCTCAATACCACTTTGAGCAAGAATATTGATACAACAGGAAACTTGGTGCTGAAAGGCGACAACCTCGACAGCCTGAAAATCCTGAAAAACCATTATAGCGGAAAAATCAAGTGTATCTACATTGACCCACCATATAATACAAAAAGTGAAGAATTTGTTTACCCTGATAAGTTTGATAAAGAGGAAACCGAAGTTTTGGGTTTGGCAAACCTAAGCGAAAGCGATTTTGCCAGAATGGATTTTAGCTTTAAAACTAAACAAAGCCACAATGGTTGGTTGGCTTTTATGTATCCACGCCTATTACTAGCTAGAGATTTATTAAGCAAAGAAGGTGTTATTTTTATTAGCATTGACGATAACGAACAAGCCAACCTTAAACTACTTTGTGATGACATTTTTGGTGAAGAGAATTTTAGTAGTTCGATTATTATTAATTCAACGCCTAATGCTAGAAACTATGGCCATGTGGCTAAAATGCATGAATACTGTTTAATGTATTGTAAAGACCTGTATTCGACAGAAACATATGAACTCGTTGATGAAAAAAGGACATTTAAATACAGTGATTCAGTTGGCGAATTCAATATACACCCGCTTTACAATAGTGATGAATCATTTCACATTGGCAATCGAAAAAATTTATACTACCCTTTCTATATCGATATAAATAGCGGAGATAAAGACAATTTTTATAAAATTTCTTTAGAGAAAAACGAAGTATACACTAAAGAAGTATATCCTCCCTTGTCTTCTAAAAATAAGATACAATTTGTTTGGCGGTGGGGAAAAGAAAAAGCAAGTAAAAATCTAAATATAGAAATTACTGGCTATTTGACAGAAGAAAATGAATTTAGAATAGTTAGAAAAATGAGGCATACTTCAAAAATAGCACGTTCAATTTTTCAAGATTCTTCTTTTTCAGGAAGAAAAGGAACTGCTGAAGTTGAAGGACTTTTTGAAAATAAAGTTTTTGATTACCCTAAGCCTTTACAGCTTTTAAAGACCGTTCTAAATATTGGTGCTGAAGAAAATGACATCATTCTTGATTTCTTTGCAGGCTCAGGAACAACCGGGCACGCAGTAATGCAACTGAATGCAGAAGACGGAGGAAACCGTAAATTTATATTGTGCCAATTAGATGAACCTATTAAAAAAGACAAACCTGCTTACAAGTTTTGTATTGATAATAATTTGCCCCCAGTAATATCAAGCATTACCATAGAACGCCTAAAACGCGCAGGAGAAAAAATTGCAAAAGAAATAGAAGAGGACAACAGTAAAAACGGAATGTTTGAGGAGCATAAAAAACAAGCTCCCGACCTTGGTTATACGGTATTTGACAGCACAGAAGCACCAAAGCTAAAAGTTGATGACAAAGGACAGATTGCAATAACTGAAAATGATACGGATGCAATGAGCCGTATTTACAATATGATTTTCACCGTTGGTTTAGACGAGCCAACACAGGTTCCCGAAGAAGTGGTGAAAGATTGCATTTACAAAATTGGCAACCATTATTATATAACCAACAGCCAGAAAATAACCAGTGATGATTATTCAAGTGCCATTAAAAACGGCAAAGTATTTATTGACGGTTGGACAGCGAGTTTGAATGGAACATTACAGAATTACAAAGAAGACGTGAAAATAGTATTTTAGAAAAAATGCGATGAACTACCAATCCGTCACTTGGTAGTTCATCGCATTAATTGGTCGGCAAATCCGACACTCAAACCATATCTATAAAGAAACAGGATTGTAAAAACAGCAAGGCGTGATGTTAAAAATTAAGGCTCAAAGGGATAAATAAAAGCCTTGAAGAATTACCTGTGGCTTCAATTGCCACAAACAGTAATTTTCAAGACTTTAACACAAATTACTATGAGCAACACAAAATTCAATCCCACCAATCCCAAATCTGCTCACACATAATATCAAAGGCCTTTCGAAGATCGTCTTTTCGCTGCTGTTCAGCTATTTCATGCAGCGTTGCATAAACCGCCTTTGCTTCTTCTAATTTTTCAGGTGCTACATCCGACCAATCAGTTGCAAATCGACTGTTAGAAGAGTTTTCAATTTTCTCAAAACAATGTTTTACCTTTCCGTACCTAATATTAAAATCATCAATCAAAGCAAATAAATAATTGTCGCCAACTATTTTTTCGAGATACGCTTCCGTTTCGGCAATTTTCCGAATCTTTTCGGCAACTGCTTCTTTTTCACACAAACTATTTTTTTGAATATACTCACGGGTCATACGAAGTTTAAAGCGTAGTAAATCTAAAATATAGCTATAATCCCAATCGTAATTGGTTTGCATAAAACGTGCATATTTTTTCTTTCTAATCCGTTCCTGTTTTGAGCGAGCAAACGCTACTTTTCGTTTAACAGGCTTTGTTTCATTTTTCATAAAATATATCTACTTTGTTTTTAGATACTTCTCTATAATTGATGATTTAAATTTCTTGACATTTGCACCATACTGACCATTGACTGTTTTTAAAATATCAGAAACAAAACGCAATTGTTCTTCAATTGACATGACTTCATAATTCAATGGCATAAAATCGTAGATTGGTGTTTTAACCATTTTGATGTCTTCAGGCAGGATATTGTCATTTATCACATATTTTATATTCAACTTTTTAAGCTCTTCTTTGTCTGTTACACCGGGGAAATCATAGCTAAAGTGGGGGTTGAGTGAAAAAATCAGATTTTGAAATTCAATGGTACTCAAAGACATTAGATGATCGATCAGCTGTTTTCCTTTTATTTGCAGCAAGTCCTGAAGTTTACTTTTATATGAATACTCTTCCCATTCATAAAATTGGTAAACTTCAGAATCAACAAAGTTCAAAAAACCGTAGTAAAAGGCTTTCACCAATTGCTTTGGGTCAACCCAATCAGTGATATGTATTTTATCTTCGTAACATTCAGAAACAGTAAAAACAAACCGATTATATCCCAAACGAGAATAATCAAATTTAAACTCATTGCCTTCATTGTCAAAATCAAATGAACATTGCTTAACGCCCAACGAAATTGCTTCAAGCCATGCTTTTAACTCTAAAATGGGATCAAACACGTTTGAAAAGCGATTTTCGAAAGTCTGCTTTCCAACGGTAATTTTAAAATTCATCCATCCAGAGTTCACATCTAAAAATTCAACGGATACGTTGTTTGCGCCATTGTATGCTGTTAGTTTCATATCTGTTGTTTGTGTTGTACTATTAAAAATTGTCATATTTGGTATAGAGCCAAACATCATCGAAAGTATTACAGCCCTCGATTACTACTGTAAACCCCTCAATATCTATCACTTTAAGACTACGCATTAGTTCATTTCTCAATTGCGCATCATCAATTTCTTGTTTCAAACGATACGCTGACTGCTTCTTTAATCGTTGAGTCATCAACTCCACTTCATCACCCATAATTCTATCAACAATTCTGATTTTGCCCCTATATTCAACGGTTGCAAAAAGTATCATACAAACAGAAACATCAGCCGACTGAATCGTTACAAATTGTTTTGGAATACGCACAAAATGCGGCATATAACAATCGCCATACTGATAACCAACAGGCTGTTTATTATTATTGAAAACATTCAGCACAGAACCATCTGCCCCACAGCATCCGATATACCGACTTGTAAAATCCACATTTTTAAGATCCTGTTCACACACTGCCCAATCATCGATTTGAGAAATATGGTTGTCGATTTGAGATAAGTTCACAATCCCATTTAGAGGCAGAAAATTGATTTGGTCATGTTTACACAACAAGCGTTGATTGTTTACTTCAAAAAGCCAATCAGTCAAAGGAATATTGTTTAAATCAAATAGTCTGTGTTTCATGAGATTAGTTATATTTATATATCAAAAGGAATTTAAAAACTTATATCTTCATCATAAATCACTTCATATTTTCCGCTACCTGCATATATGATACGATTTTTAAACCTCTCGAAAAATTGAAACATCTCTTTTTGAAATTCCTCCACAAACAAGGTGAATTGACCAAAATCAGTATCCATCATAAGCCCAACAGAAGCATGTTCACCATCATTTGAAACAAAATAACGAGAAGGTATAGTTATTTGAATTTCAACTTGTTCTTCCAATAATGGCAAGAACATCTTCATTGTCTCATTGTAGGATTTTTTTATTGTTTCTCCATTTTCTTGTTGCACCAAACAAGATCGTCCTTCCCACCTTTTTTCTTTTTCTTCCCTTATGTTTTCCCATGTCTTAATATTGAATCTGATATTGGGAGGTTCTTCGTTTTCTATTTCATATCCCTTTCGGGTTTTAAGAATCTTGATAAAGTAATCCATCAACCAATCAAAGTCATTTCTGCAATCGCTAACAATAAGTTTTCCATTGAAATTATTGACATAATACTCGCCAATGAGTTCCCGATTAAACAAAGGGATTCCATTAATGAGAAAATCCATTTGATATTCAATTTCATCACATTCGTTTAAATCGAAATAGGTTATTTCTATCTCTATATTATTTGCTTTTAAGATTGCCATGAACTAATTTTTAAACCATCCTCATAATTGTTACACTAAATATTATCCCTTTACCACAGCCAATGGTTCCAGTTCAACTTTAATTGCAACTAAGTCGGACTGATTTTTCATCACTACATCAATGTCTTTATAAGCCCCGGTGGCTTCATCAAGATCCTTTCGGGAACGAATGGCGTGAATAATGCCTTTTTCATTTAATCGGTTAATCTCATAATCAAGATCAAGCTCTTTTTGCGCCTGTTGCCTTCCCATTTTTCGTCCTGCACCATGCGAACAAGATTCAAAGCTTTCAGGATTTCCAAGCCCCTCAACAATATATGATTTAGCCCATTTTGCAGCTATCCTAAAGCCAGCGCCTGTATTTCAATGAATTGTTCATTTTCGAGTTCGGATTTGTGTACTACAGATTTTCGCTTTGTAAAGGTAGCGTAATGACGCTAGCTCTCCACTAAACACGGTAATAACCGCTATAGATTCCCGTTTCGGGGTTGGTGCGCATGGATACTTTGAAATACATGCCCCAAAGTAAACATGTAAACCGCTGATATACAATACCCCCTTGTGTACTACAAATGATTTTTCGAAAATTCAGACACTGATTATCAATGTATTACAAAAGCAAATAGAGCAAAAGAGCCTATTTTGAGGTGAAAAAAGGTGTTTTTTTAATGAATTTTGGATGGAAAGCTGCAAGATGGGTTAGACCCCTGTGAACCGGGAATGATGCCCCATTCTCCCTTTCGAGCACGAGTGGCACCTTTGCGGTGCACCAATACATTGATGTTATAATGATGTTCCCATGCTGCAAAATTGTGTGTCTTATTTATCATCTCACCAAACTCAACCCGACCCTTTAACACATCAATAAATGCATGTTGAATGCGTTGCATCATCAGTTTACGGTTAGCTAAGGCAAACTCGATGCAATAGTTCATCTCGGCCGTATAAGCATGTGCCTCGTCCGTTTCAATAGGTAAAAAGGCCAAATCCCATTGGGCTGGCACATTGGTATGCCAACGTTCATTCAACTTCTTTGCGATTGTATTATAATGTTCGGCAACCGTTTTCCCCAAATTTCGACTACCGGAATGAATCATCACCCAAATGAAACCATCTGAGCCTCTCTGTATTTCAATAAAATGATTGCCCCCACCCAATGTCCCTAACTGAAAGGAAGCATTTTTGAATTGTCGGGTAATAATTTCAGGGTGTTTTTGAAATTTGGGCATCAGCGATAAATCTTGTTGCTCGCTATGCCAGTTGCGCCCAACCGGAATGGTTTTGCGTATTGAAGACAGAATGGCTTTTAGGTTCTCGGAATCAAGATCGTCAACATTTGTTTTCAGTGCACACATTCCGCAACCAATATCCACACCAACAGCATTGGGAATGATAACCCCCTTAGTTGCCAATACCGAACCAATGGGCATGCCATACCCCGAGTGGGCATCGGGCATTATTGATATGTGATGAAATGCAAATGGTAAATTGGCCAGGTTACGGGCTTGCGAGAGGGCATTGGGCTCAATATCTTCTAACCAAAGTTTGATGGGATGCAGTTCGGTTGAAATAATCGTTTTCATCTTTCTTTGTAATTAATGATACAAAGCTCGGATGGTACTACGCAATCTTTTTGCGCAGTTGAAAATATTTTAATATTTTTCACAAAAAAAATGTATGCCAATCAATCGCAATGCATTAATCCGCTATACCACCATCGACAGGTGCCTACGTAACCGCTACCGGAAATGGACTTTGGAGGATTTGACAGAAGCTTGTTCCAATGCCCTATACGAGTTCGAAGGCATTGACAAAGGGATCAGCCGACGCACAATACAACTTGACATACAGAATATGCGGAGTGAAAAAATGGGGTACAATGCCCCTATAATGGTTATTGATAAAAAATACTACACCTACGATGACCCGGAGTATTCCATCACCCAATTACCCATTTCTAGCAATGATTTACACAAATTGAATGAAGCCATTGAAATTTTAAAACAGTTTCAGGCATTCAGTCATTTTAAGGACATGACAGGCCTGATTCACAAACTTGAAAACAAAGTCCATACAGAACAAAATCAGTCAAAATCAATCATCCATCTTGATAAAAACGAAAACCTTAAAGGGCTTGAACATTTAAATGGTCTCTATCAATCTATTTTAAAACGCATAGTGATTGAAGTCAATTACCAATCCTTTAAATCAAAAAACAGCCAATCTTTTATCATCAATCCCTATCTTCTAAAGGAATTCAACAACCGTTGGTTTTTAGTGGGTTATAACTTTCGTATAAAATTAATTCAGACATTAGCGTTAGATCGGATTAGTAGTTTCAAAACCATTGCACACCTTAAATTTTATGAAAAAAAAGATTTTGATGCAGATAAGTACTACAAAGACATTATAGGTGTTACGGTCAACGAAGGACTTTTGCCTCGCCAGATAAGATTTTGGGTCAGCAAGCCCAATGCTCCGTACGTGGTAACGAAACCGTTTCACAGTTCGCAAGTAATAGAATCGGAAAACGAAAACGGAACCATCTTCTCGATTAAGGTGATTCCGAATTTTGAACTTGAAAGGATGATTTTAGGATTTGGTGCCGACATTGAGGTACTTTCTCCCCCTTCGCTCAGAGAAAAAATCGCGGAAATAATCCATAATGCAGGGGAAAATTATAAAGAAATGGGTGGTTCTAACAAACAGCATGACAAAACTGACCCTTTATGACGCTGTTAAGGCCAACAATAGCGCCAAAGAGCTTACATTATGCCTATCAAATCCTATGGAAAGTGCTGTTGATGCTTAATTGTAGGCACGACAAGGCCATGATATCACAATTCAAATCTTAATGCATTTGGTCGGATTGAAATCAAAATGCTCGCCATAGGAAACATATCCCAGTTGATTTGTTGACAATACTGTTTTTCCTATTGTAAAATCCGGAGTATTGCTATGTATATGTCCATAAATCCATGCTTCTGGCTTATTGGCATTAATCATATCTTCCAATTCAACAGCAAAAGCATCGTTCAGTGCATCACCTTTGTATCGCTCTGGATAATTTTTAAAAGTAGGCACATGATGAGTAACAACAACTTTTTTGAATCCATCGGAAACGGTCAATTCATGAGCAATAAAATCACGGCACTGTTGATGTAAGGCATTAAACCGTGAAATAGAAAGGACTGAATCGTCTTCACCTATTAAATGAAAATCATTCAATTTTCTTTTTACAACTTGTTTATTGGTTGACGATATGTTCGCCCATAGAGTTGAGAAGATGAATTTTACATCATCGTGAAGCACAGAAACATTATTCACTAAAAAGACATTTTCACGTACAGCTTCTTTAAACCAACTTCCTTTACAATCTATATCCGAATGATAATATTCATGGTTCCCGGGCACCCAGTATGTGAACTTGAAATTGGCAGACAGATAATCAAAAAAACGGACATGGTTTTTCATTCCTGCAAAAGTAACAACGTCACCAGCCAACAAGAGGATTTCTCCTTGTGGCAATATTGGATGTTCGACTAAAAATGATTTGTTATCATTAAAGTCAAGATGCAGGTCAGATGCGTATTGTATCGTCATCAAAAGATATTGGTTTGTTCTTCAAATATAATTTAAAACCCCTATTTATAAATGAATTATCAAATACATCTTGTGATATTTGAATATATTTAAGCATCAAAAGAAGTAACAGACATCAATAAGGTGCAATAGATTTCACACTCAAATTTGTACCCTATTTGTACCTTCCACTTACAAACACCTGACATAGTGCACTGTTTATTTTATGTATCGGAAAGTAAGCCAGGTGATTGACGCACAAAAAAAAACGGTCAACTAGAGATTCATCAGCTCCAATTGCTGCCAATGATGAATGCCGGTAATTATAAAATAACAGTGTAAGAAATAAACGCTGAGGCGCTAAGACGCTGATTTGGTTTGGGTTTAAACATAAATGTATATAACTCAAACGTGCTATATAGCAAACACATAAGATAGCGCGACATGAAGTTTTTTTCACACAACAACCCCATCGCGTTTTTCGAGCAAGTTATCAATGAATAAGAATTAATTCATTGGAAACAGACACCGGAACGCACTACCCTTTTTAGGCTTACTGTCAACCAAAATAACCCCGCCGTGCATGTCAATGAATTCTTTGCACAAAAGTAACCCCAGACCGGTGCCCTGCTCGTTGGCAGTTCCTTTGACAGTTGCGTTGTGAGCAATTTTGAAAAGCGCAACGACCGTTTCATGCGCCATGCCAATACCGTTATCGGTCACTGCAATCTCAGCACACTCGCCGCACTCGTGAATCACATTACGTGCGGTCAGTTCAATTTTGCCATTGGCATGTGTATATTTAATGGCATTGGCAACCAAGTTACGAATGATGGTTTCGAACATATTACGATCGGCAAACACCCTGAAATCATAAGGCACATGATTTTCGACCACAATCTGTTTTTTTCGAGCCATTTGTCTAAGAACCATCAATTCCCCTTCGACGCATTCATAAGCCAGGTGCCATGCAGGCATATACACGATGGCTTTGTTTTGAGCCCGAGCCCAAGTGAGCAAATTATCGAGAAGCCCATGGGTGTGCTTGACGCACTCATTGATGGTCTCAACACATTTTCGACGTTGCTCATGATTCAAATTCCTATCAGCCACTAATAAATCCGACAAGCCCCAGATAGAACCAATGGGATTTCTTAAATCGTGGGCAATAATTCCCAGAAACCGATCCTTGGTGGCATTAGACTTATTCAACTCACGATTCTTTAATTCAATTTCCTCTTTAATCTGATGAGCCTCAATTGCTTTTTGCTCCAGACGTTTATTAATCCTGAGTGTTTCAGCATACAAAGAACGCGTCTTCTCCTGTTCCTGTTTCAACAAAGCATTGGCCACAAAAAGACGAAAGCGAAGCGAATACTGAATGCGATTGATCACAAATCCGATCATCACGATGGGTAAAATATCGGCTAACACCACCCACTCAGATGGAGATGGTCGTCCCACCACAAACAATAGGATGCCAAACACCAACAACGGGAGAGCGTAAATCGCCAATGAGAGATTGAATTTCAGTTTAGCATCCAAGGACACCAAAAAAACGACCAGGAGAGCACCCGAAACACTTGGTGCAAGCGCATCAGTATGTAAATGAATCAAACAAATGGCATACATCATCATTTGAACAGCCATGTAAAGACCCAGATACAAGCCCATTTTAAACCGCGCATAACGAATGGGGAAAGAGACATTTACCACAAGCAACACCAGAGAGAGCAACAAGGGAACCAAACGAGCAACAGCAGCCCATTGGTTCATGCGAATAAACCAATCGGAATAGAGATAAAAACACAACACAGCAATGGTCAATCCCATAATCAGCGTGAGATTCTTCAGAGAGATCTGCACCAGATAATCCTGAAATCGGGCTTTCAGATTGGTTGTGTATATTCTATTTTTCATGGTCGTATAAATGCGATGGGAATTTCAGCTCCCAACCAAGCTCTTTTCAAGAGGCCAACAGAAAGCTTTTCGGAAAAATCAACGGGCATATAACTGTTCACCGGATGAATGTGGCAAAGCAACCCCAGTTTCATATAAGTATAAGCAGCCAATTCACTGCAAAACATGGTATCCAACGATGTCTTTTCATGAAAAATACGTCCTTTAGTCGGATTGAGAAACTCATGGAACGTATCGGGAAAAACAGCGGAATGAATGGTAGGAATCAAAGCTTTAAAACGCTGAAAAAAAACATCATCCCGGTCGGTATACAAATGACGAACGGCGCATTTACTATCCTCACCATGAGAAAAATTATACATCAACCTTTCGGACAAACGCACCAGCATAGGACCAGACTTGGGTTTTCGCAAAATCAGGTCAGTCACAGGAGTTGGAGAGTCAGACTCCCAGAACAAAATATCATCATCCCCCACATCCAAACCAATGTCGCCAGCCTTGACCACAATGCCTACATGCGACCAATCGCAACCTTCGAGTGTTTCGATGCACCGACTGCTCATATGAATGCCATGCATGAGCAATAAATCGCCGGTCATCAAATCGCCTTTAATAGAGTTATAACCAGTGGTTTGCTTTTCGATCAACATATCGTAACAGATGAAAAAATAAAATTTGCACAATCACGGAGTCATCCCTGTGAAAAGAAAGCTGCATTCATCAACGCGTCTCAATGCAGAAAGCGTCATCACTAATGAAAAATAAAAACATTGAGTAACCTTAACGGGTTATAACAGGAACGATTCGATTAAGAAAAACACAATTCGATTGTTAACAAATATAAAAAAACAATTTATCCAACCAACAATAATTTTACGAACAGATACGAAAACAACGTCACAGAACAAAAAAGAGACACGAAAGAAAAATGCGCGATACTTTCGTTTTTAAGAACAGAAAAGTATCGCGCATCATTATAAAAAACACTGATTACTCAGCGATAAATCAGAGTCAGACAGAGCACCAAGCATCTAAACCCAAAAGACACAGCACATTAAAAACACCCTGTTCCATCCCAACAATGGGTACAGAGTTTCTCTTTAGGCAGTCCGATGGCTTCAATTAAATCGTCGAGCCGCTGAAACTTTAAAGAAGTCAAGTTTAAATCTTTACGAATGTGCTCAACCATGGCAGCATACTTAGGGCTATCCGGATCGGAATAGGCACTCAAATCAGCATCTTCACTGCCTTCGAGGTGCAAAATGGCCTTGCGGGTCGCCAAGTCGAGGCTCGACCGGGAGCGACTGAAGTTAAGATATTCACAAGGATAAGTTAATGGCGGGCAGGCAATGCGCATGTGCATCTCCTGAATACCGCCTTCGAGCAATTGCTTGACGTTATCGCGAAGCTGTGTACCACGAACAATGGAGTCATCGAGAAAAACGCCGCGCTTGCCCTTTACCACCGACTCGTTGGTGATGAGTTTCATACGAGCCACAAGGTCGCGTGTTTCCTGGTTTTGAGGCATGAAACTACGAGGCCAGGTAGGCGTGTACTTGGCATAAGGTCGTTTAAAGGGAATGCACTTGGCATTGCTGTATCCCATGGCATGCCCCACACCCGAATCGGGGATGCCCCCGACAAAATCAGCTTGCACATCGTCGTTTTTGGCCAGGGCTTCTCCACAACGAAAACGCGTATCGTCCACATTGATGCGTTCGTAGCACGAGGGGGGGTACCCGTAATAAACCCACAAAAAGGTACAAATCTGCATTTTATCGCCCGGTTTCTGCAATTGCTCATAGCCATTGGCATCCATCCGGACAATTTCGCCGGGACCGAGATAATATTCCGTTTCGTAATCGAGGTTTGGGAAGGCACACGTCTCAAATGTTGCCGCGTAGCCATCGGCATTTTTCCCGATCACAATGGGAGTACGCCCCATTTTATCACGGGCAACAATGATATGCGACTCAGTAAGGATTAACAAAGAACAAGAGCCTTTAATTTGGGCAAAGACATGATTAATCCCCGAAACAAAGTCATCACTTTCGGCAATCAGGCGAGCAACCAACTCGGTGGGATTCACCCCTCCCTGACTGGTTTCAGAAAAAGTACGACGGAGCGCCATACTCTCTTGTTCGAGTTCATCAATATTTGCGATTTTTCCCACGGTGACCACGGCAAAACGGCCCAAATGCGAACTGACCACAATGGGTTGCGCTTCGTAGTCGCTAATGACACCAATGCCGGCACAACCGACAAACTTCTTGATATCATTATCGAACTTATTACGGAAATATCCATCTTCCAGGCTGTGGATGGCTCTCTGAAAGCCCTTTTTCTTGTCGAAAAACGCCATTCCCCCCCGCTTGGTGCCAAGATGAGAATGGTAGTCAGTGCCATAAAACACATCCATTACGCAATCGCGTTTCGAAATCGTCCCAAAAAAACCGCTCATAGTACTCTTCTCTGTATCTAAATAAAAATCAAAATCGTCACACATCAAAAGATATGGGAAGGTACCCGAATCAGAAATTATCATAAAAAAGAAACGATTGGCTTCCTTTAATACTGATCATCAACGCCTACAACCCCATTCTTCGTTCCAAGAGGAATGATTAAAAAACGGCGCAATTTAACCATTCCGAGCGAGAGACAAAAAAAGATTTACACAGAGTCAGAATAAACGCAGAGGCGCGAAGGCGCTGAGTTGGTTTGAATATGTAGATTGCGTTTAAATATGAAAGCAGATAACTCAGCATTTAATCATCGTCCACAACTTAACGA
>NZ_QKZK01000013.1:886-88971 GCF_003254275.1 Breznakibacter xylanolyticus | reverse complement strand
TCAAAATAAACGCAAAGGCGCGAAGGCGCTGAGTTGGTTTGAATATGTAGATTGCGTTTAAATATGAAAGCAGATAACTCAGTATTTAATCATCGTCCTCAACTTAACGAACTAAGAACTGACGCTGAGTTGCAGTGAGATAAGATGAGAACCAGTGAGGAGAAAAAGCCACAGTGCCACTCGGTAAAAGAGTTATATAGTAGGCTCTTAGAGGTACAGAGTTTTTTGAAGTTGTGTTTTGAGTTTGAGATACGATTAAGCCTGTATTCAAGTAAAAAAACAGATAACTCAAAAGAGTTATATAGAGGATTCACGGCTCACCCAAACAAATCTATCCAAGCATCAACAAAGATGGCATCACAATCAAACCACATCAGTCAAAAATGACACGAAGACGTTCATTTTGGAGGCGCGATTGAAGCCATTTTTTCACCTTATCCCGTTCCAATGCAGACAAGCCTTGATGGTTGACTTCAAAAATAACAAGCATCATGGGCTTTTCCCCCTCTTTATCTTTCCGGTAAAGCACCGACTCGGCAAAGGTACACCCCACAATGGCCGGATAAAGAGGATGTATCTCATTCAACAACATCTGACCGGTTTGTGGCCGTGCCACCAGGCTGTCGCAACGAGCCTCCATTTGATGAGCTGAATTTTTAGCATGCAGCAACTCCTCTTTCAGTCGACTAATTTCCAACACCTTTTCATCAACCCCCGTTAATGCAAAGCCCTGACGAATATCGATGGCCACATCGCTAAGGTTGAACTGCCCGGCCTTTTCAATAATCTCGGACTTTTGCCCCGATCCCAATGTCACCCCACCGTAGACCAGCGTGATGGTTCGCTGATTGGGATCGACCTCATGTTTGAGCAAATAATTGCCTTCAAACGAACTCACATTGGAGATGTAACGATTGGCATTTTCAACAAATCGTTCATTTTGCACCAGTCCGTACCCGAAGTAAATGCTGGGCAACAACACCCCGATCATCACCAAAGTAATCCATCGATTGACCTGTTTTTTACGGCCGGCATCGACCAGCGTTCGAATGGGAAAATTGAACACCTGCGAAATGATGACCGAAGCCAATGCAATAAAAACAGTATTGATGGTAAACAAATAAAACGCACCGAAAAAGAATTCGTACTGGCCGGTGGCCAAGCCATAGCCGGCCGTACACAAAGGAGGCATCAAAGCGGTAGCAATGGCCACACCGGGAATGACATTGCCCTTTTGGCGGCTGCTAATGGCCACAATACCGGCCAATCCGCCAAACAAAGCAATCATCACATCGTAAATAGAAGGAGACGTTCGAGCTAACAATTCCGAATGTGCCGTTGAAATGGGACTGATGGCAAAATAGGTTGTAGAAGCCACCAAACTGACAGCCACAGCGAAGGAGAAATTCTTAAGAGATTGACGAAACAGGTCAAAGTTATAAGTCGCGATGCTGTATCCCATCCCATTGATAGGGCCCATCAACGGAGATATTAACATGGCGCCAATGATCACCGCCGTTGAGTTCATGTTTAACCCAACCGAAGCAACCAGAATGGCAAAAAAGAGAATCCACAAGTTTGTTCCCTTAAAAACAATGCCTTTCCGAATTTCGTCGTGAATGGCATCGTGATCCTCCATTTCGCTCTCGATATTGAGATAATGCAACAGTTTACGCAAAAAGAGTAAAGTCTTCATAAACAAAAGAATAAGATAACAAATAAAGGAAACAATGGCGATACAAAAATATCAGAATATTCCACGCGATAAGAACTAAAACAAAGAAAGCAACGAAACAAGAAACCACGCATGGAGAATGAGTGCACACAGAAACCTCAAAGCCGCATTCCAATCAACAACACATCGTCAATTTGCTCACGATCTCCTTTCCATCGTTCAAAAAACTGCTCATAGATCTCTTTTTGGTGACTCATGGGCAATGCATAATTATCAAGAATCATTTGCCGAAAACCTTTCTGTTTAAGTTTTTTATCATTTTCGCCACCAAACTGACTTGCAAAACCATCGGAAAACAGGTACAGACAATCGCCATGCTGATAATTGACCACATGATTGGTAAATGCCTTGTCGACTTCACCAATGGAAACGGGCATGGTATCAGCATGAATGATTTGCAATTGTCCCTGATGAATCAAATAAGCAGGATTGAAGGCACCGGCATACTCAAACGAGCCATTTTGGGTATCCACACACACCACACTCATATCCATGCCGTCTTTTACCTCACTGGCTTGGGACTGTTGAAGCGCATCGATGATGACCTTACGCAACTCGTCCAAAATGCGAGACGGCGTAAGAATTTTATTGGTCTCGACAATTTGATGCAAATAGGCCACCCCAAACATGCTCATGATGGCGCCTGGAACGCCATGGCCGGTGCAATCGGCCGCCACCACAATGAGTTTATTGTCGCAACGTGACACCCAATAAAAATCGCCACTAACAATATCGCGAGGTTTGAGCAAGATAAAATGCTCGGGCATGATTTTTTTTAAGTACTCGGATTTGGGAAGGCTGGCCGTTTGAATTTTCAGGGCATAATTAATGCTATCGGTAAGCTTTGTGTTGATGTCTTCAATTTGACGAATCAACAACTCGTTTTCGTCGCGGGAACGTTTGATGGTCAGTTGGGTTTTAATGCGGGCGCGAAGCTCAGGAATATTGAAAGGCTTTCCAATGTAATCGACCCCACCGGCATCAAACCCTTTGATGATACTGTCAGAATCTGTTTGCCCCGTAATGAACACGACCGGAATATCGTGCGTTTCCTCCATTTTTTTCAAGGCTTGGCACACCTCATAACCATCCATACCCGGCATCACCACATCGAGCAGGATTAAATCGGGGCGCGGATCGCCCGTCGCTAAACGAATGGCATCCTGCCCATTATAAGCCCACAACAGATGATAACGCCGCAAAATATCTTTGAGAAGTTCGACATTCACGGGCGAATCATCAACCAACAACAGAGTAGGCACGGTTCGAATCATGGCTTAGAGGGATAATTCAACTCCCAATTTAAACAAAAAAGCAATGGAGCCAACGATGAACATCAACAATTATCGAAATCAAGATGGGTGAGGGCATTGCCCACATACGGCGAAATATTAAATTTGCAACCGCAAATACCGCAACGCCATCCATTTTCAAACATCCCCAATTGGGTTGAAAATGAAGCGCCAAACAATTGTCACAATCAGGAGGAACAGCATTGAAGTTAGTCGCAAAAACCTTTTACGGGCTCGAAACCGTTTTAGCCAAGGAATTGGCAGCCTTAGGGGCACAAGAAATCACCACACTCAAGCGAGCAGTGTCATTTGAAGCCGACATGGCGCTTCTGTACAAAAGCAACCTGCATTTGCGCACCGCCATCCGAATCCTGATGCCCATTGCCACCTTCAATGCCACCAGTGATATTGAACTCTACAAGAAGATTAAGGAGATGGATTGGTCAAAATATCTGCGCGCCGACCAGACACTGGCCGTGGATGCCATTACCTACTCAAAAATTTTCACGCACTCCAAGTACGTCTCGCTGAAAACCAAGGATGCCATTTGCGACCGTTTCAGAGACGAAACAGGCCAACGCCCATCGGTAGATATTGAATCACCAACAGTACTGATTAACATCCACATTGCCGAAGATCAGGTGACCGTCTCACTCGACAGCTCGGCCGAGCCGCTCAACCGACGCGGCTACCGAACCAACGAGCACGAAGCGCCCATCAACGAAGTATTGGCAGCCGGCATGGTGTTACTGAGCGAGTGGGATACCAAAAGCACGTTTATTGATCCCATGTGCGGATCGGGAACCATTGTAATGGAAGCCGCCATGATTGCAGCCAACATTGCCCCCAACATCAAACGAAAAGATTTTGGGTTCACCCGTTGGAACAACTTTGATGCCCCGTTGTGGGAAAAAATACGCCACGAAGCCATTGAGGCGCAAACCACACCCACGGCGCGCATCTGTGGCAGCGACATTTCGTTGCGAGCCATCGACACCGCACGTCAGTCGGCATTGGACTTTGGGTTGAAACAATTCATTGACTTTAGCTGCGCGCCACTCGAAGAAGTGAATCCAATCTCAAAAAAAGGAGTGGTGATCATGAACCCGCCTTATGGCGAACGCCTCAAGACCCGCGACATCGTACAGATGTACATTGGCATTGGCAACCACCTCAAGCGCAACTTTCAAGGGTTCGATGCCTGGGTAATCAGCTCGAACCTCGAAGCCATGAAACTCATCGGATTAAAGCCATCGGCAAAAATTACACTTTATAACGGAGCTTTAGAATGTCGATTTGAGAAATTCAGTCTTTACGAAGGTTCACATGCCGACATGGTACGCAAGCGTCGCATCATCCCCCGCGATGACAGCGCTCCCCGTCAGAAAATTTAAAACGGCACAGGATATAGACACATCAAAAAAAAGAAATCCAAATTAAACCCCATCAAAAAAAATGAGCAAAGTGATTATCAAGAGCTTTGAAGAGCTCGAGAAACTGATTGGACAAGAACTGGGAATCTCAGAATACCATGAATTTACACAGGCACAAATCAACCTGTTTGCCGACGCCACCCTGGATCACCAATGGATACACGTGGATGAGGCCAAGGCCAAAAGCGAATCGCCTTTTGGCAACACCATTGCCCATGGCTACCTCACCCTATCCATTCTTCCTCACTTGTGGGAACAAATCGTTGAAGTACAAAACCTCAAGCTCCAGGTAAACTATGGTATTGAGAAATTCAAATTCAACCAGCCGGTGTTGGTTAACAGCCGAGTGCGCCTCAAAGCCAAAGTTATCAACGCCGTAAACCTTCGCGGGGTCACCAAGGCCAATATTGGCGTGACCCTTGAAATTGAAGGCAACAAAAAGCCGGCTTACGAAGGCGAAATTGTATTTTTGTATCACTTTATTTGATACAGGCAAGTCAGGAATAGCAGCCTGATTCACACACACGCATAAAAATCCACCCCAAAAGGTGGAAACAACCGATAAAAAAAGAGGATCCCCATGCAGGGGCATCCTCTTTTTTTGTTACCATAATCAAGTTTTGCGCAAACGAGAACAAATATTAAATAATTGTGTAAATTGAAAACAAATTTTACAACTATGATTCAACAGACCTTAGCAATCATCAAGCCCGACTCGGTGCGCAATAATTATGCAGGAAAAATACTGTCGCTGATTGTCGATCACGGATTTTCAATTAAGGCCATCAAAGGCGTGCACATGGACACGCGCGATGCCCAACGCTTTTACGGCATCCACACGGGCAAACCCTTTTTTGACAAACTGGTGGACTTTATCACCTCCGGTCCCTGCATTGCCATGATATTGGAAAAAGAAAATGCAGTGGACGACTTCCGTAAATTGATGGGAGCCACCGATCCCAACGAAGCCGAGGGCGGTACCATCCGCAGCCTGTTTGCCGAAAACAAAACGGCCAACGCCATACACGGAAGCGACAGTTCCGATAATGCGTTTATTGAATGCAACTTCTTTTTCAGCATTCAGGAACGGTTTTAATCATATTTCATCAACAATAAAAAAGGCGGTCTGCTTGAATTCAATTCAAACAGACCGCCTTCACATTATGTACATTTTATCAGAAGCAGTAGCGGATACTCAAGGCAACATCCCAGTTGCCCAGTTCACTATTGCTGTTGACCACCCCAATATTGGGGCGGGCATCGATGCCAATTTGTAAAGGCACTTCGCTAAATTGGTACTCAATACCAATTTGACCGGCAATTGCAATCCACATGCCGTCATCGTCATTGCCATTGTAGTATTTATCGTCCCATGACCAGCTTCCGAATTGACCACCGACCCCGACAAACCATTGGAAACCACTCTCAATAGGAAACACCCATTGATGCACACCCGTCAGGCAAAAAGCATCGTAATATTTACTATTGCGCCAGCCCAAATCGGCCTCGAAACGTGTTTTACGCGACAATCCGTGCTGATAGCTAATTTCAGAACCACCGGCATCGCCACCGCCAAGGCGTAAACCCAACGCATGTGGATTAATTTGAGCTTCGGCAGCAAAGCCGATCATCAAAGCAAACAATAAAATTCCAAGTTTTTTCATGTGTCTATAATTAGTTTTAAATGGTCACATGGAACTCACCCAAAGTCATTGACTGCGTCGATCTTCGATTCTCAGGAGAGTCGAAGCAGTGGACATGGCTCGTTTCATGTGTTATAAAAATTGGTAAATAAAAAATTGACGTTATCAAAAATCAGGCCATCAATGGTTCACCACCATTCGGGCAGCCTGTTGAGCAGCCACATCGGCACCAAATAACAGAGTCACCAACTGCAAGGCGAAGTCCATTGCAGCCCCCACCCCCCGAGCCGTAATAAAAGGGAGAGACACTTCAACGGGATTAGAGGTAACGGTGGCGCCTGAGAGACGTTTTTCGTTGCCGGGATAACAAGTGGCAACATGCCCATTGAGCAACCCCATGTCGCCCAAAATGATGGGAGCCGCGCAAATGGCACCAACGGGCAAACCGGCCGCCACATGCTTCCGAATCATTTGCTTGAGCCCTTCATGGTCATTGAGATGATTGGTTCCGGGCATTCCGCCAGGTAAAACCATAATATCGGGCTGAGCCTGAGGCAAATGCTCAAACAGCACATCAGCTTTGATGGCAATCTCATGGGCACCGGTCACCATGAGATCACCCGTGATTGAGACCACCGTCACCGCAGCTCCGGCACGACGGAGCACATCGATGGGCGTGAGCGCCTCGATTTCCTCAAATCCTTGAGCCAAAAACAGCCATACCTGCTTTGTCATTTGTGTCATTTTAGGGATTCCTCTCTGAAATGTGCCCAATTTAAGGGCGTCGATGCAAATATACAGCTTTCAGTTTCTCAAAAAACAAATCGGTCAAATACCTTTACGGACAGAATTGGGATTGGAAAAAAAATATCACTCCCTTTCATGGTCATCAACACACAAAAAAACCAGCGGGGCACTTAGGGGCAGAAAACATGCATAAAAACTGTTCTCCCCCATTGAAAGCCATCATGGCAAATAAAAAAAGGTAGAATATGCATTTACGACCAGACCGACATGCAAAAAAAAAATTTCAAGCACCGAGCAAGCCGTCACGGCACACAAAAACGTTTTTCGAGGCTCAATTCAGCCCGGGAACGTCTACTGCCGCTCCAAAATATTGACACAAATGGTTAGTTTTGCAAAAAAACGAATCATGGAAACCGACACAACCGAAGAACGACTAACGCGCCTGTTAGAGAATCAGCAATGGCCATTGCGTTACATGTTCAAGTTTATTGTTCCCAATCGCGACGGGAATGTTGACAAAGTCAACCAGCTAATGCCGTCAAATGGCAAACTAAGTTACAAGCACACGCCCAATTTACAGTATGTCTCCATCACATGCGTGGCACAAATGCATTCGGCCGAAGAAATTGTAGGCATTACCTCACGCGTAGTGGCCATCCCGGGTGCCATGGCACTATAAATTCAATTTGCAGGATGATTTTTAAGAGGCAGTGCAAAATAAAAGGTGCTCCCCTTGTTGAGTTCCGACTCGAACCAAATACGTCCGCCCAACAACTCCACCAACCGCTTTGAAATAGAGAGCCCGATGCCGGTTCCGGGATGAAACCGCGACACATCCGAATCGATTTTCCGGAAGTGATTAAACAGTTTTTCTCGATCCTTTTCGTTGATTCCCAAGCCTGAATCGGCCACAAACACCACCACTTCATCGCCCTGCACGTGGTATCCCATGCGAATGAATCCGGCGGAGGTGAACTTAAACGAGTTAGTCAGCAAATTGGTCATCACCTGCCGCACCCGCAAGGCATCAGAATCGACTTCGAGCGTGGGGTGCGTTTCGGGAATAAAGAGGTCAAAGGCGAGCTTTTTATCGTTGGTATATGAGAAATAAAGAAAAAGTTCGTTCATGAGTTCATCGAGCCGAAACACCGAAAAATTAAGCACCAATTGATTGGATTCGAGCATCGACACATCCAGAATATCGTTGATGATATTGAGCAGGGCATCGCCATTGGCCTTAATCATCGACACATATTCGCGACGTTCGTCAACGGCCATCTCGTCATCGTCGAGCAGCGACGAAAAACCAATGATGGCATTCATGGGTGTACGGATTTCGTGGGACATATTGGCCAAAAAGGACGTCTTTAACCGATCGGCTTCTTCGGCCTTTTCCTTGGCCTGCCGCAACTCAATGGTGCGCTCGTCGACCAAATGCTCCAGGTTGTCACGATGCAGTTTCAACTCTTCGTTTTGGCTGGTGATTTCTTCCTGCCGCTCTTCAAGCAAAATGTTCATCTCGGAAAGTTCTTCGGTACGAAGTGCCACCATTTGGGTCAGCAAGTTTTTTTGTTTCTTTAAAGATCGCAACCGATATTGAAACACCCCCACAATCCCCACACCGATCAATATCAACACCAACAAGCGAAACGACAAGGTTTTCCACCAAGGCGGAATGACCACCACACGCAGCACAGCCGGTTCGATGCTCCACACCCCATCGCTGTTGGCAGCTTTCACCAAAAGCCGGTATTTACCGGGAGGCAAATTGGTATAAGTGGCCAGATGCAGATTGCCCACTTCATTCCAACGGCTATCGAACCCTTCCAAGAAATATGCATACCGGTTAAAGTCGGGAGAGCTGAAATGAAGGGCGGCAAACTCAAAACTCACCACCGATTCCTCGTGTGTCAACTCTAATTGAGGCAGATGCGACAAAGCCACCGGCAGAATGACACGATCATGGACACGTTCCCCTATTTGAACCTGCCGATTGAACAGCCGCACCCCATAGATGACCACCTTCGGAGGAACGGAATTACGCCCCAGCTCATTGGCATGAATGACCGTTAACCCATTGATGCTCCCCAAATACAATTCATGATCACGGGCATTGAACCAAACCGAATTGGCCATGTACTCGCGACTGCGGATATTGTAACGCAACTCTATCTTTTTAAACGTCTCATTAACGGGATTAAATCGACTGATTCCCTTATTGGTCGACACCCACACATAGCCCTGATCATCTTCACTCAGGGCACCAATTTGATTGGATATCAACCCGTGCTCCTCTTTAAACGACCGGAACGAGACAACATTGCCACCCGGCTCACGCACCACTTTGTTGAGACCACTAAGCGTGCCGGCCCAGATGGTTCCATCGCGGGTAACAATCACCGACATCACTTTATTGGAACTGATGGAGAGCGAGTCATTGGGGATAGACAAATAACTCCTCATCACTCCGGTAGAAGGGTCGTAACTGCAAAGCCCCATGTTTTCGGTTCCAATCCACAGCAAACCGTCATTATCCCTGGCAATGCTCCATACATTGGTACGGCGCAGGTCGGCTTGCAAGCGTTCGTCGGCCACATGAACCGGATGCGAACGCCCCGTTATCTTATCAAAATAGTAGAGCCCCCCACTGTAAGTCCCGACCCAAAACCCCTCATCGTGCTCCGTGCGACACAACGCCTGTACCTGGGTGTACTCCAATCCCTGCCGATAACGGGTAAAATGCCCGGAAGCCTCATCGAATCTGTTGAGCCCTTCGGTGGTTCCGACCCACAACACCCCATTCGCGTCTTTAATAAGCGCCCGCACATCATTGGAATTTAAAGTATGCACATCATTGGGCTGATGAAAAAAATGTTGAAAGCGACCGGTTTCACGATCCCACAGATTCAACCCATTGAGCGTCCCCACCCAAAAACGCTTGCCACGATGCTCGCAAATGGCGTAAACCACGTTATCGCTCAGGGTCGATTCGTTGAGCGGATTTTTGTACAAGTGATAGATGTGCGCATCACTGCGATCATATTTATTGACGCCGCGCCAATCGGTTCCCACCCAAACAATTCCGGCATAATCCTCAAAAAAAGAATAGATATTGTCCCCACTCATGCTATTGGCTCCCATGGCTTCGGACCGATAAACCTCCACAGGCAGCTTATTGTAAAGCTCCTGAAACGATACATCAGCGTCAAACAGATCGGCATTCACCACATAAGCCCCATCGCCCCATGTGCCAACCCACACATTATCATGTGAATCGCGAAACAGAGACATGACAAATTGATTGCCTACACTTTTGGAGACATCGACGGGGTGATCAATGATGATGTCCGTGGTTGGATTTAAAACCCTTAGCCCACCCCCCCAGGCAGCAATCCATATATTTCCCAAGGGGTCTTCGACAAGGCCACTGATGTTATTGATGCTTGCAGCCAAAGGATCAGAAATGGGATGTAAATAATGTTGCCAGATGCCGGTGTTCCCGATTCGACGAAACAGTCCCTGCGTGGTAGCCAGCCAAACATCGCCCGAGCGGGAATGAATGATGTCGGCCACTAAACGCACTTCTACCTGAGGCGAAACCTGAATGGTCAAAGGTTCAAACCAATAATTCATTGTTGACGGTGATTGCTGATGACGAATCATAAATGCGCCACCGCTCAAGGTTCCGCCATAAATCACACCAAGTGAATCGACCGAGAGACAAAACACCGAATTAGCCGGCAGCGAGCCTTGATGCCCGGGCTGATGATAATAGCGCACAAAGGTTTCGGATTCGGGGACATAGCGATTCAACCCGTCGTTAGTTCCCACCCAAATATTGCCTTGCCCATCCTGAGCAATGGTGCGCACAAAGTTGTTACTGATAGAAGAGGCGTCATCGGCATTGTGGATGAATTGCTTAAACTCATACCCGTCGTAGCGGTTCAAACCGGCATAGGTTCCAAACCACATATACCCCTGACGATCCTGAAACACGCACAACACCGAGTTTTGCGAAAGGCCATCGTCGGTATTCAACGACTCAAATCGCTTCACCCGTCCGTTTGACATGGCCATCATCCCACCCCACACGGCACTCAATAACAGGAACACGATCCATCGTCGACTCGACATAAGCTTTCAAATTATATCATCATAAAAATGAGAAGCTGAGAGAGATACCTTTTCACAAAGACACACGCTGAGACAAAAAAATATCAACCAATAATTTAAACATCACAACTTAGAAAAACAACATAAAAAACGCAGCCCCACAAACCATATACACGGACGTTAGAAAAAAAGAGATTCTGTGATTTTTTCATAAAAAAAATCTGACCGTTTCATAAAAAGAGTTGTAAATTCATCACACTAAAAAAATCACAAAAAATGGCAGATAACTATTTCAAAAAATATCCCGATAAGGACGGATTTTATGGGAATTACGGCGGTGCCTTTATTCCCCCGGTTTTAGAAGCCGAGATGAAAAAAATTAACGACGCGTATTATGCCGTCAGCAAATCACACAGTTTTATATCGGAGCTGCGCAGCATCCGCAAACACTATCAGGGTCGTCCCACGCCGGTGTATTATTGCAACCGCCTGTCGGAGAAATACGGCGGTCGCATTTACCTAAAACGCGAGGATTTGAACCACACCGGCGCGCACAAGCTAAACCACTGCATGGGCGAAGCACTGTTGGCCAAATATTTGGGCAAGAAGAAACTGATTGCCGAAACCGGTGCCGGTCAGCACGGAGTGGCACTGGCAACGGCTGCTGCTTACTTTGGGCTGGAATGTGAGATTCACATGGGCGAAGTTGACATTGCCAAAGAACACCCCAACGTGGTGCGCATGAAGATTTTGGGAGCCACCGTGGTGCCGGTTACGCACGGGTTAAAGACCCTCAAAGAAGCTGTTGACTCAGCCTTTGAAGCTTACTTGAAAGACCCCGTTAACTCGATTTATTGCATTGGTTCCGTGGTAGGGCCACACCCCTTTCCCATGATGGTGCGCGATTTTCAGCGCGTGGTGGGAATTGAAGCCCGCGAACAGTTTTTCGAGATGACAGGCGAACTGCCCGACAACGTGGTGGCCTGCGTGGGTGGTGGCAGCAATGCCATGGGCATGTTTAGTGCTTTTATTGAAGATGAAGAATGTGCATTGTACGGTATCGAGCCGGGCGGACGCTCGATGAACCTTGGCGACCATGCCGCGACCATGTCGCTTGGAACCCCGGGCATGATTCACGGCTTCAAGTGCTACGTATTGCAGGACGCACAAGGCAACCCCAGCCCTGTGTACTCAGTGGCCAGCGGGCTCGACTATCCCGGTGTGGGTCCCGAGCACAGCATGCTTAAAGACCTGAAACGCGTTAATTACGACGTCATCAACGACACCGAAGCCATCGACGCCTTTTACGAACTGAGCCGACTCGAAGGGATCATCCCTGCCCTTGAAAGCTCGCACGCAGTGGCCTACGCCCTGAAGCTGGCTAAAAAGAACCCACAACAATCCATTTTAGTAAACCTGAGCGGACGCGGTGACAAAGACATCGATTTCATCATTGAAAAATATGGATTGCCGAAATAATTAAGATTTGAGGTTTTTATTGTTAATGAGAATGATGAGGGGGTGCCATACGCGGTTACTCCCTCTTTTTTTTAGGAGATGAGTCGTCACGCCTAACTCTCGGAGGCGATCAATACTTTTTACAAAACATTAAGCTCCTGTCAATAATTCATACAAAAGAATCAGGTATTTTTGCAAATCTAAAAACCAAATTGCTATTCCCCTATATTGTGATGAGTTAAAAGGATTTTCCCACAAACTACACGAATTCCACGAATTGCTTTTCAATTCGACTAATAATTGTTAATCGATGAAGTCGCTTTGCGCAGCAAAGAATTCGTCGATTCATTCATTATCAAGGATTTCATTTCATGTGCGTCATCACAACATTCGGGTATAGCGTGAAAAACAAGCGTCCATCAAATCACGACATGAGGTATTCACACACATGCCGAGACGCCCCTTCCTTACCACCCCCATATTCATCTTGCAAAAAAACAAATTGACCAACGCCTCTTTGTAACCCTAAATTTGTTATCAAGTATAACCAACGTCGATAAAAAAAACAAACAGAGCACACATGAATATCAAATTATTGTCCATACTGGCGGGATGCCTCATCACATGGTCGTCGTGCCAACAAACACAAGGAGGATACGAGAAGGCCACCGGGCCACTGGGCGAGTTTCTGAACCACAGCAACCACCTTACCACCGTTCAACACCAGCTTGACCAACAAAACAGCCTGTACACCACCGCCGTTGGCAAAAACGATGAAGCAGCCAAAGAAAAAATTCTGGCGGACATTGCTCAACACCATGCCGCCATCATCAAAGAAATGGAGGCCAAATACCCTCTCGGGAGCATCGCCCTGCCTTACGAACAAACCAATGCCGATCTGGTATCCATCGACAAAGTGGTATTGGCCAAATATCAGTTTCCATGGAACACCGCCACACGCCTGTCGTACATCATCCGCTTTGAATGTGGCGTAAAACACGACAAACCACTGACAATGTTACGGTTCGAATTCATCGACAAAGACAAGGACATCTTTATGTCGTCGAACATGGCCGTATATCAGAGTGGCAGCTATGAATTTGAAATTCGCCCCGAAGTGGAGTTTTTTCACTTTGAGAAGATTCTCATTTCAGTGCTATAAGCGCCCCTAAGCCTTCATATATCAAAAACAAACGAACAACATCATGCGCAAATATATCCGCATCAAATTCACCCTGGCCACCAAATCCATCCTAGTTCTATCGTTTTTTCTAATGATGGCGCTGGCCGTGGTAATGGTGAGCCGTAACACCCTGAACGGGCTCTCCAGCGAAGTGGAAACCATGGCCACCATGAATTATTACGAGAGCTTTATCACCAATGCCCACATTGGTGAACTCAGTTTTATGGTCACGGGCATCACCTCCGACCAACCAAACCGTTGGTATCATCAGGAATTTGAGTTTCAAAACATGTTTGGCTATCACTGTTTGAAGGAACTCAAAAAAAGCACCACCAACAAAGCCTATGTGTTTGATCACCAAATGGCCTTTGACAACCAAATCAACTTCGATCGTCAGGGAAGCCGACTCATTGGCAGCGTGATCGCCGCCAACCATTACCGCACGCAATTTCAAAACAGCATCATCGCCATCATGGACAACCCCAAGGTGAGCCGAGACATGAAGAACCGCCTGTCGGAAGTGGTGACCATGGCCTACATCCTACAGACCAACAAACATGGCGATTCGTACCAACGCCTTGACAAGGCCATGAATCACTTTAGAGACGGAATACATCAGGTGTATTGGGAAGATCAAAAACAGTTTTGGGATTTGAGTGATCAATACTACCGTTGGCGCGAAATTGACGATCAACTCACCAGCAACATGTACGCCGTGCAGGAGAAATGGAACAACGCCCGCAACTACCCATCCGAAATGAAACGCGTGGTTCACAACACCATCAACCAAACGCGCGATCGCATCAACCTGTGGTTCAACTACCTCATCATTGGCCTGTTTGTGCTGGCCATCCTATTCTCATACTACTACATTCGCGACATTCGCAAGGGAATGAAGGCGAACCTGAAAGCCATGGAGGAGGTGAGCAACGGCAACCTCGAGGTACAATTTGAAGATCACATCATGAAGCGGGGTGATGAATTCCTGAGCCTGGCCAACGCTCAAACACAAATGACCCACAAACTGAAAGAAACCATACTACATCTGCGCAACAGCGTGAATGCCATATTCCAGAGCTCAGACAAATTGGAGGTCGTTTCCACCAACATTGCCAACTCGGCGTCGCATCAAGCCTCGTCGCTCGAAGAGATCTCAACATCCATGGAGGAGATGCTGTCCAACATTGAGCAAAACAGTGCCAACGCAGTGAACGTGCAAGAAGTATCGCGCCGCTCGGCCGAAGAGATTCAACGCGTGATGGAAACCTCACGCCAAAGCGTAGAGGCCATTGAAAAAATCATTGGCAAAATCAGCATCATCAACGACATTGCCCTGCAAACCAACCTGCTTTCGCTCAACGCAGCCGTAGAGGCAGCCCGTGCCGGCGAAGCCGGACGCGGCTTTGCCGTGGTGGCCGGCGAAGTGAAAAAACTAGCCGAACGCAGTCGCATGGCCGCCGCCGAAATCAGCTCACTATCGCAACACAGCGTGTCGGTGACCAACGAGTCGGCACAGCAGCTCAACCTGCTCATCCCCGACATACAACGCTCAAAAGAAATGATGGAAGAAGTGGCCGCCGCCAACAGGGAACTAACCACCGGTGCCCGACAGATTAACGACGCCATTGCCAACCTCAATCAACTGAGCCAACAAAGCGCCATCACATCGCAAAACCTCTCCGACGAATCGGAGGAACTCAAAGAAATGGCAGGCTCACTCAATCAACAGGTGGGATACTTTAAGATGAATGAAACTGAAGCTTGATAAACCTCGCAATGCAACAATCGCACAGGAGTGATAAGTGTACACCTCACAAAAGAAGTATAATCTCAGATTCATCTACCGCCTATTTGCGGAAACATTGCAAACATCCATCGCGATAAATTGAAGTAAAAAAGTCGGCAAACAGCACCTTAGGGTGATGATTTGCCGACTTTATTGAAATGCGCTTAAAGAACCGGTATAACCCACAATCATCAGCTCAGGCACGATTGGCGCGATTCATCTGTTGACGAATGCGTTCCTGCACCAGCTCGGCCAGCGAATCGTAAGTGTGATTGTCGGGATAAACGGGTTGCAAATACTCGATGGTAATTTTCTTGAATGGCCGAGGAAAATGACTTCCCTTAGGCAAAGCATCCACAGCACCATTAATGAGCACCGGCACAATGGGAATGTTGAGTTCGCGGCTCAGTATGGCAAAGGTCTTTTTAAAGTCGCCCAGGCTGCCGTTGACTGAACGTGTGCCCTCGGGAAAAATCACCAGTTTCTTTTTTCGGCGCAACACTTCGGCCATCTTTTGGATAGACTCTTTTAGATCCTTATTCAAATCCATGACAATGATATTGTTGCGGTTGGCAAAAAACTTCAACAAACGTCCTTTCACGTGCTTCTCCTTGGCATAAAAATAGGTCTGTCCCACCTGCCGAATGCCCAGGTTGGAGGTTACAAATAAGCCATCGAAAAAACTCTGGTGATTGGGGGCAATGATGCAAGCCCCTTCGGGCAGATGCTCCTGTCCCTTGCTGCGGTATTGAAAATAAACCGAAAAGAAAAACTTGGATAGTTTGGTAAACAGATGCGCCGTCACCCAGGTTTTGGGCATCGACAGATGCACCTTTTCGCGAATGATGGAGGGCCAGTCGACCTTTTCGGCCTTCATGCGACTGCGGTTTTCGGCCACATAGCGGCTCAACTCATCGATGGAAGCAAAGCGCACCAGCTCTTCGGGCTGAAGAGCCACGCCAAAAGTATTGTCGATGAACACCTGAAGGCCAATTTTATCGAGCGAATCGAGCCCCAAATCCATTTCGATGTGATGCGAAGGACGCACCACGCACTGTTTCTCGTCGGCCAAATATTTAGTAATGAGCTGGCACTCGGCACTCATTTGCGAGGGCTGCTGCTCGGTGATTTCATCAACAATTAGTTTCACCATCAGCTCGGGCAACTCAAAACGCTTGACCTTCCCCAGCTTTGTTTTGGGCAATTCGCCATCAATCAGGGTAAAATTGAGCACCCGCCTGTAAGGAGGCACCTGCAGGTTGTAGGGTTTAAACAGATGTTCTTTCAAATAAGCATGCACATCCTCCAAGCCTTGGGGCAGAGGAGCCGCATCGGGCACCACCACGGCATGCAGGGCATCGGCATGCTGAAACACACCCACCTCTTTGATGCCCGGCATTGCGGCCATCAGTTGATCCTCGATGACAGCAGGGTTGATGTTTTTTCCATTGGAGAGCACAATGATCTCCTTCTTGCGACCGGTCACAAACAAATAGTTACGCTCATCAACAAAACCCAGATCGCCGGTGTAAAGCCAGCCATCGCGCAGCACTTGTTGAGTTTCGTCAGGGCGGTTCCAATAGCCCTGCATCACATTGGGGCCTTTCACAGCAATTTCCCCATTTCGAATCTCCACCTGAGCAAAAGGCACCACCTGCCCGGGCGACCCCGGAACCAACTGCCGGGGACGAGTAAATGTAATCATGGGCGCAGCTTCGGTCATGCCATACCCCTCGAGCAAGTCGAAGCCCAGCGTGCGGAAATCGCCGGCCACATCGGCAGGTAACGCAGCGCCACCACTTACCAAAAAATGCAAATGGCCGCCAAATTTACGATGCACGGCACCAAAGACAACTTTTGAAAAACGAGGTTGGTTGATGCGCCGAGCCAGCCTAAACAACAAACGCGCCATGGCACTTTGATTGACTTTGTCCATCACCCCTTTGCGGATGGCAGCATACAGACGAGGCACCCCAATGATGACGGTGACTTTGCAGCGTTGCAGAGTGGCAATGATGTCGTCGCTCACCATCGACGGGGCAATGGCAATGGTGGCTCCCGAATAAAACGATGCGATAAGCGTGCCCAACAGCGGAAAGATGTGATGGAGCGGCAACAGCATCAGGATGGTTTGCTCACGGGTGAGGATGGGAATTTCGTCGACCACCGCGCGCAGATTGGTAAATATATTTCGGTACGACAGCATCACCCCTTTGGGACTGCCGGTGGTACCGGAGGTATAGATGAGCACCGCTGTTTGGTTAAGATCGGGGCGCAGGTCAATCCATTCAGAAGGAGCAGACTGAGCATCTGCCATGTCATCCATCATCAACACAGGAATTGTCCCCCCTGACAGCGCCAAGGCTTCATGGACCAAAGCAATGGATTGATCCGACGCAAATATCAGCGACGGACGACAATCAGTGAGCACATGCACCACATCGTGCGCCGATGACTGATAATCGACCGGCACGGCAATGCCACGGTGCATCCACACGGAATAAAAAGCATAAGCCCATGCGGGGCGGTTTTCGCCAATCACCACCACCCGCTCACCGGGCTGAAGCGAAAAACGCTGCGCCGTATGACGGATATTGGCATGTACCTGCGAATATGAAACATGAAGGTTGCCATGAATGATGGCCGTTTTCTCGGTTGCTGAAAGAATCAAATCCTGCATCACAAATCTCCTCTTCTTGAGCGGCAAATATACAAAGAGCATCTGCCAATGATACATTGTAACGGATAAAACTCAATGACGTTACATTTAGGTGAAAACTCCCATCGCAGAAACAAAACGAGGCGGAAAGATTCCCGCCTCGTAAAATTTGCTTCGCCAAACATACTCCAGAATCTCTGTGATCCCATCGTTTACAGTGGTTACACAGAGTCAAAATAAACGCTGAGGCGCAAAGGCGCTGAGTTAATTTTAACGCATTGTGTTTAAATAACAAAGCAGATAACTTAAAAGAGTTATATAGTAGCATCAATGGAGATGTATCATTTGTTTTTAAGAATGTCGCGAATCTCAGCCAGCAGCAATTCCTCTTTAGACGGAGCAGGAGGTGCGGGCGCAGGAGCAGGTGCAGCTTCCTCTGCTTTTTTCATCTTATTCATGCCCTTAATGATCATAAAAATAGCAAAGGCCACAATGATGAAATCGAAGGTGGTTTGAATAAAATTACCATAGGCCAACACCGGGGCACCGGCCTCGCGGGCTGCCGCAATGGACGCGTACGACTCCCCATTGAGCGCTACAAACAAATCGCTGAAGTTCACCTTGCCAATAAGCAATCCCAGGGGTGGCATAATGACATCATTCACCAGCGAGGTGACAATTTTTCCAAAGGCGGCACCAATGATGATACCCACGGCCATGTCGGTTACATTACCCCGCATGGCAAAACTCTTGAATTCTTTTAAAAGACTCATAATCATTAAGTTTTTTAAATCGACATCGTTTTTTTAAATCTCAATCAGAAGAGAGACAAAGAAGAGTTGAGGATTTCAGACAGATAAAAAAGACGAAAAGAACAGATCTAAAAAAATTTGTCATCATCTCATCATTTGTCTGGTCGTCTAACATCTTCCTTATCTAAACTAAAACGACATGGATTATTGATTGGTAAATATTTTCAAATATAAGACTTTCATCCATTTGCTACCTAAAACATTTTAGGACGATAGGGGTTTTTTAAAGAACAAATGTCTTCCTATCAAACAACCGCTTTTGAGCAGCCGCTTATCCGGATATGTGGCACCGCCCCAAAGCACAGCACACAAAATACTATGAACCAAGCTTTATAAAGCCACATTCAAACATGTGGAATTAAGTTGAAAAAAGTAAAGAGCAAATTCATCTCCAAAATGATTAACTAAACAAACCCAAAGTCCTCCGTCGGGGGATTGAGGGAGTTAAATAACAAAACCATGAAAGCAACAAATAACCACAACAGCAACATTGGACGTATGGTTTTCCTATTCGTCGCCATGATGTTTTTTACAGCAACAGCATCGGCCACCAAAAAAATAGGCAAGAGTGCGCAGGCCGACACCGTATCGTACGTGCAATACGCAGGCAGCGTGGTCGACAGCCAATCCAATGATCCACTGACCTTTGCCACCCTCACCATTCCCGGCACCAACATTGCCACCGTGTGTAACTCCGACGGAGAGTTTTTACTGAAAGTGCCCAAAGAGATGGCCGACAAATCGGTTGCGATCTCGTTCATCGGCTACAAGGCACAAACGTTACCATTGAGTGAGCTCAAGGAAACGAAAAACAAAATCGGGCTGGAGATGATTAACGTCTCATTGGCCGAAATCAACGTCTTCCCCAAAGACCCCAACTATCTCATTCGTGCCGTGATGAGCAAACGCGACGACAACTACATGAATGCTCCCGCCCTGATGACCGCCTTTTACCGCGAGACCATCAAAAAAGGTCGCACCTACGTGTCGCTCTCCGAAGCAGTGGTGGAAGTGCTCAAACAGCCATACACCAATTCACGCCCCGACATGGTACGCCTGTTTAAATCGCGTAAGAGTGCCGACTACAGCAAGCTGGACACCCTCACCTTCAAGCTCATGGGAGGCCCCTACACCACCCTGCTCATGGACGTAATGAAGAATCCCTACCTGGTGTTTACCGACGACATGATTGCATATTACGACTTCAGTTTGAATAACATCACCCGCATCGACAACCGCATTATTTACATTCTCGATTTCAAACAAAAGTCGTCGGCCAAAGAGCCCCTCTTTTTCGGCAAACTGTACATCGACAGCGAGAGCTTGGCCATCACCAGCGCTGCCTTTAGCCTGAATACCGACTACAAACAAGAGGTGTCGGAGATGTTCATCAAACGCAAACCCGCGGGTGCCGATGTTTATCCCACCGAAGCCACTTACCTGGTAAACTATCGCGAGAAAGACGGGAAATGGTTTTACGGTTACTCACGAGGTCAAATCAACTTTAAGGTGGACTGGACGAAAAAATGGTTCCACACCTACTACTCCACCACCATTGAGATGGCCGTGACCGACTGGAAAATGAGCGACGAAAAGAGCATCAAACCCTCAGACCGACTCAAAACGCAGGTCATCATGCAGGATGCTGCATCGGGCTTTGCCGACAAGAGTTTTTGGGGCGAATACAACGTCATCGAACCGGAACAATCGATCGAATCAGCCATTAAGAAAATTCAACGCAAACTCCCCAAAGAGTAATGGTTAAAAGCCCCCAAAGGCGCCGGTACACCAGCATCGAACAACTGCCCTACAGATAGATTTTGGATTTTGAATAATTGTAGATCACTCCCCGCCATTGAACAGAAATGGCGGGGAGTTGTTTTTATGATGACATGAACTGCATGATGTTCTGCCGCTTTAAAATTGCAACGAGGATTGCAAATCCCCAATCATGGCGATTGTATCGTCAGAAAGAATCAGATACTTTTGAAAAATCAAACACGCACACCAACATGCATGCAGGAGTCTATCATCTGATGGCATCAAGAGACACCATAATAATTCTCACTTCATGAATCATCACGAAACCTTTGAAAAGAAAACCCTTTACGTGGTGCTGCTGACGGCCGTCACCATGGTGGTTGAAATAATTTTTGGCCTCACCACGCGTTCCATGGCTCTGCTGGCCGATGGCATTCACATGGGTTCGCACGTGTTGGCCATTGGGCTGAGCTGGATTGCTTACGTGGCCGTTCGCCGATTGAGCCAAAGCCGTCAATACAGTGCCGACACTGAGCGGATACTGTCGCTATCGGGTTACACCAGCGGCCTGATGCTGCTGATTTTTGCTGTTTTCATCCTCATTGAAGCCGTGCAACGGTTGTTTCATCCCATGGACATTCACTTTAACGAAGCCATTGTCATTGCCATCATCGGTTTATTAATCAACCTGGTGAGCGCCGCCATTTTACATCACGAGCACGACCATGGCGACCACAACATCCGCGCAGCTTACATTCACGTGTTGGCCGATGCCCTCACCAGCATTGGTGCCATTGCCGGACTACTGGCCGCCAAATATTTCGGATGGTTGTTTGTCGATGCCCTGGCCGCCATTGCCAGTTCGGCAGTCATCATCAAATGGTCGATTGGGTTAATTAAACAATCGGGGCAGTCGCTCATCGGGTTAAAGAAAGAAACACAAAATTAAAGTGTATCAAACCCACTTGCTGACATACATGCGTTGCGCATCAAACTTGAGCATCTGCTTGTCGAGATTGAAACGGCGGTTGATGCGGCTGTCGGTGCCTGTACCCGACTGATAAGCCCAGTTGCCATAGTTGTTGCACACATCATAGTCGATAAGCTGCGACTCAAACCACTGCGCCCCCCAAAGCCAATTGACCTTCAACTCTTTTGACAGATAATAAGCGGCAATCATGCGTCCACGGTTGCTCATCCATCCGGTGGCGGCCAGTTCGTTCATCAGGGCATTGATGAGAGGATGGGTCGTGTGCCCATTACGCCACATCTCAAAAGCCTCTAAATCATCAAACATGGGCGGAACCACCTTGCGCAACCCCGTGCGCCGGAAAATGGTTTTGCCATAACGCAAAAACAACCATCGGTAATAGTCACGCCAAATGAGCTGCTCTGTGAGTTTACTGACCGACAGTTGCATCTCATCCCCCAATATGGGCTGAGCCGAAATCACGTTCAGCACCCGAATGGGCGACAAAGCCCCAATGGCCAGGTAGGGCGACAAAGCGGTAGAATGCCCTTGCCCCTCGAACCACTCACGCGTTTCGGCATAAGCGGCCATCCGCGGCGATGTGGCATAATGATCGAGCAACTGCAAGGCAGCCTCCTCTCCTACCGGGAAACGATCAATGGTAACAGGCCAACCGGACACGTCAGCACCGGACAGGGGCAAATTGTCGGCATCCACCGCGAGCCATCTCACGCTATCGGGCCATGGAGACTCCACAAAATTGCGCTTCATGGCAGTGACCTTGTTTTTAAAGGCGGTGTAATAAAAAGGCGAAGCCGCCACATCAAGAGGGATGGTGCCCGGAGCAAACAACATATTGCCCCAAACCAACTGCAAGGGCACCCATTGCGACAATCGCTGCTCGGCAACCAACTCATCGTGCGCATACTCATGATGAGCCACCACTGTAGCCCCCGAATAATAAGCCGACAAACGGGAAAGAACCTCCACTGGGTCACCCTCAAAAACATGCAACTCCCCTCCCCTGTCGCGCAACTGCCGGCGAAAAGCCAGTACCGAAGCTTTCAAAAAATTCAAACGATGCGCACCTGCACGGGTAAAGCCCAAAGCAGAGGGCTTCATCAGTTGGTCATCCAACACATAAACCGCTAACACAGGGCGTCCCAAAGCCATGGCAACCGCCAGAGCCGCGTTGTCGTGAAGCCGTAAGTCGTTACGGAACCAAAAAATGAGCGGTATGGAGGTGTTCATGACATGATTGTTTAATAAGTGATAACAACCTATCATAAAAATGGTTCGACCGAAAACAGAAATCGGCCAAGGCGATTGCTCACCTTGGCCGACTTGGGTCATCAACATTCTTCTTTAAAGAGGTATTAAAATCGATTAGAAATCGATTATCATGAAGGTCAAAAGGGAATTGAATTCAAGATTGCAAAGAAACGGTTTGCACAAATTTCTACCTTTGCAAATGGTAAAAAACAATGTGCAAAACGTACAAAACCACCCCGCGTGACACTCGACATCTTTCTTATTAACAGCATCATTCCCCTGATGCTGGCCTTTGTGCTATGGGTAAACAGCAGCAAAACCACCGTTGCCAAACGATTTTTAAGTTGGGCCATGGTCAATGCCGGGGTGTCGTTTTTCATCACCCATCAATACATGAACGGGAACTATGAATTGTACGTGATTTTACACCCACTGGGCGTTGCCACCATCCTGTTCATCTACCCGTCGTTCTATCAATATGTGAGCCATCTCACCGGAGCCCACCAGCTAAAACGCCGGCTGTTTGTACCAGGCATGGTGTTCGGGTTGGTTTCGTTGGTGGTATTTTTGGGGTTATTGAGCCATGAAGAACAAATATATTTTCTGAGTGATTACCGCACCCAACCGGGTACCGATCATTGGCGCTTACAGGTCAATCAATGGTTTCGCTTGCTGAACGTGGCGCTCATTTTCTTCCAAATCGGATGGTTTTTCTTTAAGACGAACGCGTTACTCAAAAAGTACCATGCCGAAATTGCCAACGTGTTTTCGGATGTGAGTCAGCTAAAACTCAGTCGCGTAAAAATTCTCAACACCAGTTTTATTGTCGCGGCCATCGCCTGCATTTCGTTTTACGTCATCAACCCGGTGAAAGTGTTCGGCACCACACAGGCCTTAGAGTACCCGTTTTTTTTGCTGGCGTTGATATTATCGATGCTCGGAGCCATCGGGGTATCGCAAAACGAAGCGCCCGACCTCATCCTTCAACCTCAACCAGCACCCTCAAGCAGTGAAGCAACCAGCGAAACAACCGTCGATGACTTTTTCGCAAAAATTGACCTTTACATGAACCGGGAACGCCCTTATCTCGAACCGGCATTCAACATCGTGCAAATGGCAGCAGCCATAGGGAGCAACCGCACTTACATCTCTAACTGTATCAACCGCAACAAAGGGATGAATTTTTCGCAATATGTCAATGCTTATCGGTTGGCACAGGCCAAACAACTGCTCATCGAAAAACGCCAATTGCCCGTTGCAGACATAGCGCTGCATTCGGGTTTCGGCTCTGTTTCGGCCTTTTCGAGATGTTTTAAAGAGAGTGAAAAAATGACGCCCACCGAATACCGCGACCAAGGAAAATCTTAGCGCAACACAATTTCCTTCACCACATCGCTGCCCACCGATTGGTTGAGAGACTTCACAATGCGATCGCGCAACATCATCAGCTCGTTGCGCACCACGCTCGAATTGAGCTCCACAAACAACTTTCCCTCATACAAATACACCCGTCGGGTGGCACGTGCCACCGAAGGTCCTAATACCTGCGCCCAGTTTTGCACCACACGGGCTTCGAGCAGGCCACTCGACAGTCGGGTGTCGGCGCCAATAATTTCCTGAATCACATCGCGGATGTTCTGAACGTTTTTACGACGCATGATGGTTTTGATTATCGAGTTTTATTTCACCGTTAGCCACATCAAAAAAAAGCACCTCTTTGCCGATACCCGACAAAATGGCCTCCAGATGGTCACGGTTGGTGTGACTCACAAATATCTGACTAAAATGATCCTCTCCCACCAACTCTAACAGCCGTTTACTTCTCAAGCTGTCAAGTTTATCGAAAATATCATCGAGCAACAACAAGGGTTTCACTCCCTGATGACGGGTGAGAAAATCGAACTGAGCCAAACGCAAGGCAATGGCAAAGGTCTTTTTTTGGCCTTGCGAGCCCTCTTTTTTAAGAGGATGACCGCCCAGGGTAAACTCCAAATCGTCACGATGAATCCCCCGATGGGTATATCCCGACTGCGCATCGCGCTGACGGGAGGCAAAAAGCTGCAACTCAAAATCCTCGCCCGAGAGATGCGATCGATAATGAATGTCAATCACCTCAGCCCCACCGGAGATATTAGAGAAGTGATGATTAAAAACCGGCAACAACTCATTGATGAAAGCCTTGCGCTTTTCATATATCATCGCTCCCCACATGGCCAACTGACCATCGTACACATCGAGCATGTCGGCAGGCGGATTACCATCGGCATCCTTCAATATTTGATTGCGCTGCGCCAACACCCGCGAATAGCGAATGAGCGTATCGAGATATCCTTTGTCGTATTGCGAAATCACGCTATCGAGAAACCGCCGCCGCCACTCACTCCCCTCCATGATGAGCATCTCGTCGGCAGGCGAAATCATCACCAACGGGATCAACCCAATGTGGTCGGAAAGTTTGGGATACTCCTTTTTATTGCGCTTGAATTGTTTCTTTTGATTTTGACGCAATCCGCAATAAATCTCATCCACCGAGTCACCATTGAGGTATTGACCTTGAATGACAAAGAAATCGCTGTGGTGACGCACATTTTGCGAATCGATGACATTGATAAAGCTTTTACAGAACGACAAATAATAAATGGCATCGAGAAAATTGGTTTTCCCTGCGCCGTTGTCCCCCACAAAACAGTTAATGCCCGGGCAGAATTGCAAATCGGCCTGGGCAATGTTACGATAATTGATGACGAAAATTTTGTGAAGAATCATGCCAACGGTTTGGCACAAAAATAGTCATTCGCCACCGATGCACGACACCACAAAGCGAGGTTTTATCCCCAAAAACCAAACGCACCATTTTTTAACAATGTATTTTGATTTAATCCGAAAAAGGTTACATTTGCGCATCCATATCTTAAAAAAACAAGAAAATGTCGAATACGAATACCACCAACGCAGAAGATAACTTGGCTCAAGTAGAGAGCGCTTTGACCAAAACAGAACATTTTATTGAAAACAACCAAAAACTGATTATCGGAATCGTTTTGGGCTTATTAGTCTTGGTTGGCGGATACTGGGGCATCAAAAAACTCATTATTCAACCCCGCAACCTCACAGCACAAACCAAATTATTTGAAGCACAACGCTATTTTGAGCAAGATAGTTTCAAACTGGCGCTGAACATCGACAAAGATGTAAACGCTTATGGCTTTTTGGATTTGATTGAAGAATATGGTTCAACCAAAGCCGGCAACCTGGCTCAGTGTTATGCCGGATTGAGCTACCTGAAACTGGGTGAATACGAAAACGCCATTAAGCACCTGAAAGCATTCTCGGCCGATGATGAATTTTTGAAATACATTGCCAAAGGCGCCATGGGTGATGCTTACTACGAACTGGGGCAAAAAGACAAAGCCTTGGACGCCTACAAAGATGCTGCAGAAGGCAACAACGAACTCACAGCACCTTCCTACCTGATGAAAATCGGTTACCTGCAGGAAGAAAACGGGAAATTCGACAAAGCCGTTGAAGCATACACCACCATCAAAGAGAAATACAAAAACTCGATGGAAGCTCGCTCAATTGACAAATACATCACCCGTGCCGAACTCAAATTGAATAAATAATCGAACAGATATCTTCAAAAAAGGTTGTCGGATATTGCATCCGACAACCTTTTTTGTATTCACACCATAGAATTAAACAACATGGCAACAAGCTTAAAAAACCTTTCAGATTACGATCCGGCCAAAGTTCCATCGGCCGAAGATATGCGCATCGCCGTTGTGGTGTCGGAGTGGAACGAACAAATCACCAACGCCCTGGCACAAGGAGCCGTAGACACACTCATACGCCACGGCATAAAAGAAGAAAACATATTACTGAAATATGTACCCGGCAGCTTTGAACTCACCGCCGGCGGCCGCATGATTGCCGACCACTGTCCGGATATTGATGCCGTGATCTGCCTGGGATGTGTCATCAAAGGCGACACCCCCCATTTCGACTACGTGTGCCAGGGTGTCACGCAAGGCATCACCGAGTTGAACCTGCAATACGACATTCCCTTCATTTTTGGAGTGCTCACCACCGACAACCTGCAGCAGTCATTGGATCGTGCAGGTGGCATCCATGGCAACAAAGGCGATGAAGCGGCCATCACGGCCATTAAAATGGTGCAATTCAACATGGACTTGCAATAACACAACAAGTAGCGACATCCACACAAAAGCACGAATAGGAATTCACCTGTTCGTGCTTTTTTTAATTTCACTTAAAAAGAATACACTAAGCCACCGGCAATTCAATCAAGAAGGTGGTTCCCTTCCCTACTTCGCTAACCACCGACAGGTTACCGCCATTTTTTTCGACCATCTCCTTGGAGAGCGACAATCCCAGTCCGGTTCCTTTTTCATTGGCGGTTCCGGTGGTCGACAAAAAGGCAGAAATATCGAACAAGACGCCCAATTTCTCAGGGCGTATGCCAATGCCGTTGTCACACACCGCAATCGCCACACGACCATCGGTATTGGCCGATTGAGCACGACATTCAACCGTTCCGTGGGTATTGGTAAACTTGATGCCGTTGTGAATGAGGTTTCGCAACACAAACTTAAGCATATCAGTATCGGCCATCACACAAAGGTCGTCGGGCAATGCGTTAACCAGTTGAATCGACTTGTTTTGAGCTAAAATGGTATAATAATGAAAAATCTCATCGACCATGGCACGGGGCGAATTGCTCACCACCTTCATAGAGAGTTTGCCCAATTGTGAGCGCCCCCATGTGAGCAAGTCTTCGAGCAGTTTGTAAGTATTTTCGCCGGCCTCGAGAATCTTTTCGATGAAAACACGAATTTCGTCTTTCGAAAAATCATCTAACTGGGCATGAAGCAGAGACGCAAATCCCAAAATGGCGTTGAAGGGATTTTTAATGTCGTGAGCGATGATGGAAAAAAGTTTATCCTTGGTGGCGTTAAGTGCTTTAAGTTTCTTCTCGTCCTCAATCAGGCGCATTTCAAACTGTTTTTTCAGGTCGATATCGGCCACCAGGGCAACCACTTCGCGGATTTCACCGCCGGCATCGCGCACGGGCGACAAATAAAGCGAGCCCCAAAACACCGTCCCGTCCTTGCGCACATATTCGCGCTCGGCAGTGAAACTATCGCGCTCGTGGTTGAGCATATCGGTAAAACGTCGGCGAATGCCATTTTCGTCGTCAACCAAAGTAATGTGAGGGTTTTGCATGCGATAAAATTCTTCTTCGGCATACAAAAACATCTCGACCATGCGCGAGTTCACAAACACAATTTCGTTTCGCACATTCACCACCATGACACCAATCAGACTGTTATTGACGATTGAATTGAGCATGTTGCGATTTTCGGCCAACGCCTGTTCAGCCATCTTGAAATCGGTAAAATCGACGCCAACGGCCTGGTAATCGAAAATCTTACCTTCGGCATCAAACAAAGCGCGCACCACCCATTTGAGCCACCTCACCTGATTGTTGACCGGCATCTGCACCTCAAAATCGACCGTGGTTACATGCCCCTTAATATGAGAGAGTTTTTTTTGAATAATACGAACAGAAGCCTCATCAAAAAATGAATAAAACGACTGTCCGATGATATCATCCAGCTTTCGGTTAATGAGTGAAAACTTATTAACGTATGTAATATTGGCCTGATTATCGAACCGACAAATCAATGCCGGAGTATCTTCAACCAACGATGAATAACGTTCTTCGCTCTCCTGCAAGGCAGCAATGGTGCGTTTGTAGTCGGTCACATCATAAAAGAGGGCACAAAACCGGCCATTAGGCAACGGAAACGTCCTAAACGACAAATGCTTAGCCAATTCGGGCACATACACCTCCAGAGCTTGTTTTTCAGAAGTAATGGAGTCGAGCTGCACGAAATAGTTGGCAAACGAAGGCATTAGGACTCTAAAACGCATGCCGGTCAGTCCCAGACGGTTAAAAATAACGCCGGCCACCGGATTGGCCTTCAGCACAATGATGTCGTCCACCTGTCCGTTGACCATTAAGGGCTGGGCAATGGTGATGGCCACCGGGGAGTTGGCCACCAGCTCATTGAGCAGGAATTGTTCTTCCTGAATCTGCTGCTCCAAAATGCGTTTGGTGGTAATATTATCACTAACCGCAATAAAGCCGGTCAACTGCCTGCGCTGGTTGTGAATGGGCGAAATTTTGGTATGTTCCCACACTTCGCGTTTATCGCGGGTGTGGTTTAAAAAATCACCCTCCCAAGTTTCACCATTGGTAATGGTATCCCACAAATCGCGGTAAAAATCTTTGGTATGATGTCCACTTTTAAGGATAGATGTTTTCGCCCCCACCACTTCATCACGCCGATAACCATAAGTGGTTTCAAAAGCTTTGTTCACGTATGTAATCACGCCATCGAGGGAGGTCATCACCACAATATTATCGGTTGAATCGAGGGCAAACAACAGTTCGTTGTGAGAAATCATGAACAAATGGTTGGTTAAAAAATGGCGAAAAGGAACGGTTTTAAAGATACGATTTTATCTGAGGAAAACCCAACGATGTTGCGAAGAATGGTGCTGGCTAAAAGAATACCCCTCGCTGTCGAATGCCTTCAGATGCTCCACGCATTGAATATTGTGAACCACCATAAAACGGGCCATCAAGCCTCTTGCCCGCTTGGCATAAACGGTGATATTTTTGAGCGAACCATTGACCTCTTGCTTGAACTCAATGTCAATCACGGGAAAAGGCAGTTTTTTTTGATCAATGACTTTGGCATATTCGGCCGAAGCCAAATTCACCAATGCCTTATCACCCGACGATGCTTCTACGGCATCGACAATGGCCTTCGTCACCCGTTCCCGCCATAAAGGATAAAGGGCACGATGGCCATCGAAATCAATTTTCGTTCCCATTTCCAGCCGGTATGCCTGAATGCCATCAAGAGGCGACAACACGCCATACAAACCGGAAAGAATGCGCAATGCTTTGTCGGCTTTCGTAAGCTGCGCTGTGGTCAACGAACGGGCATCGAGCCCACGATACACCTCCCCGTTAAAGGCCGTTACGGCAGGTCGCAAGGCATCGGCTGCGGGTTGTTGGAGCCAATGCGCCCATCGCCCGTAATTAAGATCAGCAATAGAGCGATTCACATGGTATAAATCAACCAGTTGCTCAATCGAGTAGTTTTTGAGATGACCGGCCAAGCGATTGGCTTGCTCTGAAAACAGGGGGACAGACAACGGCAGCTCGACAAATGAGGGGGTGAAATCAATATTTTTTGCAGGAGAGAGAATGGCAATCATGATAATGGTCTTATCGCGGTGTGACAATTTTGAAGCATCAAAGTTCGTATTTGTGCGTCAATAACCATGACACCATTTGTAAAAAAAAGGCATTCCGGTTTCAAAAACACAATTCATCTACCAATTAACAACAAATGGCACTCCGACAAGGGGTGCCGATGATTATTTTTGTTGAAGACATACTAAAAAACTGCTTCATGAATCGAATCGTACTCCTTTTGGCCACCTTGTTATGGGGCAATCTCCTGATAGCCCAAAACAACAACACTTTTTTCCCAAAAAAGGATTTAATGACCATTGGCGTTTATTATTATCCCGAACATTGGAATGAATCGCAATGGGAGCGCGACATTCAAAATATTGCCGACATGGGTTTCGAGTTCATTCACCTGGGCGAATTCGCATGGATAGACATGGAGCCCGAAGAAGGACATTTTCAGTTCGAGTGGCTCGACCGGGTCATCGACCTGGCTCAGAAGCATCAGTTAAAGGTGATTCTTTGCACACCTTCCATCACCCCCCCGGTGTGGCTGGGTGAAAAACATCCGGAAATCTACCTAATGAATGCCAACTACATTCGGCAGGAACACGGTACACGAGCCATGAACTCACTCACGAACGACATTTACCGCCAATACTGCGCCACCATCGTCACCCAACTGGCACAACGCTATGGGCAGCACAAAGCCGTTATCGGCTGGCAAATAGACAACGAACCCGAGGCCAAGCACGACTTCAGCCCATCGGCGCAGGCCGCTTTTAGAACTTGGCTTGAAAAACAATATGGCACCATCGACAAACTCAACGCGGCCTGGGGCACGGCATTTTGGAGCCAGCGCTACAGCCGCTTCGACCAGGTGAAGATTCCCAATGCCCAAATGGTGGGCTGGTGGGGAACCAACCCGCACGCGCTGCTCGACTTTCAGCGCTTCTCGGCCGATGTGCAGGGCGAATTCCTCGACATTCAGGCCGAAATTTTACGGGGTCACATTGCCCCTACTCAGTTTGTCACAACCAATTATCTTGGCACAGGTACGGGCGCCGACCCACGGCGGGCTTCCAAGCTTGACCTTGCAGCATTCACGGCCTATCCCAATTATGGCAGCACCAACTTGGGGGAACAAGGCTTTCGAATGGGAGACCCGCTCACACTCTCGTTTGCCAACGACTATTATCGCTCGGTGAAAGGCATCACCGGGGTGATGGAACTGCAACCCGGTCAGGTGAACTGGGCCAACATCAACGCCCAACTGCTTCCGGGCACCACCCGTATGTGGCTTTACCATTGCTTTGGTGCGGGGGCTTCGTTTGCGTGCACCTACCGCTATCGACAAATCAATTACAGCGCCGAGCAGTACCACTCGGGCATAGTGAAAACCGATGGCATCACACCATCGCTGGGCGGGCGGGAATTTGAACAAGCCATAAAGGAGATGAAAACGTTGCGCAAACTGGCGCGCACCAACACACCGCTCCCCAAGCAGCTGCAAGCCCGAAAAACAGCCATGCTTTGGAACAACGACAACATTTGGAGCATGCAACGCCAAAGCCAGTCGGTGCAATGGAATGCCATGTCTCACTTCCAAAAATATCACGAGATGGCCAAATCGCTGGGCGCCCCCACAGACATCGTCTCAGAAAACGACGACTGGTCGGCTTACCGAGTCATGATTGCCCCAGCCTATGAGCTACTGGACACAATGTTGGTGGAAAAATGGAGACATTATGTGCACAATGGCGGTCATTTGGTTCTCACCCCACGTACCGGCGTTAAGAACCGCCATGGACACATTTGGGAAAGCGACTGGGCGGCTCCCATCTACCCGCTCATCAATGCCAAGATTGATTTTTTTGATCAGATGCACCCCTCGGGCAAAGGAGAAATAAACATGGCAAACCGTTCATATACATGGAACAACTGGGCCGACGTGCTCACCCCAAACCATCCACAATCGGTTGTGGCATCATACAGCAACCAGTTTTATGCCGACAAAGCAGCCGTGGTGACGCACACCATCGGCAAAGGCACCATAACCTACATTGGCGTGGACACAGACGATAATCAACTGGAACGTGAAGTGGTTAAGCAAGTGTACCAAAGGGCAGGTGCCACCACCGAGGAATATCCGGCAGGCGTTTACGTACAATGGCGCGACGGGCTTTGGACGGCCGTGAACTACAGCTCCGAAACACAGCTCATAGACATTCCCCAAAATGCGAAAATTGTGATCGGAGAAAGCAACCTTGCTCCGGCGGGAGTAGTGGTGTGGATGGAGTAAAAAACTTTAGCCTATAAAAAAAGCACGGAATCTTCATCCCGTGCTTTTTTTATTGACATCATTCAACGTCATTATTTCGAAAGCTTCACCATCAACACATCGTGCGAGGGAATGGTGGCCTTGAGCGTTTTTTGGGTATTGCCGAGTGATTTCTTGGTCCAAACATCTTTGATGTTGTATTGCTGAGAGGCACCGTTGAGTTCACGCTTGGCAAACTCATCCTTCACCACTTTGGTTTTCCAGTCGTAGGAAATGGTTTTGGGTTCAGCGCTACGATTGAGAAAGCAAATCGCCCACTCGCCATTGCTTAGCGGTTTTACCCAAGTTTCGAGGCCATCAACAGCATCTACTTTCAGTCCTTGAACACCAATGGGATCCTGATTAATGGCAATGGCATCAGCATTGGTGAGAATCGAGAGCGTTTCGGCATTCATATTGCGCAAATCGTTACCGGCAATGAGAGGCGCAGCGAGCATACACCACATCGAGAAGTGGGCACGCGCTTCGTTCAGCGACAAGCCACCGTTACCGACCTCCAACATGTCGGGATCGTTCCAATGCCCCGGGCCGGCATACTCACGCAATCCGTCCTGCATGTCGAGAATGCGCATCACGCCCCAGTTCGACCAGGTACCGTGATTCTTTTCACAGTCGAAACAGTCGTAAATATCGCCGGTGGTACGCCACAAGTGGCCGATTTCCTTGCCCCAATTCCAGGGCTTATTGTCACCCCACTCACACAAACTAAACACAATGGGACGTCCGGCCTCTTTGAGTTTTTGACTCATCAAACGATACGACTCCACAGCATTTTGCCCGTCGGTTTTGCACCAATCGAACTTCAGGTAATCCACGCCCCATTGGGCGTACATATAAGCATCCTGAAACTCGTGGCCGCGGCTTCCAGGACGTCCGCCACAGGTTTCGGTGCCGGCACATGAATAAATGCCAAATTTCAATCCCTTGCTGTGCACATAATCAGCCAGCGCCTTGATGCCCGACGGGAATCTCACCGGATCAGCCACAATAAAGCCCATGCTATCGCGTCCCACCTGCCAACAATCGTCAATCACCACGTACTCATACCCGGCAGCCTTCATTCCGCTGGCAGCCATGGCATCGGCGGTTTCCATAATCAGTTGCTCACTCACGTCGCAAGCGAACTTGTTCCAGCTGTTCCACCCCATGGGCGGAGTCATGGCCAGATTTTCGAACTTTTGTGCCGAAGCCCCCATCACGCAGAGGGTCATGGCAAGAAGAATGGTTTTTTTCATGTATGTGTTTTAAGCCCCTCCCAACCTCCCCCAAAGAGAGGCGAAAGAGAAAAATGAGATATATAAATTAGCAGAATGAATTAACGATAATCCACATCAAAATCAATGATTTAAATAATGACAACACCCACCATGCAAAGCATCAAAGCACAAAGAGAACTTGCAACGATGCATCGCCTTATTTTTTAATCACCGCCACCCAACCGCCGCCGGGTGCCATTTGAATGTCGAGTTTTTGAGACCTGCTGACCGTGATGACTTCGCGCTTGTAGTCACTCCCTTCACGGTCGGCATTGATGCCATCGCGAAACACCTCAGCCTTAAATTCACCATCGCCCAAAAACGAAAGGTCGAGGGTCATGGTTCGGGCATCCCAGTTGGTCAAAGCCCCCACATACCAGGTATCGCCTTTGCGCCGGGCAATGACCACCGATTCGCCCACGTTGCCGCCAAGAGCCACCGTCTCATCAAACACAGTGGGGATGGAGGCCATCAGAGCCACGCTTTCCGGTTCTTTTTTATATACCGAAGGATTGTCGCACAGCATCGACAAAGGAGACTCGTACACCACATACATGGCCAATTGATGGCAACGCGTTCCCTGACTCATGGGCGTGGAGTGAATGGGACGGAAATTGCCCTTATTGGCATTGCGCATGGCACCGGGCGTGTAGTCCATAGGGCCGGCCAGCATGCGGATGTATGGGATGGAAACATCGTAAAACGGATAATCGTCGTTGTACCACTTTTGATTTTCGAGGCCTTTCACGCCCTCATTAGTCATGCAATTGGGCCAGGTTCGCTGCAAACCGGTAGGTTTGTATGCCCCATGAAAGTCGAGCATCAATTTGTATTTGGCTGCCAGTTCGGCCGAACGATAATAAAAGTTAACCACCTGCTGATCGTCACGATCCATAAAGTCAATTTTAAAACCTTTGACGCCCATCTGCGAATAGGTGCGGAACACGTTTTCCATATCCTGATCGAGCGGCAGCCATCCTGCCCACAGAATGATGCCCACGCCTTTTTGTTGGGCATGAGCCAAAATGGCTTTCAGATCAATTGACGGAACAATGTTCATCAGGTTATCGCTATAGGCCCACCCTTCGTCCATAATCACGTACTCGATGCCACTCTGTGCCGCAAAGTCGATGTAATAGTTGTAAGTTTCGGTGTTGACGCCTGCACGAAAATCGACGCCCGAGATGTTCCAATCATTCCACCAATCCCAGGCCACCTTACCGGGCTTAATCCACGACACGTCGGCAATGCGCGAAGGAGCAGCCAACAAATACACCAGATCATTATTGAGCAACTCGGCATCATTTTCACTAATGGCCACCACGCGCCAGGGATAAGTGCGCGTCCCCTTGGTTTTGGCGATATAGCTACCTCGTTTATTGACCAAGAGTTGCAGATTATTATAGCCCCCCCGCTCCTGTTCAACAGGTACAGTGGCATATTCGCCATTAAAACCATCTTTGTTATTATTGATGGTCAAAAACATACCGGGATAATCCTCCAGGTCAGCTTCGGTAATGACTGCTTTTTGCCCCAGCCCCAAATCAACCAGCATGGGGGTGATGATGAGGCTGTCGGGCTTCACATCCGACAACGGAATGTGATGATAAAGGCTCTCGAACGAAGTGGCATATCTGTCGAACTTGGTGTCGATGTATGGCACAAAAGCTTTTTGATGCGTAGGAAACACAAAAGAAGCCTGTTCATTGAGCACCGTCACGGGTTTTTTGAACGAGGTTACAAAACGATATGCCACGCCGGTATTGAAAGCCCGAAACTCAATGGCATAGTTACCGGCAAACCGAACGGTCATTTGGTTGTACAAATTATCGACCGTACTTTTCTTATAGACGGGTGATACAATTTTCTCATTCATCGAAAACCGTTCCACCCCTTTGATGACAGCATCTTTACCCAAAATGCCTTCTTTTTCGAGCGATAAAGCCAAGGGAGCCTTCGCCATGATGATGCGATTTTGAAGGCTCATCTGCCAGGTCACATCAGGAGCCACATCCACCATCACCGACAAACGGCCGTCGGGCGATGTGAGCTCCAATGGCTGAGGCGATTTCGCACTCAGGGACACGCAGCCAACCACTGCCATCCACAAACAAACGAATAGTCTCTTTTTCATACTTATCAATTAAAGCCCATGCATCCCCCAAAGGTGTCATTGGACATTTAGTTACTTAATTCACGGACGAGTTGCCCACCAAAAGCAGCACAATACCCACCAGTTGTCAATACAAAATTATCACTTTCTCCACCCAATCATTGCGCTTTTTTTGACATTCTTACATGCTATTTTAATTTTCGCAACAGTTTTAACACAATAATAAAGCGAACAATCCATTAAAAAAGTAAAATCAGCATTTCAAAAGAACATTCAAGCACGAAAATTGTTAATTTCGATTTGGTTTATAATTCATCCTCATTGATTTTTAAAGCTTACCAAGATAAATCAATAAAAAACAGAACATTCATGAAAACAAGAAGAATTCTATTGAGCGCAGCTGTTGCCACAGGCATGCTGTTGGCCGGATGTCAATCAATGACCAGAACACAAAAAGGAGCGATCATCGGCACAGGAGCCGGCGCAGCGGCAGGTGCCATCATTGGCCGTGCAGCGGGTAACACAGCCATGGGCGCCGTTATTGGAGGTGCTGTAGGAGGTGCCACAGGTGCCATTATTGGCAAAAAAATGGACAAACAGGCAGCCGAAATGCAAAAGCAAATCCCCAATGCCACAGTTGAGCGCGTGGGCGAAGGCATTGTCATTGAGCTGAGCGACAAAATATTGTTTGCCACCAACAGTTCCGACCTATCGGCACAAGCCAAACAAAACCTCGACAAGATGATTACGGTATTCAACAACTATCCCGACACCAACATTGAGATACAGGGACATACCGACAGCACCGGTTCGGACAACTACAACCAAACCCTGTCGGAGAAACGTGCCAATGCCGTATCGAGTTACCTACGCTCAAAAGGGATTTCATCATCGCGTCTCACCACGGTGGGTTATGGCGAAACAGCGCCCAAATACAGCAACGACACCGCCGATGGCCGCAGCCAAAACCGCCGCGTGGAGTTCCTGGTGTCGGCCAACGAAAAAATGAAAGCCGATGCAGCCAAAGAGGCCGGAAAATGAAAGAAAGTGACAGAGGAGCTGAGTGCCTAAGGAACAAACTTTGAGGAAAAATGACCTCATTCGTTATCTCGCAGTACAGCATTCAACACCTCTGATAACGACAATAACGCATACCAAACCATCAATAAAAATCACTAAAAACAATAAAAGAATGAAGAAACTGATTTTTACTGCAGCGGTTGCCATGATGGCTTTCGCGGCTCAAGCTCAAACCTCGTTTGGAGTAACCGGGGGAATTAACTTTCAAAACCTGAATGGAGAAGAAGCGGGTGAAGACACAGACAACAAACTCAAAACTGGCTTTCTACTGGGCGTTAACGCTGAAATCGCAGTTGCCGATGATTTCTATTTCCAACCAGGATTGCAATTTGCCGTTAAAGGGGCAAAAGGGGACAATGACACAAAAATAAACCTCAACTATCTTGAAGTCCCCTTAAACTTCCTCTACAAACCTCTGTTTGGGGATGGTCATTTAATTCTAGGCTTTGGCCCTTACCTGGCCTATGGAATCGGAGGCAAGGTTAAAAATGACAGCGGTGAAATGGATATCGAGTTCAAAAGTGATGTAAAAGAGAGCGACGACGACAACAAAATGTATGTTGCACCCTTCGATGCAGGAGCTAACATCTTTTTCGGATACGAATTCAGCAACAGACTATCATTTCAACTAAACACACAATTGGGCTTCATTAACATCGTACCTAAGTATGATGGAGAGAAACCCAAAGACACCTCCATGAAAAACACCGGCTTTGGCTTCTCGGTCGGCTATCGTTTTTAATCGTCCATAAGACATATCAAATACACAGCCCCTCCAACAACCGGAGGGGCTGTTTTGTTATCGGGCAGTCAACCATCGGGTCAGCTTCACATCATCGGACGAAGCACCAAGAGTCAGGGATATCTTACCGGACTCAAGAACGAAAGCTTGTCGGGACACATCCCAAACCATCAACTCAAAGGCTGAAAGAGGGATGCGCACCTGGCGCGATTCACCCTGCGCCAGGCTCACGCGGGCAAACCCCACCAACTTCTTCACGGGGCGATCGACCTTCGAGTCGGGAAAGGTAGCATACAGCTGCACCACCTCATCACCGCTCATGGAGCCGGTATTGGTAAGCCGCAGCGACACTTCAACAGAATCACCAGCAGCAATTAGACGCTGCGAAAATGCCATGTCCGACCATTTAAACTTGGTATAACTCAACCCATAGCCAAACGGGAACAAGGGTTTATGACGAACGTACTGATAAGTGCGTCCCTTGCGAATGTCATAATCCATCATTTCGGGCAAATGGTCAATGGAAGCCGGCCAGGTTTGTGTGAGTTTGCCCCCTGGAGAGACGTCGCCCCAGAGCACATCGGCCAGGGCATTGCCCAACTCCTGACTGCTGTGCGTGAGATGTACTATGGCAGGGACGTTTTGCACCGTCCAGTTGATGGCATAAGGAAAACTGCTGATGAGCACCACCACAGTATTGGGATTGACCTCCAACACTTGTCGGATGAGCTGCTCCTGCTCCAGGGTGAGCGACTTGCGGTCGACAGCTTCTTTACCGTCACTGGGCAACGGACACTCTTTCCAGCCGCCATTGCCGGTGGGGTTGTTGCCAACACAAACAATGGCCACCTCGGATGCCCGAGCCAAATCAACCGCCCGGTTGTAATCGTTATCACGAGCCAGTGCCACTTTCCCCGGTAATCGGGAGGCCATGCCCGCATAAGGGGTCACGGTGTAAGGGGGCGTCCCGCTGTACCAGTCGAGCATCACCGTATCGGCCAGCAAGCCAATCATGGCCACGGATTTCACTTTACCCTGCTGAAGAGGCAGCAGTCCTTTATCGTTCTTAAGCAGCACCACCGACTGACGGGTTACCTCACGAGCCAACTCACGATGCGCAGGCAAAGTCCATGGATCAATGGAGTCCTTCACCCCAATGGATGCATAGGGAACCATGCGGGGATCATCAAGCAGCCCCAGACGGATCATGACCCGATAATTGCCACGCAACACCGCATCGATGTCATCGACAAACAACAGGCCATTGGCCAAAGCGCCATACACTCCCTCGCGGTAATCGTCGAGAAATTGATTGATGCCTGCTTTCACACAAGCAGCAGCGGCACTATTGAGGTCACTAAAAGCATGGTGCGAGTTTATCAACATGCGATAAGCCCCGCCATCAGTGCAAATGATGCCATTGACGCCCCACTCGCGCATGGTGATGTCGCGCAACATGGGATGCACCGTGGCCGGCGTGCCATTGATGGCGTTATAAGCAGCCATATAGCAGTTGGCACCGCCATGGGTGATGGCCTTATAAAAGGGCATGGCATAATATTCGCGCCACAACCGCTCATCAAAATCCGACGAAGAGCTATCGCGGCGATCCTCGTTACTATTGGCCAAAAAATGCTTGAGTAACGAAGCCGTGATCCAGTATCGCGGGTCGTTGCCCTGCAATCCCTTACTGAAAGCGGCAGCCAAGGTTCCGGTCAGGAACGGGTCTTCGCCATAGCACTCCTCGGTGCGCCCCCAACGAGGATCACGCCCAAGATCGGCATTGGGAGCCCGCACCACCAAGGCACCCTGACGATACTTGGGACTTTGAAACAAGTAACGCGCCTCGTAAGCCTGCAAGGCCGCAATCTTCTCAATCAAGGCCGGATTCCAGGTTGCCCCCAATCCATAAGCCTGAGGGAACTGAGTGGTGGTCACTGGCGCTTCCTTACGCCCCCATCCTGCCGGGCCACCCATGGCCACGCCGTGCAGTCCCTCGATGTGTCCGCAACCCTTCACCCCCAATCGAGGCACCGAAGGGTTGGTACTCAGAGCCGACACCTTTTCGTCGAGCGTCATCAACGACAACAAGTTGTTGATACGTTCTTCAACAGGTAAATCGCGATTTTGAAAGGGATAAACATGCTGAGCCGACACTGTCAACACCAAACAATAACCCAACATCACAAATGAAGCCTTTATCCATTGCATGATTCATAAAACATTAAAGGTGAAAAAAAACCGGGCACAACCCTAATCATTGTGCCCGGTCAAACAAAAACAAACCCTACAAAAAAACTCTTGAAAAAACTGAATATTAATTCAAAGCGCTATCAAAAAAAATGAAAACAACCTTACTTTTTCACGACCGAAAACTCAACAGACCCGCCAAACGGATTGTTGGACACCGATTTGAAATCGGGAGCAACCGACACACGTTTGAGGACATTGTCCATGGGCAGACAAACCAACGCATCCGAAGGTTTTGCAGAAGCGGCATAAACCATGAGCTGCAATTTGGTCCAGTCCATGTCGCGGGTATTTTGCGCCAGCTTGATGTGAGGAATCACAGCCCCGTCACGCACCAGCATTACCACCGGAATCTCTCCGGCTGCGATATGATGCCAACCGCCATCGTACACTTTCCCGGTTTGGTAATCGATCCATTTGCCTTTGGGCAGATAAACATCGCGAGAGGTAGATCCCTGGTCGAACAAAGGTGCCACCAATATGTCGCTGCCAAAAAGGTACTCGTTATCGATGAGCCATGCGCCGGGATCGTCGGGGAATTCCACAAAAAGGGCACGCATCATGGGCAAACCCTTTTCACTGCTTTCCTTGGCCTGGGCATAGATATAAGGCATGAGCTTGTATTTCAATTCCACCGACTTGCGGAATTTATCGGTAAAAGCCTTGCCATATTCCCAAGGCTCTTTGGGCGGCATGCCATGGCAACGGCTGTGCGACGTGAGCATCCCAAAAGGCATCCAACGGAGATAGAGTTCTTCAGGCGTCTTCAGCACAAAGCCGCCAATGTCGTGGCTCCAGAAGGAAAAGCCACTCAACCCGAGAGACAGACCACCCCGTAACTGAGCCTGCATGGCATTATCGGTATTGGCCGCATCGCCACCCCAGTGCAGAGGGTAACGTTGACTGCCGGCCCAGGCACTACGCGCCCACATGATGTTTTCGTTGTTGGTTTTTTTGGTGATTTCGGCCACCGCCTTATTGTATCGCAAGGGGAAAAGATTGTGCTCGTAAAAACCTGTGCGACCATTGTGGTAAATGCCATTGGCCGGGGCAGCCTCGCCAAAGTCGACCTTAATGGCACTCACGCCCATCTCGAGCAGTCCGGCAATTTTTTGCTGATACCACTCAACCATTGCCGGATTGGAGAAATCGAGCACCGCATCTTCGTAAGGGATGCCGCCACGGGCATCTTTCACGTACAGACCTTTGGAAACAATCTCATCAAACAACGTATTTTTGGGTACAAAATAAGGCAACTGCCACAAGCATACATGAAGACCCTGCTTTTTCAAGTCCTCCATCATCTTACGGGCATCCTTGAAACGTGATGATGAAAACTGGTAGTCGCAACGCCAATCGGTCTCAAACCAGCCGGTGTCGAAATGGATGACATCCGACGGAATTTTATTCTCACGCAGTTTGTCGGCCACATTGCGCCCATCGGCCTCGGAGAAATAAGTGATGCGGCTCATCCACAAGCCAAACGACCAGAGCGGAGGCATAGATGCCTTGCCGGTAAGGTTGGTGTACTGATCGAGAATATCTTTGGGAGAACCTAAGAAGATGAACATATCGAGCTGATCATCACCAATCATCAACTGTGAAGCCTCGGTGTAATATTTGCCAAAATCGCAGGTAATGGGCGACGAGGTGTGCATGAACACGCCGTATCCCTTACTGCTCATATAAAAAGGAATGGGCTTGTACATGGTTTCGTTTTCGATGCCGTTGGCATCATCGGTCCAGAGCACCACCTTTTGCCCGCGTTTATCGAGACGGGTAAAAGATTCGCCACAACCAAAAATCTTTTCGTCGGGCGAGAGAGTGAAACAGGCATTGAAGCTGCGCGAGTAATCCGACGCACGGCGAACATACGAGAAGGGCAATACAGGCGTGTAAGTCGATTCCTTCACGTCATCAAAATGCACGGTGGAGGTCAACAGTTTGCCTTTGCCATCGTAAATGGCCACGTGAAACGGATAAGTGTTGATGACCACCTTGCCATGGGCATTGCTATACTCATGGCCTATGGCAGTTTGGGTATATTTCCAGGCGCTGCGTAGCGAAGGGGCTTTGCCATCAACCAACATCAACGAGGCTTCACGCTCTGAGGCATTGAAACCCGATGCCGCCTTGATGCGAACCGTCTTCTCGGACACAAAATCAATCTCGATGGGCAATGAGGGCGACACGGCATATTCGCCCGTGGGGAACTCGTTGGGAAGCACGGGACGCAACACTCCCAGCATGTTATTAAATGCCATGCGAGTGGAATACTCATGACGACGATACACCAAAGCCCCCTTGCCCGTTGACGGGTCGAAACCGGCCAAACTGTCGGCCAGATAATAGGTATTGGTGAAATTGTAAAAATCACGGCTGATGTCAACCGGCTCATTCTGGAGCCCCATCTGTTGAATCTGAGCGTTCAGAGCACCCGGCAAACACATCATGCCAAAGAGACCGCCCAGGGCTGTCCGCATGAGACATTTTTTAACATTCGACTTCTTCATCATATCTAAATATCAGAACCCGCGCAAAAAACACCGGGTGTTGTAAAAAAGAATTAACAGGTGTAAAAATAGTGTGTCACACTTACACTCAGCAGTCCTTTTTGTCGCTAAAAAGGGTGTAAAATGTATTTACACATCACACACGCCACCTTGGCATTCAAACAGATAACAAAACCAACCCCAATAAAAAACCTCCGGATTTACCTCCGGAGGTTCTATCAAACATCGAAACATTTTACCATTATAAAGGAAGTAATGAGACATCCTTTCATGCTGAGTGGAAAGAACTACTTCACCACCAACGCCACATTTTTACGAATATCGCGAGAGGAACTGCCAACCGAGAATGTATAATTACCAGGCTCCACCAACCAGGCACGCGAAGCTTCATCGTAGTAAGCCAAATCAGCAACAGGCAGAGAGAGCTCAACACGCTTACTTTCGCCGGGTTGAAGAAATACTTTCTCAAAAGCCTTAAGCTCCTTAGCAGCACGTTCCACTTTTGAGGTTTCGATGCCGGCGTAGAGCTGCACCACCTCGGCACCTGCACGTGAACCGGTGTTGGTAAGCGTCAGAGCCACTTGCACCACATCACTGCTTTTGGCCGACGATTGGTTCACAACCACATCGCCATACTCAAAAGTGGTATATGAAAGACCATGCCCGAAACAAAACTGGGGATCAACCTGCTTGGTGTCGAACCAGCGATATCCCACCAAAATATCCTCGAGGTATTCCACCTTCACGTCGTCGCCGGGGAAAGCATTGAGAGCATGCACACCCATATCGGCCAGTTTGGCAGGGAAGGTAAAGGGCAGCTTACCCGACGGATTCACAGTGCCAATAATGACATCGGCCAGCGCATTACCGGCCTCCGAACCATTGAACCACGCCCACAGAATGGTGGGTGCCACGGCATCCAAATCGCCCAACTCGTAGGCCGCACCGCCAATAAGCACCACAATGGTGCGTGGGTTGACGGCCATCACGGCCTTAATCAAATCCATTTGCGCAAAAGGCAAACGGATGTCCTTGCGATCGACCGACTCAGATTCCACACTTCGGTTCGACCCGGCAAAAATCACCGCCACATCGCTGTTTTTGGCCTTCTCGACCGCTTCGGCGATGAGCTTGGGATTGGGCGTGTAGTCGATGTCGCGACCATAGCCGTGACCATCGTTGGCGCCCTTGAGGTAAGTATCTTCGTAACCACGGGCGTAACGCAACTCCACGCGGTCGCTAATGCGATTGACCAAACCTTGCAGCGGCGACACCTCATAACGGGCTTTCACGCCGGCACCAAAACCGCCCTGTGCATGCACGCGCGCGGCATTGTCGCCAATCACAGCCATGCTTTTAATGGTGGATGCATCTACCGGCAAGAGGTTGACCTGGTTTTTCATCAACACAATGGCTTCGGCCGCCACATCGTACACAATTTTGGAATGCCCGGGTGTGTTAATGGCACCTGCAGGGCGATTTTTAGATGTCGTTTGCAAATTGAACATCACCCGAAGGATGCGACGCACTTTTTCGTCGATGAATTTCACGTCCACCTGGCCGGCATTCACCGCATCCACCAAGGGCTGAGCCATGAAAAAGGAATCGAAGGGAGCTACCGTCCCCATCTCGATGTCCAAACCATTTTTGGCAGCCTTGACGGTGTTGTGCACGGCGGCCCAGTCGGATATCACGATGCCTTTAAATCCCCATTCGTTACGCAGCACCTGGTTGAGCATGTAGTCGTTTTCGCAAAGGAACTCTCCCCTGAAACGGTTGTATGCCCCCATCACCGAAAACGCCTGTCCCTGCTGCACAGTGGCTTTAAAGGCCGGCAGGTAAATCTCGCGAATGGCGCGTTCGCTGGCCTGAACGTCAATAGATCCGCGGTTGGTTTCCTGGTTGTTGATGGCATAATGCTTCACGCAGGCGGCCACATTTTGCTCCTGCACCCCAATGACGTAAGGTGTGGCCATTTGTGCAATCAAATAAGGATCTTCGCTAAAATACTCGTAGTTGCGACCACACAAAGGAGTCCGCATAATGTTGATGGCCGGCGCCAGCAGGATGTCCTTTTTGCGGGCGCGGGCTTCGGCAGCAATGGCCTGCCCGTATTGATGCGCCAATTTCACGTTCCAGGTCGCCCCCAGTGCTGTGCCGGCGGGAAAGAAGGTGGCCGAGTCGTTGGTCCACCCGATGGGGTTCCACGAGTCTCGCTCAATCTCTTCGCGAATGCCCAACGGGCCATCGGCATATTGCAGTTCGGGAATGCCCAGGCGCTCAATACCGCCCGACCAAAACATGCCACTGCCATGCAACAGCTTCACTTTTTCGTCGAGCGTGAGCACGCCCACAATGCTGTCGATTTTGGCATCGTATTGATTGGAGATGGCCACCACCCCGGGCGCATCCGTTTGGGGCTGCACCTGGCAAGCCGCCATGATGGCCGCACATCCGGCCACGAGAAGTAGATTGTTTGTTTTCATCTGTTTATGAAAGTATTAAGACATGAGTAGAATTAAACGCTGAGGCGCAAAGGCGCTAAGTTAATCTGTAACATTTTGCGTTTATATAAGAAAGCAGATAACTCAAAAGAGTTAAATAGTAGTATCAAGACACAAGACTATGAATTTCATCAATCATTCGAATCAAGGATTGATGTACAACCGTGAAACGACTATTTGAGTTATCGGATTTCAATGTCATTTAATCAAGATAAAAAGATACCAGATAAATAAACCGATGATGAGAAGTAAACAGATGTTTAGATCCGTACTGTTCGTCTCTTCGGTCTAATCTGCCTGTCTTTTGTCTAGTCATCTTCTTATCTCTTCGACACATCGGACTCACTTAACGACATTGGATCTGATTTGACAAAATGCAAAGCATGAGAAATGAACTACCTCTGCGTTTATTCTCTTCGTTTACAAAAAGCCCGAGAGCTTTTCCTCAAAAGGCGGCGGGCTTTTACCCAATTCACCGCGGTGAATTTTAAATTCACCGCGGTGAATTTAAAATCGACCGCGGTGAATTTACCATCTCCCCGTCAGCTCTTCATATAAAGCACCGCACAAAAGAACGGAAGGGGTTACAGACTGGGGCGAACCTTAGCCGGAAGAGACTTTATCACCAGCGAACCACTTTTAAGCCCTTTCGATGTTGCTGTCAGCACAATATCGCCGGGTTGCCGGGTGCTTTGAATGATGATTTGCGCCAGTCCGTTAAAGGTTTTGCGTTGCCACTGAGCAGGGGGCAGCACCACCTGCACGTCGCCGGGATGCACATTCACATTGTCCCAGGCATGCTTCTTCACAAAGGGTTCGGCCACAATGGCCACCACGTTGTTCCCTGGCTTGAGCCAATCAGCGCTCAGGGCAAACTCGTGACGTGCCACATCGTCGCTCAAACCATCAGCCAGCAGACGACCATTGACATACACCTTTTGGTGGCGGCCAATGCTGCGAAACATCCAGTTGATTTGTCCTTTGAGTTCGGTTTCTGCAACCTGTATTGTGCCTCGATACACGGTGGTTTGGGGCACACTGCCGGGAGCCAACCCGCCACCGGGGAAAGCATCGTGCCATGTGGCATCATCAAAAGCAGGCTGCACGGCGGCATTCACATCGAGCGACTGAGCGGCATATTCCTTCCAGCCGGAAGTAGACAACACCTTGACGGACTCGACAAAACGGTCGGCCTCGTGCGAAGTGGGATCGCCGTTGCCCACGCCAATGATTCGACCGGGACCGGTAATCTCGAACATCACCTCGTGGTTGGCATCGGGCACCACAGCGCCCTTTTTATCGACCACCTGCACGGTCACCACCGAAATATCTTCACGATCGGCCTTCACGCTGGCGCGGTCGGGCACCAGAGCCACGGCAGCCGGGGTTCCGGTGGTGCTCACCAGTTTGTTCATAAAACGCTTGCCGTTTTTGTAGCCAATGGCCTCAACGGTACCGGGAGCATAAGGCACCTTCCACGACAGATGGCCGTTGCGCTGCATGGTTTGACGTCCGAGGCTTTTTTTATTGACGATGAGTTCTACCTCATCCATGTTGCTATACACCCACACATCTATTTCCTGACCTTCGCGTCCCGGCCAGTTCCAGTGTGGCAAGATGTGCAGCACCGGCTCGTTGCCCCACCACGAACGGAGATAATAAACGTTGTCCTTGGGGAATCCGCACTGATCGAGCATCCCAAAATAGGAACCCACCGAGGGGAAACTGTAGGGCGTCGACTCGCCACGATAGTCAAACCCGGTCCAGATGAACATGCCGGCCAGGTAATCGCGCTCGGCATAATGTTTCCATCCTTGCTGAATGCTCACAAACCCGTTGGTGGGTCGGTCGTAGGCCGAGAGATATTGTTTTTCGGGGTCATCAAAGTAGATGCCACGAGTGGTATTGGTCGAACCTTCTTCGGTGCCCATGGATGGTTGCCAGGGGTGGTTGGCATGATGCACATCGGTATTGCCATGACGCAGGTAATTGAACCCCATCACATCAATGGCAGTGCCGATGCCGGTTTCCCAAGCACCGCTCACGGCGGCATTGACATAACGGGTCGAGTCGATGGTTTTGACAAAGGCCTGCATCACCCGCACAATATCGGCACCGCGCTCGTAGGTTTCGATGGCCCACTCTTCGTTGCCAATGCTCCAGGCAATGATACTGGGGTGGTTGCGGTCGCGCACAATCAGTCGTTCGCACTGATGCAGGTCGTGATCGGTGATGCCCATCAGGCGGTTCTCGTCGATGACCAGCATGCCCAAACGGTCGCACACATCGAGCAGCTCGGGCGTGGGCGGGTTGTGCGAACAGCGATAAGCATTGCTGCCCATGACCTTGAGCTGACGAATGCGATACTCCTGCAACCCATCGGGCATGGCCACCCCCACGCCGGCATGATCCTGATGGTTGTTGGTGCCCTTCAGTTTCACATGCTCGCCATTGAGGAAAAATCCTTTATTGGCATCGAAACGAATGGTGCGGATGCCGAAATTGGTATGATATTCATCCACCACCTTGCCATCGCGGGTAAGGGTGGTGTGCAATTGATACAGATGTGGGTCGTTGAGCGACCACAGACGGGCATTGGGCACTGCAAACTCAGTAACAAACTCATCTTTCCCAAACGACTTGAGCGACTTGCCACGTTCCAAAGCTTCGGCAACAGTGGCACCCAGGGCATCCACCACCCGATGATGCACATCAAAGGAAACGGCGGAGAGGTGTTTGTTCATCACCTTCACCCGTGCGGTCACCTTTGCATTATTGCCATCGACCTGAGAAGTGACAAAAGTGCCGTACTGAGGCACGTGCAGCGGGTCGGTTTTGGTCAGCCACACATGGCGATAAATGCCGGCACCCTCGTAGTACCAGCCCTCTTCGGTGGTGACATCGGCACGCACGGCAATGACGTTGCTGCCGCCATAATTGAGATATTCACTCACATCGAACGAAAAGCTGTTGTAACCACTGGGCTCGTTGCCACAATAAAAACCATTGACCCACACCCTGGCATCGCGGCTCACACCATCAAACTCCAAAAAGATGCGTTTGCCCTTATCGGCCGCCGGCATGGTAAACGTCTTGCGATACCACCCCACGCTGGTTTCGGGAAAACCGGGTCCCACCGCTTTGTAGCCATGACTGTGACTGGCGCGCCCCTCAAAAGGCGCTTCAACCGCCCAGTCGTGGGGCACGTCGAGCGAGCGCCAGGTGCGATCATCGAACCCGGCTGCTGCGGCACCATCGCCATAACCGGCCTTGGCCATGTAGGAGAAATAACTGGTTCCTGTATTAAAATCGCGGGACTTATCGAATGGATGGCCAAAGGCAAACTTCCATCCAAAGTCCATCAACAAACGCTCCCGAGCGGAAGCAGTCATCAGCATCCCGATGCAAAACAGCAGAATAAGGGTGCTTGTGGTTCGTTTGTGTAAAGTCATAATTAATGGTGTTATGATATTAGTCAAATTACCAAGTCATTTATTGATTTGAACAGATAAGGCACAGATCACTGCTGGCGCGGATTTGCAATCCGTGCCTTCAAATTAATTTATTTGAACAAATAAGGCACAGATCACATATCTGCGCCAGCAAAGGATAATATCAGTATCATGTTTCATTTTTAAAATAAGTGCAGCGTTTACAAATGAGCTATTTGAAAGATTCACACATCCGCACAATCCATTCAATACTTCACCACCACTTTCAGGGTTTTTCCGGCCAACAAACCCAGCGACAGAAGACGATCGGAACGCCGGCGCACGGTTTTGGCGTCAGTGGTGAATGCCGTCATGGCACGAGGCAGTTCCACGGTCACCGTTTGGTCGACGGGAGATGTCAGGGTCACTTCGAGCCCGGCTGGCGTCCACGCCAAGCGATTCATCACCACCTGTCCGCGCAGCGCCATGCCATCAACGGCACCCTGCTTCCAATCGGCGGGCAGAGCAGGCAATAGCTTCACCTTACCGGGTTCGGAATAAGCCAGGGCACGAAGAATCACCGCCGGAAAGCCGCCGCTCATGTCCATATTGAACAGGTTACCCGAATTGTGATAGGTGGCCAACGATGGTGCCCAATAATATTTCGACATCCATTGGATGATTTCGCCGGTAATTTGAGCATCGCCCAGATTGGCGGCCACCATGCCCATCTGAGCCAGACCAAATACCATCTCGCCGCCATTCTCGCGCCGACGGTGAACCATGCGCTTCTCCACGGCCACGCGTGCGGCTTCCATCAACGAGGGACTGGCCACGAAATCGGGGTCGATGCGCTCGTACAAGGCGTAAAGGTGCGACACATGGCGGTGGTGATAATTGTCCTGCATGTGGGCAGGCAGCCACTCGGCCAGGGCACCTTCATCATTAATACGATAATTGGGCATGGCCGCCAGCATGTCGTTCCACTTCTTTAGTTGTGCCTTGCTCTCCCCCACCACTTTGCCGGCTTCAATGCAATTGCGCAATAGCTCTTTGGCAATCATCACATCCATGGTGGCATTGATGCACGCTTGCGAAGGATCATTGGCGGGATTGTTTTCGGGTGAATAAGAGGGCGAAAAGGCCCACTTGCCGTCGTTGCCCTTAAACAGAAAGTCTTCGTAAAACCAGGCACTCTCCTTCATAAAGGGATAGATGTGCCCAGCCAAATATTGTTTGTCGCCTGTGTAGAGATAATGATCGTAGAGAATGCCGGCCGTCCATCCGGCGCCGCCCGTCCAAAAGGAGAGACACCACACATCGCTAAAGTGGATGTTCCATCCGTGCGAACTGGAGTGCGCAGGAACATAGATGCCCCGGGCATTGTAAAGTTTACGGGCATTGTCGCGATAATGGGGCATCATGCGCTCGTGATAAGCCATGTAGGCCTTCAGCAGGTCGGGCGTGTTGCTGCTAAGCAGGTGCGACACGGCCACTTCCACATTGCCATCGTGGGTAAATCCCGACGACCAGGGAGGCGTCCAGGTACCACTCCAGATGCCTTGCAACGTGGGCGGGTTGGTGCCCACCGACGAAAGGATGTTGTAACGAGCCGCATCAAACTGCTTTTCGATGATGGCCGGCGACACCTGTTGGCGCGCCCTGAGCACCAGCGCTTCAGACTGCAAAGCACCATCGGCGCCACCTCCCAGGTCGAGCTTCACGCGCGAAAACAAATCGCCGTGCACCTGCACATGCGAGGTCAGCAATTGCTGATAAGAAGATGACTTGCGATCGACACGCTCTTTCAACACCGGCAGCAACGACTTATGGTAGTGATAATTGGGCTCAATGGCCATGGTGAGCAACACCTCATCGGCATTGGCGATCACCATTTGCGACCCATCAACAGTAACTGAGCCTCCCACGGCCTTTACCCGGGCAACGCCTTCAAATCCTTGCGGGTTGCCCTCCCATTGATGCACAAATTCGGTACGATAACTCAGGTATTTTTCATCGGCTTCTGCAGCCACGCTCTTGATGGCATTGTTGATGTAATTCCACTGATCCCAGTTGACCTGATGACGCGCCAGAGAAAGCGAAGCATTGATTTTTCCGGTAGAACGGATGTGCAACACCACCACGCTGTCGGGGCGCGACACAAACAGGCAGCGCTGAAACAACTGCCCGTTCTGTTCCCATTCGACCTTGGCCTCGCCGGTGGCAAAATCGACCATCCGCCGATAGTTAGAGATGTTACCCGCTGCCATCGACACCTTCAGGTTCGCGAATGGCACCAACGGGTCAATCCAGTGCTGTTCACCAAACCCCTCAAGCATGCTCTGCTCAACAGGAATACGTGCAGCCTCCTGATTTTTGCCATCGGCAAGCAATTGGCGTATCTCATCGAGGCGCGAAGCCTGATCAAGTGCCTGTTTGGGGATGCGATTGGGCAAAAAACATTGGGCGTGATTGAGAATGATGGTTTCGTCGTGCGGCTTGCCAAATACCATGGCGCCCATGGTTCCGTTGCCGCTCAGCAGGGCATCTTCCCACACCGGAGCGGGCATCCAGCTGGAGAACCCACACCGGGGCGTATCAAAGGGGACTACCTGAGCCATCGACGACAAAGCAGCGGTCATCATCCATGCCAAAAGGAAAGATTTGAATCTCATCATGACAAATGATTGCATCCAACGGACAACCTCATAAAAAAGGCGCACGCCGTTGGCCATGCGCCTTCTCTCAAATGTATAGAAATAAAGCTTTTAAAAAATCAACTATCCCAACACCTTAAGGGCGCTGCTCATTCTTAAGCGTCAACACAGCCCCGCTGTAATCGACCACTTTCGAAACAGATGATTTTTTGATGGCATTGGCTTTATCCATCCAAACGATGCGAAACTGACGATTTTGCTTCATGCCTTCGAAAGAACCCTTACGGTCTCCGATGGTGAGCGTTTTGGTGGCCTCGTTGTACGACACGGGGATGACCGCATAGGCACCTTTCTCGTAATTGTAGTTCACATCTTCATCTTCGTAAATATCAAACGAAGCATCTTTACCGGTATACACATACAGTGTCACAGGTTCATCGGTGGGTTGCGAGGCATACTGAATGTCGCCACCCATGGGCACAATGGAGCCCTCTTTCACAAACATCGGCATCTGAGTGAGCGGAGCATCCGCCTGAACATTTTGACCACCATCGTAGAACACGCCGGTGTAGAAGTCATACCAACCGCATCCTTTAGGCAGGTACACATTGCGCGTGCGGGCTTTATACTCATACACAGGCGCCACCAGCAACGAAGGACCAAACATGTACTGATCGCCAATGTTCAACACCTGCTTATCAGAAGCAAAGTCCATCACCATGGCACGCATAATGGTGTAATCGTTAAAATAAGTACGGGCAGCCAGCGTGTAGATATAAGGCATCAGGCGGTAACGCAACTTGGTATAATACACCATGCTTTGGTAAGCAGGATGCTGCTCGGGTGCCAGGTTGTAAATCTCACGATAAGGAAACTGACCATGAGCACGATACAACGGGCAAAACGCACCATACTGATACCAACGGGTATTGAGCTCGCGCCACTCATCCAAATCAGCCGACCCTTCCTTGGCCGTTTCGTAACGTTTCTCAACACAGAAACCACCAATATCCATTGTCCAGTAAGGTATGCCCGACATGGCAAAGTTCAAACCGGCAGAGATTTGTGCTTTCATATCTTCCCAACGGGTTCCGATGTCACCACTCCAGGTGGCTGTTGAATAACGTTGCAGACCGGCAAAGCCCGAACGGGTAAGCAGGAACACACGAGTATTGGGATTCACGGCACGCTGACCATCGTAAATGGCCATGGCATTCATCAAAGCATAGGTGTTGAAATATTCGGTAGACGACCCCAGTGCAGTGGGCGTGCTCAAAGCTTTGCGGTATTCCATGCTGGCATTCGAGAGGATGTCAGGCTCCGAGGCATCCATCCACCAGGCATCAATGCCCTTGCTGTAGAGCTCGTCGTTCATTTGTTGCCAAAACAACTTGCGGGCGCCTTCGCTATAGGCATCGTAAAACGAACCGATGTACCCCGGTGCAATCCAGTCACGAATGCTGTCCTCCACGGCACGACGGTACATCCATCCATTGTTGTCAAAAGCTTTATAGTTGTCGGTGGTGTGATAAAATTTAGGCCACACCGAAATCATAATTTTTGCATTCATGGCATGCACGCTGTCGATCATCGCTTTGGGATCGGGAAAACGAGTCTCGTCAAACTTATGACTGCCCCAATCATCCACTTTCCAGTACGACCAGTCCTGCACGATGTTATCGAGGGGGATCCCGCGACGACGGTACTCATTCACCACCTGTAGCAACTCCTCCTGGGTTTTGTAACGCTCGCGGCTTTGCCAGAATCCCATGGCCCACTTGGGCATGATGGGTGCTTTGCCGGTGATGTGACGATATCCGCTAATGACTTCATCCATGTTGTCGCCGGCAATAAAATAATAATCCATTTGACGGCCGGCTTCCGACCACAATGCCAGTTGGTTTTGCTGAGCCGGGTCAACAGGGCTGAGTGCCTTAAGACTCACATACGACACCCCGCCGTCGGGCTGCCACTCCAGCTTCACGGGCACCCGCTTGCCGGCTTCGAGGTTCACTTTGAATTTATACGTATTGGGATTCCAGGCGGTGCGCCAACGCTCGGGAACCACCAGTTCGTTGTTGACATACACTTTAGTGTAGCCGGCATAATAGAGTTTAAAATGATACATCCCACTTTCGGAAGGTTCAATTTCACCTTCCCAGGTAATGGTGGCATGGTTAAAGGGGAAGTTCTCGGGAAACTTGGCCACAGTGGTCAGGTTCTCATAGTCGATGGAGCTTTCGCTGCGTTGTACAAACACGTTCTTGGGATCCGAATCGACCAGATAAGTCGCCGTCAGGCCACCTTCTTTGCCGTCCACACCATAGAGTTTAAACTGATCCAAGTCGGCATAAGGACGCTTGTCACCAAAGCGCGTCAAAGAATAATTGTCCCACAACAAACCATAGTTTTTGTTCGACACCACAAAAGGCACCGACACTTTGGTATTGTATTGATACAACTCCTCGTTGCGACCCTTGTAGTTAAACTCATCGCTCTGGTGCTGCCCCAACCCGTAAAAAGCTTCATCGTCCGACGATTCAAACACCTGCTGAATCTCGTACAAGCCCTTTTCGGTGGCCGATGGCACAAACGACTTACCGCCGCCCTGCTTCTCGATCAAAATGGGCGTCCCATCGGGACGAGTGAACTTCACTTCACCGCTTTTCAAATCCACACTCGCGTGCACAAATTCGGTTTTGAGCACTGCCAAACCATTGGCCTGCTCCATCTCCCAATTGCCGCTTTTCTTGAGCGTATCAGGAACCACCAGGCTCTTACGATCAGAAAATTGCGCATCGGCCGTGGCCGACACATGTATGATGTGCGGATTCACCACATCTAACTTCACCATTTTGGCGTTGTCGCCCGACAAACGCACCAGCATTCCCGTCTCGGTCTTCTCAACCTGCTTTTGACAGGCTGCCAAAGCCAGCAACGGCAACATCCAAAGAAATAATTTTCGAGTCATATTTATCATGGTTTACTTATTTTATGGATTGATGTACAATTGCAAAGATATTTTAACACCACAAGCCATTCCGCCCGAAATGTTTCTGATCGATGCCTGAATTGTTCAAACCCTACACCCGATTGTCTTCCCAAGGGGTGACATTTGTCCTCAAAAATCCATCACACAACACACATCCAATCACTTACACACCCAATCCACAACCGAACATTTCCGCAAAAAAGAAAACATGAAATTAACATTTATTAATCACCAACACCTGTACAAATCAATCAGAAACTGATACAAACCATAAAACAACATCATTATCCATCTCATAATCTGCACATCACACCATCCCCAAAACAAAAAAATCCCCACAGCTTACACCGCAGAGATTTTTCAATCACACGCCACACCCATCACTCCTCTTCACCTTTGAGCTTCAGCGAGGCCTTCATCACAATGCCCAACACCACAATCAGGCCAATATTACCTGCCAGAAAGGCAAAATCGTTGAGCTGCAACAACACAAACAAAAAGCCGTACAGCACCACCAGCAAACCCACCACCCATCCGGCAAGCACCCGATCGTGCAGAATGCCAAACGAGTAAAATCCAATCATCCCCACAATGGCCGCAGCCGCCACCCAATAAGCCACATTAAATCCCACATGCTCACTCAACGCCGTGAGCACCGAAAAAAACAGAACCAACGCCAGGCCCACCAGCAGATACTGAAAAAGGTGGACCCGTTTCTTTTTAGTGAGTTCCATAAACAGAAACACCAACATGGTAAGCGAAATAAACAAAATGCCATACTTAGCCGAACGAAATGATTTTTGATAATGATTTACCGGTAAAAACAAACTCACACCCAACTGATGTTCACCCACATCAAACTTGCGCCCCGTCCAGTATTGCGGAAAATTGCGATTGAGATGCGTCAACGTCCACTGAGCCTTAAAGCCCTTTTCACTAATTTCGCGCCGCTGAGGCAACAGCGACCCTGTAAAACTGGGATCGGTCCACGTCGAAGCTATTTCAATGCTCGTGTTTTGCCCCAGCGGCAACACCGACAACCCCTGCGAGCCACTCAGCTCCATCTCAATGCGAAACGCCATCCGCTTGCCCACGCAATCCTTACACGCCGGCAATCTCACACTAAACCCGCTCGAAGCAATGTCATTACTCACCAATCCCGACTGCGTGGGCAGCTTTACCCCGTCCCACAAAACGGTCACTTCACCCCGAATGCCCCGATTGTCGCCCACTCCAAACGTCAGGTAAGCCTTCCCCCAATCTATCTCACCCGGCACCCCCGTCATATCGTCGGGAAGCACAAACGCACCCTCGGTTACCGATGTCGAATTGTACACCGCCGTCTTGTAAATGCCACGGTAACGCACCTCCGGCTCCAATTGCACGGCCACCTTCAGCTCCTCGGGCATCACGTGCAGCCACGTATGGCTCACCTCTATCTGACCGTTTTGTAACACCCCCCGCACCTCCACCGGGAAGTTCAACACCGGCCCCACCAGCGTTTGGGCATTGCCCCACTGCGCCGACACCTCATTCTCCGTGCGCTGCGACGTCTCCTCCCGCTCACCAATCACCCGCTTTATCATCGCCAACGGAATCAACAGCAACAATGCCATCACCGTCACCAATCCCATCTTAAAAGTCATCCCCTCAGTCCAATGACCACTTCCATTCATTTGATTTTCCATTTTCTCCATTTTTTAAAATTAAGACATAAAAGTACTTTGCATTTCAAAGCGTAAACATCAAAAAAAAGCGCTCTCACAAACGCTGTCAATCCATCATCATTAGGGCGTGCCCCTACGGGTCGGGCTATCCGCTCCAAGTCCTCGCTGTGCTGCGGGCTTTCCACTCCTATCCCTCACGCGCGCACATCCCGAAGCCCTTCACTTACCACCCGAAGCCCTCAGCAACTTCTCTAAAGCCGCCAGATGCGCCTCAAACTGACGCCGTCCCTCATCCGTCATCACAAACGACGTGTTGGGTTTACGACCCACAAACTGTTTCACCACACTCACCAAACCTGCAGCCTCCAAAGCCTTGACATGGCTGGCCAAATTGCCGTCCGTCACCCCCAACAACTCCTTCAACACGTTAAACTCAAGGCTGTCGTTCACCATCAGGGCACTCATCATCCCCAATCGCACCCGATTGTCGAAATGCTTGTTTAACCCATCAATTAAATTCACCATACTCAGCCATCTTTATTCACCTTAAGCCGACACCCGATCGTACTTCCAATACATCACCACACCATATACCACATGCACCAAACCAAATCCCACTGTCCATAACAGCAACCCATAATTCAATAGCACAGCCGCCAAAAGCCCCAGGCTAATTTCCACATAAGCCAGCGAAGCAATATCGTGCTTCGAATATTTAGATGCATGCAACAACGCCAAGCCATAAAATATCAACATCGATGCGGCAACCAACTTGAAGTAGCCTTGAAATAACATAATGAGACAAAACATCCCCCCGGTGCCCAACACAACCATCAAACTCACAACCATTCGTCGGGCCGACGGCGTCCAAAATGCCAATCCTAACTTCCGAGCTTTGCGGTAACTCAGGTACCATGCCGATACCAAAGCCGCTACCAACACCACCAACGCATCGGCCACCAAAGCCCATCGCACCGATGCGCCACGCCCCAACGTGTTGAGATACTCATCGTAATGCACTTGTCCGCCATCGAGCAAAACCCAATGTGCAACCAGGGCGCCTGCCATCGCGCACAGCCCAACGGCCATGCCCGACAGGCCGCTCAACGAAATAAACTTCGACGAAGCCTCCATCATCTCGCGGATACGCTTCAACTCTTCGGTAGGTGATATGGTTTGATTCATTCTAAAAGAACTTTGAATCACAAAGTAAAATCTTTTCTCCCAATCATGCAACATCTTCAACACAAAAAAACATCAAAAAATATTCAACCTTATAAAAATAACCCCCGAAGGTTATAAAACCTTCGGGGGTTGAAATATCCGCATCCATCCCATCAAACATCATTGTTCGTCTCTGCGGCGCCTTTCCCCATCATCTTTTTAGCATATTCCGAGGGAGACATTCCAAATTCATCTTTAAAATACTTTGAGAAATATTTGGGATCGTTGAAACCTACTTCATAAGCGATTTCGGCCACCGTCATCTGGCTCTTGGCCAACAACTGAGCAGCACGTTTCAATCGCATGATACGGATAAACTCGATGGGCGTTTTGCCCGTCAACGCCATGGTTTTATTGTACAGATGTCCGCGGCTCACCCCCATTTCGCGACTCATCTTCTCGACCGAAAAATCGGTGTTCGAGATGTTCTTTTCCACCAGATCGAGCGCCCGCTGAATGAACTTTTCATCCATGGATGTGATGCCAATTTCCCCCGGTTTGATTTCGTATTGCAGGTTAAGCGTTTTGTGCAGCTCCTGACGACTGGCTATAAGTTTCTTGATCTTGAGCTCCAAAATCTCGTAACTGAATGGCTTGGTCAAATAGTCGTCAGCTCCGGTCTCCAAGCCTTCAATCTTTTGCTCGTGGGTGTTGCGTGCCGTAAGAATAATCACAGGAATGTGCGATGTTTGGGCATCCTGCTTCATTTTACGCGAGAGCTCCAAGCCATCCATCACGGGCATCATCACGTCCGTGACGACCAGCGTGGGCTGCAATGCCTGCACTTTTTGCCAGCCATCCATCCCGTCGGCGGCTTCTACAATGCGATACTGCATCCGAAGATTCTCCTTGAGGTAAAAACGCAAATCTTCATTATCTTCGACAATCAGCACCAAAGGCTTGTCTTCATTTTCTGCATTCCCCGCATTATCAGACACTTGGCCGGGCAATGCATCAACCTGTTTATTATCAACCGTCACAACCCCATCAACATCAACAGGCTTATGAGTGGCATCCCCCACAACTGGAATTTGAACAATGAATGAACTCCCCAAATCCACCTCACTTTCGACCGAGACAACGCCTTTGTGCAAGCGCACAAACTCCTGCGTTAGCGCCAAACCAATGCCACTGCCCTGATTGGTGAGCGCCCCGTTACCCTCGTTCTGAAAGAACCGATCGAACACCCTCTCAAGCTTATCAGGGGCAATGCCAATACCGGTATCGCTCACCCGCAACTCTACACAATCAGCACCTACTACAGCAACACCTCTTCCATCACCCGCAATGACATTGAGCGACACAGTAATAGCACCACCAGAGGGAGTAAACTTAAAAGCGTTCGACATCAGGTTAAACAGCACTTTCTCCATTTTATCGTGGTCGAACCACATGAAAAACGAATCGACATTGCTCCTAAATTGATAAGAGATGTTTTTTGACTCCGAGAGGTCGTTAAACGAATCGGCCGTATCCTTCATAAAACGCACAATGTTACCGTACGAGGGATTCAACGCAATGCTCTGCACCTCCATTTTACGAAAATCGAGCAACTGATTTACCAAATTCAGCAGACGCTTGCCATTGCGCTGAATCATTTGCAACTGCACCCGCATCTCCTCGGTAGGTGCCAACTGCATCAGCTTATCCAAAGGCGTGAGAATGAGCGTCAACGGCGTGCGAAATTCATGGCTCACGTTGGTAAAGAAACGTATTTTCATGGCATCCAGCTCATGCATCCGCTGATGCTCAACACGTTCCTGCTTACGCAAATACTTGAGGTGCTCACGACGACGAATGATGGTGGCCCACAACACAATCATTCCCAATAGCAACAGAAAATAAATAACAAACGCAACCTTAGTCGCATAAAACGGAGGAATGATGAGAATGCGAAGTTCAAAAGCCTCCCCCCAGCGACCATCATTGCCAGCTGCGGCGACACGCAACACATATTCGCCGGGATTGAGGTTGGTATAAGTCGCAATTCGGTTATGAGCGTCGGTCATGATCCAATGCTCATTAAATCCCTCCAACTGATATCGATAAGTAACTTTGTCGGGATAAAGATGGTTGAGAGCCGAGAACTCAAAAGAAAAGACGTTTTGAAAATGCTTTAAATGTATTTCGCTCATGGAGCCAATGGCAGAAGTGAGCACCACTCGCCCGTCAACGGCTTCGCCGACCCTGACACTACGGTTCTGAAGTTTAAAGTCAGTTAGAATCACCGAGGTGGGATCGTCCACATCGACAATATGTGATGGCACAAACAGGTTAAACCCATTGACACCCCCAAACAACAACTCCCCCCGATGTGTTTTATACGATGCATGTTCATTAAACTCCATCCCCTGAAGGCCATCCATCAAATCGTAAGTCTTAATGACATATTCAAAGGTCAACGGCGAGGTCGCGTTCACCATCCGCACACAGGCCAGCCCATTGAGGGTGCTCATCCAGATGTTACCCTGGTCATCTTCCTGCAACGAAATAATGCTATTGTCGGGCAAGCCATCATCGGTGCGCAGCACACGAAAATTACCACTCTCCTTGTCATAACAGTTCAAGCCGCTTCGGGTTCCCACCCAGATCCAGCCACGCTTGTCACACAACACACTTAACACCAGATTATTGCTCAATGTTCCGGGTCGATCGACATCATTGGCAAAATGATTAAAGCGGCCACCTTTAAAATCCAGCACATCGAGCCCCGACGAGGTTCCCACCCACAGTTTACCCCCGGGTTCTTCGGCCAATGCCAGCACAAAATCGGATGAAATCGAATTTAAGTCACCGCTTCGATAATGCAGAAACCTGTTTTCACGCACATCATACATATCCAAACCACCACCAAGGGTTCCAAACCACATGCGCTTTTGCGAATCCTCAATGATTTGCCAGATGCGATCATCGGCAATGGTACGGGGATCGGAGGGATCGTGTCGAAACACATTAAACCGTTTGCCATCATACATATTTACCCCCCCCAAATAAGTGCCTGCCCACAAGCGCCCCTGATGATCGGCACTCATGCACACAATGACATCATTACTCAAGCCTTGGGGATCGGAAGGATTGTGACGAAACGTGCGATAAGTACCCGACTGACGATCGTGGTAAATTAATCCGTTGCCGTTGGTTCCAATCCACAGGTTACCGGCGGGATCTTCGGCAAAGCAATCAATATCATTCGAAGGCAAACCAGCAGGTTTAAAAGGATTATATTGAAACAAGCCAAACTGAAACAAGCCAGGATGATAGTAACACACGCCGTTTTTATAAGTTCCCACCCAGATGGCACCCGTACGATCCTGAAAAAGGTTTTTTACGCTATTTTGTGACAAGCTGTAAGGGTCGCCCGGCTCGTTGCGAAGCACACGCACCGAAAAATCGCGTTTATTCATCAAATTGATGCCACCATGGTCGGTTCCCACCCAAATCATGCCATGCTTATCCTGCACCACGCCGGCAATAAAATTACTACTTAGCCGTCCTGTCACCGATTGCAAATGAAACGCATATTGCTTACGCTCCTGAAGGCTATAATGAAACAACCCCAACGCATTGTTGTCGGAATATACCCAAAAGTCGTCATCACTATCAATGAACATTTGATACCATTGCTCTTCCTCGGATGTCACAGGAATCACCAACTGAATGCGATCAACAACCTTAAGTGTGCGACGGTCAATTTTTTCGAGCAAAGCATCACGGTTGAGTGTCCACAAAAATCCTTTTGAATCTAAAGCCATGTGCACAATGCGATCGGTACGCAGAGTAGATGCGTCTCCTTCGCGATGCACCAGATGGTCGACCTTGCCATTGCGCGGATTGTAACGATACACCCCAAACTGTAGATTACTGATCCACTGCATTGAATCGCCATCCAACAACAGTTCTGAGATGTAGTTTTTCGACACCGGCTCAGCTTGACGAAAAACTTCATCATCCAAACCAAAAGTCTCACGGTGAGGATTATAAATGGCCAATTCGTTATTGAAACTAAACGTCCACAAATACCCCTTATAATCCTCATAAATTCGGGTAACTGAATGATAGGGAATACTCAGCGAATCGTCGGGATTATGACGAAACACCTTCACGTTGTAACCATCAAAACGGTTCAATCCCGACACCGACGAAAACCACGCAAAGCCGCGGCTATCGACAAATACGTTCTGGATTTGGTTATTCGACAAACCCCGCGATGTGTCTAAACGCCGAAATTTATAATGGGTGGTTTGGGACCAAACTCCCGATGACATCAAAATCAATGATATCGCAAGATGTAACAGCCTCATATCTCTCTTTAACAAATTTTTTCAAATATACACAATCAACATCGAAAGCCAATCATTCAGGGAAATTTTAAGAATTTCATTAATTTCGAAAGGTTAAAATTACGTCATGACGCAAACACAACACATCCCCCCCATATCCACCCTCAATGCCGGCGGTACTTTGCTCGATTTATCAACGCCATTGGTGATGGGAATCGTCAACATTACCCCCGACTCGTTTCATGCCCCCAGCCGGGTGAATCAACAACACGACATCGTGGAGCGGGTCCGGGAGATGCTCCATCAGGGTGCCGACATCATTGACGTGGGGGCATACTCATCACGCCCGGGTGCCGATGACATCACCGTCGAAGAAGAAATAGCCCGCCTCGACACAGCCCTGTCGGTCATTCGCGAGAACTTCCCCGATTGCATCATTTCTATTGACACCTTCCGTAGCGCAGTGGCCACATACGCCATCGACCGTTACGGCGTTAACATTATCAACGACATTTCGGGCGGGATGGCCGATGAAGCCATGATTTCGGCCATTGCCCATCAAAACGTGGCTTACGTGCTCATGCACATGCAGGGAAGCCCTCAAACCATGCAACAACACACCACTTACGTAGATTTGATGAACGACATCATGCTCTTTTTTGCCCGCCAGCTCGAAAAACTCACCTATGCCGGCATTGGAGACATTATCATTGACCCCGGTTTCGGGTTCTCGAAAAACACAGAACAAAACTTTGAACTACTAAACCGACTGGATGAATTCTGCCGATTGGGTTATCCCGTGCTGGCCGGATTATCACGTAAAAGCATGATATGGAAAACCCTGGACATCACTCCGGCCGATGCCCTCAACGGCACCACGGCGCTTAACAGCGTGGCGTTACTCAAAGGAGCAAAAATTCTCAGGGTGCACGACGTGGCCGAAGCCCGCCAATGCATCACCCTGATGCAACAACTAGAAAAACGCTGACCATGGGATTTCTCGAATTTCGGCTCATTGACCTCATCGACATTCTCCTGGTGGCCTTTCTCCTATACAAGACCTACCGCATGGTGCAGGGAACCATTGCCCTGAACATTTTCATCGGCATGTTTGGCTTTCTCATCTTATGGGTCACCATCAAGGCTTTAAAAATGCAGCTCTCATCAAGTATCCTCGACAACTTTGTCAACGTGGGAGTGCTGGCGCTGATTGTCGTTTTTCAGCAAGAGATCAGACGTTTTTTTCTCCATATTGGCACAAAATACAAGTTTACTTACAGCGAAGGGGGTAAAACCCGAAACACGATGGTTGACCCCATCGTGAAAGCTTGCGAGGACATGTCGCGCAGCTACACCGGGGCTCTCATCGTAATTACCCGGAAAGCCATCCTGCAGGACTACATTGACACAGGCGAAAAAATGCAAGCCACCCCCTCGGCTCGTCTCATTGAATGCCTGTTTTTTAAAAACAACCCACTACACGACGGCGCCATCATCATCAGTCACAACCAAATACAGGCAGCTGCATGCATTCTGCCCGTTTCGCAAAATCCAAACTTGCCCACGCAAATGGGATTGCGCCACCGGGCCGCCATGGGCATCACCGAATCGACCGATGCCCTGGCCATTGTGGTATCGGAAGAAAAAGGAACCATCTCGCTGTTCGATAAAACCAATTACAAAACACATCTGACCATCGAACAATTGGAAGAAGAACTCCTGAAAATGTAACCAACCATGACAGCAACACCCCCTCCCCAAAAAACTATTGCCATTACCGGAGCCACCGGATTTATCGGTCAATCGCTCAGTGCCTTTTTCATACAAAACGGCTACCGGGTTGTTGCCATCACCCGTAAAGACATCAAGGCAGGCGCCAAACATGTGGCCGAAAAAATGGAATCGGTACAGGCTATTTTCAATCTGGCAGGTGCCACCATTCAAAAACGATGGACACCGACTTACAAACAGGAAATCGTTAACAGCCGGATTCTCACTACGCGCACCCTCTCACAAGCCATCGCCCTAATGACACAAAAGCCCGAAGTGTTCATATCCACTTCGGCAGTAGGCATCTACAACCACATCGACATACACGACGAATTTTCGGAGCAATACGACCATTCCTTTTTGGCCGAAGTGTGCCAGCAATGGGAAGCAGAGGCCATGACTGTACTGACTCACACACAAGTCAGGTTAGTCATCTTCAGACTGGGGGTGGTTTTAGGGCGTCAAGGAGGGGCATTCCCAAAAATGAGGCGACCCTTTTGTTTCTTCCTGGGAGGTCGGATGGCTTCGGGCGAACAGTGGTTTCCGTTTGTACACATCAAAGATGTGCTCAGCGCATTTTGGTTTGCGTGCAACAACACAAAGGCAGGTGGAATTTACAACCTCACCGCCCCGCAAAACATCACCAACCGCAAATTTGCGCAAGTATTGGGCAAAACCTTGCATCGCCCGTCGTGGCTCCCCGTGCCGCAATGGATGCTGAAGCTGTTGATGGGCGAAGCAGCCATACTTATCACCCAAGGTCAATACGTAAAAGCGCACCGCCTTCCCCACGACGGATTCATGTTTGAATATCCGACCATCGAGAAGGCGATGAAAGAACTGGTTGGGAAATAAAAACGATGGGTTATTTCGTCAACCCACTACGCTTCAACAATGCAGCAATAGAAGGCTCATGTCCCCTAAAGGCTCGGTACAAATCCATGGGGTGAGCCGACCCACCTTTTTCGAGGATGTTGGTTCGGAACGAAACGGCCACTTCGGCATTAAAGATGCCTTTTTCGAGAAACAGCTCAAAAGCATCAGCATCAAGTACCTCAGCCCACTTATAGCCATAATATCCGGCTGCGTAACCACCATTAAAGATATGACTAAAAGCAGTGCTGATGCAGATTCCATCTACCGGAGGAAAAAGCTCCGTAGGCGCCAGTGCATCTGCTTCAAACAACACCACCGACGAATCAGATTGCACTGGTAATGAATGCCAGGCCATGTCGAGCATTCCGAAACTCAACTGACGGATCGTGGCATATCCGCTTTGAAAGTTCGAGGCAGCCACAATTTTATCAATCCACTCATCCGAAAGTACTTCCCCGGTTAGATAATGACGGGCAACGCCACGTAGCCAGGCTTTTTCGTTGCCCCAGTTTTCCATAATTTGTGAAGGCAACTCTACAAAATCACGCATCACCGAAGTGCCCGATTGGGACACGTAAGCCACCTGACTTAGCATTCCGTGCAGGGCGTGACCAAACTCATGCAGGAAAGTGCGCACCTCATTAAAGGTCAGTAGCGAAGGTGTATTTACACCGGGGCGTGAAAAATTCATCACCAACGATACCACGGGACGAGTTTCACCCACCTGCTCACGAAACGAAGTCATCCAGGCACCGCCTTGCTTTGACGGACGTGGGAAATAATCAAGATAAAGCACCGACAGAAAATTACCCTTTTCGTCGGTCACCTCATAGGCTTTCACATCGGGGTGATAAACCGGGATATCGCCATTTTCGACAAACGAAAGTCCAAACAAGGTACCAGCCAGTGCAAACACCGATGCTTCGACCTTATCGAGGGCAAAATAGGGACGCAAAGCCTCCTCGTTGATATCATAACGTTCCGATTTCAACTTCTCGGAATAATAGGTAAAATCCCAGCGTTGCACAGGTTCTGTAAAACCATCCCGACGTGCTAACTCATTGACATCGGCCACATCCTGAAGGGCAAAAGGCTTTGAGGCAGTCAACAATTCATCGAGAAACCGTGTCACACGCTCAACAGACTGTGCCATACGATCATCGAGCACATAATCGGCATAAGTGCGAAAACCCAACAATTGAGCTTTTTCGATGCGCAACTGCACAATGCGCGAGAGCACCTGCTTGTTATCGCGCTCGTTGCCCTGATTGCCTCGAGCCGAGTAAGCCCGAAACATTTGCTCACGCAATGACCGATTTTGAGCATACTTCATAAACGGCACGTAACTTGGAAAATGCAGCGTGAAAACCCATCCATCCAACTGGCGCGCCCCGGCATCGGCTTTAGCTTGCTCAATGAGCGATGCGGGTAACCCGGCAAGGTCGTTTTCGTCGGTTACATGCAAAAAATAATCGTTGGTTTCGGCCAGCAAGTTCTCGCCAAAACGAAGAGACAACTCCGAAAGTTCGGTGGTGATTTTTCGGTAACGCTCCTTCTCATCGCCCGAAAGCAAAGCCCCTTTGCGCACAAAGGCCTTATAAGTATCATTCAACAACTTCACCTGATCGGGACGCAAAACTGCCCGCTCATCCGAATCGTGGACACGTTTGACCCGCTCAAACAACGCCTCGTTAAGCCAGATGTCGTTGGAATAGGCAGTTAACAGGGGCGACACCTCGCGGGCAATCTGCTGAATGGTATCGTTGGTATGCGCATGATTAAGATTAAAAAAAATGTTGCTAATCAGCGACAACTGCCAGCCGCTTTTATCAAGTGCCTCAATGGTATTGGCAAAAGTAGCCGACTGATCATTGTCGATGATGGCTGCAATTTCGGCACGCCCATCATCCATGGCTGCCACAAATGCAGGAAGATAATGATGCGTCTCAATGAGGTGAAACGGCGGCGTTGCATATAAAGTCGCAAAAGGGTGCAAAAGAGGATTATTCATACAGAATGGAGTTAACGAGAAAATCACTTAAATGAATTACGGAAAACCACTTCATCAAAAGGTTTACGTTTTTTGACGGGCTGCCCATCCACGTCCGGGTAACCGATGGGCAACAACACCATGGCTTCCCAAGCAGCAGGCAACGAAAGAGCGTCATGGACCAATTGTGCGTTGAAATGACACACCCAGCAGGTTCCCAACCCTAAATCGGCAGCCATTAACGTCATGTGATCCACGGCAATGGCCACATCAATGTCGCAATGATCCTTACCGTCGTATGAACGACGCCACGACTGGTCATGGTTGCCACACACGGCAATCACCTGACGTGTTTTGGCAAACCACTCGCGCGGATAAGCAGCGTGTATTTTCGCCAACACCTCCGGCGCATCAATCACCACAAAAGCCCAGGGCTGATTGTTACAAGCCGAAGGCGCCAACCTGCCGGCCTCCAGAACCTGATGCAATAACACATCGGGCACCATGGCCGGTTTAAACGAACGAACCGAAAAACGCTCGGTCACCAATTGTTGAAAATTCATATCTCTATCCTATCAATTTCGATCCCAAATCATAACCAACACGCCCTATTCGAGGAACAAAGTTCATTCACCTCACTTTATCAGCAGCAAATTTTCGTCGTAAAGCCACCACGCGCTGCGTGACCAATTTAGAACTAATCACAGCCATTGGCAAGCCGGCGCCCGGCACGGTTGATGCCCCGACATAAAATAGGTTTTTGAACTTTTCGTCAACATTATGGGGTCTGAAAGCCCCAATCTGCATCAGGTTATGCGCCAACCCCAGGCCACTGCCACGATACAAATTAAAGTGTTTTTCCCATTCCTGTGGAGTAAAAACAGTACGAGAAACAATTTCAGGCTTAATATCAACCCCTACCCGCTGTGAAAAATCATCAATAATGCTATCCACAATGGCATCACGGTCGCTCCAATCGGCCTTGTAACGCAAGTCGGGCACAGGGCACACAAAGAACAAGCTTTCACAGCCTTGCGGGGCACAATCAGGGTTGTGCTTTGACAAAACATTCACATAATAATAGGGCTTTTGCAACGTCCCGGGATTCTTATAAATATCACGAGCATAATCGTAAAAATTATCGCCCAAATAATAGTTGTGATGATGCACATTGGGTAATTGACGCTTGATGCCCAGGTAAATGGTGAGATAGCCCATGGTCCACTGCATTATATCGAGCTTACGGGGCGAGAAAGCCTTGCGTTCCAACACCTTTCCTCGAAAAAATGCGGCATCGGCATTGACCACAAACATATCGGCACGCCAAAAATGGTTGTGCAGATCGACCAGTGCGGTCACTTTGCCATCGCGCGATTCAACAGCAGAAATCTCAGTATTATAGTTGATGGAAACGCCGCGTCGTGCCAATTCGTCCACCAATCCCTCTACAATTTTGTACATTCCACCTTCCACATTGTAATAACCATCGTGACGGAATTCGGTGTACGACAATAGCGTGTAGACCGCAGAGGTATCAAAAGGAGTTCGCCCCAGGAAAAAAGCCACCAGGGAAATGATTTGTCGGGCACGCTCCGAATCGAAATAGCGATTCACCTGGTCATGAAACTTACGGAATAACACCGGCAAATGGCGAGGGTTGACACGAGCCAGCGTAGTGAGATAATGAACCAGCGAATTAAAATTCTGTTTGATCACCAAATCAACGGTGTCGTGAAACAAGCCACCGCATTTGGCCAAATAACGCTCCATTTTGGCTTCGAAATCAGGCTCCTCCTGTTCGAACTGCTCAGCCAAACGAGCAATATCCTTGTATAAAAAATACGTTTGGTCACTGCCCCTGAAATTGACAGAATACAAGGGATCAAGTTCGCGAAATGAAAATGGCAACTGCAAATTACATTCACGGGCAAACTCATGAAATTCATACGACATACTAAAAAAGCTCGGACCGGTATCAAACGTGAAACCATCCTTTTGAATGCGATTCAAACGTCCGCCAGCCTGATAAAACTTCTCAACAATTTGAACTTTATAGCCCAGTGTTGACAGTCGAAGAGCAGTGGCCAGACCGCCCATTCCGGCGCCAACAATAATTACAGAAGGATTCATTGGTTAAAATTATTTCGATAAATGACTTACAAACATTTAATACAAATAGATAAGCAGATGACCACAACGTCATCATCAAATAAAAACACATCATAAAAAAATACCAACTCACTGAGGTGCAATCCTTTTCAACAATTCAGGATAGAGCTTTTCTTTCACCCACCAGAATTGCGGCTCCACGAACATGGCTTTCTCGTAATAACGACGCGCCTGTGCCAAATTGTTCATCTCGTCATACACCCGTCCGATGGTGACCAACAAATTGAGGTAATTCCAATCGCCGGCAATAAAGTCATTCGATTCGTAAATCTGCTCAGAACGAACATACAGGGAAAGCGCCTGAGTTTTGGAGCCCCCAAAAATCTCGGGCATATAATACAACACATGGGCATACTGCATGGTTGCAAACCAATTCAGACTGTCCATCGCAAGAGCCTTTTTGACCGATGTAATGCTTCGGGGGCCATAAAAAGGAGCCTTATAGTTGCTTAAACCAATGGCAAAGCCATAAAAAGCCGACCGATAAGCCGATGTCATCGAAGGGTAGACATTTTGCGCCTCTAACTTTTCGAGTAACTCCCAGGCATCGTCCAGATATTGAGAAGCCTCATCGGTGCGCATTTTCCCAATGGCCCAGCCAATATAACCATAATAATAGTTGAGCAACTCCATTTTATCATCGATCGACAGAGAAGACGACGCTGCCATCCGAACCATTGTTTGTTGCCACATAACCATATCGTTACGAACATACGCACGATAAATGATCTCTTTATGACTGCCCGATAAGAGCAGAGGAAACCACCAAATCAAGATCAAGCATATACATTTCGACCTTTCCATAACAATTGTTTTTTGACCCGATTGCGTAACGCATGCCACATGATGATGACCATGGCCATTTGCTGCGAAGTCATCCAACGCGGATGCATCACCACCATTTGACGGCTCCCCAATGCAACTCCGGCACGCGTTAACCACCACACCATAAAATAACTAGCGGTAAGAATCAAACTTCCCTGAATGGCAATAAAAGCAAACCCAAAGGTTGTCAACACGCAATAAAGTAAAGCCGGCAATAACAAACCACCAAAAAACTCAAAAATATTTTTTGAAAACCCCTCCTTAGCGTCCTTCCAACCACCATACATACGGCACATTACGCGGGCATCGCCCATAAGACAAGCAACGCTCACGCCCAATGATTTATAATAACGGGCAATGGCAATGTCCTCCACCCGATGATGCCGAACAGTGCGGTGAGGCTGCAGATATGCATAAACCCGAGCATCGAAAAACATCAGCTGACCATTGGCTGCTGCCAAAGCCGAAAACCCGGAACGGCGCACCAATGGCAAGGGCAACAAAGTCAACAAGATGATATACATCAAAGGCACCGCAATTTTCTCACCCCGGGTTCGCATCACCTGATGAGGAAACAGGGAAACCAATCCCAATTCATGTCGGGAAGCATAACCAACCAAACTGCCAATAATGTTGCCCGTGAGCACCACGTCGGCATCGAGAAACAACAACCAACGGCCGCTTGCCTGGGTTGAAAGTTGATGACAGGCATGATTCTTTCCCATCCACCCTTCCGGTAAATGATCCCCGGGGAGCAATCTCACACGCTTGTCGCGTCGCTCATACGATTGCACAATGGCAGCAGTGGCATCAGTGCTTTGGTCATCATACACCAACACCTCGATGTTTGCTTGGCGGAGTCGCAACAAGGAATCCAGCAACCGTCCGATATTGGCCTGTTCATTACGAGCCGGAATCAACACCGACACCAGTTCATCGGTCATCACCGGCGCCCCCAAGCGTGCGCCAAACAACACGTTCACCCAAGCAACAAGCATCAATAACATCATCAAAGCCAAAATAATCAAGGATAGTATGGTCATGATGGTTGACAATTGATTTGACGTGTAAGACATTCATCATAAAAGCAGCGATAATCCGACTCAATATGGTCAATGCAATTCATTTGAAGGGCATAATTTTTCACATAAATGGTCAACAGCGGCTTGGGAGAATCGGCATAATCAAACAAATTCACCACAAAAAGCATCTGCACAGGTTCTGACAAATGCCTGATGATTTGCGCCAACCCTTTTTGAAACCTGATATGAGCATCGTAACTGCTCCGCATTTGCCCCTGCGGGAAAACCAACACCATGTTGCCATGATTGGAAAGCAAAGAAGCAGCATAACGCAGCGTCTCAATCACGCGACGATGTCCGGGATTGACCGAAAAACCACCCGCGAACCGAAAAAACCAAAACCGACGCAACTGACGTTCGAGCATCATAAAATGGAACCGACGTCCATAATTGTGTAAATTCAAATAGTTAATCCAAAATCCGTCCCACCACCCCACATGATTAGCAACCACTAACAAAGGCAAACCGCTATCGTGCGATTCGCCGACAATGCGCACCGAATAAAAATGACGCTTAACCTGCCAGCAGGTGTAGAAATCGAAAAAAGGTTTGATGAGCCAATGATGGCGAGCCGTTATCATGATAATCCAATGATTTGAGCGATCCACAACCCGAAGAAAAACAGCATTTGAGACAACAACACCACCCGTGCCAACGGATGGAAACGCACCATTCGCATGCCATGCACCAACGCTTGAAAAAATAATGCAATGCCAAACCAGGCCACATAATTTTGCAGGGGGATGGCGTCGTTATGCCAAACCCACATATCGAGCAACGGTGCTGAAGGCTCCAATAACACATCGTAAAATAACATGCCCAGCGCTGCCAAAAACACCTTCACAAAAATGGGGATTCGAAAAGACTGCAAAACCGCGGACCAACAAAATGTGAGCATCAACCAGTTAAGGCCAATCATTAACGGAGTGCCCCACAACTTGAGACCCAAGGCAGGGCCGTAAACGTAACTGCCAAACACCAATCCGGTGTTGACACCAACCATTTCAACGGCAAAACCGGCCAGCATTATCACAACATACACCAGGCCATGGCGCGCAGTAAACCCATCGCCATAAAAACGAACCAGCAATAAAACATTAAAGAGCAACGCCCAACGTGTCAACCATAAAAACAAGGAATGGCTAAAAGGCATTAAAAAACCGATGAGACCAACCAGATAAAATATAAACAAGAAACGCTTGACCTCATCCACACGAAAAGAAAGAAGCCACGACACCAAACGTTGCATAAATACAATTGATTAAAATCCGATAAACGACGACACACGTAAAATCCAAACGAAGCAAATGGCTATACCCAGCCCAGGCGACATCCCACATAAGCCTGCACAAACAAAGCCAGCTTGCGGTGATCGCTCACGCGCACACGTTGCCGGGCAATGCGCGGTGCCGGCGTCCGTTTAAGTTTACCCAACAACTGCTTAAAGTAGAGATAAGCTACAAACACAGCCACCCTCGCGGATCCCGGAAGGTGACGAATTCCGGCGCGAGCCTCACGAAAATCAGCCTCCATATCGGCTATCAACTGTTGCTTAATTGTCTCCGAAAACTGTTGATCTCTCAACTCAGGGAAATAACAACGTTGCAATTGTTCGCTGTCCGCTTTCAGGTCGCGCAAAAAATTCACCTTTTGAAAGGCAGCCCCCAGTTTTCGAGCCGGTTGCTCCAGCGACTCATAAAGATGATCGTCGCCATTGACAAACACCCGCAAGCACATGAGTCCCACTACTTCAGCCGAACCATAGATGTAATCGGAGGTTTCGGACTGTGTGTGGTAAACTTTTTTAACCAAATCGGCACGCATGCTTTGCATAAAAGCACGAATGTGAGCATCGGGAATGCGATAACGATCAACGGTTTGCACAAAAGCATGAATGACAGGGTTGATGCTCATGCCCATGTGGCGAGCTTCGCTTAAATCACGCTCCAACAACGCAAAAAGGTGCTCCTGGTCACAATCGTGAAACGAATCGACAATTTCATCAGCCAGGCGCACAAAGCCATAAATGGCATGAACAGCCTGACGCATAGACGGAGCCAACATACGAACGGCGACAGAAAAAGAAGTGGAGTAAGCACGGGTCACACTTTCACTGACCCGAAACGAAAGAGATTGGTAAAGAGCATCCATAAAAAACGGTTTAGGTTATCGCACAGAAAAATAAGCATATTTATCACAAGAAACAACACGTTCCCAACAATCGCAACATCCATGTCACAAAGCCTGCATGCAAAGATTCACTCACTGCAACAACCATTCGAAAGCAATTGTTGCCACACATTCAAACAAAAGAAAAGCATTATCTTCACCCATATTCATTCACACAAACGGACGTTTATGTTTTTTATCCTCTCAAAACTACTTGCATTTCTTATTTCGCCGTTCAACCTGTCCACCATTTTCATCATTACAAGCCTGATATTCAAACAATATCGAAAGACAATAATGACCTATGGGCTATCAATTCTAATGTTATTCAGCAATCCATTTCTATTTCGCTGCGCCATTCAAGCATGGGAAGAAGCCCCTCAACCCCTTCCAACCGACTTACAGACTTGCCGCAATGTGGTGGTGCTGGGAGGCATGAGTTCACACCACGCCCCAAGCAACCGCATCCGCTTTGCGCAAAGTGCCGACCGGCTGATGCAGGCCATTGAAATGGTAAAAACCAACCAAAGCCAACACCTCATCATCACAGGCGGTTCGGCTAACATCATGTTAAAACAGCGACCCGAGGCTGCTGCCTTATACGATTTCTTAAAAAATAATTGGCTTGCAGACAGCTTAATACTCATCGACACCCTTTCGCGCAACACACACGAAAATGCCCTCCACACGTCACACCTGTTTGACGATTTAAAACTTAAAAAAGAGATCGTACTGGTCACCTCGGCCTGGCACATGCCGCGCGCCAAGAGGTGTTTCGAAAAAGAAGGATTTCGGGTCGTACCGGTGGGAGCCGACTTCCTCAGCCCACTCGAAAAAGTCACGCCGGGCGACATCCTAATTCCCTCGGCCGGCATCCTCCAAAACTGGGATTTACTCATGAAAGAATGGTTGGGAATGGCCGTTTACAAACTAAAAGGCTACATCTGAAGTCGAGCAAACGCACACAACGGTTCGCAAATCCCAAACACGGAAAAGATTAGTTTAAACACTCATTATCAACCCAAAGAAAATTAAATATTAACTTTTTTTAAGAAACCATTTCACCAAAATGCAAGCTATTTGTTTAATTTCGCAACCCAAATAATCAAACAAAAACAAACGACCTACACCCATAAGATGGAAACTACTTGCAAAAACTACGAAAAATGCCCCATCTACAATGGCATTTTAAAAGACAAAGCCACCACAGCATCCAACTATAGACGCAAATATTGCGATGCCGGTCATGAAGGATGGAACAGCTGCAAACGCTATTTGGTAAAAGAGAAAACCGGCTTTTGCCCTCCGGACATCCTCCCCAACACCTTTCGATCGATTGACGAAATCATTCACGAAATGGAAATGATGCAAAAACTTTCGTAATGGATCAAAAAAAAGACGCAAAGCAACCCAATCAAGGTTCACATTGCGTCTTTTTATATTTGAAAAGCATCAAATACTGACTCATAAGAAGATTATTCAGTATTAAAACAGAGATCGCGCCAAATAAAATCGCTCATATTTAACCACTTCACCCAATAGATACTCATCCACAGCGCCCTGATGTACACGGACTGTTGACAATGAAATAACCAAACAATCCACCACCAATAACCGACGCATAGGGATTGGACGTTAGCGGGCAACTACCGCCCGCACAACCTACAAAATAATAATACAAATAACCAGCCACAGCGCCGACCACCACGCCAATAAAGGGGCGCAAGAAATAACGGGATTGAATAAAGGCTTTAAATGTCTTTGGTTTAGGAGGCAAATTACATTGATTATCCATGATATACTTTATTTACAAACATCTATTAAAACGTTGATTTATACATTAACAACATCAGTGCACAGCGGCAATGAGGTGCAAATCATTTACGATGCCATCACTCGCTGCAGCACCCCTTTAAGCTGAGGTTTGGAGTGCACGCCCGATTGCTGATAACGCACCTGCCCACTTTGAAAAACCATCAAAGTAGGCACTCCCTGAACCCGATAACGGGATGCCAGATCGGGATTTTGATCCACATCAATTTTGATAATGCGCACCTGCTCGCCCATTTCAGAAGCCAACTCGTTCAATATTGGCGCTTGTGCTTTGCAAGGGCCACACCATGTGGCAAAAAAATCGACCACTACAGGCCGTGTATCATTGATAATATTTTGAAAATTCCCTTTCATGATTCATTCATTTTTATGGTTGTTCTGACATTTATTATCCAACCATGAAGTCATGGTTGAGATATGTGCAAAAATAACCCCGGAGTCATTCCCAATCAACACATAAGCCATCGACGACAACAAGAAAAAAATTGAGATTGCACAACCGATCCATAGGGATTCATCAACCCACTGACACCACAACACCGTGTAATGCCCCGAAATAGATTCCCACATGCACCACGAGACATCAAAAAAAACAGTAAAATTGTGATGCAAACCACATCAATTATCGACCAGTACCAATCATCTAAAGCCCTGCTTGGGGGGATGAGGGAATAAAATCATAAAAAACAAGAAACGAGCCATGAATAAGCCTTACTCACACAGAAGGATGATTATTGGCAAGTTCCACCATATCAACAAGAAGGACAAAACCATCAAGTCCCCCTTTGGGGGATTAGGGGGCTTAATTATAATCACATGAAAACCATCACCGCCGACCAACCGGAATTTATTTGCAACATCAGCGCCCCCTGCTTTCAAATGCTCACCCCCGAGGAGATGGAACTGGTAAAAGCCAGCAAAACACAGGTACTGTTTCGAAAGGGTGACACACTGACCAAACAAGGCGCCTTTGCCTCGTACATTTTATTCATCGTGGATGGCCTGTCGCGCCAATACATCGAGGGCGAGAGTGGGCGCACGCTCAACTTACGAATTATCCAGCCCGGCGAATTCATTGGTCTCTCGCATGTTTTTGCAGCCCCGGTGTACAATTACTCATCGATGGCCATTACCGAGTGCCGTGCATTTTTAATCGACAAGGCAGCCATCGCCAATGTTTCCCAACAAAACGGGACGTTTGCCTTTCACATCATCAAACGCTATTGTCTTCAAAATGCCAATTTATACCACACCTTGCAGCAATCGGCTTTTAAACAGATGAACGGACGCATGGCCGACACCCTGCTTTACATCGACACCCTCAAAACAACCCACCCGGACATCTTCCAGTATTTTTCGAGAAAAGACATTGCTGATTTTACGGGCATCACCACCGAAAGCGCCGTTAAACTACTCAAGAGTTTTGAAAAAGACGGCCTTATCATCCTCAATGAAAAGGACATCATCCTCACCAATCGGCCAATGCTGGAAGAAATCAGCAAACGAGGTTAAAGGCTCAACCAAATTCCCGGATGGAGGTTTTGTTTTTCAACCTCCAACAGCTGTTTTTTACGCTCCTGCCCCCAACGATAATTACCCACACCGCCCAATTGGGGCACCACTCGATGGCAGGGAACAAACAACGCCAAGGGATTAGCCCCCACGGCAGTTCCCACCGCTCTGACAGCTTTGGGATGCCCCACACGGACAGCAATTTCACCATAAGTAACCACTTTCCCCGAGGGAATATCCAACAATGCCTTCCAAACCGCAAACTGAAAGGGCGTCGCAGTAACCTCTAATCGCAAATCCACAAGTGATCCCTTCGAATGAAAACACAACAAAGCCAAATGCAAAACAGGATTGTATTGCTCCACCAAAGAACATCCGGGAAAACGACTGAATAAATTATCCATGGCAAGGCCATCGTCAAATGCGGCATAACAAAGGCCGGTAGGAGAAGCCGCCAACAATAAACGCCCCAGTCCAGTCGATTGCCAGCAAAAAACCAGCTCTTTATTTACAAACGAGACATTAAATAGCTGCATCATCAATCAATTGAAATCACACATCACAAACGCATTATGAATATCAAACACGTCACAAAGAAAACCACAACCAACAATAAGTGTAAATTACACAAATAAAGCATTACCATTTCAAAAAAAATCCATAATTTAAGCACTCTAAAGAAGAAGCATAAAAGAAAAACCTAACTATGTTACCACCAATGATTACTTCAAAAAATTTGGGATGGACAGCGGCAATTCTCATCCCCCTTAACCTACTCCTTTTTTTAATACTGCCCGATGGAAGCCTCAGCATGAGGTACGTGAGCGACTTTATGCCAATATTAACATCATTGATAGCATGTTACTGTCTGTTCCTTGCCTTTAAAAGCTTTAAGACATTCGATCACACCAAGCTATCGTGGATGCTCATTCTCATCGGCACCATCCTGAATATGCTGGCAGAAAGCACCTATGCCTTTCTCGAGATTTATGCGCACATCGACATGAGTGAGTCGTTCCCCACACTGGCAGATGTTTTTTGGTGCAATGCTTATTTGCCCCTTGTATCGGGCATGTGGGTGCTTTACTGGGCCTACAAAAAAAGTGGCTTCCCCATGGGTAACACCAAGCTATACTGGCTCTTTGCAACCCTTTTCTCTATTGTAATCAGTTGCGTCATCCTATATCTGCTGATTCCGGTAATGCAAGACGATGAAACAACGCTTATTGCCAAAATCTTCTATCTGTTTTATCCCGTGGCCGATTTGTTCTTGGTTATCCCCGCCGTTATTCTCATGTACATCACCTCCCTGTTTGGAACAGCCATCCTGTCAAAACCCCTTCGGTTTCTCACCATCGGATTTATTTTTATGACGGTGGCCGATTTAATCTATTCAGTTCTCGACTGGCAAGACCTTTATTCAAACGGGAACTATACAGACCTGTTATGGAATGCAGGTTATTTGGCGATTGGCATCGCGGCTTTACGCCAAAAGGAGTTAATCGAATCGTTTAAGATTTAAATTGAGAAGAACTACAACCATGAGACAATATAAAAACCCCTTGGCACAAAAAATACACGAAATCATGCTTCCCCTGGTTGGGGAATTCATGGCCGGCGGCGTGCTAAAAACCCAGTCGAAAAACATCGGCATCAGTGAAGATGACATCAAACCTGAACACATTCCATCGCTGGCCGAAGCCATCAAAAAAGGACTCACCCTGTTTTTAGGGTCCGATGTGGCCAACAAAGTGTGCGATCAGATAAAGATGATTAAATAGCATTAAAACACACAATTAAAAGCAAACCACACCTTCATCCGAAGCATCAAAACAACGACTGCATACCCCCATCCCACCGTTTTGACAAATCGGGCGAAGGATGTTGAGGACGAAAGGGCTTTACAGGCCAAGCTTCTAAAAGAGCATCATCGAGAGGATTGGTGAGTTCAACAATATCGGAATCAGATATGTCAGGGGCCAGCCATTTCTGCTCCATGGCTAAGGGGAGTATCACCGGCATCCGTTTTTGGGTGTTGTGAATACCTGCCATAGTATCATTCGCATCGGTGGTGAGAATGGCAAACGACGCCAACACCTGCCCTGAAGAGTCATCCTGCCACACATCATAAATACCTGCAAACGAGAAGTCATGAGCATTACGCAACCGGACAAACCAGGGTTGTTTGGTACTGCCGACATGCTGCCACTCAAAAAAACCGGTAGCAGGCACCAGGCAATGTTGCGTAACCATGGCATGACGAAAAGCCGGTTTCTCGTGAGCCGTTTCGCGCCGGGCGTTGAGATGTGATGTCGACAAATCGAACTGCGGCGATGCTGCCGGCACCAATCCCCAATGCATCATCACAGCACCATCGCGCCTGACCACCGGCAGCAAGGGATGACGAAACCCATTCACCAAATCGACGATGCCCATCAAAGGCTCTTTTGCCCGAGCAGCATGACGCTGCGCCAAATGACTCAGTTGATAATAAAAACACATTTCAACATCGTTTTATAAAGAATGGGAATTAAGGGTTGGGAATTTTATTCACAACATAAGGCAAATAAACAATCATCTGCAAGCAAAAACGCGCATCATGCGAAACACATAGAAACACACTTCAAACGAAAATGCCTCTATTTACCTATGTCCAATAAGTCCCCCCAATCGGTGGTGTACTTTTTACTGATGCGCTCCTGCTTGAGTTTCCAACTGCGTCCAGTGCCTTGTGCCGCCAACTTTACCGTACCTGTGCCATAGCTGTTATTGAGCTTATCCACCACTTCAAACAGACGATTTCCTTTGACGATATCTAACGGATCGAATAAATTGAGCTGTACCTGGTTTTGAGGAACCAACTGTAATACCACCACCCCTGCCTTTTTGTACTGATACCCATCGCGAAAAATTGACTCAAGCAATGCAGCGGCATACTTGGCTAACACCGAACTATTGTTCGTAGGCGTGGGTAAATCGACAACCTTGTTACGCATGTATTGCGGCAAATCAGTACGAAAGCCGTTGGTATGAATAAAAACCATCAACTGCATCGCGCACGACCTTTGTCGGCGTAACTTGGCAGCACAACTCACAGCATGATTGACCACAGCCTCTTTCACATCATCGAGCGAGGTGAGCATGGTTCCAAAACTACGGGTGGTGGCAATGCTTTTTTTAGCAGGGGGCAGCCCTTCAAAAGTAAAACAACGTTGCCCCTCGAGCTCGTTCTTGATGCGCAACCCCACCACCGTGAAATGCTTGCGCACGTATGCATCGCTTAAATTCACAAAATCCCAGGCTTTAAACACCTGCATTTGAGCCATCCGCTTGGAGTACTGTCGCCCTAATCCCCACACATCCTCAATGGGCAGCCATCGAAGCACTTTTTCACGCTGCTGCTCGTTTTCGATGACAAAAACGTTATTGAGTTGCGGGAATTTTTTGGCAATTCGGTTAGCCGCCTTGGCCAATGTTTTGGTCGGAGCAAAACCAATGCTGACAGGGATGCCCACCCACTTCATCACCGTTTGTCGAATCTGAAGACCAAGCTCTTCGGGTGAAGAGGTCACACCATCGAAACAAAGAAACGCTTCGTCGATGGAGTAAATTTCCATATCGGGCGCAAACTGTGACAACACATTCATGACGCGGCTGCTGATATCTCCATAAAGGGTATAGTTGGATGAAAACACCTGCACGTCGTGCTCGCGAATCAGCTTGATGCACTCATGCGCCGGCGCTCCCATGGGAATGCCCAACGCCTTGGACTCATTGGAACGGGCAATCACACACCCGTCGTTATTTGACAACACCACGATGGGTTTCGTCTTGAGATCGGGACGGAAAAGACGTTCACAGCTGGCATAAAAGTTATTGCAATCGACCAGAGCGATCATACCTTTTTGATAACGTAACTAACAATTCCCCACACAATAAAATCATTATCTGCAGTCACGCGGATGGGTTCAAAATCATCATTGGCAGGCAGCAACCAGCACACATCCTTTTCAATACGGATGCGCTTGACGGTAAATTCACCATCGACATAACACACGGCAATTTTACCGGAGACAGGTTCGAGGCTACGATCAATGACCAGCACATCACCTTCATCGAGGCCGGCGTGTATCATAGATTTGCCCCGCACACGGGCATAAAAAGTGGCATCGGGATTTCGAACCAGTTCACGATTCAAATCTAACCGAAGCTCCATATAATCGCCTGCCGGCGATGGAAATCCGGCTCTAACCTCCCCCAGCAGCGGCACGTTGAGATCGGACTCCTCCTCGGGCATAAAAAACTCGAGATTGGGAGTCAGAACAATGCGTTTGTAAATCCCCAATGGGAAGTCGGGAGTGTTCATAATCGAGGGGGTATTATTTTCATCACAAAAATACGAAATAATCGGCGCGAAGGCGAAAGCACTTTTGCCTGTCAATCTAAAGATGGGAAAAGTGCTGGAGACAGAAAGAGCATACAAAACCTAATAGCTCCAAAAGTAAAGTCGCCAAGCAACATCGACCCAACACAAAAAAAAGAAAAAAACAAAATGCAGACCTTGCATCTCAATAGAAGGATTTATATTTGCCGAAAACGTCAAAAAAAAATGCTTTACACCCTTTTGCTCATTGCCGGATTTGCGGCTCTGATATATGGCGCCCACCTGATGATTGAAAGCGCCTCGTCGCTGGCTCGACGCATGAACATCCCCAACATAGTCATCGGACTAACGATTGTGGCCTTTGGCACATCGGCACCCGAATTGATTGTCAACGTCTTCGCGGCTGTCAACAAAAATCCTGAAATGGTCATGGGCAACGTCACCGGGAGCAACATCTTTAACATACTTGCCATACTGGGCATCGCAGCCTTATACAACCCATTGATGGTGAACCGTCAAACCACCTGGATTGAGATTCCATTGGCACTATTGGCGGCAGTGGTGATGCTGGTGATGGCCAGTGATGTATTTCTCGACCAAAGTGCCACAATGGTCATATCACGCTCCGAAGGCATTGTTTTACTGATGTTTTTTATGATATTTCTGGCTTACAACATTTCACTGTCCGTCAAAGGGGGCAACGAAGACGAAGTGCCATCAAAAGATTATACCATTGCCAAAGCGCTGATGTTTTTGGCGCTGGGATTAGGATTGCTCATTGCCGGAGGACGCGCCATTGTGTACTCCGCCGTTGAGCTGGCACGTCTGGCGGGAATGTCGGAACGGGTCATCGCCATCACCATCGTTTCCATAGGAACTTCACTACCCGAGCTGGCCGCCTCGGTGGTGGCTGCACGAAAGGGGAATGTGGATTTGGCCATTGGCAACGTAGTGGGATCGTGCATTTTCAACACATTCCTGATCTTGGGAGCATCGGCCACCATTTTTCCGGTATCGATCACACCAGCAGCGAACCTCGACCTGATGATAAACATTGTGGCATCCATCCTTCTGTTCGCATTTCTATTTACCGGCAAGGGTCGACAAATTGATCGATGGGAAGGGCTGGTTTTCCTGTCGTTGTATGTGGGATACATCAGCTGGCTGTTGATGGCATAACCGGAGCACGAGAGCAGACGGCAAACCATCCACTCATTTAGAAGCCGGTTTGTCGGGCACATGCGAATATTTCCACATGAGCATGTCGTGGGCATGCGCACGCAACTCTTTGGCCATTTCCATCAAGGCAGTGTTGTGGGTAATTTCAGCTTCCTGTTCAAGGAATTCACAATATTTCTTGAGGGTCAACGAGGCGAATTTATCCTGAGCTCGCAGTAAAAAAACGGGTTCATCGTCAGGAATTTTTCCATCGACATCAATAATCCTTCGGTTATAATCTTCGCGGGTAAATTTCATTTTTTTAGTTTTATGAGCCCATCCCGGAGGGTAAACTTTTATTGCAGCCCCCTAAATCCCCCCAAGGGAGCCTTTTAATGACACGCCTGTACTCTTGCTCTTTCATGCTTAGCAACCCTCCTGCGTTTCCACTTTCGTTGCTCGGTAAAGCGACGTTGTCGATTCGTCAGTATGTTTCTTACTCAGACACATTTGCACTTCTTCACTCAAGCCCTTTGCAACGTTGCTACCATTCATCCTAAAAAAACATTTGCACAACGGAGCCATTCGTCCTTAAATTCATGTCAACCATAATACCAATCGCCATGGGACGAATCAGATCAACCGCCATCATTTTTATCATGACCACGTCACTCTCGCTCGTCATAGTGCAATGTGCCAAGGAATCAAAAGCGACAAAAACAGAAAGCCAGCCAACGGCTTTGCCACATGAGAGCCTCACGTTCACGCCAACCACATACTTGAATAGACATTAAAAATCGGGCGGGGCAAAAAACTTCATTGCACTACCGCTGACCGGATGCACCAACTCGAGTGTTTCGGCGTGTAAATGAAGCCGATTGGCCGGCTGACCATACAAATCGTCACCCACAATGGGACAATTGAGCCCCAGGGAATGAGCCGCGTGCATGCGCAACTGATGGGTGCGGCCGGTTAGCGGAAAAAAATGTACCCGGGTGGTTTTCTCCCCGCGCCCGATAACGCGCCAATGGGTGACCGATGGTTTGCCATGTTCAAAACAAACCAGCTGCCGCGGACGATCATCCAAATCGACCCGCAAGGGCAGTTGCACCACGCCACGTTCTTCCGGCACCACGCCATCGAGCAGCGCCACGTACCGTTTTCGGATCAGATGGTTCTGAAACTGGTTTTGCAAATGATGATAGGCCTGCATGTTTTTAGCGATAACGATGAGCCCTGAAGTGGACATATCGAGCCGATGCACCATCAATGGTCCATCGGCTTGAGGGTACCGATTACGCACAAATGTGAACACCGATGGCGCCTCTGTCTTGCCGGGAACAGACAGATATTCGGCCGGTTTGTTGACCACAGCCATCACATCATCGTCATAAATTATCTGCGGTTCAACACCCACAAGTGCCGTTGCCAGCACCGGATTAGGATCGACCGACAACCCTTGCAGCATGTGCCCCAAAATGGGTTTACACTTGCTGTTGCACGAAGGATAAAAATGGCCGTGACGCCGAACTTCGGAAGCCGGAGATTGCCCCCACCAGAATTCAGCCATGGTCACCGGCTGTAATCCATGTAAATACGCATATTGCAATAACTTAGGGGCAGCACAGTCACCGGCACCCGCCGGCGGCACCTGCAATTCGGTGGCACTGAAGATATCGCGCAAATTGCGACGCTGCCCCCTTGCATCGAGAAAAGCATAGCAGTCGAACATTTGCTGCTGAAGCGCAGCCGAGCGGGTCTTTCGTTCGTCCTTTAAGTCCTGTATTTTATTAAGATAAGCATCGAGAAGTTGACGGTTTTGATCGACTTGCTCGTCACGCCGTCTGAGCATCACCTTAAGGTCATATTGCCATTTCAAGCTTTCGTTCTTCAAACGGGCTTTGAGATCATCCAAAGATTCCGATGAACAGTTGCCCTGAGCCACTTCGCGTTGAGCGTCGCGTAACTTCTTAGCTTGTTTCATTGCCTGCCGGTAATCAGCCAATTGGGCATCCAACTGTAAAACCAATTGTTGGTGCTGCTCTTTCAAGCGCGCAAGGTCGAAGGAGGATTCCAGACATTTGATTTGATGGTTTATCTCAGAAATCAACGCCTCCCCCCGGCGATAAAATCCGGTTTCGTCGAGCAAGTCGACCACAGGAGGCACAAAACCCGGCAAATGGTTGGTTCCAGCCAATTTGCCTGAAAAAGCGGCCAGATATCCCAAATCTCCATGCCGGTCGCGCACCACCAACACGCCAAACATCTTTCCAATATTGGAGCCATTAACGCGCTGATGAATGCCAAAATCATGCACCCAAGAGGATTGTAAAAGAAGGTGCTGCTGGACTTCATCGGCAGCCATCACCGCCAACGAATGAGGCACATAATGAAAGGGATAGTTGAAACGATCAGGTAGCGCAATCTCATTCACATCTGCTTTAAAACGATGCAAATAACCTTCCTGTTCAAATAACGATGCCTGATTAACCATATATTTTCACCGGCCAGCAAATGAAATGACCGCACCGCAAAAGTACAAAAAAAGAGCCATGGCTCTCGCGTCCCAAGGGAAACGACAACCATGGCTTACTCAATCCCACCATCATCAAGCCGTGTGATCAGCCTTAATACAAGGCAACAACTGCGCCTTGAGGGTTTGTGCCTTGCCAACAGCTTCGGCTCCGGAATTTAACCCATCGGTGTAGGCATGAAAAAGTTGCAGACGCCACTCACGACCACGAGATAAAAGCACCAGCTCCAATTCACCAACAGACGAATCGGATTGCGACATTTTCTTTTCAACCACTTTAATCTGTTCGAACGCCTCAAGCGCGATAGCCTCCATGGTCATCGCCCCCTCGCGCCAGTTGCCCACCAGCAGGGTGTGCCGAAGGGCATCAACCGCCACCGCCAAACGGGTTGAAAACACAAGCACCTCAGATGCCATAAACCCTTTGACTATGGCACTATCGGTCAGTTGTTGCACCATTTTGCGCTGACCACCTTTTGCACTTCGAAGCATAAAATAGATTGGCAGCCCAATTAACAGAACCACCACGAGAATATTAATCAATGTCATTGTTTCAATCTTTTTTAGATAAATGAATTACGCGTAAAAACACGGATGACACCAAGCGCACCATCCGAAAAGCAAACAACCCAGGTCGTTTGACGAAACAATCATCATCACCAAAAAGAATGAAAAGGAAACAACAATCTGAAATGGGCTTGCATCAACACCCATGACAAACGGGGAAACATAGCGTCCTTAAAAGTTACGCCGATGCGCCACCCATCATATTGAAGCATGGCGCAAAAAACCCAAAACAGGGGAACAACCGATGCAGAAGGCACCACAAGACGCACCGATGTACCGGGTTCACCCGACAATGCCAACCACCCGGAAGGTGTTTCAATGGACTGCGTCTCGGATGTGGCCATGATCTCCCGCTGATGCACATCAGCTCCGGCACTTGTCATCAACAAGAACCACCCGACACACAAAAAACGAAACAACATTAACATACCGACTTTATTTCCGGGCGCAAAGATAATCATTCCACACCGCCGCATACCATCAAACGACAGAGAACACACAACCAAGCCACCCCTCATCTTCAGCCAGGATGGAAATAGCAATCATTGCCAATAGAAAGAAGAAATTCTCAATTGCAGGCATTTCAAATTAGATCACATCAACAGAATAATCCACTTAACCTTTCAACCATTATTCTGTAAATTTTACAAAGAAAAACGAAACCCATCTGCGCCTCAATATAAAAAAGAGCCCACTTTATTTTTTTTGACGAAACGTCATTTTTCTTACACCAACAGACAACCAACGTTTTGCACTAAACACATATTAACATAAATACATTCATAAGATAATGCAGGAAATCGAAAGTGAAACCTCACCCAAAAGCTACCGTTAAAGATATTTAACCTCACGAGCAATCTGCCATCCGAACCTTGCCCTCCAACTGAAAAACCAACTGCACCATGTCAGCCAGTCATCCACTCTCCCGTTGGACTCGCCTTCTATACAAAGCCATTTGCATTATCGCCCTCCTCACCGGGTTAAACCAACATGTGGCACAATCGCAAACCGACACCGAATTTTGGTTTGTGGCACCCGACATTTCATCATCGGTGGGTGATGAACCCATCGCATTGCGTTTTACAGCCTTCGATGAACCTGCCACCGTCACCATCAGCATGCCGGCACAAGCAGGATTCACACCATTCACAGTCAACATTCCCGCCAACACCCAATTAACTGTCCGCTCAGACGACCCGGCCTATTCAGCTTTATTCAACACAGCAAAAGTTGAAAACAAACCAATCAACACAATTAATAACAAAGGGCTTCTGATCACCGCTACATCACCCATCACCACCTATTACGAAGCCCTAAACCCCGGCAACCCTGAAGCCTTTATTCTTAAAGGAGACAATGCGTTGGGAACCCGATTCATTGTGCCATCACAGGACGAATTCAACAACGATGACACCGTGGGCAACCCCAAACCCTACGAGCAGGTCAATATTGTGGCCACTGAAGACAACACCACCGTCACTATCACCGTCCCTGCCAACAAAAGCCTGGCAGGACATGCGGCAGGCTCCACCATCACACTCACCCTCAACAAAGGTGAGACTTACAGCGTGCAATCGACCAGTCAGGACGATGCCATCAACCTGGCCGGCATCGAAATCAATGCAGACAAGGACATTGCAGTGACCATCTCAGACGACTCCATCAAACAATCGGGAGGTGCAGCCAAAGTGCAGCCACGCGACCTCATTGGCGACCAACTTATCCCGGTCACCACACTGGGAACCGAATATATTGCCATACGCACCGGAACATCGCCCCCCGATTTCGACCGCATCTTTATTGTCACCACCGAAGACGACACGGAATTTGAGATTTTCGGACAATACAAAGGATTGCTGGGCACCAACCAGCAATTCTCGTTCCCGGTTACCAACCAAACAGGTGACATTTACATCAAAACAAACAAGCCTATTTACGTCTACCAAATATCGGGTCTCCAACAACAAAACAGGAATGATTTCGGGAGTGCCATACTGCCACACATTGCCTGTACCGGCTCCCGAACCATCAGCTTCACCCGCAATTTCTCGAGCACCTTTAACCTGCAACTGATGGTGAAAGGCAAAGACCGAGACAACTTCACCCTATAAGACAAAAACGGCGCCACCATCAACTTTACAACAGGCATCACATGGCGTGAAGTGCCGACCGGCATCACCGTTCCGTTAGAGAAATGGTACGTGGCCAGCATCGACATGTCGGCCATCCTGTCGCAATATCAGGTCTACACCATGACCAACAGCACCGGACTGTTTCACATGAGCGTGGTCAACCTCACGGAATGGTCGCACGACAAGCAACACACCGGACTCAACTTTGGGTATTTTTCGTCGTACAGCAATGTCAAAATTGTTGGCCCCACCCTGGAATGCAATGGCAACATGATTCACTTGGAGACCAAGAGCCCACAACTCTCCTACATCTGGCGATCGCAATCAACAGGTGATGAAATCCTCTCCACACAGCCCTACATCGACATCAACCGCACTGATCGTTTCTATCTGACCTCATTAACACCCAATGGCTGTTCTGCGACCGACTCTATTGATGTGGAATTTATACTGCCTGAAATCAACTTTCCCGAGAGCATCAACCTCTGCCCGGGTGAATTGTACACCCTACAGGCACCCACCACACATGCCGATTACCAATGGAGCACCGGCGCCACAGGCACCTCACTTGATTTAAGCGGCATTGCCGACTCGCAGTCACAAATATGGCTCGAGGTTACCGATGATCTGGGCTGCACCAACCGCGACACTGTCGATATCATTGGTTATCCGGGCGCCGAGGTCAACCTGACCATCGGCTCAGAACCATTGATTCCCGGCACGGCCATCAATGTATGCATGGGCGACACCATTTTCAACACCACCCCCATGGCTCATTACCGATGGGAGCTTGACGGACAGGTTATTCAATCGGACGCCAACTATCTGATCCCCCAACAAGGTGGCATCTACAAGCTAACCGCTTGGAGTCCCGACAGCTGCAACACCACCATCGACATCAACATCACCGTCAGCCCATTGCCTGAATTCGACATCCCTGACATCATAGGATGTCCTAACACATCACAGGTCATACAGGGACCGGCCAATGCCGTTTCATTTTTGTGGCAAGATGGAAGTACCACATCCAGCTACAACGCCACACAACCCGATACTTACTGGCTGAAAATCACGGACGACAAAGGATGCTCAGCCATGGACACCATTATCTATTCATGGCATCCACAATCAATCATTGACATCACTTACGACACCGGCATATTTGGTACAGCCAATCCTGACAGCATCTATTTCTGTCCTGAAAACCCCATCATCCTCAACGCCCAGGATACATACAACAATTACCTATGGAGTACCGGAGAAACCAACACCAGTACTATTTCGGTTTTGGTGCCCTCCAATCAAACACAGATCGTATGGGTGCAAGCAAATGACCAGAACAATTGCATCATCACTGACACGGTCACATTAATCACGTATGAAAGCCCGATGATCGACCTGAGCAACGCGCCATCATCCATCTGCCTGGGCGACACCATATTTAACACCACCAACAACGCCAAAACTCAATGGGAAATTGTAGGACAACCCATTGATCCCACCCAAACCAACAACTACTTCATTCCAACAAACACAGGCACTTACGACATCCGACTAACCGTATGGAACACCGAAAATTGCGGGACAATCCAAACAAAAACCATTACCGTCAACCCATTACCCGACATTAACTTATCAAACAGCACCATTTGCGCCAACACACCAACCAACATCATCGCTCCGGCAGGAATGGCTAACTATTTATGGCATGATGGGACAACAAACCAACAATACACAGCCACCGAAGAAGGCGAAGCATGGGTATCCATCACCGACATCAACGGATGTATCAATTCAGACACAGCTACCATTTCGTGGTTTCCCCAGCCGGTAGTCGATTTAAGCATCTACTCACCCATTGTGGGAGCAGACATTCAGCC
>NZ_QKZK01000013.1:0-259 GCF_003254275.1 Breznakibacter xylanolyticus | reverse complement strand
TCAATACACAAAGCGCCACCGTGAGCTGGTTCCCTCAGCCGGTGGTCGATTTGAGCATCTACTCACCCATTGTGGGAGCGAACATTCAGCCGGATGAGTATTTCACCTGCCCCGAAAACCCCGTCGCCATCACCGCCACGCCCGGCTTTGACCACTACCTATGGAGCACTGATGCCAATGAGCGTACCAACGCCATCACCACCGCACCTCCCATGGGCGGCAACACGCTGGTGTGGGTGGAAGTCACCGATGCCAACCT
>NZ_QKZK01000012.1 GCF_003254275.1 Breznakibacter xylanolyticus | reverse complement strand
ATCAATTAATTATCTTTGCCTCAAACCACACACCATGCATTATCTCGATCCCAAAAACGACCTCACCTTTAAACGGATATTCGGAGAGCATCCGCACCTGTGCAAAAGTTTCCTCAACAGCGTACTGCCGCTTGAACCCGATGCCCTGATTGAGGAGCTTGAATACCTCTCCCCCGAGTTGGTGCCCGAAATTCCGGTGCTCAAACGCACCATTGTAGACGTGCGCTGCCGCGACCAAAAAGGTCGTCAGTTTATTGTGGAGATGCAGATGCATTGGACCGAGAGCTTTAAAAACCGAGTGGTATTCAACGCCTCCAAGGCCTACGTCAAACAGCTGGACAATGCCCGCGAATATAAGTTGTTGCAACCCGTGTATGCGCTGAGTCTGGTGAACGAAAACTTTGAGCCTAAACTGACCGACTATTACCATCACTACAAAATTGTAAACATCAGTCAGCCCGAGCGGCAAATTGAAGGGTTGCAGTTCATTTTCATTGAACTGCCCAAGTTTAAAGCGGCCAACCTGCAGGAGAAACGTTTGCAGGTGTTGTGGCTGAAGTTTCTCACCGAAATAGAGGACGGCGCCAACAACATCCCCCCCGAACTGCTCGAAGAAGCCCACATCAAAGAGGCCGTCCACATATTGGAATCAGGCTCCTACTCCAAAGCACAGCTCGAGCATTACGACCAATACTGGGACTCCATCCGGTCGGAACGATCCTTGTTCCTCGATGCTGAAGAACGAGGCCGGGTGGAAGGGGAGCATACCGGATTTGTGAAAGGGGAATAGATTGGAATGCAAAGAGGAGAACAAGTCGGGATGCAAAAAGGAGAACAGATTGGATTGCAAAAAGGCGAGCAAATCGGAATGCAAAAAGGAGAACAGATTGGAATACAAAAAGGAGAACAGATTGGAATGCAAAAAGGTCTCCGCAAAGGCGTCTACCTCTCGGCTCTCAAACTGATGGAAAACAGCATGTCGCCCACCGAGATCGCACGCATGCTAGCTCTTTCACCCGAAGAGATTGAGCACCTCACCTCACTGCGTCACCGCTTTGACGACAACGCGCATCTGCACCTCGAAGATCTGGAATAATAAACCAACGGCCGAAAACTCGTGGTTGCAAAAAAAACGCACCAAAAATATATTAGAGGAAATTGTTCACATAGTGATACCAAAGGATGCGTTACAAGGTGAAATTGCGGCAACGACGGTGATTACACCGATTTTTTCAGCAATTAATCAATTGCAGCATTAATTCAATAACGCCGGAATTGTCGCCATTTCTCCATCCCCCCAACTATCATCCCTCTAGATATTCCCAATCCTTAATATCTTCAAATTTTGCATATGCAGCTTTCGCCGAAGGATGATTCAATAAAGATTCAACAGCAACCTCTGGTAATTCATGCGGCACCAAATCATTTCTCACGAAAATGAAATTAAAACCCAACTCATTAGCCCCAACTAATCGGTATCCCTTTTTATTGGCAAGTTTATTCATTGCCACAGGAGATGCTCCGTGATAAATAGGGTGTTTCCCTGGATACGAATAATTAGGATCATAGGGAACTACAATATTCTCCAACCCAAACTCATTATGAGTTTCGATAATAACAACCTGAGGCGACACCACTTCAATCGAATCCCAAATCCAATAATCATTCCCATCAATATCAATTGACAACAATCCCACCTCTCCTTTGATGCCGTTTTTCTCGATTATCTCATTAATATTTTCACGAGTGACTTTGGAACACACAAAGGAAGGTTGATACAACCAGGGATGAGGATATTTCTTATAAAACCGAACTCCTCGACGAACGCTTTCCGGGTTTCCATCGACAAACAATCCGTGCCATCCAAAATGAAAATACAGATTAGCGCAATTACTGTTAATCCCGTCATCCGCCCCGATCTCGATGAACACTTTTTTTTCCATCCCTATGATGGAAAAAATATACAACAACAACCCATCTTCTTCAAATTGCGAAAACACCCTAAATCCGGTTTCAGAAATACACGGTAATTCGTTTCGCTTTAAGAGTTCACGATAATGCAAGTAAAGCTGCCGCTGTCCGATTTGAACAGAAGGTGATAATCGCTCTCTGACTTTAAATATTAAAAAATAGTACTTGAATATTTTTTTCATCCAATTCTTCATATCATCTCATTCAAAATAAACATCAAAAAAAATCACAATTTCACGTTCACTTTTTTTTCCCTACTAAAGGAACCATAAAGATTCAGGTAGGACATCCGCATTAAAATTCTGCAACAAATCGTCCCATAAAGAAACACACACGATAGAACGGTACACATCGAGCATTTAGTATACCCCCTAACACCCGTTGGCACAATTATACTCTTTTATTATCAGAATTTAATGACCGAATCTTGTTCAATTCATAAAAACCAATGACACTTTTTCCTGATTGCTCATCAAGACTCATAGACATTCGAAAAAACGAACTAATAAAATTGAATACCGGGATGGAACAATTCATTCGAATAAGCCATTCTCCAATTTCAATGAAATCAGCCATATTGCCATCAACCAACGAAACATGAAACGAGCCATGAACAAGCCATACCGACACAGAAGAATAACGATTAGTGAGTTCCATATGACCCCTGAAAAACTATTTTTTCGGCAGATGAAACATACAGTTGAAACAAAACAGTATTTGACCTGACTCAACGAGACATCTCCGAAATCCACCCACCTTAAAGACATCCCTTAAAAATTATCCTTATTTTTAAGGCCTATAACACGACGTCCATGAATCGCTTCATCCATCTTCTCATTCTCATCGCCCTCACCCACCTGCTTGCCCCCCTGTGGGCGCAGGATTTAAAAAACATCAAAAAAACCCATCAACTGCTCTTCGAGGATGCCTTCAACGACCAGTCGCGGCAGCTTTACCGTTTCTCCACGCCCGACCAATGGGTGGTGACCGACAACGGCAAGTCGGGCAAAGACCTCAAATACCTGGGCGCCAAACGTCCGGCCGGTGAGCAGATGCACCCCTGCGAATTTATGTTGCTGCCCCACGAGGCCATTGGGGCGTTTGTGATGACCTTCGACTTTTTTCAGCGCGGGCGCGACTTCTCGCTGCGCGACGTGTGCGTGGTGTATGCCCTGACCAACGACAGCACCTACGCCTATGCCCAGGCGGCCAGCGAACAGGGGCGTTTCAGCCACAACATCTTTACCCGCACCGACGGACAAACCCAAAAACTGGGCACCACCACGGCTCCTCCCATGATTTGGAGTTACGAAAAGTGGCACCGCGTCACCGCCATTCGCGACACAGCCATCGGAAGTCTGCAACTGTGGATTGACGACACCCTGATACTCGAGACCACCCGCGACACCCCCACGACAGGCCGCATTGGCGTTGCCACCTACGGCTCGGAGTTTAAAATTGACAACCTCAAGGTGTGGGTGCCCAAAAATTAATCCCCCTTTGCGAGTCATTGGCATCTCTCATTAAACACAGAGGCACGGAGTCACAGAGATAGAGACTAAAACTCCCCGCCTTGGCACCTCAGCGTTGATGCTTAAGACTTCTAAATCTGATAAACCCTCCCCCACATGGCTCTCAACTACATCTGGATTGGCTTCTTCCTCATCGCCTTTGTGGTGGCGCTGGGCAAACTCATCTTTTTGGGCGACACACAGGTGTTCAACCTCATCATGGGATCGACCTTTGAATCGGCCAAGACCGGCTTCGAAATTTCGCTGGGGCTCACCGGCGTGCTCACCCTGTGGCTGGGCATCATGAAGATTGGCGAAAAAGGCGGCATGGTGCAACTGCTGTCGCGCGCCCTCAGCCCCCTGTTTGTGCGCCTCTTTCCGCAGCTGCCCAAAAACCACCCCGCCTATGGCAGCATCATGATGAACCTGGCGGCCAACATGCTGGGTCTCGACAACGCCGCCACTCCCATGGGACTCAAGGCCATGAAGGAGATGCAGGAGGCGAACCCCGACAAGGAATCGGCCAGCAACCCCATGATCATGTTTTTGGTGCTCAACACCTCGGGTCTCACTCTGGTGCCCGTGAGCGTGATGGTGTACCGGTTCAACATGGGCGCCGCCAATCCTGCCGACGTGTTCATCCCCATCCTGCTGGCCACCTTTGTGAGTACCCTGGTGGGACTGGTGGCCGTGGCGGCCTATCAGCGCATCAACCTGTTTAACCGCGTGGTGATGGCATACATTGGCGGCTTGTGCGCCTTGATGGGAGCGCTGGTGTGGTGGATGATGTCGCTGCCCCGTGAACTGCTGAGCACCGTGTCGCTTATGGGCGCCAACATCCTGCTTTTCACCCTCATCATTGGTTTTATGGCGATGGCCATGCGCAAAAAAATCAACATCTACGACACCTTTATCGAAGGCGCCAAAGAAGGCTTTGGCATTGCCATTCACATCATCCCCTTCTTGGTGGCCATGCTGGTGGGCATTGGCGTGTTTCGCGCCTCGGGCGCCATGGACACCCTTATCGGCGGCATCCAAACGCTGGTGGCCGCCCTGGGTTTCGACACCCAGTTTATTCCCGCCCTGCCCACGGCGCTGATGAAACCCCTGAGCGGCGGCGGCGCCCGTGGCCTGATGGTGGATGCCATGAACACCTACGGCGCCGACTCGTTTGTGGGACGCCTCTCGGCCACCTTTCAGGGAGCCACCGACACCACCTTTTACATCCTGGCCGTCTACTTTGGCTCTGTGGGCATCAAAAAAACCCGTCACTCGGTGGTGTGCGGGCTGCTGGCCGACCTGGGGGGCGTGGTGGCCGCCATTGCGCTGGCGTATATGATGTTTTGACCGAGCGATCACTGCTTTTTTGCCGCTGCGTCACGCAGCAACCCATTTCTCTCTGACAATAGCCCGCTGCGCCACGCAGCAGGGCATTTCCTTTGGGAAATAACTCGCTGCGTGGCGCAGGAACCCATTTCCCGATGGAAATAAACTGCTGCGTGGCGCAGCAACGTATTTCCTTTTGGAAATAGCCTGCTGCGCCACGCAGCGCCAAATCGTCACTTTTTCAATCCCCTCAACGACCAAATTTTCAAACAAAAGATTTCCCAAAACGGGTTGATGTTTTGGATATTTTTATAATTTTAACACTCCAAAACATCCGTTGGGTGTTTCTTAATCCATTAATTCATCAAATAATTCCTTCAATTTATGAAGATTTCATCACCCCGTTTCTCAAAGTATCTCACGGCCGATGCCCTGGAGTATTCCTATGCTATTGTAAACCGATGCCGTGAGCGCCAGCCGCCCATGTCGCCCACCGAACCACAGGTCAATGCCGTGCAGGAAGCAGCCGAAGCGCTCAACGCCAACTTCAAACTGGAACTAAGCGACCCCTACAGCAAAAACATGTCGGGATTAGACAACGTGCGCGACCGCCTCATTATGGGCACGCGAACCATTGCCGAGGGATACACTTACCACTTCGACCCGGCCACAGCTGCCAAGGCCGAGCTGATATTGAGCACCATCGACAAGTATGGGTCGCAAATTGCCCGCCTGCCCTACGAAGCCGAAACCACCACGCTGGCCAGCCTCACCAACGACCTGATGGGAACCCCAAAAATGGCCGAGGCCATTCGCGACCTGGGTCTCGACACGTGGATCATTCAGCTCAAGACCGTCAACGATCAGTTCCGCCAAACCTTTAGCGCGCGCGTGGGGAGCCAAACCGATGCCCAGCGCAAGACCACCAACGAGCTTCGTCAAAAACTGCACGACGCCCTGCGCACCCTCTTCGCTCACCTGACGGCACATGCCACGCTAAGCAACGACGCCTCGGTAACGGCCATCATTGGCGACATCAACGGGCTCACCGACCGCTTTAACCAACTGACCGACCGCAGGCTCAATAAGCCTTCCGAAAACTAAACCATCAATCACCACACACAAGCGCCGCTCCCGACATCACGTCGAGAGCGGCGCTTGCCGTTTTTAGATGGAATGATTGCCCCCGAAAAACCTTACACGCTTACACTTCAAAACCCTCAACTTTCACGTCATCCTTCCAGCACCAGCTTCACGGCATATTCGCGCTCGGTGGGATGAATGTCCAGCCGGTAACCCGACGGGTAAATGAGGTCGAGGCGCTTTTGAACGTTGCGCAGGCCAATGCCCCCGGTGGGACGTTCGTCGGGCACGGCAAAATTGCTGTTGCGGCACTCAAACTCAATGACGCGGTCGCTCACACTCAGGCGCAGATGGATGTACGACGGCTCGCGATGACTCACCCCATGCTTAAACGCATTCTCAATAAAAGGCACCAACAGCAGTGGGGGGATGAGCCGGTCGGGAAACTCGCGGGGGAAGTCCACCTGCAAATCGACCTTGGGCGACAGCCGCAACCGCATCAGGGCAATGTAATGCTCCAAAAAATCGAGCTCGCCCGACAGGCGCACCGTGGGATGCTCGCTCTCGTAAAGCAGGTAGCGCATCAGCTTGGAGAGCTGCATCACCGCATCCTTGGCCTGAGCGGTGTCGATGTCCACCAGCGAATAGATGTTGTTGAGCGTGTTGAAGAAAAAATGCGGGCTCACCTGACTTTTGAGGAAGGCTAGCTCGGAATTGAGCCGTTCCTGCTCCAAATCCTTTTGGCGACGTTCGTTTTGCATGAGCCGGTTGAGCGACCCCAACCCCATGGCAAAACCGGTGATGAGCAGCGATATCAGGCAGTAAAAAAAGAATCCAAACCCGCGAAAAGGCGGCTTGGGCACATACTTCATGTCGCCCAGCTTCTTCACCATCTCGGCAAACAGGCGGGCCCGCTCGGGGTCGTGCATCAGCACCTCGTTGATGTAGTTGATCACGAAATACCACACCGCAATGAGCGCCACCGACGCCACGTAATACCATCCGCGGTGCCCCTGCAAAAACAAGCGGGGCGTCAGCACCAGGTAGTTGATGTAAAACATGGCACCATAGGCCGCCATGTTGGCATACATCTGGTTGAGCGAATGCGTGTCGCTGTCGCCATACACCAGCCGGATGAGCATGGGAATCATCACCACAATGAACCACGCCAGCGCGTGCAGCAATACGACATGCAGTTTGTTGCGATTGGTTGAGGGCATGTTGTTGAAATATTAGAGTAAGACACAGTCGCTTGGCTATGCCAAGAAAGGCGCTAAGTTACACTGAGGTTTCTCATTCTCACTGCATCTCAGTGTCAGTTCTTAATGAAAAATGTATCAACGCTGAGTGATCTGCTTTTATTGAACACTGGTTTAAGGTTGCACAAACTTACATCATCACCTGAAAAAACAAAAACGCTTACTCATATCGCAGCGCATCAATGGGGTTGAGCGCCGAGGCCTTGCGTGCCGGATACCATCCGAAAAAGATGCCGATGGCCGAGCACACCAAAAATGAAAGCACCACGCTTTGCGAAGTAATCACCACCGGCCAGCCCATCATGCCCGACACCACGTAACTGATCAGGTATCCCAGCAAAATGCCCACAATGCCGCCCGACACGCTCAACATCATCGACTCAATGAGGAATTGTGCCATGATGTGAATGCTCTTTCCGCCAATGGCCATGCGCAGGCCAATCTCGCGTGTGCGCTCGGTCACCGACACAAACATGATGTTCATGATACCGATGCCGCCCACCAACAGCGAGATGCCGGCAATGGCGCCCAGCAACATGGTGAGCACGTCGCTGATGGAGGTAAACATCTTCACCAGTTCGGCCTGTGCCATTACCCGAAAGTCGTCGTCGGCCGGGTTGCTGATTTTATGCTGACGGCGCAGCACGGTTGAGATTTCGGCAATGGCCAGCTCGCTCTCCTCCTCGCTGGTGGCCGAGGTGTAAATGCCCTGTATGTGGTCGATGGCCAGAATGCGCCGCTGCACGGTGGTGTAGGGGGCGATGATCATATCGTCCTGATCCTGCCCAAAGGAGTTCTCGCCCTTTTCGGCCAGCACGCCAATGATGAGCATGGGAATTTTTTTGAAACGGATGGTCTGCCCTATGGGATCGGCCCCCTCGCCAAACAGGTTGTCGACCACCGTTTGCCCCACCAGGCACACCTTGGCCATGGCGTGCACCTCCTTGTCGGTGAAGAGACGACCGTCGGCCACCTCAATTTTTTTAATACCCATGTAAGCCACGTTGCCGCCATATATGGTCGATGGCCAGTTTTTGTTGCCTGCCACCACCTGGCCGCTCGAGCGCACCTCGGGCGACACGGCCGCCACATGGGGACACTCCTTGGCGATGGCCGTCACGTCGTCCATCGTGAGACTTTGCATGTTCGAAGGCCCCATTTGCACGCCGCCCCGTTGCTGCGACCCGGGCATCACAAACACCAGATTGGTGCCCATGCCCGACATCTGCTCACGGATGCTTTGCTTGGAACCCTGCCCAATGCCCAGCATGGCAATCACCGAAGCCACCCCGATGATGATGCCCAACATGGTGAGGAACGCCCGCATCTTGTTGCGAAGCAGTGCCCCCCCCGATATCTTTAATAAATTGGTATAGTTCATACGTTTTATATTTTGCCCCTCCTATCCCCCACAGGGGGAATCAGAAGAATTCCTTCGTGATTTTCACTTGACAACACTTCCACCCGATCACGCGATCAGGCTACTCATTCGATATCGTTGAGTTAAGACAAGAAGACGATAGATGATGAGATGAATAAAGATCTTTAGACCTGGTCTCTTCAGTCTTATCTATCTGTCTGAAGTCTCATCATCTTCCTGTCTGGCATCCAAACAACCTTGCTTTCACGCATTCAAGTCTGCGAAATATCTTCTTTACTCAATCATTTTCCACCGGCAAGGCGGCAATGAGTTCCGAAGCATAAAGGCGGTCGGTCACGGCCTGTTGCTTGATCACATGACCGTCGCGAAACACGATGCTGCGCTTGGTGAGCCGGGCAATGTCGGGCTCGTGGGTCACAAACACGATGGTCTTACCCTGGTCGTTGAGTCGCTGAAACAGCTCCATAATCTCGTACGAGGTGCGGGTGTCGAGGTTCCCGGTGGCCTCATCGGCGAGTATCACCACGGGGTCGTTCACCAGCGAACGGGCAATGGCCACGCGTTGCTGCTGACCGCCACTCAACTGCGCCGGCGTGTGATGCATGCGCCCGGCCAATCCCACCGCTTCGAGGGCGGCCCTGGCGCGGTCGCGTCGTTCGCGCGTCTTCACCCGCGGATTGTAAAACAGGGGCAGCTCCACGTTCTCGAGCGCCGAGGTGCGCGGCAACAGGTTGTATGCCTGAAACACAAACCCCAGCTTGAGGTTGCGAACTTCGGCCAGCTGGTTCTTGTCGAGACCCGCTACATTGATGCCATCCAAAAAATAATCGCCCCCCGTGGGCTTGTCCAAACACCCCAGAATGTTGAGCATGGTCGATTTGCCCGAGCCGCTGGTGCCCATGATGGCCACAAACTCGCCCTGGGTAATGGTGAGGTCGATGCCCTTGAGGGCATGCACCGTCACATCCCCCACGTGAAACTCCTTGCGCAGGCCGGCCACTTGTATGATGGTTTTGTCCATAATTGTTGATGAATGATGATGAAATGTAAAAGATAAACGCTGAGGCACAAAGGCGCTGAGTTATTTTGTTACGCCATGCGTTTAAATAACGATGCAGATAACTCAGAGTTCTATAGTAGTCCCTCATTAAGCAATATTAAATCCGCTAAATGATCACAACTTACAATATCGCTTGGTTATGCCCAGAGAGACGTTGAGTCGTTTTAATCAAGAAACCAACCTCACAAAAGCGATATTGCAGTATCGTTAAAAAAATAAACACTGCGCCGTTGCGCCTCAGCGTTAGTCTAATATCTACGTCCATAATAAGGTCGCCCCACCCGATGAAAACAACCAATGAAAACAATCTGTCGGGCGGGGCTTCCTATGCTATCGTCGGGGAGGACGCTGGGGCATAAAGGGGCTTCCGGTCTTTTGTCCCGCGGTTTGCGTTTCTTTTTCCTGGGTCATCGACACCACCACTTCGTCACCTTCGGCCAGCCCGGCCGTCACTTCATAATTGATGCCGTCGGTATCGCCCAACGTCACTGGGACGGGCTGGATGCGGTCGCCCTTTTTCACCCACACATGAGGCTGTTCGTTGCCGTCATTGGGAACCCCTTGGGGCTCAGAAGCGCCTTCGGTCATGGCCTCAGGGCGTTCATCGGGCTTGGCCACGCTGCGAATGTAGGCTTCCATCACCGTCTGTTCAGGGACAAAACGGGTGGCTTTGCCGGGCAACACCAACACGTCGTTCACTTCCTTTACATAAATGGTGGTGCTGGCCGTCATGCCGGGCAACAACTTCTTGTCGGGGTTGGGCGCATTGATGATGACGGTATAGGTCACCACATTGGAGGTCTCCACGGGCTGAATGCGGATTTCGGTCACGCTGCCTTCAAATTTTTGCTCGGGAAAGGCATCCACGGTGAACTCCACGCGTTGTCCCATCTTCACCTGACCGATGTCGGCCTCGTCCACGTTGGCCTCCACGCGCATCTGTGTCAGGTCGTTGGCGATGGCAAAGAGTGTGGGCGTGCTAAAGCTGGCAGCCACAGTCTGACCCTCGTCCACAGCCCGCTCAAGCACCACCCCGTCGATGGGCGAGTAGATGCGGGCATAGGCCAGGTTGATGCGACTCTTCTCGTAGTTCGATCGGGCACTGATGAGCGTGGCCTCCGACTTGCGGTAGTTGTACTCGGCCAGGTCGTAGTCCGACTGGGCAATGAGCTCTTTGGCCAGCAGCGCCTTGATGCGTTCGTAATTGGCCTTCTGGTACTTCACCTCAGCCTCGGCCTGATCGACGGTGGCCTTGCTCTGCTCGAGCGACGCCAACAGCGGCGTCTCATCGAGCTGCGCCAGCAACTGCCCCTTTTTCACCTCGCTGTTGAAATCGACATAAATCTTCTCAATCACGCCCGACACCTGAGTACCCACCTCCACCGTGAGGATGGCTTCGAGGGTTCCGGTGGCGGTCACCGAGTTGCGGATGTTCCCTTTGTGAATGGTCTCGGTTTCGACCTTCACGGGCAAGTTCTTGGCACTGCATGCTTTGAACAGCAGCAACCCCGCGCCAACCGTCACAACGGCGGCAATGGCGATGATATATTTTTTCTTCATCATGACATCAATGTTATAATGTGAGTGGAATGCCTTTGTAATAATCGAGTATTTTGGTGGCGAACAACAAATTGTATTTCGCCTGCAGCAGATTGCTCTCGGCCTGTATCAAGGAGTTCTTTTCAAACAGGTAATCAACCGAATTCATCAACCCCTGCTGCACCTTTTCGGCGGCCACCTGATGCGATTCGGCACCCGAGTCATAGGCATCCATGCCGGCCAGGTACTTCTCGCGGGCTGTGACCACATCCTGACAGGCCTGCTCAATTTGTTTGCGAAGGGTGTTGCGGGTGTTGATCTCGGTCAACTCGGCATCCGACAGCCCTATTTTGGCAATGTTGATGCTCGTTTTGATTTGTCGTTTTTGGTAGATGGGAATGGAAAGCGTCAGCCCCACCGAGGGGGTAAGCCGGTTCTGTATCTGATCGGCGTAACTGAATCCGTTGGTGGGATACGAGTACCCGCTGTTGATCCCCGCATTGAGCGACAGCGACGGCAGCCGGTCGGCCTGTGCCATGCGAATGTCCAGTTTGGCGCTCTCGGTTTGTAGGGCAGCGCTTTTAATTTGAGGTTTCTGCTGCAACGCCTGTTCGTAAATGCTTTGCGCCACCGGAATCTCCATCCCCGCCATGAGCGAATCGACCGAGGGTGAGGCGATGTCAAATCCATCGTCCACGGGCAGCTCCATCAACTGAAGCAGATTGAGGTGCGCCATGGCCAGGTTGCCCTGTGCATTGGCCAACGATAGTTTCTCGGCCGCCAGCGATGACTTGATTTGCAGATAATCGCTGCGCGAAACGCCGCCGAGCGTCATGCGTTCTTCAACCAACTGCAACTGCTTTTCGGTGGCCGCCACCTGATTGGCCGCATTGTTGACTTGCTCGCGGGCATAAAGAACCTGCACGTAAGCGCTCAGCACGCTCAGCTCCACCGATTCTTCAAGCGCCTTGGCATCAAGCAGGCTGCTCTCGAGTGTCAGTTGCGATTGTCGTATCGACTGGGACACTTTAAAACCATTAAAGAGGGTCACGTTGCCATTCACGCCATAGCTACCGCTGCGGCTTCCTTCATAAGCGCCATACTCGCCGGTGGCGGCATCCATTTGTTTGCTCCAGGTGAAATTCTGCGATGCCGACGCGCTCACCGACGGCATCCGCGAGGCCTGCGCCTGAGAGGCGTACTCCTCGCTCCGGCTCACCGACAAACGTGCCTTCTGCACCGACACATTGGCCTTGATGGCCTGCTCAATGCATGCATCGAGCGTCCAGGCTGAGGTTTGCGCACGAGCCAGTGGCGGCAGCACCATCATCGCTGCCATCATCCACAATGCTATTCGAAACTGTTTGGTCATTGTTTTGTGCTTTTATTAGCACAAATCTACAACCGGCTAAAGCCACCATAAAAGAAAACCGACCAATGGGCTATTTTTATAGACCAATAGGCCGGTTTTAAGATGCTGTAATAATGACTAAAACCATCAATGCTCCATCAGATGGCACATCTTAAAAAAAGATGCTTATAAATAAAGATCGATCAATCCCTCGGGGGCAGTGATGTATAGGATGTGCTTATCATCGTCAAGGCCATCAATGTATTCGTCGGCCACCGGCACCAAAATCTCGCCGGCACCGCCTTCAATCACGAAATAAGGATTGCGTTCGGGGTCGCGAATCTCGATGATTTTGCCTAATTCACCATGTTCGCTGTCCACCACCAAGAACCCGATGAGCATCGACGAATGAATGCCCTCTTCATCCATCTCCAATTCGTCACCTTCCACCCAAACTGGCACGTCAGCCAGACGTCGGGCAGCAACTTCGGTGGTGATGCCGTCGAAATGCACCATCAGCGCGCCATCGCCCCGGGTGCGACTCTCCTGCACGTAAAAGGGCACCAGACCGCCATCGAGGTCGAGGAACAAAAAATCACAGGTGATATCCTGCGCATCAATCCCGTTATTCAGCCGAATCACCACTTCACCGGACACGCCATGTGCCTTGGTGATGACACCGATATGTTGACAATTACTTTTTTCGATCATTGGTGTTGCATTTGGCGCAAAGATAGACATCTTTCCAAACCTGCATTCACAAAAAAAGCCACCGCAATGCGATGGCTCTGTAAGACTTTTACGTCGAATGGCTTATTCAGCAGCTTCTTCAGATGCAGTCTCTTCGGCAGCAGCTTCCTCAGCGGGAGCAGCAGCGGCAGAAGCAGCAGCTTCAGCATCGGCTTTTTTCTTTGCCAGTTCAGCAGCTTTCTCAGCATTGATTTTTGCTTCGATGGCCAGACGTTCTTTGGCAGCAGCATTTTTGTCGCTGGCCAATTTATCTTTTTTAGCCTGAACTTTGGCAACTTTCTCACCCTGCCATTTGCTGAAACGGTTTTCAGCTTCGGCAGCATCAAAAGCACCTTTTTTCACACCATCCAACAGGTGTTTTTTCATCATCACGCCTTCGTTTGAAAGCACTTGACGAACTGTGTCGGTAGGTTGAGCACCATTGTTGAGCCAGTTCAAGGCTTTGTCAAAGTCTAACTGAATTGTAGCAGGATTCGTGTTAGGGTTGTAAGAACCCAAACGCTCGATAAACCTGCCATCTCGTGGCGCCCTGCTGTCAGCTACCACAATGTGGTAGTAAGCATACCTTTTGCGACCGTGTCTTTGTAAACGAATTTTTACGGGCATCGGAATAATTTTAAATAGTTAAAAACCTTTGTGGTTTGAGGGTGCAAATATAAACTGTTTTCACCAAATGTAAGCCACTTGTTTTTATTTTTTTGATGATGAATATGAAACCGTATCGAGGGGATAGTGCAACAAGCGCCCCTCGCAGCCTCCAACCACCACACCAAGCCTGTCGCCATTGGCATTCAATCGTCCAATGGCCAATGAAGTAATCCCATTTTTCGGAAAACCATTGCACAAAAAACCGTCGGAACGATAGAGATAGACATTCCCATTCGCCCCAACCACACCAATGCGTACGTCATCGTCAGCCAAAGGGTAGATTTCCACAACCGGACGCAAAGGACTCCCCGGCTCGGACTGCCAATGAACTTGCCCACGACCGTCAATCAAATACAAATAAAGCGAATCAACAACAGCCATGAGACCTTGACGACCAGGCAATGGCTTCATGGCCGCAGGGCGCGATTGCAATGCCACCGCCATTCGGCTCACCCCACCCGATGGCAAGGCAATTGAAGCCAACTGACCATCAGAACCAAACGTCAACAACTCATGCTTTCCGCCTTGTATGGCATAAACAAAGGGCATCGATGGCATCTGATCAAACTCATCGGACAACTGCACGCGCTGATTCCCACGACGATCGAGCAAGTAATGGCGTGATTTGTCGGCCAAAACCCAATAATCTTTACCCCCCACATCAAAATGCTGCGGAACCGATACGGAAGGATTTTCAGTTCGTGTCAACACCCAATCGGCGATGCGATTGCCTTGATGATTGTATAACCCGATGGTTCCGTCTGCTCCTGTTATGAAAAAGCGATAATCGTGCGTCTTTTCATAATCGACCACGGCCACCGGCTGAACTGCAGGCGATGTCAACAAGATGGGGAAATGCGGCAAATCATTCCCGTTCCGATCCATCAAATACAACGACGAGGCAGTATTGAAAACATATTGAAGCTTCTTATTATGAAAACAATCCACTTGCCCCACATCGCCCATGATCAGCCCATCGAGTTGCTTTTTCCACAACACCATCCCATCACCATTTAACAAATAAAGCCAACTGTCAGCATCCTGCACCAACAATTCATGTCTCCCGGTGAGGTGATTGACCACTACCTGGGGCTTCCCCACAAGAGGCACATCAAATTTACGCTGCCAAATCACGCCGGTATCTTTAGCCGATTCACTGCCAACCCGCAACGCCGCATTCACATATACAGGCCCAACTCCTGACGACAACTGAACAGCAAAAGCATTAAAACGCTGCAATGCGGCATAATCAGAAGCAAAAAGCCGCCCTCGTTCATTCAGACAGGGAGCCACCCATTGCCGAATATATCCGGGAGCCATGTAACACATTATGTTTTGAGAGGCGGGAAAACGATTCATAAACTCGCGAAACGCGGCATCTTTCAACAGAGTCATGTCTCTTAAATTATCAACCACAAAGCGTTGAAGTGATGCAACAGAGACACCAAATATTAAATAGTTATTGTAGATGGTATAGAATTCACCGGGTGCCCCATCAAAAAGGCCGCGCATGGCCGCGGTCATTTCGTCACCAGAAAAACCTTGATATATGGGAATATTAGCTACCAACTCGGAACTGACAAACCCCACGGGCTCAACACTTCGAATGGTATCATTTAGTAATCTTGACATCTCCGTAAGTGCCTTTGCCTGACTATGGGTTTTCAACACCAAAAAAGGCTCCACACCTATGGAATCACCCGACTCGCAATGAATTAGAGCAATCTCGCCATCCAAACACCCCATAAGGGTTTCGAACAGAGGTGACGTTTGGTTTTCGGCAATAACAACATTCGATAAAAATCGCACTTCGCTCCCACGCACCTGATAGGCCAACATAAAACGGGTTCGCATGGGGCAAACCTCCTGAATTTGGCTCTCGCTCGGAGTCACGCCTTTTAGCAAATTATCCATTCGGCTCTGCGTGGGCGTGCCAATCAGGAAACCGGACAGTAAGAGATTCTTGTCCTTAACCTCAATGTCAAAACCCAACCATTCGCCCAACATAGAAAAGCGTTGAAGACCGTTTTTCGCATCGCCAAACAACGCCAACACTTCAGCCAATCGGGTCGGATGCAAATAAAGATGCGCTATAGCCCGGGCACCCAAGGCTTTTTGCATTTGCAAAAACGTTTCATTATGACGAAAACTTCGATTCGATTGAACCTGCCCGAACGATGCCTTCAACGCATGCAAAAACTGACTAATTACCACTCGACCATCCTTAACGGCTACATACCACAACGAATCAGTACAATAAATTGCGGCATCGCTCATCCCGTCCACTTTTACTTTCGAGGCATGCCCCTTCATCCATCGCTTCACCGATAAAGCCTCTTGTTGATTGACACAATCGAAGCACCAAGCGTTCACGACAGAATCATTTAACGTGAAAAAGTAATGATAAAATGTCCGATCTGTCAAGTGGCTCGCCAACGGCATTTGATGACGTCCCCAACAATTCACTTCATCAAAAAAAGATTTAAAAGCAGGCAGTTCAGACAAGGCAGACTCTAACACAGAGTCATTGGAAATCAACAATGAGGACTGATGAATGCGAACAATAGCAAACGCATCTTCCGGGATCACATCTACACAACGTCCCTCCTCAAATGCTTGATTATAGTAGAGTAAATAAAAAACAGATGAGATAGAGGCCATCGCCAACACAACGATTACCCCCCAAAAAAAATTCTTCTTCATGTTCGGGTGAGTCATAACAAATAAGCCGTATCTGCGCACATATATGTCGACGCAAATAAGCGGTTAAAATTTACGACTTTTTAATTCACAATGAGAATTTTTCCGGTCGCCACTAAACTTCCATCCGACGATGTCACCAAAACCACATAAACACCTGATTGCACACGTTTACCCCACATATTATTACCATTCCAAACGGCCTGCCCCCCCAACGACGTGGTCTCAAAAACTAAATTACCACTCGGATCAACAATTTTGACATTTGAATTTTTAACCATTCCAGACAGAGTAATGATTCCTTTATATTGGGGTTGAACAGGATTCGGATAAACACGCACTTCACTCATCGAAGATTGCCCCTCGGTAGCGGTTCCCTTAAATGAAACAATGCCGATGCCGGTTCCTATAAACACTTCTCCCGTTTGAGGATGAATCGCGATACTCATTATTTCATTCGAAAGCAATGGACTATTATCCACCGTAAAATGCTCAATCGTGCGGGTTCCATCGGCTGAAACCAAGTACACGCCCGAAGCCTCTGTGCCAATCCATTTCCTATTAGCGCCATCCACAGTAATCGCTGTCACCTTTTCCGACTCCAATAAATAATCCACATACAATGGATCATCTTCTCTGGGGATTTCGACATACCGAAAAACAGGATAAGCTTCCTTGAAAACCTTTTCAGGCGAATAATTTACCAACACTCCCTTGTCGGTTCCCAACCATAAATAACCACTTAAATCACGTGTCAAGCAATAGACATTACTGGTTACCTCTTCATAGTTTTTATCCCATATCCTGATTTTTCCGACATGACGCGAATCCCCGGCCGGATCATAAGGACTACGATAAATATCATCAGAATCATCATCGACAGTGCCATTGGTATTGAACACATAAATACCTCTTCCTTGATTCAATGATATGACAACTAAAATCCAGATGTTAGAATTCTCATCCACCACCATCTGCCCCATAGTATGCTGACTAAGCAACCTTTCATAATCATATCGATACCATTTCCCATCTGATGATTTCACAACCACTCCTTCACTCTTTTCCGAATTGGTCATAAACAGATTCCCGGTTTTATCAAAAACCATCCCCCCCACACGAGCATAACCGTACATCCCTGAAATCGTCTGTAATGCACTATTTTCCACATAATAATTTTCCGTAACCACACGATCATTCACCTCAAAAACGCCATTACCCCACGAACTAAAAAAAACACGATTGGCATCATTCGGATCTACTGCAATCCCTAAAACATCTCTCTTTCCGGTCAGCAGCTCATCGGTAGTACTGCTTAAATTTTGCCATGTTCCATCATAAAAATACATCTGAGCGGCCAGATTTCCATTGTTCCACAACGTCGTTCTGGCTCCGGGGGCAACAACCAAACGATTACCGGCAAACTTCAATTCATGACATCCATTGGTCAGAGGCCCATCCGCCACAACAGTTTGATCAGTCTCTTCCCCTTGCCTCATTAACAATCCATACGCTCGATCAGCCACCCATAACGTGCTCTTATCAGATGACCACACCGCATCAGTAAATGATGGATTAACAACAACATCACCCTCTAAGCGAATATCGTTCTTTTCAAGAATAAGTTCAAATTGGTCATTTATTGAATAAACAGACGATGATGTTGTTACCAATGCCCAATCACTCCCTGAACGAAGCGACTGAAAGCCTGTCAAATTGGACAACAACATCCAACCATCATCCCCTGAAACAAACAAATCCATCTGCGTAGCAGATGTTTCATGTACAAAAATCAACCGTCCACCAATAGATGCGACACTAATTATTTTACCCGAATAAACTTGCTCCCAAGCATCATAATACCACAAACGTCCATTATCAATCGCAGCTCTGTATACCCCCTTCAATGTTGAAACGTAAAAAAAACCATTCAAAACAGTCATCCCGGTTACACTTAAACTTTCACCATCCACTCCCAAATAATAGACATCTGCAATCTCGCGTTTATTAACATCAACAACCATGATTCCAAAGGCAGTACAACAATACAAACGACCTTCATAAGCATAAAACCCGTTAATCTGCTTACTCCCAGACATATTCTTCTCCTTCAAATCAAGTATCGAATATGTGTTATCACCTTCAATTATATCAATCCCCCCATCAAGGTAACCCACAACCATATGATCATCCTTCAAAAACTTAAAAGCAGTTATCCCGGTACCCGATAGGTAATTCACCTTGCTATACTTTTCGATGTGATTTTTCTCAGGGTAGTGCCTAAAAAAACCATTCCGACTGACCCCTACGACCGATTTACCATCATTATCAACAAGGGCACACTCCCGATAAGATAGATGATCCCGCCATTGTCCACTCGCCAGTTGCGAATAACTCGAATCCATAATCATCAATAAAACGACACAAAAAACGAATCGCAACATCATCATCTTTTATTTAAAGCGTTACACTCAACTCTTAAAAAACAAACGTCATCAGTCAACCACATCATACGACCATATATCAAGCGTCACCGTTCAACATCCTTTCGATATGGGCAATCAACAAAGCAACAGCACGACCTCTATGGCTGACTTGGTTTTTTACACTCAAATCTAACTGCGCAAACGTCGCATCAAAACCATCAGGCATGAAAATTGGATCATAACCAAAACCCTTTTCCCCCATAGGCGATTCTGTAATAACCCCATTCACGATACCTTCAAACTGCAACTCCTCACCGTCATGAATCAAGGATATTACAGTTCGAAACCGGGCTCGACGATTCTCCTCTCCCTTCATTTGTTGCAACACCAATGACATATTATGCAAGGCATCACGCATCTCACCGGCATATCGAGCTGAATACACGCCCGGCGCACCATTCAGCGCCTCAATTTCCAACCCGGTATCATCAGCGAAACAACTCATTCCAAACTTTTGATAAACATACCAGGCCTTCTGTGATGCATTGTCTGACAAAGTCACCCCTGTTTCCGGAATATCATCATCACACCCCAATTCGCTCAACGATCTCAATGTCACTATCGAAGGACACAGCACTTTTATTTCGGACAACTTATGCAGATTATTGGTTGCAAAAACCAATTCCAATCCACGCTTCAATTCCTGTTTCATCAAAAAAATAACGAGAGATAAGTCACTATTATTTCAACAAAAATAAAAAAAGCCGTCATTTATCATGAACGGCCTCTTACAACTTATAACATCATTAATTACATAAATCCATAACCATATTTCATTAAGTCATTTCGGGGATTAACAACCAAAACCGGTATTTTTGCCTCATTCGCAATAATATACTGTTCCTGAGCTCCCAACACATAATCATGAAAAGCAATATCTCGGGTCGTCATCGCAATGATCATGTCAGCTTCAATGCGCTTAGAGAACTGAATGGTTTCCTGAGAAAAAGAACCACCTCCCGACCCAATGGCCAACTCGTAGTTGATTTCTTTTTCGTCTAAAAACTTTTTGGCAAACACCACATTCGCCTTTGTGCGGCTATCCACAGCACCTTCTTTGGTTGAATAGGATAATAAATAAATCTTGGTCTTTAAATAGTGCGACAAAAACTCAACCCATTTTAACTTCTCTTTATTTTCACTTTTAAAATCAATGGGGAAAACAATTTTTTCAACTGAAGTGCGAATAGGAGGTTCTTGAACCACTATAAAAGGAACTCGGGAACCGACAATAACCTTTAACGCCCAACTACCTGTCAGTTTTTGAAGACCTTTCATGCCATGTGTTCCCATAATTACGATAAGGGCATCCATTTCTTCGGCAGTATGCTGAATGGACTTGAATATATTCCCCTCACGCACTAAGGCAATGGGACGCTGACCAAATTGCTGTTCAACTTTTTCAGCAACCTCGTCAAGTTTACTTTGCCATTCAGATGTCTGCACATCACTTTTCACAATGTGCAACAAAGTAATGCCGGTATTCAGAGTTTTTGAATAATTTATTGCATGAGCGATAGCATTGTCCGCAATTTCAGTAAAGTCATACGGAACTACAATTTTATTATTGGTTGTATTCATAGAATTGTAAGATGAGATGTCTGTTTTTTCAGGAATAAATATACTACATTTGAGAATACCAACAAAAACTCTTTCAAGATAATTTCACAAAACACCAACCTCCTCACTAACAACACCCTTAGAGTAACAATGAAGATCCTCCTCATACACACCTTCTTCTGCATGCAAAATTTGATCAACCAACTACTGTCAAACAACGCATATAAAACAGAATATTACCATCCTCACAACTTGTTAATAAAGATGTTTACACCCGTGCAGCTAACTTCTTTGCCATTTCTTGCCTTCACCTTTGCTGCAACAACAGCCCTCACCATTATTATTCTGATTTTTTTATATAAACGCTTTATAAATCGTGCAATTATACAAATCAATCACGAAACACGTCAAACACTGGAACTTGAATATCAAAAAAAACTAAGAATAGAACTTCTGCGCAAGCACAACGAACAGAACCAATTCACAAAAGAAGAACATCACACAGGATCAAAAAAACACGACCACGTCACAGTTCTATTTGCAGACATTCAAGGATTTACCAAGATTGTAGAACAACTACGCCCTGAAACCTTGGTCGACGAACTCGACAAGTTCTTTCTACAATTCGACGAGGTTGCATTCAAATATCATATCGAAAAAATCAAAACCATTGGCGATGCATATATGTGCGCAGGTGGGATTCCCGACAAAGTGCGTTCAAACCCAATTGAAGTAATATTAGTTGCATTGGAGATGCAAAATTTTATGAAATCCGCCATCCATCCCTCTACCATGAATGGCGTTTCAGGGGTATGGGAATTGCGAATCGGCATCCATACAGGATCTGTGATTTCCGGTAAAGTGGGTCGAACTAAAAATACCTTCGACATCTGGGGGGATACTGTTAACATAGCCTCACGAATGGAGTCATCAGGCATTCCAGGCGAAATAAATATTACTGGCGTAACATACCAATATGTCAAAGATTTTTTTGAATGTCAGTACCGGGGAAAAATGCCCATCAAGTACAAAGGAGAAACAGACATGTACTTTGTCAAACGCCTAAAACAAGAATACTCAGCCGATGAGAATGGTGTACTCCCTAACGAAGCATGTCTGATAAAACTCCAACACATCCGATTCTCGGATCTGGAAGATGAATTTTTGTCCCGCCTCAATATTGAACTCCCTAATTCTCTTTATTTTCACAATGTAGATCACACCATTAATGCGATTGCACAAGTTGAAATAATTGGTCGTGGAGAAGGCATTGACGAAAAAGACTTATTACTATTAAAATCGGCTGCATTATTTCATGATGCCGGTTACTTACATCAATATCACAATCCCAAAGAATACAGTTTATTAATTGCGACCGAATATCTTAAGAAACATCACTTTGCTGACGAGCAAATCCATGCCATATCTGATCTGATTAATTCCACACGACCTGGAAATACCCCGACCAATAAACTTGAAGAAATTATGACCGATGCCAACATGCATCACTTAGGACGTCCGGACTTTTACCACCAAAGCGAAAAACTTCTGAAAGAAATGCTGGCCAATGGCATTGCCATTTCACCCGCTGAATGGATTCAAAACCAAACCCGATTAATCGAATCACATCATTTTTTCACCAACACGGCTCGTAAGTTGCGACAAGTGAACAAACAACACCAGCTCGAAAAACTCAAAGCCATCAAATTCTAAATTTTTGGTCATTTTTTTTGTGCAGAAGCCAATAAAAGTGCTAATTTCGTTTATATCGAAACATCTAAAGAAATGGGAAAAACATTCGAAGTCGAAAACAAATTGCCCAACATGATTGGCCCGGGAACTAAAATCATTGGAAATATTGAAACCAATGGTGACATTCGCATAGACGGCTCGATCGAAGGGAATATTTCATCTAAAGGGAAAGTCGTTATCGGCGCCAATGGCAATGTTAAAGGAGAAATTCAATGCGCCAACGCCGAAATCTCCGGCTCTTTAGACGGCAAAATACAAGTTGCAGATTTACTCTCCTTAAAAGCGACCAGCAAAATTACAGGAGAAATGAAAATTGGAAAACTTTCCATTGAACCCGGTGCCATGTTTACAGGAAACTGCAGCATGCTTAATGCGACCAATGCACCAACTTATAATAAAGACGTTGCCACAAAATCGTCACAAGAAACATAATACTGCATCACTTTTTGCAGCAACAGGACTCTCGATAGCCAGTCTATTTATCATCAACCATTACGACTGGATAGATCTGGATTTTAAAGTATTAGCAATACCAATACTTTTTAGTAGCGTCCTTTTCATTCTGTTTTCATTTTCATTCAATTTTTTCAGAGATAAAATCATCGGGAAAGAAGGATTTTATTTCTTATGTACCTCTCCGGTTAAGTTAATACTTTCTACAACCTTTCTGCTTTTATTGAAAAAATTTGCAACTACAGGATTTCATCTTGTTGCATGGATTTACATCATCCATTATTTACTTATGCTCCTTATTGATACAAGAGAGCAAATAAATATTTTAAAAGAAAACGATCATCATCATTGAGATTCTGTTTCAAATAAAGTAAATTGTGGTTTTAAAAATTGATGCTTGTGAGCAAGACAATAAAATATTGGCTAATAACTGCATTCGCATTACTCTTAACAGGGCAAATACATGCATCGTCTAATACCGAATCTTCTTCTGAGGAAAGATTCAACCCGGTAGATTTAATCATGCACCATGTGGGTGATTCTCATTCTTGGTCTATTATTCATAATGATCAATTTGATTTAACACTCCCACTTCCCATCATCCTGGTACATGATGGACGAATCAGTGTATTTTCTTCATCTGCGTTTGGACATGGTGAAAAAATTGTCAACAACGGCAATTACTATTACAAACTCCATCACGAAAAGATTTACCTGACTGATGAAAAGGGAATACTTCAACTCAACGAACAACACCTCCCTACAAACCAACAACCTCTTGATTTTTCCATTACACGAAACGTTGCATCCATGTGGCTGAGTATAATTCTATTGCTCACACTATTTGGCATATCAGCCCAACGATACAAACATAACATGTTATCTCGCCCCAGAGGGGTACAATCATTCCTTGAGCCAATTATTTTATTTGTTCGCGATGACATCGCCTATAAAATGATTGAACCTTCAAAAGCCGACCGCTATTTACCATTCCTGCTCACTATGTTTTTCTTCATTTTTATCAATAACCTCATTGGACTCATTCCCTTTTTTCCGGGAGGCAGTAACCTCACCGGCAATATTTCGCTGACACTGGCACTGGCCTTATTCACGTTTATTGTCACAAACATCAACGGCACAAAGAGTTATTGGACACATATTTTTAACCCTCCGGGGATACCGGGCTGGGTCAAAATCCTCATTATTCCGGTCGAAATCATTGGCCTTTTCACCAAACCCTTTGCATTACTCATACGTTTGTTTGCAAACATTACAGCCGGCCACATCATCATTCTCTGTTTGATATCGCTCATCTTTATCATGAAAACCATTTATTTTGCTCCGGTATCGATCTTATTGAGTGTATTTATGTCAACACTCGAATTACTGGTGGCTTTATTACAAGCATTTATATTCACGCTTTTATCGGCGTTATACATAGGCATGGCAGTTCAACAACATGAACATCATCCTGAAAGTGCTCACTAAAAAACAATTGCAATATGGAACAAGTAGTAAATTTAGCGCCCATTGGGCTTGGATTAATCATCATCGGATTAGGCATCGGCATCGGATCAATCGGGAAAAGCGCCATGGAATCAATTGGTCGTCAACCTGAAGCTGCTTCAAAAATTCAAACGGCTATGATTATTGCTGCGGCATTAATAGAAGGTGCCGGTTTGTTTGCCATCGTTATTTCTTACCTGTTAGGAAGCTAAAACAGATTTATGAATCTATTAACTCCGGAACCGGGACTCCTCATCTGGTCTTCTGTTTCATTTCTCATACTACTATTTCTTCTAACCAAATACGCATGGAAACCAATCATCCATGCGCTAAGAGTTAGAGAAGAAACCATTGCATATTCACTTCGAGAAGCTGAACGAGCAAGGCAGGAAATGGTCAATATTGAGAAAACTCAAAAACAGATTCTCGATCAAGCTCGAGTTGAACGTGACGAAATGATTAAAGAAGCAAAAGAAATTCGCGATAAACTCGTCATGGAAGCACGTGATGTGGCCAAACTTGAAGCTCAAAAAATCCTTTCTGCAGCGAAATCTCAATTAGAGCAGGATAAGAGAGCAGCGATTGAAGACCTCAAAAAACAAGTCGCCCTTCTCTCTGTAGACATAGCTTCCCGTTTGTTGCAACAAGAACTTTCCGATCCTGAAAAACAAAAGGGGCTGATAAAGAACTATCTTAACGAAGCCACCTTTAATTAAGGACATGTGAGATGTTCAACTCTGACCGCATTAAATTGCTGATAAAAAGACTCACCCAACGCAATAAATTTTTGTTGTGAATAATAGTCTCATTGCTGTAAGATATGCCAAGGCATTATATGGATTAGCGGTTGATCAACATACTGCCGATGCCATCTATCTTGATTTGTGCATGATAGAAAAGATGCTCAAAGCGACACCTGATTTGCATATTTTCATGCAAAATCCCATATACAAACCGTCCCAAAAGAAGGATTTTTTATCGGCACTGCTTGTTAATAAAACGAATCCGACAACTATCAACTTTCTTAAGGTCATCATTGACCAAAAGAGAGAAAGCCTTATTGAGGACATCATCAGGAATTTCTCGGATTTGTATCGGGCAGGAAAAAATATCAAATGCGTCACACTTATTGTTGCTGCACCGATCTCAATATCTTTTCAACAAGAAATCAAATCATTATTAGAAAAGACGTACCGTACAGAAATCGAGTTAACGACTGAGATTAAACCAGACTTACTGGGAGGGTTCATTTTAATGATGGATGGAAAACTAATGGACGCCAGTCTTTTGCACCGGATTCAAGAAATCAGAAAAAAACTTGTTGGTTAACAACAAAATAGCAAGGAATCAATGGAACAATTTAAACCTTCTGAAATATCAGAGCTGCTTCGCAAACAAATCGAAGGCTTTCAAACATCATCTCAATTAGAGGATGTGGGAACTGTACTTCAAGTCGGAGACGGCATTGCCCGTGTTTACGGACTCAAGAATGTCAGGGCCAACGAATTAGTTGAATTGGCATCATGTAAAGGAGTCGTGTTAAACCTGGAACAGGACAATGTTGGAATCGTTTTATTTGGCGCCTCGAGCAAGGTGCGCGAAGGCGATTTAGTTAAAAGAACAGGACAAATTGCTTCCATTAATGTAGGCGAAGGGCTGTTAGGTCGTGTGGTCAATACCCTTGGTGAACCAATTGATGGCAAGGGCACCCTTAAAGGTGAACTTTTTTCAATGCCCCTCGAACGGAAGGCTCCGGAAGTTATTTACAGACAACCGGTAAAAGAACCCCTTCAAACAGGATTGAAAGCGATTGATGCCATGACTCCTATCGGCAGGGGGCAACGAGAACTCATTATCGGGGATCGTCAAACCGGAAAAACCACCATTGCCATTGACACTATCATTAACCAACGTAGTTTCTTTGAGAGTGGAAACCCGGTATATTGTATCTATGTAGCCATCGGACAAAAAGGCTCTACTGTTGCTCAATTGGTCAACACACTTGAAAAACACGGTGCGATGGAATACACCGTCGTTGTTTCTGCAACAGCATCAGATCCGGCTGCCATGCAATTCTATGCTCCTTTTGCAGGAACAGCGATCGGTGAATTTTTTAGAGATACCGGACGCCCCGCACTAATCATTTATGATGATTTATCAAAACAAGCCGTTTCGTATCGTGAGGTATCACTGTTGCTGCGCCGGCCACCAGGCCGAGAAGCCTACCCTGGTGATATCTTTTATCTTCACTCCCGATTACTGGAGAGATCGGCCAAAATCATCACTTCTCAAGAAATTGCATCCCAAATGAACGATTTGCCGGACTCCATCAAGCATTTGGTCAAAGGGGGAGGTTCATTAACGGCTCTGCCAATCATCGAGACACAAGCAGGTGACGTTTCTGCGTATATCCCCACCAACGTCATCTCAATAACAGATGGGCAGATTTTCTTAGAAAGTAACTTATTTAATGCCGGGATACGCCCTGCAATTAACGTTGGGATTTCGGTCTCTCGCGTCGGAGGTAACGCCCAAACAAAACCGATGAAGAAAGTGGCCGGAACCTTAAAATTGGATCAGGCACAATACCGAGAACTGGAAGCCTTTTCAAAATTTGGCTCCGACCTTGATCCAGCTACAATGGCAGTATTAGATCGGGGGCGAAAGAATGTTCGAATCTTAATACAACCACAAAACCAGCCCGTTGCTGTAGAAAAACAAATCGCCATCATCTATTGCGGCACCAAAGGCTTGCTAACCGATGTCCCGGAAGATAAAGTGGCGCATTTTGAACGTGAATTCATTGACATGCTTGAAGTTCGATCTCCCGACACATTAAAACAATTGGGAGCCGGCATCATCAATGATGATATCACCAACACGCTTGAATCGGTGGCAGCAGACATTGCCAAACGATTCGCAAAGGTCTAATGAAATATTCTTCAGCAATTGAGCTTGATAATAGATATTCATAATTGCAGAGCTACATCTTCAATATGGTCAATGAAAAATGCTTTAGTAATACGAATTAAGGCGTGAGTATGATTTTCTCAGGCAGAGTAAAAGAAATATTGGCGAGTTCCATCTGACCGCTAAAAAACAAATTACACACACAGATGTAATCCTATGGCCAATCTTAAAGACATAAGAATCCGGATCAGCAGTGTCAAAACCACTCGCCAAGTAACCAGTGCCATGAAAATGGTATCGGCGGCAAAATTCAAAAAATCACACGATCAGATTATTGCATTCCGCCCCTATGCTGATGGTTTAAATTACATTTTATCGACGCTCAATCTAGACAATCAGGCTCTATGGAAATACTCAAGAACAAGTATTGTTGATCGCCTTTTGGTGGTAGTGATCACGTCTAATAGAGGATTGTGTGGTGCGTTTAATGCCAATGTCATCAAACAAACCGAGCGGCTCATCAAAGAAGATTTCAAAGCCTTACACCACAACCATGCCGTAGATATTATTGCAATTGGGAAACAAGGCTATAAAGCCTTAAACGCCCATGGATTCAATGTCATTGAATCACACAACGATGTATTAAGTGAATTACGCTATGCACCTTGTTCTGAAATTGCCGAAAATATCATACAGACATTTATCGATGAAAAATACGATAAAGTCCTCGTGATTTACAACGAGTTTATCAATGCAGCAGTTCAAAATGTGACCATCGAACAGTTTCTCCCAATTCAGATTGACACAAAGGGTCAAACTGCCGAAGTGCCGTTCATTTTTGAACCAAGCACCGAAGATGTTTTAGAAATGTTGATTCCCAAAACACTAAAATCAACATTTTACAGATGGGCACTCGAATCGGTAGCCGCAGAACATGGTGCACGCATGACTAGCATGCACAAAGCAACCGATAATGCCACTGAACTCATCTCAGATTTACAATTGATGTACAACAAAGCCAGACAAACTGCTATTACAAATGAAATCCTGGAAATCGTTGGAGGAGCAGAAGCTCTTAAAAGCAGTTCATAATTTGTGACGACGGGTTGTCACTTTTTGGGGATTCTTTGAAATAAATTCTTTCCACGATTTAGCCCCTTCTCCCCCAATCACCTGCTGATTTTGGAAATGATGACACAAAGCAACGCCTAACCCATCAGTTGCATCAAGATATTTTGGCAAGTCCGAGAAGTTAAGAATTTGTTGTAACATAGCAGCAACCTGTTCTTTTGAAGCGGCACCACTCCCGGTGATCGCTTGCTTGACTCTTAAGGGGGCATATTCAAAAATGGGAATATTTTTCACCAATGCAGCTGCCATGGCTACACCTTGTGCACGCCCAAGCTTGAGCATCGACTGTACATTTTTCCCAAAAAATGGCGCTTCAATCGCCATTTCATCAGGAGAATATGTTTCAACTAACTGAGTGATACGTTCAAATATCTTCCTTAATTTGAGATAATGATCTGAATATTTATGCAACTCAAGTACCCCTAATGCCAATAATTTTGGTGTTTTCCCAACCACCTGTATCACACCGTATCCCATCACGGTGGTGCCGGGATCAATACCTATGATAATTTTATCGGTCGTTTCAGCCATTATTGAAGTTTCTTAAGCACTGAACTAAAAGCCAGGCATCGTTCGCCAAACTTAGAACCCATCAAACGACAATATTTATCAGACGCCACCTGAAGTTTATCTACTAAACTAACATCTTGACAACGCCATTGAACGGAGACAGTATGACTCCCGTCCTCTTGAATTGTCATTACTTCAAAAATTTCATATCCTGAAATTGACAAATCCTTACTAATGCATCCGCAATAGCTATTGTGTAACCAATCGATCCACGATTGGAATACAGAAGGTTGAACCAGAAAAGTTGTATTAAATACGAACATTTAAATAAAAAAAAAGAGGTTGTCTCCACATTTCACATCGGGAAACAACCTCTATCGGTTTGAATATCATTAATTAATCAAATCAAATCCACAATATGGCACCAAGACAGCAGGGATACGAATCCCCTGAGGGGTTTGATTGTTTTCGAGAAGAGCTGCGACGATACGCGGGAGAGCCAGCGCACTACCATTTAGTGTATGAGCCAAACGGGTGCCTTTGCCCTCTGTCTCTTTAAAGCGACATTTGAGCCGATTGGCCTGAAAGGTCTCAAAATTTGACACAGAACTCACCTCCAACCATCGACCTTGAGCTGCAGAATACACTTCAAAATCGAAGGTCAAAGCAGAAGAAAAACTCATATCGCCCCCACATAAGCGAAGTATCCGCCAAGGCAACTCCAGTTTTTCAACCAAGCCTTGCACATGAGCAACCATTCCGTCCAACACTTGATATGAACTATCGGGATGAGCGATTTGCACAATTTCGACCTTATCGAATTGATGAAGTCTGTTCAACCCACGAACATCCTTACCATAAGATCCGGCTTCACGACGAAAACATGCAGAATATGCACAATTTTTTATCGGGAAATCGGATTCCTTAAGAATAACATCTCGATAAATGTTAGTTACAGGAACCTCTGCCGTGGGAATGAGGTAAAGATTATCAAGGGTTGCATGATACATTTGCCCTTCTTTATCGGGTAATTGACCGGTTCCAAAACCGGAATCTTCGTTCACCATCAGCGGCGGTTGCACTTCAAGATAACCGGCTTTAAATGCTTCGTCGAGAAAAAAACTGATTAAAGCACGCTGCAAACGAGCTCCTTTTCCTTTATAAACAGGAAAACCGGCACCGGTAAGCTTCACACCCAACTCAAAATCAATAATGTCATATTTTTTTGCCAAATCCCAATGAGGCAAGGCATCTTGAAGCTGGGGAATAAGACCACCTTCACTCACCACCTCATTATCATCGGCTCCATTACCCTCAGGAACAGAGACATGGGGTGTATTTGGCAGCAACACCAATTGCTGCTGCAACTCAACTTCAGTCTGATTTTGAGCAGCTTGCAACTCCTTAATGGCATCCTTCAAGGCTGCGGTTTGCTGTTTCATTGATTCAGCTTCATCTTTTCTGCCGGACTGCATCAACGCACCAACCTGCTTAGAGATAGCATTGGCTTCGGCCAATTTGGCATCAGCCATAACCTGTAGGGACTTGCGCTGCTCATCAAGACGAACAATGGCATCCACGATAGCAGTAGCATCAAAACGTTTTATTTTCAACCGCTGAATAACCTCATCACGGTTTTCCTGAATATACTTTAGGGTCAGCATGAATCAAAATATGAAATGGTAAATAAAACAAAAAAGAAAATCCTGAATTCATTACGAAAGTAATAAAATCAGGACATTCAATAAGATTTTCAGAAGAAAGTTATTGTGCCACTGCGGGCTCAACAGATACATAAGATTTGTTGTCCTTTTTCTTCCGGAATGTTACAGTACCGTCAACCAATGCAAATAATGTATGGTCTTTACCAATACCTACGTTTACACCGGGGTGATGTTGTGTGCCACGTTGACGAACAATGATATTCCCTGCTTTAGCCAACTGACCACCAAATACTTTTACGCCAAGTCGTTTACTTTCCGATTCACGACCGTTCTTGGAACTACCGACGCCCTTCTTGTGTGCCATGTTATTCTAATTTTTTTCGATTATCAACCTTGAATACTTTCAATTTGGATTTGTGTAAAACACTGACGGTGACCGTTTTTCTTTTTGTAGCCTTTACGACGTTTTTTCTTGAAAACAATCACTTTATCGCCTTTTACATGCGAAAGCACAGTGGCTTTTACTTTAGCACCTGCAATTACAGGAGCACCAATGTTGATTGAACCATTGTTGTCAATCAAAAGAACTTTTTCAAATTCAACAGATGCGCCTTCTTCAGCGCTCAAACGATGAACAAAAATTTTACGGTTGGCTTCAACCTTAAACTGCTGTCCTGCAATATCAACAATTGCGTACATGATAAATGACTTTATAATTAACTCCGTAAGGTGGGCTTAAAACACTCTCTGTCAGCCTCTTTTTAGAACCCTACCGAAGAATACGGACTGCAAAAATAGAAAAAAAATCAAAGCACAAACAGTTCTTCTTCAAATTTTCTATTTCAGTGGGATGAATTAACACTAGCACTGTATTTTAAAAAGGTAAAAAACATGAGGAAAGACACAAAAAAACGACGATAGAAAAAGAAAACCAACAAATCAAAAAATGATTTCATATATTTGTTAACAAGAGCAGAACTGAAATCCACATTGCCAAACGTCAACATGGACAAATTCAAGAAGGTCAGATTAAATATTTTAGGGTTGTCATACAGCCAAACACAATCGGGCGCTTACGCGCTCGTTCTGGCAGAAGAGGAAGGCGACCGTCGCATTCCAATTATCATTGGGGGAATTGAAGCGCAATCCATCGCAATCAAACTGGAGGGCTTAGAACCTCCACGCCCACTGACGCACGACTTATTTTACAACTTTGCTGCAACATTTGACATTCAAATCACAGAAGTGGTAATATACAAACTGGAAGAAGGGATTTTCTTTTCGGAGCTGGTTTGCATTCACAATTCAGAAGAGACACGTATTGACTCTCGCACTTCAGATGCCGTAGCTCTGGCTCTTCGTTTTGATTGTCCAATTTACACCTACGAAGACATCATTGAAAAAGCAGGGATTGTACTTGAAGTGAGCAAAAAAGAAGCATCAAAAAGTAAAACCCAAGGCAAACCGATTACTAAATACGAGAAAAAATCGATTGCCGAGCTCCAGGAATTATTGGACGAAGCCATCAGTAATGAGGAATATGAAAAAGCCTCTGAGATACGAGATGAAATTAACAAACGCGATCGCGAAGAGGAAAAATAATGGATCCGGTCCATATTCCATGGGGAATCAAAATAATTAAAATCCACCCTTTCATTTCCCTCTCTCCATTAAGGCGATTACTCATTTATTCAAAAAAGAGGTTATTGACACGAGCTTAAATAATCGACCGTCTTAGCGCACTCTCGAAATCACGCCCCATAAATACAGCAACCGGAATCAAATTGAAGAATAAAACATCACACATCCACAAAACCGAATAGCATCACAATCTCATTCATCGGTTTATTCATAACAATCAGTGCGATGATTTAATCTACCACATTTTGTTTCCCGGAATTATATTTCAAACAGTGCTGTTAGCCTCACGATGGAATACCAATAATTGCATGGCAATATCAAAATAAACATCAACCCCACCAACAAACCATGCTACTTAGAAGCATTAATCCCGCAACAGGCGAATTGATAGGTGAATATCCGGAAACGCCATTCGAGGAAATCGAACAGAGGGTACAATGGAGCAATGATGCCTTTCAGACTTGGAAAAAAACACCAATTAGAGAAAGAGTTGCCCTATTCACCCAATTGGCTAATGCACTAAACAAGCACAATGAGCCACTGGCACAACTGATTACCCTTGAAATGGGAAAAACCATTCGGGAAGCAAGAGCCGAAATCTCAAAATGTGAACATTTGTGCCGTTATTATGCATCAAATGGGGAAGAATTCATCGCACCCAAAAGGATAATAACCGAAGCCAGCCAATCATATGTCTGTTACCGACCATTGGGTCCCATTCTTGCAATCATGCCATGGAATTTCCCGTTTTGGCAGGTATTCCGATGTGCCATCCCCGCACTTACATCAGGCAACACGATCCTGCTCAAACATGCGGCCAACGTTTCGGGCTGTTCCATCGCCATCGAAAAACTGTTTAAAGACTCAGGGTTCCCCGAGCATGTTTTTCAGTCGTTGCTCATCACCGGCCAGAAAGTAGAGGTGTTGATAAACCATCGAAAAATAAAAGGCATCAGTCTCACCGGCAGCACAGAGGTGGGGCGAACAGTGGCACAACAAGCAGGGCGGCACCTAAAAAAAACCGTCATGGAGCTTGGCGGCAGCGACCCATACATCATACTGGCAGATGCCGATATCGACAATGCGGTTCAAAAAAGCATCAGCGGGCGACTTCTCAATGCAGGACAAAGTTGCATTGGTGCCAAACGATTCATTATTGAAGAAAACATATACGATTCCTTTGTTGATCGTTTTGTGCACAGTATGCGAACGGCTCACATGGGCAACCCATTGGATGAGAATACGCAGATTGGCCCCATGGCACGAATGAATCTACGCGATGACCTGCACATGCAGGTCATTAAAAGCCTCGACAAAGGAGCAACACTACTCACAGGAGGCATTCTACCAGAAACTTCGGGGTATTTTTACCCACCCACCGTCCTCGCGGATTTGCGTCCGGGAATGCCGGCGTGGCACGAAGAGTTATTTGGACCGGTAGCATCGATTATTAAAGTCAAAGACCATCACGAAGCGGTGGCGATTGCCAATGATACCTCCTTCGGGCTAGGATCGGCCATCTTTACCAACAATATTACTTTGGCACAGAAATTGGCTGAAGAAGAACTCGACGCCGGCTGTTGCTTCGTTAATGACATGGTTCGCTCCGATCCGCGATTACCATTTGGTGGAATCAACGACAGCGGCTATGGACGGAAACTCTCGCGCGAAGGAGTGCTGGAATTTTGTAACGTGAAAACCATATGGATCAAATAAGAGACGAAGTCAAATCGGCACTAAACAAAGCCGCAGCCCTCTGCTCGGCCGGCGAAAAAAGCGTGAGCGACATTCGCACCAAACTTGAAAAATGGGATCTCTCAACCGATGAGATGGCGTGGATTATACAAACGCTCATTAACGAACGATTTATTGACCATCAACGCTTTGCCTCTTTCTTTGTCAAAGATAAATTCCGGTTCAACAAATGGGGAAAACGCAAAATTGCATTTGAACTATCCAGAAAAGGCATTGAACAGGACATTATACAAGAGGCGCTTCAAACCATTGACGATGCAGATTACGCCATTGTCATCAAAGAAATACTAACAGTTAAGCTTAGGCAAATCAAGAACAAAGACCCCTGGCAAACCAAATCGGCCTTACTCCGTTTTGGGACATCAAAAGGGTTTGAGACAGATGCGATACTCCAAACCATCAACAAATTAACCAACGACGACAGCGATTTATAAAATCACACATCCTTTGTTTTATGAGAAACCTCTCCATTGCGACATTACTTACCATGCTGCTACTTGCCCTAACGGCACAAGCAGCCCGTAAACCATCCTGGGTTAAGCAACGTCCATCCGACTCAAATGCGTACATAGGCATTGGAATGGCTATGAAAAAGCCAAACGACCTTCAGCACGCAACCCAAGCGCGAAACCAGGCCTTGAGAGAGTTATCAGCCGAAATTCAAGTTACCATATCAGCGAATTCCATTTTGCGCCAATTTGAAAACAACTACGAGCTGAAAGAATCATTCGAGTCGAACGTGCAGACATCAGTAGCACAAACACTTGAAGGCTACGAAGTGACAACATGGGAAGACAAAACGCAATACTGGGTCATGCTCAAATTGGATAAGGACAAATACGAACTCAATCGACACATGACACTGGATAAAGCCCGTCGCACAGCCTGGTCATCAATTGAAGCAGCCAGGAGTGCCACTGAACGAAACAACATCAGAACAGCCATCTCGCACTATATTGGGGCGCTACAAGCCATTGAGAAACATCTTCAAGACGACCTGACCATCAAAACATTCGATGGGAGCATTAACATTGGCACAACCTTGTACCAGGACATTCAACAACTATTAAAACAAATCCTCATCACACCCGAACACACAACTTACACGCTGGCATTTACACAACAATTGCGTCAACCGATAAAAATTAGGGCACATTTCGGAGCAAAAGCCGACACCCTGCGTGCCATCCACGGTCTACCCATTATATTTGAATTGACACGCAATGGTGGCGACATCACCAATCGAGCATCAACCGAAGCAGATGGGAGCACCACATGCTTCATTAACCAGTTGTCGTCCAAGCGGCGAGTGCAAGAACTTCAGATACGTTTGGACATGGAATCACTGCTGCAAAACTCGATACAAAACCAATCGTTGACAAACATATTTTTTCATGCCTCAGCCGTGCCACAAACCATGGTCATCCTTGAACTCAACAAAGTCAAAGCGTGGTTCAACCAATCGGAAGAGGTATTTGGAGGGACTTACCATGCAGCATTCAACAACCAAATTAAGTCACTTCTGTCCGATAGTTATTTCATATTCACAACCCACCCCGAAGATGCCGAATATGTAGTATTCCTTCAAACGCAATTTATCAAAGGCGATGAAAAAATAGGCACAGGATACTCTGTTTTTGTGGTATATGGCAGTTATCGCATCACCATCAGTAACAATGCCAACCGAACCGAAATTTTTGCAGATACCATCGACCGAATCATCGGCATGCAGCCAGGAAATTATGACTATGCGCTGAAAAACTGTCGCGACAAATTAAAAGACCAGTTTTTACAACACACACTGCCTAAACTGGATTCGGTGGACATGTAAAGAATCGGGAATAAAATGAAAATCATCAACCCTTGTTGACAATATCGTGTATAAAAATGGCCTCAAAGCCGAACATGGGTTATCCATTCTCATCAAAACCGACAATCACCACATTTTGTTTGACACCGGACAAACAGGCCTATTTATGGACAATGCCCAGACCATGGGAGAAGACCTGATGAAAGTAAACATGGTGGTTATCAGTCGCGGTCACTATGACCATACGGGAGGCCTTGAGAGGTTTCTGAAATTCAATCCACACGCAATGGTCTTCCTCAAGCAGGAAGCAACACACAAAAAATTCTCATCATCGACCGGTTTAGTCCGCTCCATTGGATTTCCATTCGATGTCACCCCCTATCAAGAACGGGTGCGGTTCATAACGGAAAACACCGAAATTGCTCCCGGCATTTTTTTACTCACGGGCATCGAACGTAACACAAGCTTTGAAACACTTCATCCCAAACTGATGATTTCTGCGACAAAGGGCTTCATGACTGACCCCTTCGATGATGAACTGGTCATGTACCTTCATCACAATAAAGGTGCAGTCATCATGTCGGGTTGCGCACACCGAGGGCTCATCAACACCCTTAACACCGTTACAAAACATACTAAAAGCGACCTCATTCGCCTTTTTATTGGCGGCACACACCTCAACGGAACCCACGACCACCGCCTCGAAAGCACGCTTCAAACATTGTCGAAAATGAAAATCACACAGATGATGCTCAACCACTGTACAGGAATTCAAGCCTACGCACAAGTCAGCAAACGACAAACAAACGTATCGTATGCTTCAACAGGAACAGTGGTTACCCTGTAAATTTCATCTCCTTTAAAAATAAACTTCGGGCAAGAATATGCTTAAATTTGCGGTCCATGAAACATTCATCCATGCGCACCACCCCGAAGGTTATCATTGCGTTAGCCCTCTCCATGATATTTTGGTCGTTTTCGTACGTATGGGTCAAAATCGCCTATGAATCGTTTCAACCCATCACCACCATCACCCTGCGACTGACCATGAGTACCGTCATGATGGGGGGAATACTCTTGGCCATTGGACGACTTCAACCCATCGCACCCGAAGACAGAAAATGGTTCCTGCTCCTGGCTTTTCTTGAACCATTCCTTTATTATCTGGGCGAAAGCTACGGATTAAAATATGTCACCTCCACACAGGCGGCCGTCATCATTGCCACCATTCCCCTCTTTTCTCCCATCCTGGCATATCTTTTTTACCGCGAACGCCTCTCAGCCATCAATGTATTAGGAATCGGCATTTCGATTGGAGGCGTGGTGATGATTGTGGCTGAAAAAAACACAGCAACGGCATCAACTGCCACAGGCATCATCCTGATGTTCTTCGCAGTAACTGCAGCTCTATTTTACGGGGTGATGTTACGCCGACTGGCCAACAAATACAGCCCATTGACCATCATCACCATCCAAAACGGAATAGGAACCCTAATGTTTCTTCCGCTGTTTTTCACCCTCGAATGGCAACACTTCGCACAAACCATCCCCTCCCCACAGTCGATTTGGGCATTGATATGGTTGGCAATTTTTGCTTCATCCTTGGCATTCATCCTATTCGCTTATGGCATTCAACAAATCGGACTTAGCAGAGCCAATGTTTACACCAATACCATCCCGGCCATTACTGCCATCATAGCTCGCCTGATGCTAAACGAACCTCTTTCAACCATAAAAATTGCAGGCATCATCATCGTGATAGCAGGCCTTTATGTTTCCCAAATAAAAACTGCACAACATGCCATTTAACCCGGAACAACATCGCCAAAAGGCTCTTAATCAAGACAAAGAAAATAAAAATTTTCTGGAGCGACTCAAAAAACGCACACCTAAAGACCTTGACCAAAAGGCATCTGAATTTCATGAAGAATCAGTTGAAACTTTCAACTGCCTGGAATGTGCCAACTGCTGCAAATCCATCAGCCCCATTGTCATAGATCGAGACATTGACCGCATCGCACGCCATTTGAAATTACGCCCCTCTGACCTGATTGACAAATACCTAAGACTGGATTCGGATGGTGACTATGTGTTTCAAACATCTCCATGTCCGTTTCTCATGCCCGATAACTATTGCATGATTTACGAAGTACGCCCCCGTGCTTGCCGCGAATATCCACACACCGACAGAAAACGATTCCACCAAATCACCCCCCTCACTTACCGCAACACATTTATTTGTCCCATTGTGCTGGATGTTGTAGAGAAATTAAAACAATCCTATCTTTAACATCGTTGGCCACACTTTTTATTCGCAGTAACCGTTTTGGAGTTATGACGACCAAACAACTAACACATATTCTGACGTTCGTCGGCCTCTGGCTCATGGCTACATCTGCATGGGCTCAGCAGGGCGGTGCTTCATCATTCGACTTTCTGACCATTCCCCATTCAGCTAAAATGGCTGCGATGGGAGGAAATCCGGTCGGATACTACGATCATGATCTCAACCACACCTCCCACAATCCGGCCATCCTGACCGACAGCATGAGTCACCAAGTGGTTCTCAATTTCGTTCCCTACATGGCTGGAATTAAATACGGTTTCACGAGCTATGCATTACACGTGCCACGTGCCGGCATGTTTGCCATTGGAATTCAAAACATCAACTATGGATCAATGACACGAACCGATGAATATGACAACACGCTTGGTAATTTTTCGGCGGCCGAATATGCTTTACTATTGACTTATGCGAGACAACTAACGCCCACCATTCGGGCAGGTATTGCATTTAAACCCATATACTCTCACCTCGACCAATACACCTCCATGGCTTTGGCGGCCGATGTGGGGATAATCTATCACACAAAAAACGACCTAACATCTATTGGACTGACGTTCAAAAATTTTGGATCACAAATCACCACATACGAAACAACCACCGAAAAACTCCCCACTGACTTACAGGTGGGTTTCTCCACCAAACTGGCTCATGCACCCTTTCGGTTTTCAATCACCTGGGATGGATTATTAAACTGGGATTTGGAATATTCTGCCGATGATTCTCAAAATGGGAGTGCCACATCCAACAACCATACTGAAAGTATCAGTTTTGGAGCAAACATTCTTCGACACACAACATTAGGCGTTGAATTTGCACCTTCTCGCAACTTTTTTCTGGCAGGAGGTTACCATTTTCGACGCAGAGCTGAACTTGGCCTCGATGAAAAAATGTCGACCGTAGGTCTCTCATGGGGAGTCGGCTTCAGGGTATCAAAATTCAGATTTGCTTACGGCTCGGCACGATACCACCTGGCCGGAACAACCAACCACTTCTCGTTGACCACCAATCTAAGCGAGTTATTTTGAGAAAAAAGCCGTTTCAACTCCCCAAAGATTGAAAAACGCTTTCCTTGATAAACCATTCCCCACTCAGGAACGTTTATCTTTGCACCTCATTTATTCAACCCATCAAAAAAAAGAATGACTACAACGCCCCCCCAACCGTTAATCATTGCCGTTGACGGACATTCATCGTGCGGCAAAAGCACTGTTGCAAAAGATATTGCCCGTGAGCTCAATATCGTTTATGTCGACACAGGTGCCATGTACCGTGCCATCACCCTTTTCGCTATCCGCAACGGAATGATTGACAGCAACGGAATCAATGAGCCACAACTCGAGGAAGCATTGCCAAACATTCATATCACGTTTAATTTTTCACCTGCAACCAAACAAAACATCACCTTCTTAAATGGCATAAATATCGAAGACGACATTAGAGGACTAGAAGTCAGCCAAAACGTGAGTGCAGTGAGCGCCATTGGTTTCGTGCGACGTCATTTGGTGACCCTTCAACGTCAAATGGCTCAAAACACCGGTTTGGTGATGGATGGTAGAGATATTGGAACCGTAGTCTTTCCCATGGCACAACTGAAAATTTTTATGACTGCCAGCCCTGAAATCCGAGCCAAACGGCGCTATGATGAATTGACCGCCAAAGGAGAAAAAGTGGACTTTAATGATATTTTACAAAACGTAGTCCAACGCGATCATCTCGACTCCACTAGAGCCGAAAGTCCATTAAAACAAGCAGTTGACGCACTGACTCTTGACAATAGTTACCTTTCCCGTCAAGAACAGCTTGACTGGATTATGACCCAATTAAAAAATAAAAACCTAATTTAAGCGAAATGCCATTTACTGTCACCATAGATAGCAATTCAGGATTTTGCTTTGGCGTTGTCAAAGCGGTTGAAAAGGCAGAACATTATCTGACAAACGGCCATCAACTATTCTCATTAGGCGACATTGTTCACAACACCTGCGAAGTGGAACGACTCGAGAACATGGGACTAAAAACTGTGACAACACAACAGCTTCCCAACATCACCAACGGCACCATACTTTTCCGAGCCCATGGCGAACCGCCCATATCATACCAGCAAGCCGCCTCGCAAAACCTCCAAGTCATTGATGCTACCTGCCCGGTAGTCTTAAAGTTGCAGCAGCGAATCCGCGCAGCTTGGGAGAAAATGAAACCTCTCAACGGTCAGATAATCATTTACGGAAAAAAAGGTCATCCAGAAGTAATCGGACTATTGGGCCAAATCAACAATGAAGGAATACTGATAGAAGATAGTAATGACTTATCGTCAATCGATTTCACCCGCCCCATTGAGCTTTTTTCACAAACCACGAAAAGCATTTCCGGGTTTCAGCAACTGATCAGTAACATCGAAAAGCAGGCATGCAACAAAGATTCATTTACCTGGCACGATACCATTTGCCGACAAGTTTCCAACCGAGTCCCCAAAATGGAACAATTTGCAACCACCCATGATGTGGTCATCTTTGTTGGGGGCGCCCAAAGCAGCAATGCCAAGTCACTTTTCAATGAATGTCTCAAACACAATCCGAACAGTCATTTTGTGATTGACGCCAACGATTTAAAACAAGAATGGTTTCCGCTACAAACCCAAAAAGTAGGCGTCTGTGGAGCCACTTCTACTCCCCAATGGCTGTTGGAACAAGTGGCCGATGCCATCACAAATCAATTTGCATCGCTTTCATCATGAATTAGCATTCCCGATTACGTTCGCCACACTCATTTACTATCTGACACCAAATAAAACACACACCAAACAAATTATTACACATTTTACCACATACACCCCCTATTTTTAACCAATAACCCCCATTCAAATTACGAAATAAGCATTAGTATTGCATACTCTCAAAGACCAATTCTGACCCAAAAAAACACTCCGAATCGGACATTTAACTTTTTAAACCCGATTCACGTTCAAACGACAAACACACAACTATAACATAAACGAGATCGCCTAACAGGCAATAAAAAAACTCTGAGAGATGAAAAAGATAGCAGTTTTAACGTCAGGAGGTGACGCTCCTGGCATGAATGCAGCCATACGAGCTGTCGTGCGGGGAGCTATTTCGTACAAACTTCAAGTAATGGGTGTATTTCGCGGTTACCAAGGGCTAATTGACGATGATTTGCACGACATGACCTCTAAATCAGTGAGTAACATCATTCATCAGGGTGGAACCATCTTAAAAACAGCTCGCTGCAAAGAATTCCCAACCAAAGAAGGTCGCAAAAAAGCATTTTACAACCTCCGCAAACATGACATCGACGGACTGGTAGTCATTGGAGGTAACGGAACATTTACAGGTGCGAAACTTTTGGGAGAAGAATTTAACTTCCCTGTCATTGGCATCCCCGGAACCATCGATAACGACTTATATGGCACAGACTTCACAATCGGATTCGATACAGCTCTCAACACCGTTGTGGATGCTGTCGATAAAATTCGTGACACAGCAACGGCACACAATCGCCTATTCTTTGTAGAAGTAATGGGTCGCCATGCCGGATTCCTGGCCTTGCACAGTGCCATCGCATCCGGATCAGAAGCCGTATTCACCCCCGAAGTGGATGGCGATATGGAACGCCTTTATGATTTCTTGCGTAATAAATTCAAGAAAGCCAAAAGTTCAAGCATCGTCATTGTCGCAGAAGGCACCAAAGAAGGCAATGCGATTACCATTAGTCAAAAAGTCACCGAAGATTTTCCGGAATATGACACTCGCGTCAGTATCCTTGGACACATTCAACGAGGAGGCTCACCATCTCCATTCGATCGCGTATTAGCAAGTGAACTGGGTGTTGCTGCCGTAAGAGCTCTTATTGCGGGTAAAAAAGCCGTAATGATGGGACTTGAAAGTAACAAACTGGTCGAAGTCCCTTTTGATGATGCCATTTTCAAAAAGAAAGACCTCGACCCTCGAATGGTCGGGCTGGTTGGGGTTCTATCAATCTAAATAAAAAAAATCCGGAGTCAGGCTCCGGATTTTTTTATTCCTCAATTAATACGGTCACCTTGTTCTCAAGGCATTCTACCACTCCACTCTTACATGCAAACACTACATCATCACTAAATTGCCCTAACACCCTAATCTCGCCCTCTTTTAAGGCTGCAATTAACGGTGCGTGCTGCTTTAAAATGGTAAAACGTCCCATGACACCCGGCAAATTGACAGACAAAACATTTTGCCTGAAAATCACCTTTTCAGGGGTCACAATCTCAAGATATAATATGGGATGAATCATTTCTTAGCTTGTGATAATAATTTCTTACCCTTCTCAATCGCTTGCTCAATGGTTCCTACCAGGTTGAACGCAGCTTCCGGATATTGATCCACTTCACCGGAAAGAATCATATTGAACCCCTTGATGGTATCCTGAATGCTCACAAGCTCTCCTTTCAACCCTGTAAACTGCTCGGCAACATGGAACGGCTGAGATAAGAAACGTTGCACTCGCCGAGCTCGATGAACCACTAATTTATCATCTTCCGACAACTCTTCCATCCCTAGAATGGCAATAATATCCTGCAACTCTTTATAACGCTGCAAAATCTCTTTCACTCGCTGAGCCGTGCGATAGTGCTCTTCTCCTACAATATCCGGAGCCAAAATGCGTGATGTCGAATCCAACGGATCTACAGCCGGATAAATACCTAACTCAGCAATTTTACGACTTAAAACGGTGGTCGCATCCAAGTGCGCAAATGTGGTCGCAGGAGCAGGATCGGTTAAGTCATCCGCCGGAACATAAACTGCTTGAACCGAGGTAATTGAACCATTCTTGGTAGAAGTAATTCGTTCCTGCAAAGCACCCATCTCTGACGACAAAGTAGGTTGATATCCCACAGCCGAAGGCATCCGACCTAACAACGCCGACACTTCAGATCCGGCCTGTGTAAATCGGAAAATATTATCAACAAACAATAATACATCCTTTCCTTTACCATCAGCGCCCTTACTATCACGGAAGCTCTCAGCAATCGTCAACCCTGACAACGCAACCCGGGCACGAGCACCGGGCGGTTCATTCATCTGACCAAAAACCATGGTCACTTGTGATTTCTTCAAAGCTTCGGTATCGACCTTGGTCAAATCCCAACCCCCTTCTTCCATCACTTTCTTAAATTCAGAACCATAATTCACAATCCCGGATTCGATCATTTCGCGAAGCAAGTCGTTCCCTTCTCGAGTGCGCTCACCAACACCGGCAAACACCGATAAACCATCATATCCCTTGGCAATATTGTTAATCAATTCCTGTATTAGAACTGTTTTTCCAACACCGGCACCACCAAATAACCCAATTTTCCCACCTTTAGCATAAGGCTCAATCAAATCGATGACCTTTATCCCGGTAAATAAAACCTCCGTTTCGGTCGTTAAATCTTCGTAAGGTGGCGCATCTCGGTGAATAGGGCTACCACCTTCAGTTGAGACCTGATACAATCCATCAATGGCGCGTCCGACAACATTCAACAAGCGACCTTTAACGTGTTCACCATGCGGCATGGTTATAGGATTGCCCAACGACACAACCGACATTCCACGCGTTAAACCGTCTGTTGAATCCATTGAGATACAACGAATGGTATTCTCACCGATATGCTGCTGGCATTCAACAATTAACCGCTCACCCGTTTCTCGAGTGATTTCCAAGGCATCTAAAATGTTTGGTAATTCTCGGCCATTAAGGTCAAAGGCGACATCAATCACTGGGCCTACGATCTGAATGATGTGTCCGGTAACTTTTTCCATATTGAACCTTCTAATATGATTTTAATGAGTTAACGACGAGATGATTTTCCCGCTGTTTAGAACCATCAAGGTAAGAAAAATTCTTTATTTGGTGCGAAATAATGTGTGCGAAGCAAAAAGTTTTAACGCATCCTTGTATTGCAATTCAATACCAAGCATTTCGATGATCCGAAGTGCTTCCATGTAATAAGTCTCCATTTTTTCCTTACTCAAAACAGCAATTCCTAATTGATCATATAATGCAACAACGGCATCAATCTTCTCTTGTCGATCAAAATCAGCAGCATGCAACCAATATTTCAACTTTTCTTTTTGCTCACTATTTGCTAATTTTTGACAAGCGAGTAATAAAAAAGTTTTTTTATTACTAACTATATCTCCACCAATACGCTTTCCAAATGTTTCAGGATCTCCATAAACATCCAAATAATCGTCTTGCAACTGAAATGCAAGACCAATATTAATCCCAAACTGATAGATTAAATCGGCATCACGCGATGATGCACCACCAATCATCGCCCCGATCTTGAGACTTGCTGCAATGAGAACGGCTGTTTTTAATCGTATCATGCTCAAGTATTCATCAACCGTCACATCATCACGTGTCTCAAAATCCATATCATACTGCTGCCCTTCACAAACCTCAAGGGCTGTTTGTAAATAAATGGTTTGAACAGTTTTCAATACGGTGTCGGGAACATCGAGCATCATCTGACTGGCTAAAATCATCATGGCATCACCCGACAAAATGGCTGCATTTTCATTCCACTTCAAATGTACTGTCGGTTGATTGCGACGCATGGTAGCATGATCCATTATATCATCGTGCAACAATGTAAAGTTGTGAAACATCTCCAACCCCATCGCCGCAGCCTCTGCTGCTTTGCCATCACCCGAAAAAAAATGACACGCACTCATGCACAATGCCGGTCGAAGTCGCTTCCCTCCCAAACCAATAACATAATCAATTGGATCATACAACAAACGAGGTTCACGCGGTTGGTAACGACGCAACATGGCCTCTCCGGCATGTTGGATATACTGCTCTATCACTCCCATCATATCAAGTATTTAATCATTGATTACGCTTCGTCCTTTCGGGCAATTTTAAGAAACTTAGGATCAATATCTTCTTCTTCATCATAAATCTGCAACAACGGTTCACTAAATGACCGATCTGTTGCCAATTTTTCGAGCCCCAATAAAACACTCGGCAGAAGAATCAAGTTTGAAATCAAAGCGATCACTAATGTAATGGCAACCAATGTTCCTAAAGCAACTGTTCCCCCAAAGTCCGATGCACTAAATATTCCAAACCCAAAAAACAATATGGTAGCGGTGTAAACCATGCTCACCCCTGTCTCCTTGGTTGCTAAAACCACTGCTGCACGGATGCTCCAATTCGTCTGACCTAACTCCTGTCGATATTTTGCCAGATAATGAATGGTTCCATCCACTGAGATACCAAAGGCAATGCTGAACACCAATATGGTAGATGGCTTTATCGGCACATTAAAGAAACCCATCAAGGCCGCCGTCACCATCAATGGCAATACATTTGGAATTAACGAAATAACAACCATTCGCCACGACCTAAACATCAAAGCCATAAACACAGCAATGAGAAAAACAGCCAACAAAACACTCGTCATCAAATTGGAAATCAAATAACTGGTCCCTTTAAATGACACAACACTGCCACCGGTAATCAACACATCAAAATTATCCTTCACAAACACAGAATCAACCACACTTCTTATTTGAGCATCTAATTCTTTCATATGGGTTGTCCCCACATCCTTCATTCTAAAACTTATCCGGGCAGACTGACGCGTTGAATCAATAAACGACCGTATCAAATCTCCTTGCGCCTGCCCTCCTTTTGCAACATATGAAAGAATAAAGTTTCGTTCTTCTGTCGATGGAACCTTAAAATGCTGCTCCCGACCATTAAAGAAGGCCTGACGAGCAAATTTAACGACTTGTGTTAGCGACAACGGCTTTGAAATTTCGGGCATGGCAGAAAGACGAGTCTCTAATTCATCCATCTTTTTTAATGTATTACCACGTAAAATCCCGTTGGGGCGTTTGGTATCTATCACAACCTCCAAGGGCATTAATCCATTGAAATTTGCTTCAAAAAACTTCAAATCAAGATATAATGGATCGTCATGCTGAATATCATCCAACATATAACCTGTCGTGTGAATTTTACTAATCCCCCAAATACTTACAACAATAATAATTCCAACAGCAATAAACACGCCTTTGCGGAAATTTAAACTAACCCCTACCAGCCAATTAATAATGCGAACACTAAACTGACTATCTAAATGCTTGACGTGTTTCTCCGCTGGAGCTCCAACAAAACTGAAAATAATAGGAATCAAGAGAATAGAAATAACAAATATTCCTATTATGTTAATGGATGCAACCACCCCAAATTCTACCAAAATTCTACTACTGGTAAATATAAAAGTTCCAAACCCCAGTGCAGTGGTTAAATTAGTCATAAAGGTGGCATTCCCAATCTTCCGAATAACTCGCTGTAATGCTTTAATTTGATTGCCATGTATTCTGAATTCGTGATGATACTTATTTAAAAGATACACCACATTCGGAATCCCAATAACAATGAGAAGTGGCGGAATCATGCCAGTCAGAATCGTAATCCGATATCCTAGCATTGACTGTATGCCCAATGCCCAAACTACGGATATCCCAACAACCAACATCGAATAAATGACAACTTTAAACGAACGGAAAAACAGAAAAATGATGAGCGCTGTAACTGCAAGCGTCAAAAGAATAAACATATTAAGCTCCGACTTAATCATCTCTGCTGTCGTAACTCTAATATATGGCATCCCCGAATAGTGCAACTGACGCTTCGTTCGCACTTCGAATTCGGTTCCAAGTTGTTTGATTTCTTCGATTAAACGCACCCGATCTTTGCTGGCTAAGATTTGATTATCCAACGTAATGGCCAACAAATAAGCATGAGTTTGCGAATTATACAACACCTCCCGATAAAAAGGCAACGACTCAAACCGATGCCTAAGAGAATCTAATTCAGTCTGATAAAATACATTATCAGGAAATAATGGTTTAACCTCAAATTTCCTTTCATCCACATTTTTCACCAAATCATAAGCCTGAGCAGCCGACAAAACTGCCGTAACGCCATGTATTTTTTTTAAAGATGCAGTTAAATTCAACCACTCCTGAAAATTACGTAACTTAAAAAATTGGTCATCTTGTATTCCAAATACAACTAAATTACTTTCGTTACCAAATGTTTTTATGAAATTCTCATACTCAACATACGTCGAATCCTCTTTGGGCAATAATGCTGCATACTGATAAGACATTTCGATTTTTCGAGCCTGATAGCCCATAAACAATGTGACCAAACCCAACGCAACTAAAAATGGAATTCGGTTCCTTAAAATCAAACGTGCAATCCAAGTCCACATATAAACCTATTATATCATGATTAAATGAACCAACGAAAGTAGCACATTTTAGATAGAATATTTCGCTTTCTTTCTTCGTTAAGTTTTTATAACTTGTTAGAAGAATCGAATCAAGGATTCACAAAAGATGATAATTTAATTATTTTTGTTATCTTTATTTTCAAAGCACTCTACAAACCTCTAACATCAAAAAAAAGAAACCAAACCAACGAAACTGCGTAACATACACCAAAACTTAGGCACAATGCACTGTTAACTACAAACCAAAGAGAGAATAAGCAATGAAACACGCCTTTACTAAGTCCCACTCACTCAGAAGGACAAATTATTGACGAGTTCCATGTGACCAATAAAAATCAAACTATAAACACATGAAAAAAACAATTCTCATTGTCATACTCGCACTGAGCATGTTCTCAATACATGCATACTCTCAGGAAGCAAAATATAAAGCCACCTTTACACTTAATTTCATCCGTTATATTGGCTGGCCCGAAACGTCAACTCAGGGGGATTTTGTGATTGGGGTGGTCAGAAGTAAAGAAATCGCCGATCATTTAAAACAACAATCCGCCGGTAAAAAATTCGGTTTTCAGGATGTTGTCATTAAAGAATTTAAAACCGTTGACGAAATTACTAAATGCCAGGTGATATTTGTAGCCAGTTCTGCTAACTTTGCCCGAAATGCAGAAACCATTTCGAACAAGGTGGGGAAAAACGCCCTCATTGTTACTGAAGCAGAAGGCGCCACAAATAAAGGTGCAATTATTAATTTTGTGATTCGCGATGACAAGCTTAAATTTGAGATCAGCAAAGCCAATGCTTCCCGTGCAAGTTTACAGATCAGTTCAAAATTAGAAACCATGGCTTCGGCCATTAGCATGTAATAATAACTCATTGAACATGAAGCTAGACATACTTAAAAAGTTGAATATTGCCCAAAAACTTTACTATGGGTTCGGGATTATTCTCTTAATCATCATCATTAACGGAGTCACGACTTTTGTCACATTAAACAACAGTCGTAAACTCAACAAAACCCTCACTGAGGAATATTCACCTGCAGCAGAAAATCTTTCAACCATCTCTGATCTGGTCGCAGAATCTAAAATGCTCATCAGAAGTTGGGTTTTCATCGACAAACAAACCGGTACTCCAGATAAAATCAGATTAGAAAATATTCACAAAACTGACTTACCTCTTGAACTTGAAAAAGTAAAAAACCTTGAGGTTGAATGGGAAGATGAAGATACAACGGCTATCAACAACATTATAGAAAAAGTCAACCAACTCATCTCGATGGAAAAAGAGATCATGGAAAGTCTCAACTCATTTGAAGCTTATGATGATGCAATGGTGACTTTCATGGTGGAACCTCAGGTACAAGAAGGAGGAGAGCTAATTATTCTTAGTGATGAAATCACTCAATCGTGCAGCAGCATCGAAGAAAAATACCGGAGTAAAAGCAATGAGATTCTCAGCAACATGAGTTTCACATATACCTTTTTTGCTGCGTTGGTAATCATTATGTCTTTAGTAATCATCGCTATTTCAATTTTTGTTGCCTGGCTGCTTATCAATTCAATTATTGCCCCCCTTAAAAAAGGAGTGGCGTTTGCTCAAGCAATTGGCAATGGCGAACTTACGGCCACTGTTGATGTACAACAAAACGATGAGATTGGTCAATTAGCTGACGCATTACGCGACATGGCCAATAACCTCAAACGGATTGTCATCACCATTAAAACCAATTCTGCAAACCTGGTCGATTCAAGCAAAGTCCTCAAAGACAGCTCTACACAACTATCAAAGGGTTCTGCAGACCAGGCAGCATCTGCTGAAGAAGTTTCAACTTCCATTGAGGAAATGGTGGCTAACATTGACCAAAACACTGACAACGCCATTCAAACCGAGAAGATTACTGTTGAAACAGCGCGAGACGTTAACATTGCTGATCAATTGAGCTCTCAGGCCGCCAAAGCCATGAAAGAAATCTCCGAAAAAATCACCATCATCGGTGATATTGCTTTTCAAACAAATATTTTAGCACTCAATGCTGCAGTGGAAGCTGCTCGTGCCGGCGAACACGGACGCGGATTTTCCGTTGTTGCGGCTGAAGTCCGTAAATTAGCTGAAAGAAGTAAAGCTGCCGCTGACGAAATTGTAAATCTTGTTACAACAGGCCTCAAAGTGTCGCAGGAAGCTGGAGACAAAGCGAGACTTCTCGTTCCTGATATTGAAAAAACAACTCAACTGATTAAGGAAATTTCAGCAGCAAGTTTGGAACAAAAAACAGGTGCAGAGCAGATTAACCTGGCCATGCAGCAATTAAACATGATTACTCAGGAAAATGCATCTTCTTCGGATATCTTAACTCAAAGTTCAAATCAATTGACCGTTTTAGCTGAGAACTTACAACAGGCTGTTGGGATATTTAAAGTTGATGAAAACGAAGCTGCTTTCAAACCACAAACAAAGCAAGCAAGTACTACTCAACAAAACAATAAAGAAGAACGGACCAGACTGGTTAAAAAACCAACATCAAAAGGGAACACTTATTCAAAACCGAACTCCCCATCTAATGATTTATCGGGACTGAGCAAGGAATTTGATCTTGACAATTACGAAAAATTCTAACAACTTATCCAAAATGAGTCAGTCACCATATTCGATTCAATTTTTAAAAGGGTCTTCTCACAATACCCTTGAAATCAGCGGCAATCTGGTCATTAACCACATTGAAGCAATATACAAGGATTTGAAAAACAGTATGGACTTTTCAAAAAAACTGATTCTACATGCCACACAAATCAAAGGAATTGACCTGACATGTATTCAAGTTTTTCTGGCAATCAAGCAAGAATTCGAGTCCAGATCAATTCCGGTAGAAATTAAAATTGATTTATCAGAAGAACAACAACACCTTCTAGACAACGCAGGTTTCAGATCCAATTATTTCATATAAATACGTAAACACATTATGGCTAAAACAGTTCTCATTGTAGATGACTCGGAGAGTATCCGTGAAGTTGTCAATTTCACCCTTCAAAACGAGGGCTACGATGTATTGGTTGGAGTTGACGGAGAAGATGCATTAAAATTTCTCGATGGCCGTGAAATTGACATCATCATCACCGACTTACACATGCCCAACCTCGACGGCTTAGGTCTGATTAGAAAAGTGAGAGAAATGGACGCATACAAGCATATTCCCATCCTCTTTTTAACAACCGAATCGCAAGCCGCCAAGAAAATGGAAGCAAAAGAAGCAGGTGCCACGGGTTGGATTATAAAACCATTTGTCCCTGCTAAACTTCTCAGTGCGATTACCCGGGTAATCCGGTAAACATCAAAAGCAATGAATGACGAGATTAAAAACATATTCATTTCGGAGGCATCAGACCAGCTTTCTTCTATCGAATCATTAATCAATGATTCAAATCGAATGACGCCACAAGATGCTTTAGTCGAAAAAGTTTTCTTAACCATGCATTCCATCAAAGGCTCAAGTCCCATGTTCGGATTTCAGCACATGCCACTGATGGCTTTGCCTGTGGAGAAAACTTTTGCAAAAATCCGAAAGGGTGAAATCAATCTCACACAAGAACTCATCTACAAAACCCATTGCATTATAAAGCATCTTCAACAGGTTTTAAATAACCGTGATGACCAGGCTTTGGTGCAATTATGCGAAAACGATGAGGCTGTTGTTTACTTTAATAACCTTTGCTCTTAATATAATCCCGTCGCATGATTGACAAGTTCAAAGATAAGTTTGTCGAAGAAGCCCTCGATAACGTTCACGATTTGGAGGAAGCATTACTTTTGCTTGAAACAGATCGCCAAAACCGTGATATTATTGAGCGTATCTTTCGAGCCATGCACTCTTTAAAAGGGGGTGGAGCCATGTTTGGGTTCAACGACCTGAGTGATTTCACACATCATCTCGAAACCATTTTTGATTGGGTGCGCAATGGCAAGCTCCAGGTTTCAGATCACATCATCTCGTTGACCCTCGAATCCATTGACCATATCCGTCACTTACTCGAAATCGGAGACTTAAAGGACAGTCAGGACATTCAATCCCAAAAAGCATTCATACTTAAGGTTCAAAATGTCATTGCGCAACAGAACAACACCCCTTCTGAGGTTCAACCTCAACCGGTAACCCCTGTTGTCAAACAAGAAAAAGACGATGGAACAAAGAGTTATCTTATTAGTTTTGAACCGGAACAGGACATCTTAAAAAACGGAACCAATCCGTTCTTCTTAATTGATGATTTGCATGCCTTGGGAGAAGCTGTGGCATTGCCATTTTTTAAAGCACTTCCAAACTTCTCCGATTTAAAAGTCATTTCATGCCATTGTGCCTGGCAAGTTATCCTTTACACGGCTGCGCCAATCAATGAAATTAAAGATGTTTTCATTTTCGTTGAGGATGAATGTAAAATAGATATTCAAGAAATATCATCAGGGAATATTCTAACAAACCCCGAACTTAAACAGTTAGTTGACGGTAGCATATCAAGCAACAAACCTCTTGTTTTAACCGCATTACAAACAATAAAGCAGGAAAATAAACAAGTTATTACTCAAGAAGAAACTGGCAGCAAAAAGAAAAACACGCTCAAAGACCACAAAATTTCAAGTATGCGGGTGGCATCGAATAAAATCGATGAACTTGTCAACTTGGTCAGTGAATTAGTAACCATACAGGCACAACTAAACTTGTATGCAGAAAACAGTGGTGAACCAACCATCATGGCTTTGGCTGAAAACATTCAGAAATTATCCCGTCAACTTCGGGACAATGCATTTGAAATCAGCCTAATCCCGTTGCAAAGTGAACTAATGAGATTTCAACGACTTGTTCGCGATCTCTCCAAAGACTTAGGAAAAGAAATTGATTTTGTGATTGAAGGAGGTGAAATCGAATTGGATAAAAACATCATCGAAAACCTTATTGATCCAATGTTGCACCTGATCAGAAACTCCGTTGATCACGGTGTAGAGATGCCTTCTGAACGTCTGAAAGCAGGAAAATCCCCCAAAGGAACCATCTTCTTCAAAGCCTATTATTCCGGAGCCAGCGTAATCATTAAAATCATTGATGATGGTAAAGGAATTGACCCTGAATTCATTCGTAGAAAAGCCATTGAAAAAGGGTTAATTGATGCGAAACTCGAACTCAGCAAAAAAGAAATTTTTGATTTAGTGTTTTTAAGTGGGTTTTCAACTCGTGATGAAGTGTCTGATGTTTCGGGTCGAGGCGTCGGAATGGATGTCGTGAAACGAAAAATTGGTGAAATTAGAGGGGAAGTAGCCATCGATTCCGAGATTGGAAAAGGAACTACAACAACGCTTGAGCTACCAATGACCTTATCCATCATTGATGGTCTCTTAATCAAAGTCGGACAAAATGAATATGTGATTCCCATTTCATCGGTCGAAAAAATTCATGAATTTGTTAATGCAACAATCAGCAATACGCTAAACAACATATTATCAATAGGGGAGAAACAATATCCTTTTATTGACTTAAGAACTGTATTTGATGCCAAAACACAAATTGAAGGTTCTGAACAACTCATTCTGATAAAATCAGAAGACAAAATTGTAGGATTAGTAGCCGATCAGGTCATCGGAGAGTATCAAACTGTCGTCAAACCATTGGGTCGATACCTAAAAAAACACGAAACTATTTCGGGGGCATCTATCATGGGTAACGGAAACATTGCTTTTGTCATTGACACAAACAGACTGATTCATTTCCAAACCATTAAAAGACGAAAGACAAACTAACCAACAGGCCTACTTCAAATTGAAAAGTTAGAATCGACAACTTACTACCATGAACGAAGAATTGAACACCATCATATCATTTCAGGCTGCAGATGAACAATTTGCTTTTAATGCGTTAATTGTTCGTCACATTCTTGAATTAGGAAAAATTACAAGAATACCAAATGTGCCGGAATACCTGTTAGGAATGATAAACTTCATGGGAACATCATCCCTGTTGCGGATTTTAGAATGATGATTGGAGCTGAACTGGTAAACAGAACAAAAGACACTTCCATTATTGTAATTTCGCCCAATAACCAGGTAGAATCTTATATTGGGTTGGTTGTTGACATGGTCAATGAAGTCATCCCAATTAATCCCTCTCAAATTACCCCATCAATTATTGATCAAAACTTAGGGATGGTGGACAGTTTTGATGGCACCATTCGCTTAAACGAACAGTTTATTAACTTGGTGAACATCGACGCACTGGTGCAGAAAATTGAAGATGTTAAATAATATACAGAATGAGCAACACTTCGTCAACATATCTAGCTTTTAAAATTTCCGACCACCTATTTGGTGTTAACGTGGACAGAGTTATGGAGATTAGTGAATATCGGGCTCCTAAACCAATCCCTGAAAGTCCTTCATATGTACTTGGAGTGGTTGAATTTAGGGAACATGTTGTCCCTCAAATTGACACAGCTCAAAAGTTCAACATGCCCCCTATAGATATCACAGCAATGACCTGCATGGTGGTATTAGAATTACAGAACCTTGACCTTGCTAAAAAATTCAGGGTTGCAATTCTTGTCGATTCTGTTTCTGATGTATTTGAAGCAACTGAAGATAACACCGTACCTTTTACCGACGATTTTCACCCACAATACCTGACTGCATCCTATAAAACCAATCATGGGATGGTCATGATTTTAGATGCAGACAAGGTATTCAGCATCAAAGATGTTATCGCTTTAGACAAACTTGTCAGATCATGAGGGAAGCCGAAAAAACACCCAAAGAACTCGACTGCTTTAAAGCTGAATTGTCGGAAAGTGATTTCCAGGCTTTCAGCAATTACATATTTATTGAATATGGTATCAAAATGCCCCCTATTAAACGCGTTATGCTTCAAGGAAGACTCTTGAAACGCATTCGCGAATTGGGACTGAAATCATATACTGAATACAAAAATTACTTTTTTAGCCAAGAAGGTCAAGAAAAAGAACTTTACAATTTCTTAAACGTCATCACTACCAACAAAACTGATTTCTTTAGAGAACCAATACATTTTGACTTTCTGACTTCAACAGTACTTCCTGATTTCGTAAAAAACAACCCTACGAAATCATTTAAAATTTGGAGTGCTGGTTGTTCAAGCGGTGAAGAACCTTATACGATGTCTGTCGTTTTGAATGAATTTAAAAGACTCAACCCGACTTTTAATTTTTCAATTCTTGGTACGGATATCTCCAACCAGGTTCTTGAAAAGGCGGCACGAGGCATCTATCCGGAACAAAAAATTGAATTCGTTCATCTTGACTTAAAAAAGAGATATTTCTTAAAAAGCAAAGACCGTCACAACCCCACGATAAGGGTTCGCCCGGAGCTACAAGCCTCCTTAACACTTCGCTATCTGAACCTAATGGACAACAGTTTCGATATTAAGGAAAGCTACACTTCAATTTTTTGCAGAAATGTGTTGATTTACTTTGACAGAACAACCCAAGAAAAAGTAATTAATAAACTATGTCAACATCTTGAACCAGGAGGTTATTTCTTCATCGGACATTCAGAATCTCTTTCAGGGATGAATGTGCCACTGCAACACATAAAACCAACCATTTTTAAAAAAATATAAACAAACACGGATAACATATAAACTATGAGTAATTTATCAGACAAACAACTACTCAAAGAACTTCGTGACAGATTAGAGGAACGAAAAAACTTTGATACCGAGATCAAAGATCTTTCAAGAGAATTACAGGAAGTAACGCGACGCTTGAAAGAATCAGAGGCACTTAAAAGCCATTTCATTTCGAATATTTCGAATGAAATTATTAATCCTTTTACCTCTATTCTTGGTTTGTCAAAGTCAATCTTATCCGTTGAAAAACACGACTGGAAAAAGGTCGTTTCAATGGTTGCACTGATACACAGTGAGGCATTCACCCTTGACTTCCAACTCCGCAACATCTTTGTAGCAGCAAAAATTGAAGCTGGTGAAATACAGCCCAACATCACAAAAGTTAACATCCGAAGTCTGATTCAAAACGTCATCGACTCGTTCAACATTGTTTCACGCAAAATGAACATCGATATTGATTTACAGTTTAATATCGAATATGGATTTGGAAAAAATTTCTATTTCAAAACCGACTCGGAAAAACTCAAACTCATTGTCAGCAACCTGGTTAACAACGCATTAAAATACAGCTACAAAGAAAGTAAAATCATCGTCACTGTATGGATGGATGAAGAAATCCTCAACATGACGGTGCAAGACTATGGAACAGGGATTTCAGAAAAAAACCAAAAGGTAATTTTCGAACGCTTCAAGCGACTGGATTCCGGCATCAACTCCATCAACAGAGGACATGGTTTGGGGCTTTCAATTACCAAAGCACTACTTGATGTATTGGGAGGTAGCATCGAAATACAAAGTAAAAAAGGTGAGGGTTCTACATTCTCTGTTACTTTGCCCGAAGCACGAAACATTGTGGATGGCTTTAGTGGTGATGGGAATGATATATTCTTTGACGAAGGAGACGAGATATTTTAAGGATTGAAAATGGACAATTATTTACAACATTTCCTCTATCCTTCATCTCTTTTTGTCAGTAGGGATCCATACCTGGTGAAAACCATCTTAGGATCTTGCGTAGCCATATGCTTGTGGGACAAAAGACTTAAAATTGGCGGAATCAACCACTATATGCTCCCAAACTGGAGTGGAAACGACTTGGCGTCTCCAAAATATGGTAATATTGCAACCGATAAATTAGTAGAACGAATGCTTTTTTACGGTTGTCGTATTGAAGATATTCAAGCAAAGATTTTTGGAGGCGGGGAGTTATTGGATGCTGGCAAAGGCAATTCAACTATGATTGGAGAAAGGAATATCCGACTGGCCAGAATGATGCTCGAAGAAAAGGGGATTCCAATTGTAGCCTCCAGCACCGGAGGCAAACGAGGACGAAAAATTCTCTTTTTTACGGATACGGGCGAAGTGCGCCATAAATTTCTGGAAAAACAGACGTATTAAAATTAATATGTCATTGATTTCCCACACATTAACATTCTCCGAAGACTTCAAAGAGATAATTAAATGTGGGAATTGAAGTTTTTTCGCTAAATTAACATCAACAAATGTCAGTCCATTCTGCTCATCCAGGCATGGAGTGACATCGGTTTTTATATACAAGGGCATTGACATTCAACCATTGCCTAATATGAAACTCATTGCTTTGGCGCTATACTACCGAAAAGACGAAAAGTGTGAAAGAAAAAATTAGAGTATTGGTGGTGGACGATTCTGCGGTTGTTCGACAAAGTCTGACAACCATCCTCGAATCTGATCCGGATATTGAAGTGATGGGCACTGCTGCTGATCCCATCATTGCTGTAAAAAAAATCATGAAGGAAGTGCCCGATGTGATCACGTTGGACATCGAAATGCCACGCATGGACGGCTTGACCTTTCTTCGGAAAATCATGTCACAACATCCCATACCGGTGGTGGTTATCTCTTCATTAACATCTGAAGGAACCGAAGTGGCCATGAAAGCTCTTGAATACGGAGCTTCAGAAATCATCGCCAAACCGTCAATGAACACGGCACAGTTCATCCATGAATCTAAAATCATGCTTTGCGATGCAGTCAAAGCAGCATCGCAGGTTAAACTGACCCGTAAAAAAATTTCCCCACCCCAACAGCCTGTTCAAACGACATTTACTCCGCCATCGGCTAGTCCAATCGTGAGTCCCATAGTTCCTCCTAAATATTCTGCAGATGTAATTTTAGAAAAAGCAACGAGCGGAGCACCAGTCATCTCAACAGAACAAATCATTGTTTTAGGGGCATCAACGGGAGGAACTGAAGCAATTCGGTTCTTCTTAAAACAACTTCCCGAGCGCTTCCCCGGAATTGCAATCGTTCAGCACATGCCGGAGGGCTTCACAAAATCTTTTGCCAATAATCTCAACACAATGTGCCGCATGGAGGTTAAAGAAGCCGAAAATAATGACAAACTATATCAAGGGCGGGTTCTCATTGCTCCTGGTGGAAAACATATGTTATTAAAACGTGTCGGAAAAGAATACTTTGTAGAAATAAAAGAGGGACCTTTGGTAAACCGCCATCGACCATCAGTTGATGTCTTATTTAGATCGGCCGCACGGTACGCGGGACAAAATGCACTGGGTATCATTTTAACTGGCATGGGTAATGACGGTGCGAAAGGACTACAGGAGCTACACGATACAGGAGCTTACACCATTGCACAAGACGAAGCCTCGTCGGTGGTATTTGGAATGCCTAAAGAAGCAATCAAGCTGGGTGCAGCTGATAAAATTCTACCATTGGATCAAATGCCAGATTTCCTTATCAAAAGATATTAACACTACATACAACCCGCATCTCTTATATGAAAAGAATAAAAACCAGACAGATAACAAATAAATACACCGTTAGAGGCGTTTTCTTCGGCATCGTTTTTTTGGCATTATCTGTATTAATCACTTCTAATTCATATCTTTTTGTTAGCCAAAAAGGAACTTTTAATGACTTATTTAAAATGTATCCGGGCTTATGGCTGGCAGCAGTCATGCCTATTGCTTTTGGAATTATTGGCTATTATTTAGCGAAAGGATTTGTAAAAATTATCAAAAAACAACAACAACTCTTGAACAAAGAGGCACAACGCTCTCAAATCGTTTTTGACTTCATTGAAAATCTTCGTCAAGGAAATCTTGAAACTGCAATTCCCATTGAACAAGAAACAGATAAATTGGGACAATCTCTTTATCGCCTAAAAGACTTCTTAATTAAAAATAAATTAGAAGAAGAGCAAAGACGTATCGAAGAAGAGCAACGTAACTGGGTCACTCAAGGTCTTGCCCAATTTTCAGAAATCCTTCGAAACAGTAGCGACAATCTGGAGAATCTATCTTATAACATCATTCATTATTTAGTGAATTATTCAAAAATCAATCAAGGTGGAGTCTACCTTCTCAATACTAAAATTAGCGGCGATAAGTACTTTGAACTTAAAGCATGCATTGCGTTCGATCGGAAAAAATTCACCGATAAAACAATTCTATGGGGTGAGGGGCTAATTGGCCGCTGCGCTCTTGAAAAACAGACGATATACCTCACCGATGTTCCAAATGATTACATCACCATCACCTCTGGACTTGGTGAAGCCAATCCTCGAGCAATATTGATGGTCCCTCTTAAAGTGAACGAAGAAATTCACGGCGTCATTGAATTGGCTTCTTTTAACTTATTTCAGCCTTATGAGATTGCTTTTGTTGAAAAAACAGCTGAAAGTAGCGCTTCGACCATTTCAAATGTTAAAATCAACATTCAAACATCGAACCTTCTGAAAGAAACTCAAATACAAGCTGAAAAAATGTCGCAACAGGAGGAAGAATTGCGTCAAAACCTGGAAGAAATGCAGGCCACACAAGAAGAAAGTGAACGCACGGCCATTGAAATGAAGGGGATTATTGAAGCAATCGACCATGCTGCGATCAACTGCGAGTTCGAAACGGATGGCACATTAATCTCTGTAAATAAAAATTTCTTAAAGACCTTTAAATACAATCTTGAAGAAATTGAAGGTCAAAACCTTCGCATATTCTTCTTTAAAAATGATTTGCCTGAGTTAGACAAAATTTTAGCGGATCTAAAAAATGGTCACAATTTTAAAGGGCGCGTTCGTCGTCGAAATAAAACTGGCGAAGAAATCTATTTATTATCAACATACACCCCTGTAATTGACAACGAAGGAGAAATCATCAAGATCCTAAGTCTTGAAAATGATGTAACTGACCAAGTCAAAATGGAGGAAGAATTAAAAAGAAGTAAAGAGGAATTAGGTATCCTTCTGGAAGAAGCTCGTAATGAAGTGAAAGAACAATTCCGAGAAATGGAATCTGTTAAAATCAGAAATGAGAAAACTCTTGAAGGAGCTCTTGATGCCATCATAACCACAGATAAAGAAGGTACTGTTCAGTTTTTCAACATTGCTGCTGAAAAACTATGGGGCTACGACCGACAGGAAGTATTAGGAAACAACGTTTCTATGCTCTTTTCAGCAGATACCATTATTAACGACGAGTTTGTCAGAACATTTGTAACAGCTGATGAGAAAAAAGTTGTGGGAGAACGGCGTGAAGCACCAATTAAGAATAAATATGGGGATGAAATCCCAGTCCTATTCCTCCTATCGGAGGCTCAAGTGGGTCTTGAACATTCCTTTACAGCATTTATACAAAATGTTGAAGTTGAACTATTCTAATACTCTCAGGTATGACCTATAAAGAGTACTTACTAGAGTTAAAAAAGTATTCTCCTTACGATTTTAGTGAGTATTCGGATAATTCAATCCAACGCCGCTTACAAAAAGTATTGGATGAATACAAAATGACTCTCGAAGAACTTCGAGAACGAACCATCAATGACAATTTATTTGTAGAACAGTTAGTTAATGACATAACCGTCAATACGACCGATTTCTTCAGAGATGCTGACATCTGGCTTGAATATGTTGAAACTGTTCTAAATAAACTATCGGCTCGTCAACAAATAAAAATATGGCACGCAGGTTCTTCAACTGGAAAAGAAGTATATAGCAACCTGATACTTTTGGATGAACTCGGGATTCTAAAAAAAACCCAGGTTTTTGCAACAGATATCAACCAACAAGTTCTTAAAGAGGCTACTCAAGGAACATATAGATACTCAAACAACATAAAAAGCATAGAGACCTACATTAAAATACTTGAAGCAAATAAAGACAACTCTTCCATCAAATCGATAAATCTTGAGAAACATTTTAATATTAACATTGCAAATGATCAATTAAAAGTAAACAACAAATACTTATCGCTACCTATATTTAAGAAACACGATCTGGTACAAGGCGCTATCCCTTTTGAAGAAAAATTTGATATCATTTTTTGCAGAAATGTTTTAATATACTTCAACACAAGTTTACAAACAAGAATTTTAAAAATATTCCATGACCATTTAAACACGTCAGGTGTTTTAATTTTGGGAAATCACGAAGGACTGACTGGTTTTTTTAAAACACGATTCAATAGACTTGGTAGTTTTTTTGTCAAGTCAAACTCATTCCATTTTAAATATTAATGCAGCCATGGCAGTCAGCTTAGGAATCAACGACATTAAAGAACTGACCTCATTGATGCATGACAAACTGGGGTATCCGTTTCATGAGTTATCAACATCATTCATGAAGCGCAGACTTTCACTGTTTTTTGACAAGCTTTTTATTAAAACCAAAGAACGCTTTATCGAACAACTCGACAATGAGCTATTTTTAAAATCTGTTCTGTATAACATTCCGGTTGAAACAACAGAGTTGTTTCGTGATCCCGGCTTTTGGAGAGTTTTAAACAACAAATTTTTAAGCTCTAATTTACTCGCACCAGATTCGGTTTGGTTTCCGGATGTATCCTCGGGTGAAGAATTATACTCTTTCCAAATTCTTAATAAGGGGATCAATCATAACAACGAAACAACCATATATTACAATCATCCATCAAATGCTCGTTTAGATGAAATAAAAACTGGGATAATAAACAATAAAAATATTGAAACTCACGACAACAATTTCAAACGATTGGAACTGGAAAGTGAGTTCTCAGATTTTTGTCACATTCATAATGGTTCCACATTAATCAATGAAATACTATTAGAGCATTTGGTTCCATGTAAAGGTTGGTTCTTGAACACCCCAAATGAACCAGTCTCTATGATTATTTTCAGAAATACAATGTTGTATCTCTCCAAACCACTCCAAGAAAAAGTGGCACAAGTCATGTATGAAACTCTTAAACCTGGAGGAATTCTTACAATTGGCATAAAAGAACCATTGCCGGAAAATATTATTGACAAAATGGAAATCGTTGATGAACAAGAGAGAATATTTAAAAAACCAGGAAGTTTAGTTTAACATGACAAACAACAATTATAAAGCAATTGTGATTGGTGGGTCTGCCGGGAGTTTTTCGGTTGTGTCAAAAATATTATCCAAACTTAACCCGGACTTTCAAATCCCAATCATACTTTGCCTACATCGTCTTAAATATATCCGTTCTGGTTTGGTGGAAGGTCTCAACCTCAAAAGCAAAATTAATGTCATCGAACCGCTCGATAAAGAAAAAATTAAATCGAACACAGCCTATTTAGCCCCTTCAAATTATCACCTTTTTATCGAATTCGACAACACATTTTCATTATCAACTGAAGAGAGTTACAATCACAGTCGCCCCTCTATTGATTACACATTATCATCTGCAGCACACACATTTAGAGAAAAATGCGTAGGAATTTTGCTCACCGGCGCTAATAAAGACGGCGCAAAAGGGATTAAAGACATATTTGACAAAAAAGGGTACACAATTGTGCAAGACCCTGAAACGTGTGACATTAAAACAATGCCTCAAGCTGCTTTGCGCTTGTTTCAACCCCATAAAATAATGTCTCCTGATGAAATTTCTGCCTTTCTAAACAGCTTATAAAAAGTAATAAATCCACCCACACAGGCATGTAAAACATAAAAAATGAGAATATTTCTATTTAAATATCTACACTTTTTCATTGCAGGAATCCTTCTGGTGTTTGCACTAGCTAAATTTTTAAGTATTAACATCAGTCTTCCTAACCATTTTTTTGTGATCGAATTTTTATCATACCTATTCATCTTATTTCTCATTGTTCACTTAGATAAAACTTATTATAAAAAAATAGAAAGAGAGAAACAACTTCAAGATGAAATAGAATCGATAAAAAGAACATCAGAAAGTAGAGAAAGTCAATTATTAATGCGCATCATGAAACTTGAGTCACGAGAACGTGAAGCAATTCTTTTTTCTACGCATAAAAAGAAGACACTACATCATCTGTTCATCGACACGCAGAAAAATCAGGATATTAATAAAAATATAAGCATCATATTAAAGAATTTCAGCAAAACCTACGAAATCGTCTCAGGAATTGCTTATGCTTACAATAAAAACAACAATCTATTCGTACCATGTAGTACATTCGCTATCGACAAGGAAATTGAAATACTTCCTTTCAAGACTGGCGAGGGTTTATGTGGACAATGCGCCACAGACAAAAAAATAAGTACGATTACAGATATTCCAACAGATTATTTCGAAGTATCATCGGGACTAGGCACGAATTTGCCTAACATTATATATATTCTCCCAGTGATAAAAGACAATCAAACGATTGCGATGTTCGAAATCGGCTCATTTAAAGAAATTGATATCGAGAAGATTTGGCCTGATATCAATGCTAGAATTACCGAACTATGTTAAACCGGATGGGGATGAATAACTATGCAACTTACAATAAATAACATACGACGCTTCATCAGAAAATATTTAAATTTTAAATGCCTCCCTGAAAGAGACATTTATTATTTATTTACAGGCGCCTTAATCCTTTTACTACTGACTTGGAGTGGCGTGTCATCAATTCTTTTTGATGAATTTGCTTTTTGGCAAATTCATCAACTTCACCATTTTATCCTCATCTGGATTATTGATTTGATTATTCTTTCAATTCCGGTCCAGGTCGTATTTTTTGTAAACTATCACATCCAAAAAAGCCGACAACTTAAGACTGAAATAGATGCACTTAAGAGCAAAATCCACTCAAGCATTGAATTGGCTACGCGGATTGGTGAAGGCAAACTTAATCGTTTTGAAGCTGCTGATGACGAATTAGCTGCAGCGCTTATTGCACTGGGCAAAAGTCTATCGGGCACTCGCAAAAAAGAAGACGACTTAAACTGGATTGCTCGAGGCAAAGAAAGGGTATCGGATATACTCCGAATAACCACAACAATTGATGAACTAACAATCAATGTATTAAAAGCGACCATCGACTATACAGGAGCCATTCAGGGGGGGATATTTTTACCGGAAGGTGATGTTCTTGTGAATGCCGCAGCATACGCATTTAACCGCCAGCGATATGAAAAAATGCAAATCCCAATCGGGAAAGGGTTAGTGGGGGAAGTCGCCTATGAAAAGCAAATGATTTATCGAACCGAAATACCGGACGATTACTTCACGTTGACTTCTGGCCTCATTGGAGATAAAAAACCCAAGAGCCTCATTGTTATTCCATTAATGCAAGAAGATGAACTACAGGGGGTGATGGAATTAGCCTTCTTAAACAACAAATTACCAAAATATATTCTCCATTTTATTGAAGAAATAAGCAACATAATCGGACGAACTATTTATAACTTAAAAATAAACATTCGCACGGCTCAATTATTAAAAGAATCACAGGAATTAACGATTGTCCTCAAAGAAAACGAGCAGACACTACATGAAAATGCTCGTGAAATGATGGTTGCTCAAGAAAATCTCGAGAAGTCGAACAAATTACTGGCCAATCAGATTCAAGAAGTCGAGCACGGACAAAAACGACTTCAAGCTTTATTGACGAATGCATCCGAATTTATTTCTATATACAACGAAAAACAGGAACTTGTCTTTGAAAGTCCTTCTGTCAAACGAATATTAGGCTATAACGATAATGACAAGGTTTCCGGGATGGATCCGGAATTATTAACACCTCGAGGTTTTAAAACGATTAACAACCTATTCCAATTCCTACTCGAAACGCCGGGTGGCGAACACGTTGCTCAATACACTTATCTCAAGAAAAACGGTGAAAAACTCTTTTTGGAAACAAAAGGAAAAAACTTACTGCACGACCCTGCAATTAGAGGAATTATCTTCAACACACAAGATATCACTGAAAGAAAAAGAGCCGAAAAAGAGGAACGAATGAAAAGCCGTATGCAATCATTATCGGAGAATAGTCCCGATATGATTTTACGGATCAGCAATACCGGAAAACTGGTATATGTAAACCCGGCAATCTCTAAGTTCATCGGAGTTCCATCCACCGAGATTATCAAAAAAAGAATATACGAACTTGACATTGACCCACAATTTATCGATTTTGTACGGACTTCGCTTTCCACAATGAGGGAAGACCCAAAACAAATGGTTGCAGAAATTGAGATGCAATCCCATGGGGATATGAGGATTATGGAAATAAAAGCCATACCCGAATTCAGCGAAGACCAAGAACTTGAGTCAGTGTTATTTGTGACGCACGACCTGACTGAGATGAAGATCATTGAACAGGAAATAAAAGATAAAAACAAGAAAATCTCTGACAGTATCAATTATGCACAACGGATACAAACTTCGATTTTACCAGATACCGGTGTTATCCAGCAATATTTCCCTAGATCTTTTATCTTCTACAGACCTAAAGATGTGGTCAGTGGTGATTTCCCTTGGTTCTTTATGAAAGATGACATTTTCTATATTGCTGCAGTTGACTGTACAGGACATGGCGTCCCTGGAGCATTATTGTCACTCATTGGTTATTTCTTATTAAACAACATCGTCAATGCAGACAAAGACCTAAGCGCTTCCGAGATATTAGATCAGTTACATCAAAAAGTCAGACGGACATTGCGTCAGGATCAAGACGGGGCAAACGGACGGGATGGCATGGACTTGGCACTTTGTAAAATCAATCCGAAAAAAAATGAATTGCAATATGCAGGTGCGCATCGTCCTTTATATTACCTTCGCAATGGAGAACTAACAGAATACAAGGGATCACGGAAAGCAATCGGAGGGATTCCTTTAGCGAAAAAAATTGAACTGGATTTTGAAAACAACATCATTGACTATCAAACTGGAGATAAATTCTTTATATTCTCAGACGGATTGCCTGATCAAACCGGCAAAGACGGTAAAAAATATTTGAACAAAAGAATTAGAGAAGCGCTCACAGAAGATAAAGATGCAACAATGGCACACTACGCGAGATTTTTCTCCAAAGATTTTTATGATTGGATGGGAGAAGAAAAACAAGTCGATGATGTCTTATTAATAGGAATTGAACTTTAAGAATAGTTACGAAATCAAAGAAAAAAATCATGAACAGCGTAAAAGAAAACCAAAGTTTTCTGGATTTTGCTTACCAGCTTTACAAAACCATGAAAACAAACGAAATCAGTCTGGTTTATGAAGGTGAAGTCACACAAGAAATCACCAAAACATTTACCTCACTGACAGAAAAAAGCTTAACCAAAAGCGCAGAATCGAATCAGGTTCAACGTAAAGTATTTAATGTCATGGTTGAATGCTTGCAAAACATTAGCAAACATGCTGACACGTTGAGCGAGGATGATGAAGAACGACGTGGCATTGTGATGGTCAGCAAAGGTGAAGAAAGTTATAACATCATTACAGGAAACATCATTAAAAATGATAAAGTAGCCGAATTACAAAGCACCCTTGAAACGGTCAACGGTCTCGACAAAGAAGGACTGTCGGAATTGTACAAAAAACAAATTAAAGAAGGGCGTATTTCCGACAAAGGAGGAGCAGGCCTGGGATTAATTGACATTGCTAAAAAAACAGGAAGCAAACTGACCTATCAATTTAAAACACTGAATGAAGACCGTTCATTCTTTATCTTAACTTCAACCATTAAACGTAACTAATTAAAAAACAGATATGGAAGTCATCAACATTAAAGGGACAGAAGATACGCCAAATGTGGTTCTTGACAAAGCTAATGGAACTTTTGAAATTTCCGGACGCTCTCTGCCTGAGGACGTCAACCATTTTTATGAACCCATCTTAAACTGGATTGACCAATACGCATCGGATGCCAATGCTGAAACGATTTTCAACTTCAAGCTGGAATACTTCAATACGGCTTCGTCTAAAGTTATTTTAGATATTTTACTTAAATTTGAAGAAATCTTCGAATCGGGGAAATCTGTTAAAATTAAATGGCACTACCACGAAGAAGAAGAAGACATGCTTGAAGCTGGTGAAGAGTACGCTGATATTGTTGAAATACCGTTTGAATACATCCTTTTGCCTGATTAAGTAAAAGAATACCTGCTATTATACAACCCTACTTTGTTGACCATTAAACCATGAGTGAAGAAATTCTAAAGGCGCTAATGCAATTGTTTGGCCTCATTGCCAAACAAGATGGTGGCGCCGGTTCCAATGAAGCTGAATATGTCAAGAATTTCCTTGAAGAGCAACTGAATGCCGAAGCTGTTGAGGAGTATTTTGCGTTTTTCTTAGAACATGCAACCGATGAAAAGGCTGCAAAATCGGAAGAAGAAGGAAAAGTGCAACTCACTTCGGTGAAGGACTCGGTGCGAATTCTTGGAATTTGCAAAAAAATCAACAAGCAGCTGAATCGCGAACAGAAGGTGGTTGTGCTGGTTAGATTATATGAATTGGTGAATGCTGATCGCAAATTCACCGACCAGCGCATGGCCATCATCAATACCGTTGCTGAAGTTTTCAAGTTCAGTAAAGAGGAGTTTACACTTATTGAATCGTTTGTCCTTCACAACGATTTATCGAAACTTGACTTTGAAGACATTCTGATTGTTAATGATCAAGAAAAAATTGGAGAAAAGCATCGACACATCTTATCAGGAACACTAGATGGCAGTGTAATTATTTTAAGAGTCAAAAGCTCGGATCTCTATTTCTTGAGATACACCGGGACGCAAGACCTACTACTTAACGGTCTGTTAATTAACAGTAAACGAATATATCTATTTGCCAAGGGTAGTTTTATCAGGCTCCCCATCGGCAAACCGGTTTATTATACCGATGTGGTGTCACATTTCATGTCCGATACCATAGCGGAAAAAATTTCCTATGTTGTAGACAATGTCGGTTATCGCTTTAAAACAGGGGGAATTGGTTTACGTAACATCAACATAACAGAAGAGCAAGGCAAGCTCATCGGAATTATGGGCGCCAGTGGTGCCGGTAAAACCACGTTGCTCAATGTATTGTGTGGCATTGAAACCCCCACCGAAGGACATGTACTAATTAACGGTCGCGATCTACACCATCAAAAAGAAGAATTAGAAGGTATCATTGGATACATCCCACAAGATGATTTGCTCATTGAAGAGCTAACTGTATTTGAAAACCTCTACTACAACGCAAAATTATGCTTCAAAAACAAGACTGAAGAAGAAATCAATCAGGTTGTTGAAGAAACATTAAAAAGTTTGGGGCTTTTTGAGAGAAAAGATCTCAAAGTTGGCTCACCACTAAACAAAATGATATCAGGAGGTCAGCGAAAACGTTTGAACATTGCCCTCGAATTAATTCGTCAACCTGGAATTCTTTTTGTAGATGAACCCACCTCCGGATTATCATCACGTGATTCGGAAAACGTGATGAATCTCCTGCAAGAACTTACGTTGAAGGGGAAATTAATATTTGTAGTGATACACCAACCATCATCAGACATTTACAAGATGTTTGACAAGATGTTTATTCTTGACACTGGTGGATACCCTGTATATTACGGGAATCCGGGTGAATCGCTCATCTATTTTAAACGACTTGATTTACAGGTCAACAGTGACATCGGAGAATGTCCTACATGTGGAAACCTTAATCCTGAAATGATTTTCAACATCATTGACGCAAATGTCATTGATGAATATGGTAATTACACAAATAAACGAAAAAAATCGCCTGAAGAATGGCACAGTCTATATAAGGAAAACATTGTTTTACCTACCTCGTCCGATGTTAAAACGGCGCCACCTAAAACGTTAGATATCCCCGGCTGGTTCAAACAATTTTGGATTTATACATTAAGGGATTTCTTTGCAAAAATTAGCAATACGCAATATATCCTCCTTAACCTCTTGGAAGGTCCTCTGCTTGGGTTTATCTTGGCATATCTGATTCGATATATTGTAGATCCCAACTCTGATATTTACATTTTCCGCGACAATGAGAATATTCCTCCCTATATCTTTATGGGGATAGTTGTAGCATTGTTCTTTGGCCTAATTATCAGCGCTGAAGAAATTTTTAAAGACGCTAAAATACTAAAACGAGAGGCATTTCTCAATTTAAGCAGATCGAGTTATCTGGCATCAAAAATCCTCATCATATTTACCATCTCTGCCATTCAAATGGGATTATTTGTATTGGTAGGGAATAGTGTAATTGGATTTAAGGGTATGAACTTTGAATTCTGGTTTGCGCTCTTTTCGCTTTCTGCATTTGCAAATGTCTTGGGATTGATTATCTCTGCATCATTTAACTCAATCATTACTATTTATATTCTTATCCCGTTATTGCTAATCCCTCAAATGGTTTTAGGGGGAGCAATGTTCACCTTCGATAAACTCAATCGTGATCTAACCACTGCAGACAAAGTACCCTTGGTGGCTGAATTCATGCCTTCTCGTTGGATTTACGAGGGATTAGTGGTTCATCAATTTGTCAACAACAAATTCAAGAAGAATATTTTCGATGTTGAACTCAAAGAAAGCTACGCGGATTTTAGAGTAGCTTACATGATACCCGAACTGGAATCCATCCTTGAAGACTGTGAACGGTACCTAAAATCACCTGAGGCTGAAGATAAGAAGCAATTCCTATCTGATCTTGAACTTCTTAGTTACGAAATTGGTAAAGAATTAAGTCGTATCCCATCAGTTTCGTTCCCGGAGATTACCGAACTAACAGAAACAAGTTTTTCGAAAGAAATAGCCAGAGCCACACGAAATGCTCTTGAAAGTATTAAAGGGCATTATAATCATCAATTTTTTGAAGCAAATACCTATAAAGAAAAATGGCTCAACCACAATATTTCGAAAGACAGAGAAAATTTTGATGCAATCAAAAATGCCTATTTCAACGAAAGCATCTCGGATATTGTGAGGAAAGTATTTGAAAAAAATAAGATCCTGAGAGACGGGACACATTTGATACAAAACGTGGATCCAATCTATCAAATGCCACAACCAACATCTGCAATATCGTTCAGAACCCATTTTTTTGCCCCAAAAAAACACTTTGCCGGCACCTTCTATGACACTTTGTGGTTCAATATTTGCATAGTTTGGCTCATCACCATCGCTTTATATGCTGTTCTTTATTTCGATTTGTTAAAAAAAGGATTGGACAAGCTTAGCGACATAAAGTGGTTAAAATCAAAGTAAAATAGAAAATTCATACTAATCATTTAATCTCTATTATCATGCTCAGAAAAATTAGCACCGCTTTGTTTATACTGGCAGGATTTCAAGTATTTAATGCTTGCACCACCTGTCAAACACAAAAATCGAAAGATGAACTGACGCTCCCTGACTCATTGGTGAGCGATGCTCCTCTGAAATTATCGGAAGAATTGGTTGGTGACGTTGTTCAAAACATCTCATCTCCTGTTGAAATGGCCGCATTGATTAAATCAACCGGCGTAGAATTCTCTCAAAAAGTACTCAACAATCCCGATAAGGTTACCGATTACAATACCAGTTTCAAAAGAGCTTTAAACTTGGGTGTTTTTAGTGCTGATCTGGGTTACATCAACATCTTTGACAAAAACAACATTGTTGTTTCATACCTTTTGTCGATTAAAAATTTGGCTGAAGGAATAAAAGTCGGTCAATTTTTTGATTTCAACTCATTAAAACGACTGGCCACCAATAGCAACAACCTGGACTCCTTAATGGAAATTTCAGTATCGAGCTTCAACAAAATGGACAGTTACCTTCGTGAGCAAAACCGAAGCAACGTGAGTACTCTTATTATCACAGGAGCTTGGATTGAAGGACTTTACATTGCATCTAACGTAGTAGAACAAACCAACAACAAAGAATTGTCGGATCGTATCCTCGAACAAAAAGACATCCTAGACATCTTATTGATCATCTTAAACAACTATAACAAAGACGAAAACTTTGCCAATTTGGCAAGTCAGATTGAAAAACTGAAGGAAGCATATAGCAAAGTAAAAATTACGACAGAGGTTGGAGAACCTAAACGATTGGAAAAAGATGGTGTTTTGATTATTGTACAAAACGAAATCAGTCATATTGAAGCTTCTCCTGAAACAATGAAGGCAATCATGCAGGAAATTAAAAACATTCGTCAATCTATCATTGAATAAGTTTGGCCTGCTATTTGCTTCTAAAAACCTAAACAAATCAAATGATCACTAAAAAGAACACCATGAAAAGGGTTATAATCAGTTTGATGATCTTACTTTCACTGGGGAGCTTAACGGCTAATGCCCAATGTGGAGAAGATGTACTCAAAAAGGCATTGAACGAAATGGGCAACGGCCAATACATTAAAGACTTTAATATTGATATTAAAAGTGACACGAAAGAGGTTAAATTTTCAATCATCCTCAACAGCCGTAGCCAATACAATTTCAACATTGTAAATGGAAGCGGCAACGGCGAAAATATCGTCATGGAACTCTTAGATGCTGGCAATGTATTATTTAGCACCGCCGACGGGGGGAAATATATCACGTCAGCAGGAATCATCATCGGGAAAACCAAAGTGTACACCTTGAAATTTTACACAAAAGGAGGAGGAGCCGGATGTGCACGTGCAGTACAATCGCTCGTTAAACAATTCACCGCAGAAGAAATGGGGAATTAATCCTTTCGAATTAAATAATTAGAGAAAGGCAACCTGATGATTCAGGTTGCCTTTCTCCATTGATGGGGATATCAATTAGTATAAAGTCATCAGCCTTTTTAAGGGAATTTCACATCACGCACCATCACCTGCAAAGATGTGATGCCATTAAAAATGTTCTCCTCAATGGAATAACAAACATGAAAGGCTTCCCCATTTTTAATTCGGGGCAAATGCTGCGACATTCCAAACGCAACACCTTGCTTAATGGCGGCCGAATGCTCTTCAATGAGTTCAAGTTTTAGGTGCTCTTTCTCCTTACCAACAGCTTTGCTAGTGCCGTAATCAAAAACATCATATGTGGCAAAAATGGACTTCATATTACCTGGCCCAAAGGGATGAAACTGTTTTAAAATTCGATAAAACTTATCATCAATATCGCGAAGATGCAACTCTGCATCAATTTCAATTTGGGGCACCAACAAATCGGGATGGATGGATTCTGAAACCACTCGCTCAAACTTTTCTATAAATGCGGGGACGTTTTGTGGTTTCAATGTTAATCCGGCAGCATACATATGCCCACCAAAATTCTCTAACAAATCGCTACATGCGTCAATGGCCTTATAAAGATCAAACCCCTCGACAGAACGAGCAGATCCGGTTGCTAAACCTTTTGATTCTGTTAAAATTACTGTTGGACGATAATAATGCTCTGTCAATCGGGAAGCCACAATGCCTACAACTCCTTTATGCCATTCAGGTTTAAACAGCACTGTGGTTTTGCGACTCAAAAGACTTTTATCAGAAGCAATGAGCTCTAATGCTTCCTGAGTGATATTTCGATCAAGATCTTTTCGAGTTTCGTTGCACACGTTTATGTCAATACTCATCATTTCGGCCAGCGACTCGTTTTCACTGACCAACAAATCAACGGCATCGCGTCCGGAGTCAATTCGCCCGGCAGCATTGATTCTCGGGCCGATTTTGAAGACAATGTCGCTGATATTCATTTCTCGCCCCTCCATTCCCGATATTTTGATGATGGAGGACAAACCGGTAGATGGTGACGCATTAAGCTTTTTAAGTCCGTAATGTGCCATCACCCTATTTTCACCGACAATAGGAACAATATCAGAAGCAATGCTCACTGCCACTAAATCGAGGAATTCAAAAAGTGGCTCTTCGGAGACCTGATTTTGACGACACCATGCCTGCATTAACTTAAAACCGACCCCACATCCGGACAGATTCTTATCGGGATAGGGGCAGTCAAGTCGTTTGGGATCGAGACAAGCAACGGCTTGAGGCAATTTATCACCAGGAGTATGATGGTCACAGATGATAAATTCAATCTTCTGACTACGCGCATACTCGACCTTTTCAACAGCCTTGATCCCACAATCGAGAGAAATGACTAAAGAACAACCGGTTTCGGCTGCATAATCAATACCTTTGATTGAAACGCCATACCCTTCTTCATATCGATTGGGAATGTAAAAATCGAGATTCGGATGATAATTCTTCAGGAACGAATAAACAAGAGCCACTGACGTGGTTCCATCCACATCATAATCTCCATAAATCAGAATCCGCTCATTATTTCGTATTGCCTCATCAATTCGGTCAATGGCCAGATTCATGTCCTTCATCAAAAAAGGATCATGCAAATCGGTCAATTGTGGTCGAAAAAAGGCTCGTGCTTCATTAAAATTGGTGACCCCACGCTGAACCAGCAGGTTGGCCAACACCGGGCTAATATTAAGCGACTCTGCCAACTCTCGTACGGTGGCTTCGTCCCCGGGTTGTTTAATGGTCCATCGTTTTTCCATTCAAAAAGGTCTTTATAAAGAAATTCTTGCTAAAATATCTCTTTTTTAGCAATGATAGTGGGCGATTGCCAAAATAGTTTTTAACAATTGCCTTTAAACAAAGGAAACGACCTGAGATATATTCACTTCCATAAAATATGGAACACTTCTTGAAAATGACGTCTCAAGGATTCTTTAACATTGGAAACATCCACATCAAATCCCAACTCCTTCTGAATGGAAGTAACTCCTTTATCCACAAATCCACAAGGATTGATAAAATTGAAATATTTCAAATCAGTATTGACATTGAGGGCAAAGCCGTGCATCGACACGAAACGACTGGCACGCACACCAATGGCACAAATCTTCCGCGTATGGCCAGGCTTGTCAACATCAAGCCAAACACCGGCAGCGCCATCGAGGCGTTTCCCATCAATGCCAAAATCGGCAACAGTGCGTATAATCACCTCTTCGAGGTTAAAAATGTACGATTTGAGCCCTAATCCCATTTGCTCGAGATCGAAAATGGGATAACCAACAATTTGCCCGGGACCATGATAGGTGATATCCCCTCCCCTGTCGATGCGAAAAAATGAAGCCTTGATTGATTTCAAGAAATCATCATCGACCAAAAGGTTGTTCTCTACCCCGCTTTTTCCCAAAGTATAGACATGGGGATGTTCCACAAAAAGAAGATGACCGGAATCCGTCATGAAGGGTTCAGAATGAGAACGCTGTAAACTCTTTTGGGATATTAATTCGTTGAACAAGCGTTCTTGATAATCCCAAACTGTTTGGTAATCACTCACTCCCAAATCTTCAAATTTAATTATAACAGACATATCAAAAGGCATTTAGGAGATAACACGTTTCACTTTTAAAGCATGAATATGTTCATCGGCATGATAAGACGAACGAACGAGCGGCCCACTTTCGACGAAGGCAAAACCTCGACTGAGCGCTTCTTCCTTTAAAGAATTAAATATTTCAGGTCTAACATACTCCACCACAGCAAGGTGATCTTTTGAAGGCTGCAGATATTGCCCGATAGTCATTACCTGCACCCCCACAGATCGGAGATCGTCCATGGTTTGCAACACCTCCTCGAATGTCTCGCCCAATCCCAACATGATTCCAGACTTGGTGACCATCCCGCTATCGGAAATGTACCGAAGCGTTTTAAGACTTAAATCATACTTGGCTTTCGACCGTATTTGAGGCGTCAACCGGCGAACGGTTTCCAGATTGTGGGAAATAACTTCAGGCTTGGCATCAATGACCTGTTGAATGAGGTGATGCAAACCGTTAAAATCGGGAATCAACACTTCCATGGTTATACCGGGATTCATCTCTTTAACCTGACGAATAGTGGCTGCCCACACAGATGCACCACCATCCTCCAAATCATCGCGATCGACCGAGGTGATGACGGCATGCTTTAACTTCATAATTTGGATGGAACGCGCTACTTTGAACGGTTCATTCATATCGACAGCCAATGGGCGACCTGAAGGCACATTACAGAACTTACAGGCACGGGTACAGATGTTCCCCAAAATCATGAATGTAGCCGTGCCCTTGCTCCAACATTCAGCGGCATTTGGACATTTGCCACTGGTGCATATCGTATGAAGATGATTATCTCTGATCGTTTTATGCATCCAACTGTAATCGGCAGTATTGGGCAGTTGTATTTTGAGCCAATCGGGTTTGGTTATACGTCTGTGAGGTTCCATATAAAATGAGATTAATAGCAACGGCCATAAAAGCCCCATCGCAACAAGTTAATAAAGGTGTCGATGAAATGACACAATCGTGTTATAAAAACAGCATCTGAAGGAAAAAAGTTCACCATCCGCCCCTTGTCAAACACTTGTGTTATCAAAAGCAATCAGCTACTTTTGGCAAAAAAATAACTGAACAATGATCGATCAACTGAAACCAATCATTGAGAGTGCTTGGAACGACCGGACTCTAATTGAAAAAAACGAAACCAAGGATGCCATCCGTCAGGTTTTAGAAATGTTAGACAAGGGGCAGATACGCGTAGCTGAACCAACGGGCATGGAGCAATGGCAAGTCAACGAGTGGGTTAAGAAAGCCGTATTGATGTATTTCCCCATTCAACAGATGCAAACCCATGAGGTTGGTATTTTTGAATTTCACGATAAAATTGCCCTAAAAACCAACTTCACGCAGCTGGGGGTACGGGTGGTTCCTCCTGCTGTGGCTCGTTATGGATCCTTCCTTGCTCCCGGAGTGATTATGATGCCATCGTACGTCAACATTGGCGCTTATGTGGACTCGGGGACAATGGTGGACACCTGGGCTACAGTTGGCAGCTGTGCCCAAATTGGCAAACACGTTCACCTGAGCGGAGGCGTTGGCATTGGGGGAGTTTTGGAACCGGTACAGGCCGCTCCGGTCATTATCGAAGACAATGCGTTTATTGGCTCTCGCTGCATTGTGGTAGAAGGATGCCACGTGGGCAAAGAAGCAGTTCTGGGCGCCAATGTGGTTCTCACCGCCTCGACAAAAATCATCGACGTATCGGGCAACGAACCCATTGAATACAAAAGTTATGTACCACCGCGTTCGGTTGTTATCCCGGGCACGTACACCAAAAAATTCCCTGCAGGTGAATACCAGGTACCTGCAGCACTGATTATTGGCAAACGAAAAGAATCAACAGACACCAAGACGTCGCTCAACGATGCATTGCGCGATTTCCATGTGGCCGTTTAAGAAACTCACAATTTCATCATCACACAACCCGAAAAGTACCGACAACGCTTTTCGGGTTGTTTATAAAATTCCCATAGAGCACACAATCCAGACACACCGACGATATAATGCTTCGGAGTTATCTGCATTTATGATTTAAACGCGATCTATTACTCATACCAAATCAGCGCCTTTGCACCTCAGCGTTTATTCCTACTCTGTGGAAAATAAAATGACATAATTGAATACCTTGAACATGTCAGCCAACATATAGCAAATTGCAACAAGACGAAACGAGCCTCGTCAAACACTCCGACATACAGGAGCATCATTGCCAATAAGTTCCATGTAGCCATTGAAAAACAAATTTAGAAAAAATGAAACAAGATATCGACAACGCACTGGACGTCTTACACAAAGGAGGAATCATCCTCTATCCTACCGATACCATTTGGGGGATAGGATGCGATGCCACCAATGGCGATGCAGTGAAACGCATTTACGACCTCAAACGTCGCATTGACAGCAAAAGCATGCTGATACTGCTCGACAACGCGGCACGTCTGGCTTCGTACGTCGACACCGTACCCGATGTCGCATACGACCTCATCGACCTGAGCGACAAACCAATGACCATCATTTATGACGGAGCCAAAAATTTGGCAAAAAAACTGATTGCCGAAGATGGCAGCGTTGGCATCCGCATCACCTCCGAGCCATTTTCAAAAACCTTGTGCCAGCGATTCAAAAAACCCATCGTTTCCACATCGGCAAATATTAGCGGTGAACCATCGCCGCGAAACTTTAGTGAGATATCGGAAATCATTAAAAAAGGCGTGGATTACGTGGTGATGCACCGCCAAAACGAAACAAAACAAGCAACCCCTTCGGGCATCATCAAATTGGGAGCCTCCGGTGAAGTGAAAATCATCAGACCCTAAAAAACATCATCGCCATGACCGACCAACCCATCCATTTTCCAATGAGCCTTCCGGTTCAGATTCGGTTCAACGACATCGACCCCTTTGGCCACGTTAACAATGCCACATATCAGGAATACTTCGACCTGGGACGCGTACAGTATTTCAAACAGATATTCGACGGGCAGTTATTTACCAAAGACACCGCACTTGTCATTGCATCCATCTACACTAATTTTGTGTCGCCGGTTCGGCTGAATGACATCATTGAAGTGCGCACTAAAATTGATGAAATAGGAAATAAAAGCCTTAAAATGCTACAACACGTGGTGGACAGCCATACAGGTGAACTGAAAGCCACCTGCCAGTCAACAATGGTGTGCTTCAGAACGAGCGACCATCAAACCATGCAGATTCCGGATGCCTGGCGCGAGAAATTTTTAACCTGCGAAAAAGGTTAACGCATCGTCGCCTTCATCTGCGCCACCACCAGCTCGGGACGGATATCCATCAGACACTTGCGCTTTTCGGCAATGCGGCAACGGGTACTGCCATCCTTGGTACAGGGGCGACATGGCAAATCAACCTCCATCACCTTAATTTGAGGTCCGGTGGGGAAACCAAATGCCGTTGGCCCAATAATCGCCATGCCGGGTTTACCAAACAAATCGGCAGCATGTAGAAATCCGGTGTCGCCACTAATGACATAATCGGAAAGATAAATGGCGGCAAAACTCTCCAACAACGAGGTCTTACCGGCCAGGTTAATCACCCGATTGGGTGCAACACCGGCAATATCGGCACAAAAATGGTCGTCGGGACCGCCCAACACCACAAAATACCGGTCAGATGATTGTGCCACCACGGCCTGCCAATAAGCTACCGGCCAGCGCTTCAACTCCCACGCAGCCGAGGGAACCAATGCCGTGAGTTGACGTCCCGGCTGATAATCCATCAACATCTTAACTTTTTCGAGCAATCCGGCATCAAAATGCCACGTCTTTGAGTTGATTGGAAACTGATGTATCCTCCACTTTTCGAGCGGCTTCTGAAACGATTTAAAAGCCCGAAAAGGCTTGGGAAAACGATTGATGCCAAACGAAAAAAGCATCATCCGTTTCACCCGATGTTTATGACGCGTCACCAACAAGGGACTCCCAAAGCCGAACAAGGCACTTAACGGGCAAATCACCAACTTATAAATCGAAGAACGAATATTACTGTGCGCATCGTACACATGGGTAAAACCCTGACGGCGTAACTCAAAAGCCAGATTCAACAGACCTTTCAATCCGGACTTTCGGTCAAGCTCCCAAATGCGGGTGATATTGGGATCGATACGTAACAAGGGCGCCATATCACGGCGTGCCACCCAATGAAGTTCATCGTGAGGAAACTTCTGTCGGATGCCAGATGTGACTGACATACATTGAATAATGTCGCCAATGGAACTAAAACGAATAATCAGGATTTTTGCCATGATGAATGATTTTTTATTAGCGATGGGATACCCCCCCGCCATCACTGTTCCTGTCGTAAGCATACAGGTTGCGCATCGCATTGCCCAGTGTCATAAACAGACATGCCTAAGACAACTACTCATAACCGGCCAACAACTCCCGAGCTACTTTTTCGTCCTCTGAAAGCTGTGCCTTAAGCGCACCTAAACCGGCAAACTGCACTTCGTTACGAATTCGGTAAATGAATTCAACCACAATTTCTTCGGAATATATATCGCCGGAAAAATCGAACAGATGCACTTCGATGGTTTTAACAGCCACGGCTGATTGAAGCGTGGGACGAAACCCAATGTTCATCATCCCGCCATAATGTCTGCCCATCACCATGACGCGACAAGCATACACCCCCACAGCAGGAATTAACTTCAATGGATCCTCCACCTCAATATTGGCTGTCGGATATTGTATGGTTCGACCCATCCGATTTCCGCCCACCACTCGCCCGGTAAGACGATAAGGATAAGTCAGCAGCCGGGCTGCATCTTCCACATTTCCTTTGTTGAGCAAATTACGAATCGCTGTCGAACTGGCTTTCAAATCGCAAAACGACACAGCTCCCACTCTGGTCACTCCAAAACCCATCTCCTGACCCATGCCTTCGTAATCGGGCAACACGGCACGCGAATCACTCCCAAAACGATGGTTGAAGCCAACAACCACGTGCACCATCCCAATGTGGCCAACCAATACCTGATGCGTAAACTGCCGGGCTGTCAAGGCTGCCAAATCGAGTGTAAAAGGAATAATTACCAAATGGTCAATTTCGAGCTCACTAAACAAACGTGTTTTTTCCTCCAGCGAAGTCAGGAAACGCAACGACTCGGGGTCATTATTGAGCACAATGCGCGGATGGGGCCAAAAGGTAAGCACTACCGATTCGCCATCGCGCTCACGAGCACAGCTCACCAATTGTTGCAACAACTGACGATGCCCCATGTGTAGCCCGTCGAACATCCCAATGGTCACCACTGGCCGATGGGCTTTAAAATCGCTGAGTCCTGAATGAATCTTCACGTTGTGTCTGTTCTTAAGGCGTCAAAATTAATAATTAATCGTCAAGCAGGGCGCTTTCCCAACAAACAAGGCAAACCACAACTTCAAAAAAACACAACACCCGATGAATCATTTATGGTTCATCGGGTGCCGTATCACTAATATTTTGAAAAACCTGACAGCGATCAGTTGCTCTCAATCATCTTAGCCGAATTGTGCAAATTGGCGGTTATCGTTGGGCTCCCTTTATAATAAAGATAAGCACCCTGTGCTGCATCCACATCCAATTTATTAGCAACCGAAAGTTCGGCCGTACAAGCACCGGTTTGAACCACCTTGGCATTGGTCGATTTCAAATCATAACACTTCACAGCACCTTTCCCTTCCATGGTCAAGGTATGGGTTTGGGCGTTGGTGCCTGTGAGAACCACATTGCCATCGCCCTTCACATAAGAAGTGATGTTGGTAAAAACACCACCAATGGCCACGCTACTTTTCCCATAAACTTTAAGATCCAGGTTGGCAGTTGTCATATTCTTAACACTTAACCGGCCGGTGCCATTGATGGTCACAGAAATGTTTTGCCCTGTCATTTCATCGGCACTCACAATGCCGGAACCCAACAAATCAATGGTATTCAACGAAGGTGATGTAATTAAAACGCGAATCAAATTTTTAGAGGTCAACACAACGCCCGACTTAGCCTTCACAGACATTTGATTCCCATTGACGGAAGTCTCGATGTAATCAGCCAGATTCTCATCGCAGGTTATTTTCACCGAAGGCGTACTACCCTTGAGATACATCACCGTGATGTCGCCGGTGGTTTCAACTTTTGAAAAAGTCTCAGAGTCACGTGTCACGGTTGTTAAAACGCCATTTCCGGTCACAGTCTGTTGTCCGGCTTCCGAATCACATGCAGTCAACAAGGCCAGCATCAGGCCGGCCACCCATAATATTTTCTTCATAAATCTCAGGAGATGTACAATTTGCCACAAATCTAAAAAGTTTATCGAAAACAAAAAATTATTCTTTGACGAACGGAAAAAAACGACCGGCAACGATAATTGAAATAGAATCAGCTCATTTGCGGAAATGACAGGGGGGTTGTATCTTTGCAATGCTTATAAAACTAAGGGCTGTCGCAACAGCTTCCGGAACCTTCAACATCAAAATAACGAAGGGGACTATTAGTTTTAAGCCGACAAAACCATACAAACATCAAAGAATGAACCGGAACGAACAACTCTATACCGCCCTGCGCGAGCGGGTGCTTTTGCTCGATGGCGCCATGGGCAGCATGATTCAACGATATAAACTACAAGAAGAGGATTTCAGAGGCGACATCCTAAAAAATCATGCTCACCCCATGCAGGGCAACAACGACATCCTGGTACTCACACGCCCCGATGTGATTGAAGCCATCCATCGTCAATATCTGGAGGCCGGTTCGGACATCATCGAAACAAACACATTCAACGCCACCTCCATTTCTCAGGCCGACTACCACTGTGAACACCTGGTGTATGACATCAATTACCGCGGAGCCCTTCTCGCACGCAAGGTGGCCGATGAAATGAGCACCCCCGACCGCGTTCGTTTTGTGGCCGGCGCCCTGGGGCCCACCAACAAAACGGCCTCGCTGAGTCCCGACGTGAACCAGCCGGCTTTTAGAGCCGTCAGTTTTGATGACCTCCGTAACTGCTATCGCGAGCAAGTCAAAGGGCTACTCGATGGTGGTGTGGACATTCTGCTGGTCGAAACCATCTTCGACACCCTCAATGCCAAAGCAGCCCTGGTGGCCATTAACGAAGAACTTAAAAGCCGCGGCATTGCCAAATTCCCCCTCATGGTATCGGCAACCGTTGCCGACAAAAGCGGCCGAACCCTTTCGGGACAAACCATTGAAGCCTTCTTAAACTCGGTTTCACACATCGACCTGCTGTCAGTGGGTCTGAACTGCTCATTTGGCGCCACCGACCTGCGCACCTACATTGAAGAAATGGGCGAAAAATCACCATTTTTCATCAGTGCCTATCCCAACGCCGGATTGCCCAACCAGTTTGGCGAATACGATGAGACCCCCGAAGAGATGACCCGTCAAATCAGAGAATATCTCTCCGGCGGGCTGGTGAACATTTTGGGAGGCTGCTGTGGCACCACTCCCGACCACATCCGGGCTTTTGCCAAAATTATTCACGAAGCAAAAATACACCACCCTCGACCCCTCGACCACACCACCCGACTGAGCGGCTTGGAACCATTTACTTTCACGCCCGAAATCAACTTTGTGAACGTGGGCGAACGCACCAACGTGGCCGGCAGCAAGAAATTTGCCCGTCTTATCAAAGAAGAGAAATACGAAGAGGCGCTGTCGGTGGCTCGTGACATGGTCGAAGGCGGCGCGCAAATCATTGACGTGAACATGGACGATGCCATGCTCGATGCCAAAAAAGAAATGGTGACGTTCCTCAACATGATGGCTTCCGACCCCGAGATATCACGCCTGCCGGTGATGATCGACAGTTCCAAATGGGAAGTGCTCGAGGCCGGCCTCAAATGTGTGCAGGGCAAGGCCATCGTCAACTCTATCAGCCTCAAGGAAGGCGAAGAAGAATTCATTGCCCATGCCCAAAAAATTAAGCAATATGGCGCAGCAGTGGTGGTGATGGCTTTCGACGAAAAGGGGCAGGCCGACAATCTGGAACGACGCAAAGAAATCTGCTCGCGGGCTTACAAACTACTCACTGAAACAGTACAATTCCCGGCCGAAGACATCATCTTCGACCCCAACATTCTGGCCATTGCCACGGGCATCGAAGAGCACAATAATTATGGCGTTGACTTTATCAAATCGGTAAAATGGATAAAGGAGAACCTGCCATACACCCGTGTGAGCGGCGGGGTCAGTAACCTGTCGTTCTCGTTCCGCGGCAACGACGTGGTGCGCGAAGCCATGCACTCGGTGTTCCTTTACTACGCCATCAAAGAAGGCATGGACATGGGCATTGTGAATCCCGGCATGTTGCAGATTTATGATGAGATACCCAAAGACCTGCTCGAACTGGTGGAAGATGTGGTTCTCAACCGACGCCCCGATGCCACCGAACGGCTGATTGAATTTGCCGAGAAAATTAAAGACCAGAAACTGGCCGGCAAAGACGACGACAAGCTCAAATGGCGTGAGCTGCCTCTGCAGGAACGCCTCAACCACTCGTTGGTAAAGGGCATTGCTGACTTTTTAGAAGAAGATTTGGCCGAAGCTCGCACCAAATACCCCTTCTCGCTCGACATCATTGAAGGCCCCTTGATGGATGGCATGAACATCGTGGGCGATTTATTTGGCGCCGGCAAAATGTTCCTCCCCCAAGTGGTGAAAACGGCCCGCGTGATGAAAAAAGCGGTGGCCTATCTGCAGCCCTTCATCGAAGCCGAAAAAGCGGCCAGTGGCAACACTTCAACGTCGGCCGGCAAAATTATCATGGCCACCGTGAAAGGTGATGTACACGACATTGGCAAAAACATTGTGGGCGTCATCCTGGCATGCAACAACTACGAAATCATCGACCTGGGCGTGATGGTGCCTTGCGACAAAATTTTGGATGCCGCCATCGAACACAATGCCGACATCATCGGCCTCAGTGGTCTCATCACCCCATCTCTCGAAGAAATGGTGCATGTGGCCAAAGAGATGCAACGTCGAGGCATGTCCATGCCCCTGATGATTGGCGGTGCCACCACCTCCAAAATCCACACGGCCGTCAAAATTGAGCCCAACTATGCACACCCCGTGGTGTACGTCAAAGATGCTTCAAAAAGCGTGCAAGTGGTCAGCGCCTTGCTTTCGAAAGACAAAGAAACCTTCATTGCCGAAACGCGTGCCGAATATGAAGCATTGCGTGAACAAAACAACCGAAAAACCAACATCCGCCTGGTTTCACTGGCCGAAGCTCGCCAAAAGAAATTTCAAATTGACTGGAATCAAGTCGATTTCGATTTACCCGAATTTGCGGGCGTGCATACCCTGACAGATTACCCCATTGCCGAAATCAGAAAATACATCGACTGGCGTTTCTTTTTCCACGCATGGCGCCTGCAAGGCAATTTTGACGGGGTAGATAAAGTAACCGACGAGGCTTCGAAAAAGGTCTGGCTGGAAGGTTACGAAGAAGGCGACGAACGCATCAAGGCCCTCGAAGCCCTGAATGTGTACCGCGATGCCCAACAAATGCTCGACCGTATTATATCGGATAAGATGCTGCAAGCCAACGCCGTGTTTGGCATCTTCCCAGCCAACAGCGTCGATGATGACGACATTGAGGTGTACGAAGACGAATCGCGTACCAAGGTTCTCACCCGTTTCTGCCACATTCGCGAACAACAGGAAAAGGCCGGCAAAACCAACTATTTCTGCCTAAGCGACTTTGTGGCTCCAAAATCGAGTGGCAAATTCGATCACATTGGGGGCTTTGCCGTTACCACCGGCATCGGCATCGAGAAATGGATTGAAAAGTTCGAAAAAGATCACGACGACTATAAGAGCATCCTGCTCAAAGCTGTTGCCGACCGACTGGCCGAAGCCTTTGCCGAGCTGCTGCATCACCGCGTGCGAACTCAGTTTTGGGGCTATGCCGCCAACGAAAGTCTCTCCATGGACGAAATTGTGCGCGAACGATACCAAGGCATACGCCCCGCACTGGGATATCCTGCCTGCCCCGATCACTCCGAAAAACGCAAACTGTTTGACCTGATGAAAGTGGAAGAAAAATCCGGAATCACCCTCACCGAACACTTCAGCATGTACCCCACGGCGGCCGTGAGTGGCATTTATCTGGCTCATCCCGAAGCGGTTTACTTTGGCGTAGGCAAAATTGGTGCCGACCAGGTAGAAGATCTTGCCCGGCGCAAAGGCGTCAGCCCGGAAGAAACCGAAAAATGGATTCCACTCAACTTAGCCTATAAATAACTACAAGGCACAACTCACTGTTGTTTAGTTCATTCAAATAAAAGACATGAAGATTATTAGACTGAAGACAGATAGATTAGACTAAAGAGATAAAAAAACAGATCAAAAAAGTCTTGCATCATCTCATTTCTGTCTCATCGTTTTGACATCTTCATATCTAAAAGAAACAACACTGTTATTAAGCTGATTGGTAAAGCATCGAATGTTTTTTTGAGCTGCCGGATATCACGAATGGCCATTCGTGATATCTTGCAGCTCATTTTTTATGTCATCAAAAAAACAGAAAAACAATGACAGTAGCCCAGCTAATCAACCACACGAAAAGCACAGCCTTCTCATTCGAGCTGTTGCCTCCCCTCAAAGGGAATTCCATCGACCGGGTGTTCAACACCATTGATGCGCTGATTGAATTCAACCCGTTGTTCATCAACATCACTTCGCACCGTTCCGAAGAAACCTTTGTCAGTGTTGGCAACGGCCTTTACGAACGCAAAATTGAACGCAAGCGGCCGGGAACCGTGGCCATGGCCGCAACCATCATGCAAAAATACAACGTGAAGGTGGTGCCTCACATCATTTGCAGCGGCTTTACCCGTACTCAAACCCAACAAGCTCTGATAGAACTCAACAATTTGGGCATACACGACATCCTGGTGCTGAGGGGAGACAAAGGGGGGATGGACAAATTTTACAAACCTGCCGAGGGTGGCAATGCCAATGCCATTGATTTGGCTCATCAGGTAACCGACCTCAATGCCGGCAAGTTCATCGACGGCAGCATGGGCAATCCACTCGATACCCCGTTTGCCTTTGGAGTGGCCGGATATCCCGAAAAACACGATGAGGCTCCCAACCTTGATGCAGACTTTTACTGGCTCAAGAAAAAAGTAGAAGCCGGCGCCGAATACATTGTTACACAAATGTTTTTCGACAATCAAAAATATTTCGATTTTGTCAACCGATGTCGCGCCGAAGGCATCACCATCCCTATCATTCCGGGTTTAAAACCGATCACCTTTATGAATCAGGCCACGGTTCTTCCCAAAATATTCCATGTGGACATACCCGAAGATTTTGCAAAGGAAATGCGCAAATGCAAAACCGACGAAGCAGTGACTCGTGTTGGCATTGATTGGTGCACCATGCAAGCCAAAGACCTGATTAAAAATGGCGTCCCAATTGTGCATTTCTACACGCTCATGGCAACCCAAAGCGTCCGCGAAGTGGCCAAAGCGGTGTATTAAAAACAATCAGATAAAACATCTTTAAAAGCTCCACTCATTGCCGTGGGGCTTTTTTTGTACCATAAAAAACCGGGCACACAGGAGGACGTGAAACCCTGTATGCCCGGACAATACGAAAATGTAATAGGAGAAAACAGATTGAGAAAATGCAAAGTGCGATAAACACTCCGTGTGGCAACTTTTTACCATTCACGGAGTGTATTATCAAAAAACTACCTGATTAAAAACCAAAACTTTCATTACAAAAATAGGTCTCATGCATTGCTCCTACAATCGCTTAATGTGGTGAAAAATTTACCCCAAAAAACATCAATCTACCGTCCGAATACTCATAAATCGTCCATAATCACTGATTACACAACAATTCTCACCTACCTATTTATTGGGAGGCCACTTCGATCCATGTTATCAAAAAAACGCATGAACCGTTAATTATTTGAAAAAATAATCATCTATGTCGCATGCGACATTATTCTTCTTATATTTGTATCGCGAACGACACATTAAAACATTAAAACAAACGAGCCATGAGCAACAACATTTATCAATTCAGCGCCAAAACCTTACAAGGAAAAGAAATCAGCATGGACAACTACAAGGGTAAAGTTGTCATTGTGGTCAACACCGCCAGCAAATGCGGATTCACACCCCAATACGCCGACCTGAACACGCTTTACAACAAATACAAGGAATACGGCCTGGTAATTTTGGGATTCCCCTGCAACCAATTCGGAAACCAAGAACCCGGCGGTGCTAAAGAAATTTCAGAGGGATGTCTGCTCAATTACGGGGTCTCATTCCAGATGTTCGACAAGGTAGATGTGAATGGTTCTTCGGCTCATCCCCTATTCAAACACATCAAAAAAGAATTGCCGGGAATATTGGGAGGTCGCATCGTGTGGAATTTCACAAAATTCATTTTCGACCGTCAGGGAAAACCGGTAAAACGCTATGCTCCTATCACATCGCCATTAAAAATGGAAAATCAAATTAGAAAATTGTTGGGGTTATAATTATTAAACGTCATCACGCAGAGACGCGCTATAGCGCGTCTCTACCACATCCACATCACAACAACAACGCGTAAAACAACGCCCCGAACGTCAAATAAATAAACATTCCAATAATGTCGTTCAACGTGGTAACAAAAGGGCCGGTGGCCACGGCCGGATCAATATTAATGCGCTTAAGCAGAAGCGGTACAAAGGTGCCAAACATGGATGCAAACACAACCACTGAAAACATGGCTGCCGAAACGGTCAACGACAGCGGCCATCCTGCATCGACAATGTAGTTATATCCAAACATGATTAACGACAGCACCGTGGCATTTAAAAACGCAATGGTGAGCTCCTTCACCAACTTGCCCCAATTGGTATCGAGCCCCATGGAACCACTGGCCAGCGACTGCACCACGATGGCCGACGACTGAATGCCCACATTACCCCCCATGGCGCCAATCAGAGGCATAAAAAGTGCCAAATGCGGGTGTTCACCCAATATCCCAATGAAGCCTCCAATCACCCGCGAACCAAGTACACCGCCCAACAAGCCGATTAACAACCACGGAATACGGGCACGGGTATGAATCCACACACTATCAGATATTTCCACATCCTCGGTAATCCCCGAAGCCAACTGATAATCCTTCTCAGCCTCTTCGCGCATCACATCCACCACGTCGTCAATGGTAATGCGTCCTACCAAACGCCCCACGCCATCCACCACCGGAAGCGCCACCAGGCCGTATTTGTCCATGATGTTACTCACCTCATCGGTAGATGTATCCACACGCACCGAAATCACATCCTCATTTAAAATATCACGAATCTGAATGTCTTCAGGGCTCAACAACAAACGCTTCAGCGAAAGCGTCCCCTTCAGCACATCACGGCTATCGACCACGTACACGTAATACACCTCATCTACCTCTTCGGCCTGTTGACGCATGCTGCGAATGCAGGTGTTCATGTTCCAGGAATCACGCACCTTGATGAGCTCCTTGGCCATGATACCTCCGGCAGTGTGCTCGTCGTATGTCAACAAATCAGCAATGTCGCCAGCCACCTCTATGTCCTCAATGTGCGAAAGCACCTCCTGCTGTGTAGAGGAATCGAGCTGCCCCAACACGTCAGCAGCATCATCCGAATCCATCTTGTCGATGAACCGTTTTGCAATGACTTCACTGGGAAGGCTTTCGAGAAAACGGAGCTTGTCATCTTCGGGCAACTCGGTCAGCACATCGGCGGCCGTATCATCATCGAGCAAAAAATAAATGTACTTGGCCTCGTCGAGATCAAGCTCCCCGTATATTTCGGCAATATCGGCCGGATGCAAATCGTCCAACAATGCCAACACCGCCTTTTCATCATGATGGTCAATCAATTCGCGCAACGAATCAATAAACTCACGTGTCAGATCAAAAGTGGTCATGTTTGGCATTGGGCAATCATTAAAAATATGAATACTAATGATTCAATGTCGTTTAGTTAAGAGAAAAAGACGCCAGTATAAGAGACAGATGATGACAAGAAAACAGTTGTTTAGAACCGTTCTCTTCGCCTATTCAGTCTAATCTATCTGTCGTTTGTATAATCATCTTCTTGTCTCTTTTGTGAATCGCACTCACTTAACGACATTGACTAATCATTTATCAACACTGGTGTGCAGCCACCAAATTGGTCAGTTCCACAAACTGAGCCACTGAGAGTTGCTCGGGACGCTCGTTGAGGAGCGGAGTATCGGGAAACGACTCCCGGTTGTAAGCAATCGCCTTCAGCGAATTACGAATGGTTTTGCGTCGCTGATTAAAAGTTGCCTTAATCACTTGCTTAAACAACACTTCGTCGCAGCCTAAATGGGTGCAACTGTTACGTTTCAGACGAATGACAGCCGACTTAACCTTTGGAGGGGGTGAAAATACGTGCTCGCTTACCGTAAAAAGATATTCAATATCGTACCACGCTTGCAACAACACGCTCAAGATGCCATAGGTTTTGCTTCCCGGAGGCGCAGCCAAACGTTCGGCCACTTCCTTTTGCAACATGCCAACCACTTCGGGTATTTGATCGCGATACTCGAGAACCTTAAAAAATATCTGACTGGAGATATTGTAAGGGAAATTTCCGATCACAGCAAAAGAACCACTAAACAAGGCACTCAACTCAAGCTTCAAAAAATCGCCCTCTATGATGCGCCCCTGCAGCGCCGGATAATGGGCATGCAGATAGGCCACCGACTCGGTGTCTATCTCAATCAATCGCAAATCAATCTCGGGCTTTTGAACCAAATATTGGGTCAGCACCCCCATCCCGGGTCCTACTTCAATCACCGGCACCCCGGTCGACAAACTCTCCACAATGCGCTGGGCAATGGTTAAGTCGGTTAAAAAATGCTGCCCCAGATGTTTCTTGGCTCTTACCTGCTTCATGCAATCGGTTTTGTGTCGCCACTTGGCGAAAAGGGATAACTTTACTAAACTTGCGCAATCTTTGCGCGGCAAAGGTACAATTATTCCCTTGCCCGACCACGATTTATAAAGGGTTCACACAAATATAACATCAACACACCCCTCTTGCCAAATCATCCAAACAGGAAAAAAAGAGGCGATTGTTGAATTAATTTCGCACTGACCACCTGGAGTTATTTCTTCGCGACTCCACGTTAAAAGCATTCATCCATTGAAAAAGAAAATCCTTCAAATCCTCCGTTTTTTATTGTTCCTCTCCATCGGAGCAGGCGTTTTTATATGGCTGTACCACGACCAAAACCCGATGCAACTGCTCGATGTTATCCAAAACGAAGTCAACTTCAACTGGATATGGCTATCGCTGTTCCTGGGTGTAATGAGCCACCTGGCTCGAGCCTTGCGCTGGCAAATGCTCATTGAACAGGCCGAAAAACGCACCAAGTGGTACAACACTGCCATGGCCGTGTTTGTGGCCTACCTGGCCAACCTGGTGCTCCCCCGCATGGGCGAAGTAACGCGTTGCGCCGTGCTGAGCCGACACGAAAAAATTTCGTTCACCCGACTGGTGGGCACCGTGGCTGCCGAACGACTCACCGACCTGGTGATGCTGATACTGGTGATAACACTGGCGCTCAGCATCGAATTTTCAATGCTCACAAAATTCCTGGGCAATAAACTGGGAAGCAGCTCGGTAGCCTCGTTCCCATGGGGATGGGGCCTGATGGGATTGATAATTCTTACCGCCACCATTTATGCACTTCGGAAATTCATTGCACAATGGCGCGTGGTTAAGAAAATCAGGGGGGTATGGCAGATGTTTGCCGAGGGCTTTCTATCGGTACGACAGCTTAAAAACAAAAGTCTTTATCTTTTTTTCAGCCTGTTTATTTGGCTGATGTACTTTGGGATGCAGTACGTGAGTTTTTTTGCTTTACCGGCCACATCGGGACTCTCCCTTAATGCAGGCCTGGTAATTTTGGTAACCGGAAGCCTGGGCATGTTGGTACCCGTACAGGGCGGCATTGGCCCCTGGCATGCCATGGTCATTGCCACATTGGCCATGTACGGCGTCACCAGCGAACCGGCATACGCCTTCGCACTGCTGCTGCATGGGGCACAAAACCTGCTGGTGGTTGTACTGGGATTACTGTCGTTCATCATTTTTCCTCTTGTCAACCCTATCAAAAAAGAGATTTCATAATCGATCAATTAAGACAGCCCCATCTTTCATGCAACCCCGTCGCAACATTCTCAACCGAAGCATCATCATCACCATTTCCGGGATGGCATTTGCTTATGTAGGATGGCGTCTGTGGGGATTTCAAAATTGGGATGCCATCGTGAAAACGGCATCCGATCGGCTGGGCGTTTTTATCGCATTCACACTGATGCAAATAGTGTTGCAAGTGATCAATTTCATGCTCGAATCGACAAAATGGCATGCACTTATCCTAACCATCCATCACCAAACGCTCCGTCAATCGATATGGCAAACATTAGGGGGCACCACCGTGGGCGCCATTACCCCGGCACGACTGGGCGAACCGGCCGGTCGACTGTGGGGAATCCCCAAAGAGAAAAGACTAAAAGCGTTGATATTGGGATTTTTAGGCGGAATACTCCTATCGCTCATCATCACCATTGGCGGCCTAACGGCCTTGATATTCTTTAACCCCTTTCAAACCACCCTTTCGGCAGTCAACCTGACGCATGCTGCTTGGATGATGGCGCTCATCATCTCGGGCATCTGGATTTGGCATCGTTTCATCAGACCGGATTCCCTGAAAGCCATCATCCTCAAAATTCAAAATGCTTTGAAAATGGTCACTGGCACACGCCTGGCCTTGCTCTCCTTACTCACGGCTGCCCGTTATATCTGCTTTGCAGCACAACTGCTCCTGTGGTTTAAATTTTTTTCACCCACTACAGCGCTTTCTGAAATCATGGCCCCGCTCGCCATCTATTACCTCATGGTGACAGTAATTCCCTCATTTTTCGTGGCCGACCTGGGCATCCGAGGATCCATTGGGGTCTTTATTTTCTCCCTTACCGGCATCAACATCGTGGCCATTATTTCAGCCATTTTCTGCCAATGGCTCATCACCACCTGTGGACCAACCCTCTTGGGATCTCTCGTCTATTTATGGTCATCGGAACAAAAAAACAACACTTTCGTGCTTCTACAACAAAAAAGATAACCAAAGCCACTCAATGTATTTGAGAAAACTGGTTATCTTTAGCACTTTAAAATCGGATTTGTTCCGTAAAAATTTTACCCTTACGCACCAACTCACTCATATTCTGAGCTATGAACAAAGACATCTTAGACCTTGTCAAAAATAACAACCGTGTGATTTTGCCCAACTTTGGCGCATTCATTGTGTCATCGGAAAAAAACGGGTTTTCGGTATTGTTCAATAATTTCCTCAGCTTTAACGACGGCCTGCTGGTCAACCACATTGCCGCCAGCCGATCGATTGACAGCACACTGGCATTGGAACAAGTCAACGCTTTTGTAGATGGATTGAAAAACACACTCGACACCACCGGACGCTACGACATCCCGGGCCTCGGACGCTTTACCAAAGACACCACCGGCATCATCCGCTTCATACAGGATAGTGAAAGCCTGATACAAGCCGAAAAAATTGCCGAATCAGACGAACTGCTCGACTTGATGCCGCCCTCCGAAGCCGCCGACGCTCCCATCATCACTGAAAAAAACGACACAACGCCATCATATACATCCAACGATAGCATTTTAAACATCGATAACGAACCCGACAATACCGAGCGCAACACAACGACTCCCCCTCCCATGACAAATGTAAACACAAGCAATCCTACACCTGAGAAAACCACCGTAATCATTGAAAAGAAGAAAAAATCACCACGCCTGCTACTGTGGTTATTGCTACTGCTGCTCATTGCCGGTGCGATATACTATTTCACAGCTGTGAATCCCATCTTAAGCAACTTATTCAACAAAAAAACTCCGGCTCCTCCCAAGGTCGAAACTCCGGCTCCTGCGCCTGCACCGGTGGTAGAAACTCCTGCGCCGGTGGTAGAAGAAACTCCTGTCACGACCGACAACAAGTACCACATCATTGTGGCAACCCTCAAAAATGAACAGGTTGCCATTGAACAGGTCGCAAAACTCAAAGAGAAAGGGTTTGAAAACGCAATGATTCTGCCTCGCGACAACAAATTCCTGGTTAGCATTGATGCACAACCCGACCTCATCAGTGCCGATGCACGACAGGAAGAGATTGTAAACAAATACCGCATCGAAAGCTACGTTTTGACCATCAAATAAGACAAAATGACGTGCATATTCATCCCCATATTACTCATCGCCATGATGGGCTATATGGGGATGCTTATTTTTTTTATCCGAGGCATCAGAAAAAACATTCCACTGAATGCAACGCCCAATGATCTTCGCGAAAGAATAACAGTAGTGGTGGCCTTTCGTAACGAAGCGCCCAACCTGCCAATGCTCCTCGACGACTTAGCCGCGCAAACACTGCCTGCCGGGCACTTCGACATCATTTTAGTGAACGACCATTCCTCTGACCTTTGGCAAAAAACCATCACACCCAGGCTGCTCCCAAACCTGACAATCGTCAACGCCACCCAAACGGGAAAAAAAGGCGCCATCCGCCAGGGATGCCTGATGGCCAAAGGCAATATCATCGTAACCACCGATGCCGACTGCCGATTGCAACCCCGATGGCTCGAATCCATCCTACAACTCATACACCATAACCGCGCCGACATCCTCATTGGCCCCGTAGAGATGCTCTCAAACGGCTCGTGGATGCAAAACCTGCAAGCACTCGACTATCGAGCCTTGCAACTCTGCAGTGCGGGTGCTGCCAATATGCAACATCCCATCATGTGCAGCGGCGCCAATCTGGCCTTTACGGCCAAAGCATACCACCAACTGATGCATCACATCAACGACACATTCCTCTCGGGCGACGACATGTTTCTGCTGCATGCCGCCAAACGACACAACATGTGCATTGCATTTGCAAACTCACCCCATGCCGTGGTCTTCACGTCCGCTCAGCCCACACTGTCGTCGTTCATCCAACAGCGCATCCGATGGGCATCAAAAAGCAAAGCTTACACCGACCGTGATACCATTATCGTCGCAATAATGGTTCTGACGACGAACGTACTGATGACTGCCCTGATGCTTACAACGCTGTGCGTCCCTCAAATATGGTTATTGACATTGGGGATCATGACCATCAAAGCAATCTTCGAATGGAAACTCTTTAGCGCCGGAAAACTCCTTTTCGATCGACCTGCCCTCATACAGTTTCTCTGCGTCATGGCTGCACATCCTCTATTCACAACCGCCATTGCCAGTGCCGGGTTTGTGCTCAACGTGACATGGAAAGAGCGACGGGTGCAAACAAAAACACCTGTCCGGTAAAGGACAGGTGTGGTTCGAAACGGTGGGTAATCGTTATTCAAACATATTTTTCATCCGGGAGAAAAAGCCCCCGTCATCATTACTGCCGGTAGGTTGAAATGCTTCACTCTCGCGCAGTTTCTCAACCACCTTGCGATCGTCCTTATTCACCTCTTTAGGAATGAAAACGTTAATGTGTACCAACAAATCGCCACGACCGTAGCTGTTGACTTCGGGCAAACCCTTGCCTCGCAATCGAAGAATTCGACCGGGCTGTGTACCGGGATCGATTTTCACCTTCACCCGTCCGTCAATGGTGGGGATCTCGATGGGCGCGCCTAAAATGGCATCTGGGATGCTTAGCATCAAATTAAAAATCAAGTCATTGCCATCGCGCACCAGCTCAGCATGTCGCTCTTCTTCGATGACTACCAGCAAATCGCCATTTACACCGCCACGACGTGCGGCATTGCCTTTGCCTGATACCTGAAGCTGCATGCCCTCCTCTACCCCGGCGGGGATGTTGATCGAGAGCACTTCCTCGTCACGCACCACACCTTCTCCGGCACAATAGGTACACTTGTTGGTGATAATTTTACCTGAACCTTCGCAAGTGGGACATACCGATGCGGTTTGCATCTGACCCAAAATGGTGTTACTGATGCGTGTCACCTGACCCGTTCCGCGACAAGTGCTACAGGTGGAATGGCTGGATCCGTCGGCTGCACCCGAACCATGGCAGTGCTTACACTCGACCATTTTTTTCACCTTGATTTTTTTCTCAACGCCATTGGCAATTTCTTGAAGATTGAGCTTTACCTTCACCCGCAAGTTGGTGCCTTTATTGACTCTCCGGCCACCGCCCCGCGACGAAAAACCGCCGCCAAAACCGCCGAAGCCGCCAAAACCGCCACCAAAAATATCGCCAAAGTGCGAAAAGATGTCCTCCATAGACATGCCGCCACCAAAACCACCGCCGGCCGATCCACCGACGCCGGCATGACCATACTGGTCGTAACGCTGCCGTTTGGAGGGATCGCTCAGCACCTCGTATGCCTCGGCTGCCTCCTTAAACTTCTCCTCGGCCGACTTGTCATCGGGGTTTTTGTCGGGGTGATATTGAATGGCCTTCTTGCGATAAGCCTTCTTAATCTCCTCGGCAGAAGCATTTTTGGAGACTTCCAGAATTTCGTAATAATCTCTTTTTGACATGATGGTTGGTTTATTTATTCACCCACAACAACTTTTGAAAAACGAATCACCTTATCGTTGAGCAGGTAACCCTTTTCGACACAATCAATCACCTTCCCCTTCATTTCGGGCGTTGGTGCAGGAATTTTGGTAATGGCTTCATGCAAATCAGTATCAAAGGGCTGATCTTTGGCATCAATGGGCTTCACCCCCTGACGGGTAAGAAAATCGACAAATTTACCGTAAATCAACGCAATGCCTTCACGCATCGCCGCCATATCCTGCGCGGTGTCGATATGTGCCATGGCGCGTTCAAAATCGTCGACCAATGGAATGATATTTTTCAACACCCCTTCGCCTCCGCTGGTGATAAGCTCTGCCTTTTCTTTGAGGGTGCGCTTGCGATAATTGTCAAAATCGGCAGAAAGTCGCAAATATTTGTCAGTCATGTCAGCCAATTTCACGTTCAAACTGCCAATCATCTCCTCATACTCATTCTCAACAGCCGGCTCCAAAGAGGGTTGTTCCTCCGTATCGCCATTATTGCCGGTGCCATCGGCAGTTGTTTCGGCCACAGGCTGTTCCACTGATTGATTGTCCATTTCGGTCTCGGGCTCATGGGCCTCGTGATGTGCTTTCTTGGTCATATCTTATTGATTCTTATTTTCGTCCTCTTTTGGGTGTGCAAAATTATACAATTATTCTGCCATTCGGAAGCAATAGACAAAATGACAGGTTCACGCCCTTTTTTTCTAAAAAAATGAGCATTCCACCCCCAACACTCAAAAATCATTGAACATACCTCATCAGCTCCACTAAAAAAACTAACATCAACATTCACAAATCACGCATCAACCAATCAGCGACCCTATCATTTCTTTTTATACGTGAGCAATCTTTTAGAGGCCCCATCGGGGCCAAATATCGGTAGCATTTGGGGGAATCATTTTCCTCTCGCCCCAATTGGGGCGAAAGATGGTTTGCTTACCTTCTTCTACCGAGCTTTGATGACCAAAGGCACCATATAAAAAACACGAAAGGTCAAGTCAGATAAGACATTGAGACATAAGAATTAGACGAAACGACAGCAAATCACTAACTAAACGACATTGAAAAATGATTAAAAATAATGGAGGAGGTTAAGAGTGAAGGGGTTTAAAAGTGGAGGTGTTTGACGTTGAAAAGAGCAAGAGAACATCAGTTTCCACCACAACTTAAATTCATGTAATTCAAGGCAATTGCCTGCTTTGCAAAGCCGCATAAACGCAGGCAGAAGGAAAAATTCGTGTAATTCTTAGCTAACAGCGATGATATATAATTCGGGAATGTAAAACCTCATCGTCTTGCATCTTGATAATCATATCGGTTACATATGCCCATTGGGTATATGCGTGTTGGCTGTTTGGCGTCTTTTTAGCTAATCAAGAGATTAATTCTTTTCCCAAGTCCAAATTCAAATATCCGGAATAGTGTGGACAGTTGAATATCACATTTCCCATTTTCAAGTCGAGAAATATAACTTTTCTTGGTTCCAACCTTTTCAGCAAGCTGTTCTTGAGTCATTTTTGCTTCTTTTCGCGCTTCTTTTAGCATTGCGCTAATCACATAGTATTGAGCTCTTTCTTCAAAGCCGTCCCGTTTTTCTGTTCCTATTTTTCCATATTTAATGTCTAATAACTCATCAAAGTTTTTAGCATTTCTAATCAATTCCTTTTCCATTTTATTTCTTTTTTGAGTTAAAATATTCGTCTTTGAGTCTCAACGCCAAATCAATTTGCCTCTTAGGTGTTTTCTGCATTTTCTTTTGAAATCCATTAAAGAGTACAACTAATTTTCCCTTGTCAAAACAACAGAATATTCGATAAATATTGCTCTCAAATTCAATGCGGATTTCATAAAGGCCATCAGTTCCGGTCAAGTGTTCTAGAAACTTTTTCGGGACATTCTGGACGGTACGAATAACTTTGAAAACAAATTCGATTTTCTCTTGGACTTTTTCTGGCTGTTCCAAATAAAAATCCATGAAATAGTTTCCGTGAAAAATGATTTGTCTTTGAACTTCCATTCTACAAAGTTAACTCTAAAGTTATCTTTATCCAAATTTCCAACCTCCCTTTTAAGTTAATGCAGCTTCTTACGCTAAAAGCCAACTTAATACTATTACAAACACATAAAACTACCATGACAGCACCATGTGCACACAACTAAATCCATTATCTTGCGTCTTAATAATCACATCTTAATACTTTTTCAACCACATGAAGAAAACCATCTTACTTATCACCCTGTCAGCCATCTGCACAACATGGATGAATGGCCAGTCAACGATCATGTTCGACAAAAAAGACCACATCACCAAAAAGAAAGAAAAAGCCATCACCATTCGCGAAGTGGGCTTGCCCGAGAACGGGCGTTGTTACCTAAAAGAATATGACAATCAAGGCGTTCTCGTGTGCGAAGGGCAAACCAATGACGCCCAATGGGCCATGAAGTACAAAAACGTCTTCAAAACCGGGCAATGGATCACCTATACTCCGGATGGAAAAAAAAACTCCAAACACATCTATTCCGACAAAGCACCCGAGGAGTTATCAAAACTCACCCCACAAGAGCGCAACTTGAAACTCGAGCACCAAAACGGACTATTAATCAATCAGGTGTCGTACTACCCCGACGGACAAATTGAAGATTCTATCGCCATCACTTACGCCAACAAGAAACAATGCAAACACATTGTTTCGTATCATCGCAACGGACAACTGCAACGCGACGAAATAAGTGAAAACCTAAAAACCATCAAAGGCGTATGTTACGACACCACCGGGGCTGAATGTGAATTTTTCCCCTTCGAGGTCATGCCCGAATTCCCCGGGGGCGAAAGAGCCCTATTGCAGTTCGTTACCAGCAGCATGCAATATCCTGTAGAAGCTGCCAAAGCCAAAATCGAAGGGCGCGTGTTTGTCCGTTTCATTGTGGATGAAAAGGGTGAAGTAACGGACGCTCACATTGCTAAAAGCAGCCCCAATCATTCACTTAACATGGAAGCACTCCGCGTAGTTCGCGCCATGCCCGCGTGGTCACCGGGTAAAATCAAAGGAAAACCGGTCCCGGTCAAGTTTACCCTGCCTGTCAATTTTAAACTGAGATAATTATCCCACAAAATCATCTATTATATCAATGTCGTTTAGTTAGTGACAATCGAATAAAAGACAAGAAGAATTTTAGACATCAGATAGATTAGACTGTGAAGACGAAGAAAACAGATCTAAATATCTTTCCTTATCTCATCATCTGTCTCATAGTCTTGCGTCTTCTTCTCTTAACTTAACAACACTATCTCTTATATTCACATAAAAGTCGCAGAGATCAACTAACGCTCTGCGACTTTTTTTTTTAAAATTATCAAATTGAAATAGGCTCATGGACAACAACAAGCAGTCGCCTACATAAAGGTTTAGCCGCTCTGGTCAGTCAAGCTGTTTGCCGATCACTGTTTGTACGACAAATTAAAACCACAAACGCAAGTAAAAGAATGGATTAACCACCCTATGATTTCTTTTTTAACGCGAGAAATACTTTTTTTGAGACCCCATAGAAGCCAAATATCGGTAGCATTTAAGGGATTCGTTTACCTCTCGTCCCAATCGGGGCGAAAGATGGTTAGCTTACCTTCACCTACCGAGCTGTGGTGCCCAAAGGCACCATAAAAAAAGCTTGAAAGGTCAAGTCCGATATGACTTTAAGACATGAGAATTGGGAGAAATGAGATCGCAAATCACGAACTAAACGACATTGATTTACAAAGTCTCTATTTCAATTATCATATCCTTCTCTTTCAAAGTCAGACACGTCACGACAACGTGCCTGCTCGCAAAGCCCAAAAGTGACAGACTTCAATCAATACGTTTTTTCATTTACAAGCACACCTTTATCATCCCAAATCTTCCAGGTTCCGCACTTGGCTCCATTGAGATATTCCATTTCATAACGCAGCACCCCATTGTCGTCCCAAATGTACCACTTGCCGTGTTTGACACCTCGCAGATAATTAGCTTCACCAACTTTCACACTCTTGTCGTTAAAAGTAATCCAGGTGCCATCCATCAAATCCTGATAAAAGGAACGGATTTCCTGCACCGAATCATTCTTAAAATAAAGAATGGTTTTGCCATGTTTCTGACCTTCGGTCAAATTCATCTCAACCCGCTTGTTCCCTCCCGGATAATACTCAATGTAAACACCCGAATAGGGTTTACCGGCATGATCATAAAAGCGCCCATCGTCGTGCTGTACCAACTGAGCAAACGACATGGCAGGCAATAAAAGCAACAATCCGAAAATTAACTTCAACTGTTTCATGGATAATAATTAAATGAATCGGTTTCTAACATGAGATGACGGAAGCCCTTTGCGGCCATCGTTCCGCAGGCATCCTATTTCAATCACAAACAAAAAAAGGCCGCTCCGGAACAACAACCGCAGCGACCCGGACAATAGGGAGGATAATACATTATCGAATGGCTGCAGAATGGCTGGCCATCATTTTTGATGAGGCCACTTTCTCGAGCAACTCATTCTGGTTTTGTGCAAACAACTCCAAATTCAATGAGTGAACCTGATTATATTGTGCATCAATGGTGCGAGTCTCAACACGTCCATAAGAGACATAATTGGTCACTACTTTATAATTACCGGCAGCAAGCCCGTTAAACGAAAATTTACCTTCAAAATCGGTATAGGTCTTCAGGTCGGTACCATCGATGGTCACTTCTACCCCAGCAAGGGTTTCTCCGGTCGATCCGTCAACAATGGTGCCGGTCACGCACACATTAGGCTGAACAGAAGAGGATACTTTTTTCTCTCCATTCATATGGTTCAGTCCTAAAAACAACACACTTGCGATTATTAATAATTGTGCTTTCATTTTTTTCTTCTTTTATTTGTACAACGCAAAAGTAGGGCTGGAATGTGAAGAGATTGTTAAGGCGTAATTAAAGGATGTTTAATCAATTGTTAACCGTATGTCATGTCCCTAACCCGACTCTCACCATCACCGCTTCGCAAATACCGCGAGGCCCTTTCGCACCTCATCTTTCCGCGCATGTGCATCCTTTGCCACAATCCCTTGCTGGCAAAAGAAAAAGGCATCTGCCGTCATTGCACCGAAAAACTTCCCTTTACCCGCATCGAAGGCACGAAAGGGAATGTGGTGGAGCAACTCTTTTGGGGCAAGGTGCCTATTGAACGTGCCGCGGCATTGCTCAACTTCCGAAAAGGCGAAAGACCTCAAAAAATACTGCATTACATCAAATACCGAAATGCCAAAGACCTGGCCATACACATGGGCAACGTCATGGGAGAACGATTGTTACAAAACGGCATGATGCACGACATCGACCTCATCGTCCCAGTGCCACTGCATCCCCGTCGTCTCAAAAAAAGAGGGTATAACCAAAGCGAACTCATCGCACAGGGCATTGCTCAGGCCACCGGCATTACCCGACACTCCAACATCCTCATCCGCACCACTCACACGGAGACACAAACCCGCAAAAACAGATTCGACAGATTTAACAATGTCAACCGCGTTTTTGAACTTGACAGGCCGGAGCACATTGCAGGCAAACACATCCTGCTTGTAGATGATGTCATCACCACGGGCTCAACCCTGGAAGCATGTGCCGACCGCCTGGTAGCGATTCCCGGAACCCGTGTAAGCGTGGCTGCGTTGGCCATGGCCATGGGTTATTGACCCAACAGTTTATAATAAAGTGTCAGGGTAATCACGTTATTGTATTGACCCGGCTTGCGCAAATCCCACACAGGATCATACACCGCGATACTTCCGCCATAAGGTTCGCGCACCGGCATAATGGAATAACTCATACGCCCGCTTACCCAAAAGTCGGGGGTGATGTGATAATTAACCCCCAATACAGTGGCAACCTCCATCGTTTTAAAGGGGATGCGAACATTGTCCGGGATGGGTTCAAAATTCACTTCCTCACTGGAGCTGAGCAAAGACCCGATGCTCAAACCCGCCTCAAACGACAAGTTTATACGCTGGTATTGCACCACCATCGGGAAATGGATGTAATCGAGTTCAATGGCATAGTCGCGGTCATCACCGGCCTCCACATCGGCATATTTACGACTCCCCTTGCGAAGATACTGAATCTCCAAACGAGCATTCCAGTCGGGTGCTATGCGTCGACCCACAAAACCGCCCATGACCAGCCCCACGTGGTGATATCCGGCGTAACGATCGCCGTCGACCTGCGAAAAAGCAGCTCCGACCAGCGGGCCTGCAAAAAAATCCTGACCCGAAGCAAGTACCGGAAACAAAATAAAGCACAACAAGAGAACCCAATGACGCAACATATAGAAACGATTAATCACACAAAAGATAAGAAAATTTTAAGAATCAGAACAACCAAAGACTCAGGAGAATCCGTCAAGACAACATGCTTCAATTCTTCATCCAATGTCGTCAAGTTAGTTTTATTCAAAAATAACACAAGAAGACAATTTATTTGACGCGCTACCCGAACGTTGTGATGAATCACGTGAAATCCATGACAATGAATGCATTAACCCACGAATTTCACTATTTTGACGAATTGAAAAGCAATTACGATATTTCCATGACTGGCGTATGCAAGTCATTTAATTTGTGGAATTCGTGGAAAATCATTTTTAACTCATCACAACATAGAGGGATCGCAAGTTTAAAACTCTGCGTTTACTCTGTGCTAATCAGCATTATACATCATTTTCTTCATTGAGTCACACATAGGACACACAGTGCTTCACGGAGATACACGACCTATGATTGCGAACGATGAATCAAAAACACACCAAAATTACTGCAACTCATCAGGAACCAAACGTTGTAACAACAACCTTACCCCTTTACTAGCCGGCTCTTTGATGTGCGTGATGCGGGGTGAAGGAGAAAAGGCCGGTTGACCGGGATCAATCAAATAAATGGGCGCTTCACGTGGCGCATAATGCAACAATCCCGCTGCCGGGTACACATTGAGCGACGTCCCAATCACCACAAACACATCGGCCATAGACGCTATGGCAATGGCCTGATCCATGGCAGGCACAGCCTCTCCAAACCAAACAATGTGCGGCCGCAACTGCGAGCCCTTCTCACAGCAGTCACCCCATTTCACTTCCCAATCCTGCACGGTATAAACCAGTGAATCGTCAACGGTGCTGCGCACCTTCATCAACTCGCCATGCAAGTGCAACACATTGCCACTGCCGGCACGTTCGTGAAGGTTATCCACATTTTGCGTGATGATGAAAACACCAAAATGCTTCTCGAGTTCAACCAGGCCACGATGCCCTGCATTGGGTTCTGCTTCCATCAATTGTTTGCGACGCTGATTGTAGAAATCAAGCACCAACTGCGGATTTTTCGCCCATCCTTCGGGCGTGGCCACTTCTTCAATGGCATAATTCTCCCACAAACCATCCATGTCGCGGAACGTCTTTAACCCACTCTCGGCGCTGATGCCAGCACCGGTCAATATCACTATGTTTTGCATGAACTCCTTATTTTTTTCCGAAAGATAATGCGATTCTTTGTCGTTAAGTTAGTGACAATCGAATAATAGACAAGAAGAATTTTAGATAGCAGATAGATTAAACTGTGAAGACGAAGAAGACAGATCTAAATATCTTTCCTTATCTCATCATCTGTCTCATAATCGTACGTCTTCTTCTATTAACTTAACGACATTGTAACGCGATTTATAAAAATCGCTAGCACACAAAATGATATTCCACCATCCCAAACACCTATCATCGGCCGTCGTTCTCTACCATCAAGGAGTCATATTCGCACCAACATCGCCCCTTTTTCGCCCTTTCTTCGACTCCGGGTCGAAGCGGTATCGAAGCGGAGTCGAAGAACAGTCGAAGCAGACCCGAAGCAGACCCGAAGAAAGGGCGAAGCAGACCCGAGGAAACACTTTTTAATACCCCCCGGGGGAGCATAAAACTGTCTTTAAATTCGTATGACACTAATGATGTGTCACTTCACGCAACTGATTCATGACGGTAACATTACTGTCATTTACGATTCAATGTCGTTTAGTTATGACGCTGAACTGTTCAGTGAGGCTTTCTGGTCAGTCAAGGTGTTTGCCAATCACTGTTTATACGATAAATTAAAGCTACAAACGCAAGTAAAAGAATAGATCAACTACCATATGATCTCATTTTTAACGCGAGCAATACTTTTTTTTAGAGGCCCCATCGGGGCCAAATATCGGTAGCATTTAGGGGATTCGTTTACCTCTCGCCCCAATCGGGGCGAAAGATGGTTTGCTAACCTTCATCTATCGAGCTTTGGTGCCCAAAGGCACCATAAAAAAGCTTGAAAGGTCAAGTCCGATATGATTTTGAGACATGAGAATTGGGAGAAATGATTGCAAATCACTAACTAAACGACATTGATTTTCGACTCAGATAATACCCCTTAGTTTTCATCACCTTTAACACACACAGATGATACCGACTGATTGGAAGAAGTGATAAGCACAGTCAACACCTTTAAGCAATCACTTAGTGTAGCACAGAAGTTTTCAACAAACACCCGATCACAACTTGCGCATTGATATTTTTTTAATATTTTTAACACCCCAGAGAAAACGAAATCAATCACCGTTGATCGCATGTGAAGAAAGAATGATTGAAAAGGGAAAACACATTCATCCAAACAAATAACGGTTACAAAACAGCCGTTGAAAACAACACACCACGGTGTATAATTCCTATTTATTAATCGTTAAACTTTAATTCACATGAGAAAAAGATTCTTTATTGCATTTGCAATTGCGCTCTTCGCCGGCTTATTTGCCACATCTCAAACAACCCAAGCCAAGGGACTCTTTATTTATGGCACAGCCGACAAAATGGATAAAGTGGCTGAACTCCCCGATAGCGAAGACTATCAAACCACTGAAGGCCAAAATTTTGACATGGGCGTGAAATATTCCATTTTCCACATCTTTTGGATTCCGCTTTGGGTCACTCAGGAAGCTCAACCCTGTGGCTACATCGACGGCGACAACTATGTGGAACTGACTCAAGAAGACGTGGATGCCATCGCGCAAATCAATGAAATTGACATGAGCGGAAAGGTCAAGGCTTCGTTTTGGAACAGCATTGGCGGTAAACTGATCTTTGGATTAATTCTTCTAACGCTTCTGATCATTTACGCAGCAAAACCAAAAACGGCTTAATGCCTCTACAATATTCCTAAAAGCCGAACCAACCCGTTCGGCTTTTTTATGCTCCAATAGTGAACTCGCTATTCCGCAATGTTGTGATGAGTTTAATGATCATTTCCACGAATTAAACGAATTGAATGACTTGCATTCGCAAGTCATGGAAATATCATATTTGTTTTTCTATTCGTGTCATTCGTGCAATTCGTGGATTCCGAACTTATCAAAACAGACTCAATAGTGTGCCAAAAAAGCTATTTTTGCACTTCGGACATCTATCATCATGCAAAAAATTCTCGTCACCGGAGCTGCCGGATTCATTGGCTATCACTTATCGTCGTGGTTGTGCAAAAATGGTCACCAAGTCATGGGCATCGATTCGCTCAACAACTATTACGATGTAAATCTGAAACTCGACAGAATCAACCAACTTCGCCGTGAATCACACTTTTCGTTTCGACCGGTCAACATTTGCGACAAACCCGAACTCGATGCCCTTTTTGCCGCGCAAAAATTTGACGTGGTGATCAATCTGGCGGCACAGGCCGGGGTGCGCAACAGCATCGAAAAACCTTATGCTTACATCGACAGTAACCTCATCGGGTTTATCAACATACTGGAGGCTTGCCGCCACAACCCGGTGAAACACCTCATTTTTGCCTCATCGAGCTCCATCTATGGTAATTCCGACCGGATACCCTTCTCCGAAGATCACATCACTGATGCACCGGTGTCGTTGTATGCGGCCACCAAAAAAGCCAATGAGCTGATGGCTCACAGCTACGCTCACCTCTACGGCATCCCAACTACCGGGCTCCGCTTTTTCACAGTCTATGGCCCCTGGGGACGTCCCGACATGGCCTACTTCTCATTTACCAAAAACATCATTGAAGGAACACCCATCAACGTCTACAACCATGGCAACCAAATGCGCGACTTCACCTATGTGGATGACATTGTGGAAGCCATGGGAGCCCTGGTATCTAAAGCGCCCGAACATAATATCCCCTTTAGAGTGTGCAACATTGGAAACCACCAGCCGGTGCGACTGATGGATTTCATCAACACCCTGGAAAACATCATCGGCAAAGAAGCAAAAAAAATCATGCTCCCCCGCCAAAGCGGTGACGTTGATGCCACCTACGCGGATGTCACAAAACTTACTCACCTGGTGGGATTTCAGCCAAAAACGGATATTGAGGAAGGACTTTCTCAATTTGTGAATTGGTACAAAAAATATTATCAATAATTTATCAACATTGTATCCATGATTTCCAAAAGGAAAGCAAACATTAATCTGGTTATTATTTACCGGCTACTGATTGTTTTTGTGGCCTATGCCATTTGTCGTGCCCTGTTTTTAGCCTTCCATTATCAGGCCTTTGAACCGCTCAACGCGACGGCATTCGTAAACATTTTTATCGGTGGTTTTCGGTTCGATGCGGCCGGCATCATGTACCTCAATGCGCTGGTTATTTTGGCGTCGGTCGTCCCATTCCAATTCAGACATAACCCTTCTTACCAAAAGATTGTATTCATCCTGTTTGTGGCATTTAACCTGATAGGGTTCGCACTCAACATTGCTGACATCGGTTATTACCCATTCACCAAAACTCGAACCACAGCCAGTGTGTTTGCTCAATTTTCAGAGGAAGCCAATAAGCTGAAACTGTTTTCCCAATTTTTAATTGACTACTGGCATTTGCTCGTCATCTTCATCACAATGGCAATCCTGTTCGTGTTTGCGGCATCGCGCCTCACCACCGGCTTGCCTCACATCAGGCACAAGGGTCGTTATATTTTGGCCTCATCGCTCTTAATTCCAATATATATTTTCGTGGTCATTTTGGGCATCAGGGGTAATCTGCGATCGGGTGCCAAACCCCTGTACCTGAATGATGCTGCTGCTTATGCCGAATCTCCGTCACAAGTCCCACTCATTCTGTCCACGCCTTTTTCGGTCATTCGCACCCTTGGCAAAATGAGCTTTGAAAAGAAGAATTACTTTAATTCCGAAAAAGAACTTGAACAATGGATGAACCCCATTCACGTACCCGACTCCACAGCGACATTCGATGCAAAAAACGTGGTCATCATCATCCTCGAAGGATTTGGTCGTGAATACATCGGCGCCGTAAACACGCTGCCCAATGCAGAACCATTTGTGAGTTACACGCCGTTTTTGGACTCGCTGTTTCAACAGGGCAGGGTTTATCAACATGCTTTCGCCAATGGTAGGGTTTCAATTGAAGCACCCCCAGCCATTTTTGCATCCATCCCCAGCTTATCGATGCCTTACACACTATCGCAAAACGCGAACAATGAGTTGAAAAGCTTGATTCATTGTTTGGATGAGAAGGGGTATCATTCGGCTTTTTTCCACAGTGCCGACAATGGCACCATGCGCTTTGATGCGTTTATGAAAATGGCCGGTTTCGATCAATATTTTGGCCGTACAGAGTACAACAACGAGAAAGATTTTGACGGCATGTGGGGCATGTGGGATGAAGAATACCTGCAATACTATGCCCACGAAATGACCAAGATGCCTCAGCCCTTTGTTACAAGTGTGTTTACGGTGACTTCACATCATCCGTTCTCAATTCCGGAACGTTACCACAACAAATTCCCCCAAGGCCATTTACCCATGCACAAATGCATCGGGTACACCGACCACGCACTACGTCGCTTTTTTGAGAAGGCCAAACAGATGCCGTGGTACCATAACACGTTATTCGTTCTGGTGGCCGACCATGCGTCCATCCCCTGGTATGATGAGTATAAAACTTTGCCCGGTGAATTTGCGATTCCTCTCTGCTTCTTCGCCCCCGATGGCTCAATCGCTGCAACCAAGGACACAACCACCGTGGCCTCGCAAATTGACATCATGCCCACCATTATGGACTTGTTGAATTACAACAAACCCTATTTCGCGTTTGGAAAATCTCTCATCAACACGCCACCCAATAAGAACTTTACAATTTCGGCCAATAAAGATCGGATGCAGATTTTTCACAACCACCTGATGATGGTGAGGGAACATGAAACCATTTTGCAGTGGATGGATCTTGAAAAAGGATACGTGGCACCGAATCAAAAATTCACCCCCGAAATTGAATCCATGGATTCATTGATCCAGTATGGAAAAGCTTTTGAGCAACAATACTATAATCGTATCATTGAGAACCGGATATATATGTGTACTTATTGAGCCGTTTTGAATCTATGTTCTCCATGACAGATCAACATTTCAAACAAGACATTGCATAGACCAACCAGCCTCTCTTAAATTATAATTCCCGTCACCTAAACAACACGATACAAACAGTCTTATGTCAAAAATATTAGTCACCGGTGCAGCCGGATTTATCGGATATCACTTATCCTCCCTGTTGTGTCACAACGGCCATACAGTAATCGGTATCGATTCACTCAACAACTATTACGATGTCAATCTGAAGCTCGACCGTTTACAAACTCTTCGCAATCAGCCCCTTTTCTCATTCAGATCCATCAACATATGCGACAAAACAGAACTCGACGCACTGTTTGCAAATGAAAAATTTGATGTGGTCATCAATCTCGCGGCTCAGGCTGGAGTACGCAATAGCATTGAAAAGCCTTATTCTTATATCGATAGCAACCTGATTGGGTTCATTAACATTTTAGAAGCCTGCCGACACAATCCGGTGAAACATCTCATTTTTGCTTCATCCAGTTCCATTTATGGCAATTCAGAGCAAATTCCCTTTTCGGAAAACCAAATCACCGATGCCCCGGTATCGTTGTATGCGGCCACCAAAAAGGCCAACGAGCTGATGGCACATAGTTATTCACACTTGTACCAAATTCCAACTACCGGGTTACGATTTTTCACTGTGTATGGTCCTTGGGGACGACCCGACATGGCTTATTTTTCTTTTACAAAAAACATCATTGAAGGTACACCAGTAAAGGTATTTAACAACGGTAATCAAATGCGTGATTTTACTTATGTAGATGATATTGTAACGGCCATTGGTGCATTGATTGACAAAACACCCGAAACCACTATCCCTTTTAACGTGTTTAATATTGGGAATCATCAACCGGTAAAACTCATGGATTTTATAACCACACTTGAAACTATTATTGGGAAAAAAGCCAATAAAGTGTTTCTACCACGACAAAGTGGCGATGTGGATGCCACTTATGCCGACATTTCAAGATTAAACACACTCGTTGGATTTCATCCGCAAACCAACATCAAAGAAGGGCTCTCGAAGTTTGTAATGTGGTACAGAGACTATTATAAAATCAACTCATATACCAACATATCACAACAGGCTGATTGAATAATTAATCAATAATCCATTTTTAAATATGTCGCAACGTATAGATATTATTAAGCAAGGTGCTTGGTTCTTTTTATTCAATACTCTTATTCTACTCTTAAGTGGATACAAGTATTTTCAATATTTTGCTGATTGTAAAAGCACAATCACATTCATTTATTTAACAGTCACAACACTTAGCCACTTTGCTGCGATTTCATTCATTCCCTACTTACTTATTTTCGTGCCCGTTACACTACTCTATCCTAAAAAGAGTGTACTTTGGGTAATAGCTGGTATATTAACAACAGTAACATCTCTGTTTCTTTTAATAGATAGTATGGTCTATAATCTCTATCGATTCCACATCAACCGTTTTGTATTAGAATTGATCTTTGGAGGTAATGGCAATCAGATATTTGAATTTCAATACTATCAATATATAGTATCAATCATTGGGGGTCTCATTTTCATATCAACAATGCTTTGGGCATCATATAATTTTTTCAACTGGTCAAAGTCGTTGTCACTTCTTGGGGGGAAATTGATAACAATCACTCTACTGATCTTCATGTTAATGAGCCATTTTATTCACATGTGGGCTGATGCAACCAATCATTTTTCAATCACGCGCTCATCGCGTACCTACCCACTTTATTTTCCTACAACAGGCAAACGACTTATTGCTAGCCTTGGATTGTCTAATTCTACGACAGATAACACTTCTTCAAATCTTTCATTCGATGATGAATCAAATGGATTAAACTACCCTCAACATCCAATTATGATTGACTCCACAGCCAATACCAATATAGTATTGATATTAGTGGATTCGTGGAATCCCTGCACATTTGATTCTATAACGATGCCCAACATTTACCATTTTTCAAAAGAGTGTGAAGTATATCATCAACATTACAGCGGAAGCAATGGCACCAGAACAGGGTTGTTTTCTTTATTCTATGGCATACCCGGACTTTATTGGGACGCTATCCTTTCAACACAAACTTCACCTGTTTTGGTAAATATACTACAAAAAAATCATTATCAGATCGAAACATACACAAGTGCATCATTAACCAATCCTCCATTTGATCGCACAATCTTTAGTAAAGTAAAAGGACTTCAGCTAAAAACTGAGGGAGAAAGTGCAACCATCAGAGATTCTATAATTACCATGCAATGGTTGAACAAACATCAATCAAAATCAGATTTTAAGAACCCTCTATTTAGTTTTTTATTTTATGATGGACTTCATGCAATTTCGCATCCAAAGTCATTTAAAGGACCATATCAGCCTGAATGGGAATATGCGAAATATGAGATTTTAAACAATGATATAGATCCCACACCTTTCTTAAATCTTTATAAAAATTCAGCTAATTATATTGATTATTTGATAGGTAAAATTTTGCAGCAACTAAAAGACAATGGTTGTCTTGAAAATTCATGGGTCATTATCAGCGGAGATCACGGACAAGAGTTTAATGAAAATAAAAAGAACTACTGGGGACACAATGGCAATTATAGCCCTGCTCAAATGCAAGTTCCTCTTATGATCCATAAGCCGCTAGGTAAAAATCGTAATTATCACCATTGGTCAAGTCATTATGATCTGGTACCGTCTTTAATGAATGATATTTTTAAGTGTCAAAATCCCATATCAGATTATAGCATGGGTAAATGCCTGAATGACTCTTCAAAACGAGAATGGATGCTGGTTGGTAGCAACGATAACTATGCAATTCTGGAGCCAAATCGTATTACGAGTATTTATTTTAATGGCACCTTTGACATCACTGATTCACATTTAAATGAAATTCAGGATGGCCAAATAAATACACAACTGTTCAACAAGATATTGTTAAAATCAAAAATGTTTTACAAACAATAACATGCAACTTTACAACAAAAGTAAAAACAACATTGAAGAATCGAAGACCAATCTATCACAGATGATCGTTACATGAAAAATGCAATTATTTTAAATAATTACAACTATTCACTTATGAGACAAAGCACAAACAAAATTCGTTTTTACGAAGATACACTTAATCGTATATGCTACTTATATGAGTCTCAATTATTGACTGTGTTCAACAACTATTCAGATATAGTATACTGATGATTTATTGACCTTTTAAAATTAATTTATTTCAAACAATAATCACAATAACGCATTAACATCTTACAAAACCAAAATTTAAAAATAGTTTACTATGTCCTAGTTTACCCCTAGCTAGTTTTTTTTCTAAAAGCCCTTTATTAAAACTACTATCCCTAACCAGATGATGCGTATCAACATCCTTAGACACAAGAGTTAAGCTATTTCTAAACGATATTTTTTCACACTAACACCATTCAATAAAAGCCATTTCAAAAAAAACTCATCATCATAGCCATAATTGCCACAAAATTCTTCGTCATATCCATAACAACCGAAAAAAGTTGATCGAGAAATGACAAATGTATTGGGATGACTCCTAACTTTAATACCATTATGATCCTTTCTACGAAACAAATAAACCCTGTTTTTCCAAAAATTTTTTTTGAGTAAATATTCAAATGTCTTTTCTGAAACTCGATGATCTAAATCAGTCATTAGTATATAATCAGTTTTGGCAAAAACAGCACCAAGATTCCTCGCTCCAGGTTGATTCCACCTAATATCTTCATTAATCCGATACAATCGAATATTCAAATTACAGTCACTAGGTATAAGAACAGGAAGTGGTGAACAATCATCAATAAAGATAAAATCAACATTGCTTGTTATACTTGAAGAATAAGTACTATACAAATCCAAAAGATCAGATAATGCATTGCTATCCTTCGTGAAATACAAAGGAACTATATATGTTAATCTTTTCATGTCAATATATTTTTCAAAATTCGATTTGCTAATATTTCCCAATCAAAATTTTCAATCTCTTTTCTTCCGGCTTTAGCCAAACGAACTCGTAACGCTTCGTCTTTCATTAATCTCTTAATGGCCCGTGCCACAGAAAACGAATTGCGTCGAACAATTAACCCCGTTTGCTCGTGAAATAAAAAATCATTGGTTCCTGATTTTGTGGCTATCACAGGAATGCCACAAGCCATTGCTTCAACAGATGTATTTGACCAACCAGCTTTTTTTTCTGGTGCAACAAAGACATTGGCACGTTGAAACAACTCAGGATTTTTATCTACCGGATGGTTCTGTACAAACTCAAATGGAACTTTAGCCGTGAATTCGGCTATAGCCTTCTTCATTTTTTCATCCACAGGAGTATCAAACAACAATAATCTGACATTGGGGTTTTTCTTATAAATTCGCTCACAAGCCCTTACCACATATTTGGTGCCTTTACGTCCTTCGGTCAATCGTCCATAAGCCATAACTACAAAGGGTTCATCTAAATCTCTCTCTTTAAATATTGGCGTTTGATATAACTTTGTGTTGATCCCTCCAAAAGCCTTAAATGCTTCAATCCCAAACTTGCGTTTTGCCAAATCGTACATATTGGTAGAATTGGCAAACACCTCAATTTCTTTAAATTTTCTAAAAATCCGCAGATTTTCGTTTCCTCTTACAAAATAAAATATTTTTCTTCGCGCTTTCGCCTGAAGGACAAGATTTAAATAACGTGGTTCAGTAAAAAAAAAGGCATCGAATGAATACTTATCTATTTCTGAAAACGAACAAATGTCTCCTTTAAAGTCAAACCAATTGGGGCGATCACCCTTTTCATTAAATACAATAAACTGATGTCCATGATCAATAAAGATGTTTCCCAATTCAAAAAAACGCTTTACGCCACCATACAGTTTTGAGTGGGGAAGGATGACTGCTAATACCATGATTTACATATTAAATTGACGATCAACCTGACCGGTTTTACTTAACGAACTAATCACTCTCTTTATTCGACTCCGCAGTTTTGAGTTTTGGGCGCGCTTATCAGCTTCCTCCAAATCAATTTCTCCACTGAATGGTGCTCCCCGTTGAAGAATATACTTGGTTAATGTGGATGATGTGATGCCCCACTTATTCAAAAACTGTTTGCTCCCATTGTTTCGTTTGACACGTTGAGTTGATTTTGATCCGAAATGATATACCTTACTTTTGGCAACCCCTTTAAAGTGAGTTACACCGGCTTTAATAAGTTTCATCGAAAAATCTGGATCTGAGTACATACCCGGAAAATACTCAACACTATAACCTCCAACTAAATCCCAAATATGTTTGTGTACAATATTGGGGGGCCAGGTCGCTCCATTCCAATCGTATGATGGAAGATTTTGATATTCATCAAGTAATTTTTCCTCTTCAAAATTGAAGGGGTCACGACCATAATCGTATGGTGCAATAATTCCCGGATGAGGAGACGGTGTTGGTTCAATCATTGTCGATGACAGAAAAAAATAGGGATGGTTTACTTTCGCCACTTCTTCCCATAAAGCCAAATCCCATTTCGGTAGGACATACATATCATCGTTCATATAAACAATGTAATCTGTCTTCACCAAACTTCGGCATGCATTAATGGCCCAACAAACCCCGGCATTATTTTCACTATGTGTAAAATCATAGCCCTGAGCCTGAACCCACTCTAATGACCCATCATTACCCTCATTCACATGGATGATAATCTGATGTTGAAAGTGTGAATGACGTTGTATGCTTTCGATGCATGTCTTTAAAAATGAAAGATTGTTCCAAGTTGGAATAATAATTGAAAACTTCTTATCTGTTGCAGGATTGTGATTATCAACCCATCGAATCAGTTTGTTGTTCATACATATAAATATCCGTTTCCCTCTTTCAATCTCTCAAAATACTTCCTCATCCCCTCTTCAAGTGAATGAAACTTGCCATGAAACCCGGTTTCCATCAACGCAGACATATCGGCTTGCGTGTAGGCCTGATATTTGCCTTTCAGATGATCGGGGAAAGGGATGGTTTCAATGGAGCAACTGCCATGCAACGATGCAAAAATGTGCGCCATGTCCATGAACGAACGGGCTTTGCCGGTGCCACAGTTAAATATGCCACTCTCTCCCGATTGAAACAGATACTTCACCACCTCCATCACGTCATCAATAAAGATGAAATCGCGCAAAAAGGTATCGCTACCCTCAAAAACCTTGATATGCCCGTTGTCACGAGCCTGATTGAAGAAGTGAAACGGCACCGATGCCATGCTACCCTTGTGATTTTCCTGATAACCGTACACGTTGAAATAACGCAAGCCTGCCACCTGGCTGTTGTGCTTCTCGGGGTTGAATACCCGACGAACGTAGTTGTCGAAAATGAACTTAGAAAAGGCATAACCGTTGAGCGGATACTCACAGGCTGGCATTTCTACAAAACCATGATCCCCATTGCCGTACACCGAAGCGCTGGAGGCATAAATAAAATCGATTTGATTGGCAAGGCAATGATGCAGCAATGTTTTGGAATACTCAAAATTGTTGCGCATCAGATACGACGCATCACGCTCAGTCGTGGCCGAACAAGCCCCCTGATGAAAAATGGTCGACACCTTGGGCAAAGTGGGCAACAGGCCGAGAAAATCGTCCTTCTCAACATAGTCCGCAAACTGTAGCCGATTCATGTTAAGGTACTTGTCGGACGTCCCCAAGTGGTCAACAATAATGATATTGGTAAAACCCTGCGCATTGAGACTCTTCACCAGGTTGCTCCCAATGAACCCTGCCCCTCCGGTAACGATGATCATATTTGTTTAGTTTATTTTTATATCAAGCCCCCAAAATCCCCCAAAGGGGGACTTTGGAGTTGTTTAATCCCATTTACACTCTTACACTTCTCCACTTCTCCACTCTTCCACTCTTACACTTCTCCACTTCTCCACTCTTCCACTCTTACACCCCTCCACTCTTACACCCCTCAACTTCTCCACTCCTCCACTCCTCCACTCCTCCACTCCTTACATTTACAAGCTTTTCCATTTTTGCCACAAAGATAATCAATTATCAGCGCCCGGTCTCCATTGGCAACGCATTCAAAATCGCATCAATGCCAATGTCACCACACTTAAAATGTCCCTGCGGACACGCCCGCTTGCCATGCAAGCCACAAGGGCGGCATGCCAATGAATGATGGGTTTCGAGTACCATGGCATCGTCCGACAAGGGCGTGTAGCCAAAAGCCGGTACCGTAGAGCAAAACATGGCACGCACCGGCGCATTCATGGCCGAACAGATGTGCAACGGTGCCGAGTCGTTCACGAAATTCATCTGCGCCCCCTTCATCAAGGCTGCAGAACGCAAAAAACTCAATTCACCCGCCCGGTTTACCACGTTGGGATGACGCGATTGTTTCTTCAATTCTTCACATACTGCGGCATCGCCCTTGCCTCCGGTCAAAAAAATGGTGTGGGTGTATGGCAGGGCATCCATCAGCTCTACCCATTTGTGAAAGGGATACTGCTTGGTGAACCACACCGATGTGGGTGCCATCACGTAATATGGTGCATCATGCTTCACCGCCTCAAAATCGGATGGCTGAGGATACATACGGGGCATCTCGAATCCCGGATCGGTTAGATGATCAATCAACTTGAGATTACGGACCACCTCGTGCTCCGATGGCCCGCTGCTGTGCATGCGGTGATCGATGCGAAAGGTGAAGAAACGCGAAAGACCATTCTTCTTAAAACCGATGGTCTGGCGCGCACCCGACAATGCCGTGATGATGCCGGTGGTGGAATAACGCTGAATGTTCACCACCACATCGTAACGCGTGCGACGAATCCGTCGGATCAGATGAAACAACTGACGATACTTCCCGCCTTTTTTGTCAAACACAATCACCTCGTTCAACAGCGGATGGTGATCGAGCAACCCTTCGTTGCCTTTGCGTAACAAAAAGTCGATTTTGCAGTCGGGGTAAAAACGACGCAGCTTCTCAACCACCGGCGTGGCCAAAATCACATCGCCAATAAAAGCCGTTTGAATCACCAAGCAGCGTCGTGGGGCACGCGCTGAGACTTTCTCCTTGAGATAATTCTCAAGATTCGTCACCATGGCGTCCACCGAAAACATCGCATCGACACGCAACTTGGCTTTGTCAATCATGGGCTGGCAACTGTCGAGACTCAACACATCCACAATGGCCGCCGCAAGCGCCCGGCTATCAGCAGGGGGCACAATCACACCTGCACCGTCGACCCCGATGAGTTCCTCCACGCCATTGACACGCGTGGAGACCACCGGAACCAGGTTCATCATCGCCTCCATCACCACGTTGGGCATCCCTTCGAAAAGCGAAGACAACACAAAAAGTGACGATTGACGAAACAATGGAGCCAGATTTTCGTGAAAACCAACCAGAAACACCCGCCCCGACAATCCAAGCGCATCGATCAACTGGTTCAACCGTCCTTCTTCTTTCCCTTTTCCGGCAATGAAAAAATAAACATCGGAATGTACCCGACACACATCACGGGCTGCTTCAATCAGATATTCATAGCCCTTTTGTTTGGACAAACGCCCACCCGATAAAACAATGCGAGGCGTAACCTCCGTACGTGGAATCCATTGGTGAATATCAATAGGTTCGTCAACAGGCACAGGCGGTTCCACGCCATTGTGAATCACTTTTACAAAATCGTCCCCCCACCAGCCATACGAGTCATACTCTTCTTTGATGGTGCGCGTGTTGGTAATGATGCCGTCACAAAAATGCTGAAACGACCATTTGTATTTATACGAACGATGAATTAACTGTACCCCCTGACGACTCAACACCACCGGATGACCCATAAATGGCGACACAAAACCGGCAATACGCACATCCCGATTCTGACAACCAATAATGACATTAAACCGCTCCTTTAAACCCTGACGCCATAACTTCCAGGCACCGGTGACACTAAAATCGGTGTAAATAGGCAAATGAATGGTATGCAAGCCTGCTGCTGCAGCTTTGAGCGCGATCATTGAACCCTTACGACACGCAATAACTACATGATGTCCCCGGGCATTCAACCCGGCAGCCGCTAAAAGCATCCACTTCTCTCCTCCGCCCCACTTGGTGCGCCCGATGGAATTTATCAATAAAATATTCACAAAAACTATATAATTATAAAATATGAGCTCAGTAAACAACCTTCAAAACATCACGAAACCAAAAATGCGCCAAAAGGTCGATACCTTTAAACAAATACAAATTAACCCATAATAATTGAATTGACATAAATCAGAATGACCTTACAAAAAATTTCAAAATCCACCCAAAAGGGTCTTTACAAACAATCTTACGCTCAATAAATTGGGGCGATTCAATCACAACAAACAACACAGCACAAACAAATAAAGCATTTAAACAGATTGAATACAAAACCTAAAAATAAGCACTCTCCCCACGCAACCTCAACCATCATCCATTCGTCAAATAAAAATAACCCCATCAAAAAAAAACGCAACACAATGAAATCTGTAACCCAAAAAACTGCTCAAAAAATTTCGCTCGACATCCCACACCGTTTCCTCGTCTTTCAAGGCGTCATTATTTTGCTCATCCTCATCTACGCCTTCTCATAACGACCCCAATAGCGACCATTGATTCGTGAAATTTGCAAATTAAAAAAGGCCGTCGATCACCCGACAGCCTTGTATATTATTTCGTTTCGCAACGCAATCAAATCGTTCTTCCGGGATAGGCCTCTAACGCTTTTTCGAGCACCACCAGTGCATTGGCCAAATCCGTCCGATTCAACACATAAGCGATGCGAACCTCGTTAACCCCCAAACCCGGTTGACTGTAAAAACCGCTGGCCGGCGCCATCATCACGGTCTGACCCTGGTATGAGAAATCACTGAGAATCCACTGGCAAAACTTCTCGGAATCGTCTACCGGCAAACGTGCCACGGTATAAAATGCACCTTTAGGCATGGGCGAATAAACCCCGGGAATTTTATTCAATCCTTCCAACAAGAAATTGCGACGGGCAAGGTACTCATCATACACCTCCTTGAAATAATCCATGGGCGTGTCGAGCGATGCCTCGGCAGCAATCTGTCCAAACGAAGGAGGACTCAATCGCGACTGTCCAAATTTGAGCGCCGCTTCTACCACTCGCTTGTTTTTGGTCACCATGGCACCAATGCGCACACCACACTCACTGTAGCGCTTCGACACCGAGTCAATCATTATCACGTGCTGGGAAATATCTTTCAACGACATGGCTGAGATATGCGCCTGCCCGTCGTAACAAAACTCACGGTACACTTCGTCGGAGAACAGAAATAAATCATGCTTCTTCACCAAAGCTTCCAGCTTTTGCATCTCCTCGGCCGAATACAAATAACCGGTTGGATTATTGGGGTTACAGATTACAACACCTCGGGTACGCGGCGTAATCAGTTTTTCAAACGCTTCAATGGGTGGCAACGCGAACCCATCCTCGATGGTCGAAACCAATGTGCGAACCTGAATGCCGGCCATCACCGCAAAAGCATTGTAGTTAGCATAAAAGGGCTCGGGAATAATGACCTCGTCTCCCGGATCGAGACAACTCATAAATGCAAACACAAACGCCTCTGATCCTCCGGTCGTTATCAGAATATCGGAATAATCCACATCCATGCCAATGGCGTTGTAACTCGCCGCCAACTTCCGACGATAGCTCTCGTTGCCCGCCGAGTGGCTATATTCAATCACACTCAGATTCGCAGTGCGAATGGCGTTCAACGCCACCTCCGGCGTCTTAATATCTGGTTGGCCAATGTTGAGGTGGTAAACTTTAACCCCTCGTTGCTTGGCTGATTCTGCATAAGGCACCAGCTTCCGGATCGGCGAAGCGGGCATCACAATCCCTCGGTTCGAAATTTTTGGCATTCCTGATGATTCTCGCTATTGATAGTTTCAATCAAACTTATCCGACAGTTGATAACTTGATTATTCAATGAAGTGATGACACAACACAACAGGGCACGGATTAACACACCCAATGCGGCCTACAACCCTCTCATTGACAAATCAAAAGCTCCTTATTTTACCGCCGGAACGTTCGCAAAATTTGGCTTGCAAGATACTCATTTTCAAACTTGCTTACCACCTCATGTCAATAATTTCAGCCAAGTTCTGCCTAACTGCTCACACATAAAGTAAACCTAGCTCCAACAATCAAAACAAACAGCTCACAATCAAATACATTAATTAATATTAACCCGACAAATAAAAGTCAATGCCGTCTAGTTAAAAGAATAGGCTCTATGTCGAATCCTGTGGATAAACAAAATATGAAAGCACGAAATCAACACAAGGTAACTAAGCCGCCTTTGGAAACGAGCCCTGGCTAACACTTCGATACACAGGAGTTGATTATTGGCGAGTTCCATCTGACCAATTGAAAACAAATAATATACAGATGAAAATGGCGTTAAAAAAATCATAGGCCTGAGCGTAAAAAAATATGCGCTGTTTGAGCTTGCGAGTTCGCAGATTTTAGCGAAGGCCTATGATTTTTAGCCATTTTACGTCAGCGGCGGCCTTTTTTAGCAAAGCTGATTTTTGCAACGTTCGGCATTGACAAAACAGTTTGCACAATGCTCTCACTTAATGCAAAAATTGCTTACTTTTTGGGGCTGTAGCCAATTCAGCGGAGCTCAGCGACGCTTAATCATGAGGGCAAATGAAAACAAACACTTGCCGAATTAAAAGTAAGAGCCCGCCCGGCTCGAGGGCACGAAATATAGGTTTGAGTGAATACATACGATTACCCATATGAATCAGAATAGAGCCAAAGAATAAGACATTGAGACAATGAGAATGAAATGAAAAAGATTATAAATGAGTTCTTGGGCCTCATAAGTCTTTCCGATCTATCTGAAGCTTAACAATTTTCTTGTCTTTCACCCTAATAACACAAACGATACGACATTGAAAAAAGCACAAGAGTTCAAATACGCTTCCTGCAAACACAACGAAACCAACCCCGAGCCACTCTACCATATTACTCTTTTGAGTCATCTGCTTTTTTTACACAAACGCAAGGCGTTACAAAGTAACTCAGCGCCTTTAGCCTCAGCGTTTATTCCTTCTACGATGTAACTCTTTTGTGTTATCTAATTTTTTATTTGAACTAGGGGGGGGGGGGCAAAGCTTCATCAGGATGATATGATAAATCAAAATAAAACTCTGTGTCCCGGTGTCTCCGTGTTCACTAAAAACTATTATATAACAATTTTGAGTTATCTGCTTTGTTATTTAAACGCATGGCGTAACAAAATAACTCAGCGCCTTCGCGCCTTTGCGTTTATTCTGACTCTGTGTTCGCTGAAAACTCTGGGAAAACAGGAAACTGATTTATGGCTCCTCTCCCTTTAATGCATCCAAAAAATCTCGAATCTCCTGCATCAACCTCATGGCTTTGTCGATGGGATAATCCACCTTTTCGACCAACTTCATCGGAATTTGAGCTGCCTCCTGCTGCAAGGATCTTCCGCGATCAGTCAATGTCACCAATACCCGACGCTCATCTTCTTCCGAACGTGTACGCACCAACAAACCAGACTTCTCCAGGCGCTTTAGCAATGGCGTAATGGTATTGGTATTGAGCATCAACTGCGAAGAGATCTGCCCCACTGTCAAACCATCCTTCTCCCACAGCACCATCATCACCAGATACTGCGGATAAGTCAACCCAATAGTGTCGAGCAAGGGCTGATAGTGTCGCGTTATAAGCATCGACGCGGCATAAAACGGAAAACACAACTGATTAGACAGCTTCAATTGTGGATACGATGGCTCTGGGGATTCCATGGCTTATATATGTTTTGAACCACAAAGTAACAAAAAGTTCCGCTGAAACTTCTTCCCCTCAACGGTTCTCATCCTCCCTCACTGCAACTCAGTGTCAGTTCTTAGCTGGTTACACTGAGAAATATGAGTTAACACTAAGATTCACAGAGTTTTAATATTTCTCACCGCCCCTCATCTTCACTCACTGCAACTCAGCGTCAGTTCTTCATCGAAAAAAGAAGAATAAACGCCAAATCACACTGAAACTTCTTCCCCTCACCGACTCTCATCATCCCTCACTGCAACTCAGCATCAGTTCTTCGTCGATTACGCTAAAGAAGTTGAGTGAACACTGAGCAATCTGCATTTTTTATTCTAATACAAGCAGTTAACAAAACCAAACAGCGCCTTAACCACCGCGTTTACTTGCTCATCTTCATTCATCGGAAACGCTGTATTTCAAACAATTCGTACAGTTCGCGCAATTCCCGGACAAAAAAAACGAAGCCATCAACCCGACCACTATCATTATGATAATTCCGAATTTTTAACTCAAAAAATTCTCGAAAATCGTCACTAAAATATGACGATCCACGTAACACATCCCAACGTCACTTTTTGAGTGCATTAATTTTACCATCATCTAACGAGAAGATTGGGAACTCATGCGTGTGAAAATGAAAAAATATCTGCAGCTGTTATTGATCATCTTCGGGATGACGGCCATTTCAGGATGTCTAAAACCTCATGGGCTAAGGGTCATGTCGCTGTTCCTACCCGATCATCAACCCGATGGCCAAACCATCTCATGGAACAACTTAAAATCAAAGACGTTATCACTCATCAACGAGTCCACCCCCGATCTCATCGGCTTACAAAACATCAGCAAGTCGCAAATAAACAGCCTGATGCTCGACATTCCTCAATATACTTTTGCGGGCGACAAACGTTTCTCTACCACTCACTCGAAACCATTCAACCCGGTTCTTTACAATGCGAATCAACTGGACGTCATTGCCCGTTCTGAATTCCGACTTTCCGATTCTATCATGAATGCGCCTTCTATCGTCAGTTGGCTCAAGTTGCGTTACTTAAAAACCGGACACATCTTTTACCTATTCAACACATCCTTTTCCGACTCATCAACGATGGCTTCCGAATCGTTAGCACTACTCAACCACATCCGCATCATTGCCGGCGATGCTCCGGTGGTGGTCACTTCGGCACTTCAGGCACAAACAGCCCAGGCCGTTTCAGAAAAACTGAGCCGCAATTACAGCAATGCCATCCCGTTAAAGGAAATCAACACATCTCACAAATCCTCAACAACACTTGAATCGGTGATTAGCAACCACATCTTCATAAATAGTTATTTCAATGCCGCGCGCATAAAGAAAGATGCAGCACCACGCGATGGGGTGTTGGTCTGCAACCTCCGCCCCGTCATAGCCGAATTATCGTTTATCGAACGGCAGAACAAACAACCGGGTGATGCCGGTCGTCTCCATGAAGAATCGAAAATCAGAGCTACCCTCAGTCATCAATGGTCTCAACAACAACCAAGTAACCCCGGTGACGGCGCACATTGAGTGCCCAATGGTGATCAAAAACCAGGTATTGCCCCCGCACAGCCGTTAACACGCCTTCAACAACCGATTGCTTGTCAAAGGTCACCTGCGCCAACATCTCGGGTAAAGCACCCGCATATGGGTAACTCAAACTCGTCACCTGATCGTTCCCGCTCACGTATCGTCGTAATATCGGCGGTAACAAGGCTGCTGCCCGCTGTTTCTCAACCAATAGATCGCCTTCATCATGTACCCCTTTCAACATTTGCTGCCACTTGGTCTTATCGGGATAATGTTGCTTCAAAAACACCTCAATCACTCCCGCGATGTGTCGGTTAGGCGTCTCACACAGCACCACGGCCGACGAGGCTCCCTGATCGATCCATCGTATTGGAACCTGTGTGTGACGGGTCACGCCCACCTTAATGTTGCCCGACATGGCCAGGTACACCACGTGCGGAATGAGGCAATGAGCTGTGGCCCACGACATGTCGCGCGCTTCGCCCAAATGGGCGCGGCATTTCTCGGGCGACAACACGCACGCATCTGCCTCCGGAACCGTGGTGAAACAGGGATAACAAAAACCCTGACCGTATGTTTTCGGTATCGTCTTGCCGCACGACACACAGCGGATGCTGTGCATAAATGAAACTCGCAAACGACGTCCCAACAAAGCATTCACATCCACCAGCACGTCATCAAGCGGCAACTGATAATGCACCAGCCCCTCTAATCGTGCCGCCATTTTCTCAATATGTCCCTGCCACCTCATTGTTGCGGCACCTCCCGGGCATCAACCAACAAAAATACTTTATCGGAACGACGAACTTTTTCGGGTACCGGCATCGAAAATCGCACCCCTTTATCGGCGACATCCACCGGCTGCAAATCCACTCGCAGCTCGCCAATGACCAGCTCCATAACCCCGGTGGTAGGACCGGTGATCAGGATGGTGTCACCCTGATTGGCTCCGCGGGTCTCCAACAATATCTCAGCCACACCAAGCTTTGGAAAATAGTTCGTCACCTTGCCCGCGTAAACCCGCTTGCGCGTGGCCTTGTTGCCATAATTCTCGGTCCACTCACCCATGGTCTGTCCCATGTAGTAACCATCCCAAAAGCCACGATTGAATACGGTCGACAAACGCTCGTCCCAAACAGCCACTTTTTCAGGTCCGAACGTCCCGTCAATGACAGCAGCCACTGCTTCGTGATAACAACTCACCACCATCTTCACATAGTCGGCCGAACGGGCGCGCCCTTCTATTTTAAGAACTCGCACGCCGGACTTTAACACCGTATCCAAAAAACCAATGGTTTTCAAATCCTTGGGCGACATGATGTATTCGTTATCAATCTCAAGTTCGTTGCCCGTCTCCTTATCCGTGACCACGTACGAGCGACGGCATGTTTGAAGGCAGCCGCCCCGGTTGGCCGATGAGTTGTATTGATGCAAACTCAGATAACACTTCCCCGACACGGCCATGCATAACGCGCCATGCACAAACATCTCAATCCGAATCAATTCCCCCGAAGGTCCTTTAATCTGTTGTCGCTCAATCTCTCGATGAATGGCTGCGACCTGAGTCATGTTGAGCTCACGCGCCAAAACCACCACATCGGCGTAATGACTGTAAAACTTCAAGGTCTCTATATTTGAGATGTTTACCTGGGTAGAAATGTGGACCTCAACGCCAATCGACCGCGCATAATGAATGGCTGCCTGGTCGGCGGCGATAATGGCTGTCACACCGGCCTCCTTGGCCGCGTCAATCACATCGCGCATCACCGGCAGGTCATCATCATACAGCACCGTATTGACCGTCAGGTATGTCTTCACCCCATGTTCCCGTGAAATGCGCACAATCTCATGCAAATCGGCAATGGTGAAATTGGCCGACGACCGGGCGCGCATGTTCAACTTCTCAACCCCAAAATACACCGAATCGGCACCTCCCTGAATGGCCGCCATCAACGACTCATACGAGCCCGCCGGCGCCATGATCTCTATCTCCTGACGTGTAAATGACATATTCTTTGATTATCAGCTCTGAATCAACGCCTTATTTCAACGTCCTCATCGCCTCTTGTGAATGGTGCAAAATTATAAATTAACAACCGTTACTTCCATATAACTCTCACAAGTTATCTGCATTTTTATTTGAACACAGAATGCGATCTTCATCAAACACACTTCATAAATAAAAAACTCTGTGCCCCCGTGTTGTCTACTATATAACTCTTTTACCGAGTGGCACTGAGGCTTCTTCTCCTCACTGGATCTTATCTTATCTCACTGCAAATCACTGTCATTTCTTAGTTAATTAGGCTCAAGAAAATGAATGAACGCCGAGTAAACTGAGATTTCTTCTTCTCACCGTCTCTCATCTGACCTCACTGTAGCTCAGTGTTAGTTCTTAGTTGATTACGCCAAGGAAGATGAGTGAATGCTGAATTATCTGCATTGAGGTTTAAGGTTTTTCAAACTTACATCTTCACCTGAAAAAACGCTGAACCCTGTGTCTCTTCTAAGCTTATTGACAACAACGCCTCATCTAATTCTAACCATAACTCTCGTTAATCGAATCACATCCTCAACCATCAAACATCCATCCCTCCCAAAAAAATTCTTGCATATAGAATTTGTATCTTTGCACCATGATTGACCAAAGTACCATCGACCGGGTTATGGATGCTGCCCAGGCGCAGATTGTGGACATCGTTTCCGAGTTCATCAGTCTCAAACGCCGTGGAACCAACTACATCGGCAACTGCCCATTCCACAACGAAAAAACGCCCTCCTTCATGGTCTCTCCGGCCAAGGGCATCTTCAAGTGCTTTGGTTGCGGCAAAGGAGGTAACGGCCTCCACTTTGTCATGGAACACGAGCAGCTCACCTTTGTGGATGCCATCCGTTACCTGGGCAAAAAATTCCACATCCCCATCGAAGAAACCGAAGTCTCCCCTCAACAGGAGATGCTTCGCAACGAACGCGAAAGCATGATGGTGGTCAGCTCTTTCGCTCAAAAATTCTTCGAAAACACCATGTTCCAAACCGACGAAGGTCAATCCGTCGGGCTGTCCTATTTCCGTTCCAGAGGCTTTCGCGATGACATCATCCGCAAATTCCAACTCGGCTATTCTCCCGAAGAACGCGACGCTTTCATCAAAGAAGCACTCAAAAACGGATTCAAACAAGAATTCATCGAAAAAACCGGCCTCGGAATCTTCAAAGACGACTATCGCGCCGACCGGTTCAGGGGACGCGTCATGTTTCCCATTCATAACCTCACCGGTAAAGTCATTGCATTTGGCGGTCGAGTCCTCAAAACCGACGCCAAAACCGCCAAATACCTCAACTCCCCCGAATCCGACATCTACCACAAAAGCCGTATCCTTTACGGCATATACCAGGCCAAGCAGGAAATCGTTAAACAAAACCGGTGCTTCCTCGTCGAAGGTTACACCGACGTCATCTCCATGCACCAGGCCGGCATTACCAACGTGGTCGCCTCGTCGGGCACAGCCCTCACTCAGGATCAAATCCTGCTCATCAAACGCTTCACCCCTAACATCACCATCCTCTACGATGGTGACCCCGCCGGTATCAAAGCCGCCCTGCGCGGTATCGACCTCGTGCTCGAAGAAGGCATGAACGTCAAAGTCCTGCTCCTGCCCGATGGCGACGACCCCGACTCCTTCTCCCGAAAGATGCCGGCCGAGCAGCTCATCGAATACATCAACCAACACGAAACCGACTTCATCCGCTTCAAAACCGGACTCCTGCTCCAGGATGCTAAAAACGACCCCATTAAGCGTGCATCCCTCATTCAGGACATCGTCAAAACCATCTTCACCATCCCCGACCCCATCGTCCGAAGCGTTTACATTAAAGAATGCAGCAACCAACTCGACGTGCAGGAACCGGTGCTATATGCCGAACTCACCAAACTCACCCGACAAAAACGCGAACAGGAATCAAACCGACAACCGATTCAACGACCCGACGAACCCCCGGCGGACCTCTTTGCGCCGCCCGATGTGTTCGCTCAAGCGCAATCAAACATCATCGACAACAAATTTGAAATCGAGGAACGCGAAGTACTCCGATACCTCGTCAAATTTGCAAACTTCCCGCTCACCACTACTCCCGAAGGCGACATGCTTTCCGTAGGCGAATTCATCGTGCGCGAACTCAAAATCGACGACCTCCAAAGCACCAACCCCACCTACAACCGTATGCTCGACATCTTCTCCAATGCCCATAACCAGGGCATCCCCGTCACCGACATGCTCTTCATCAACCACACCGACGTCAACGTCGCCCAAATGGCCTCCGACCTGGTCAGCCGACAACACCAATTGAGTAAAATACATGCGCGGTTTGGAACCCCAAAATCCGAAGAAGACCTCCTCACCGAAATCGTCCCTAAAGTCGTCCTCGAACTCAAAAACAAAAAAGTCATCCTCCTGTTAGAAGAAAACAGCAAACAAATCAAAAAAGCTCAGGAAGAAAAAAATATCGACCGACTCATGCAACTCATGGTCGAAAACCAAAAATGGCAAATCGTCAAAAAAACGCTCGCCTCACTCCTCGGCGGCCGCATCATCGTTAAATAACTCTCAAAAAACATCCCCATGCAAACCATCACCCACTCCGACCCGCAAATCATCGAAGCCGTCATCCGCCAAAGCGACATCTGTTTCATTGGCGTGGCCGACTTCAACAACACTCCCTACGTGCTGCCCATGAACTTCGGCTACCTAAACAACACCCTTTACCTCCACTCCGCCCCCCACGGTCGCGTCATCGACATCCTCAACCAAAACAACCAAATCTGCATCTCTTTCAGCATCGATCACCAACTCGCCTTCCAACACCCCAAAGTCGCCTGCAGCTACCGCATGAAAGCCAAAAGCGTCGTCGCTTTCGGACGCGTTCAATTCATCGACGACCTCAACGAAAAACGTCAAGCCCTCAACATCATCATGGGCCAATACATCGACCGCGAATTCTCATACAACGACCCCGCCGTCCGCAACGTCAAAATCTGGAAAGTCCCCATCGAATCCGTCACCTGTAAAGAATTTGGTGCTCCCCACGACCAATACAAAATCCAACGCGGCATCGAAGCCCTCGTCAACCACAAAAAACAACCAAACGATCAATAATTTAATTCTCTCTCAATAACTCATAAACCCTCAACTCCTACACCCTACACCCCCACTCATCCGACACACCTTCCGACGGTCGTCTGAAACACCTTCAGACGACCGTCGGAATCATATTCCGCTGCCCGTCTGACACACCTTCCGCCTTCAATCGCCCTTAACTCCCCCCCTAAACTCCTCCACCCTAAACTTCTCCACTCTAAACTTCTCCACTCTAAACTCTTCAACTCATCATCAGGGCGTTCCCCTCCGGGTCGGGCTTTCCGCTACAAGTCCTCGCTAAGGCTGCGGGCTTTCCGCTGCAATCCCTAACGCCAAGTACCCACAAGCACCCCATTCACACCCAGCCCACACATCAAGCCCCCAATCCAACTCAAAAAAAACTCCGTGCCCCTCCGCGCCCCCTCCGTGTCACTAAAAAACATTACACCGAGCCACTGAGAATTCTCCGAGCACCACAGCGCAACAATTCGTGTAATTCGTATAATTCGCGGTTAAAAAAAACGCCAAATCTCCCCCAATCCAGCTCAACTTAAAACTCCGTGCCCCTCCGTACCCCCCCCAGTGCAACTCCGTGTCATTAAAATTTACCGAGCACCATCGAGCAACAATTCGTGTAATTCGCGTAATTCGCGGTTTAAAAAATCTTCTCTACCTGATCCCCTGTGCACTTCGCGGATAAAAAAGTCTATAACGCAAAAAAGCCAGCTGATTACTCAACTGGCTTTTCTAA
>NZ_QKZK01000011.1 GCF_003254275.1 Breznakibacter xylanolyticus | reverse complement strand
ATTCAACTTTCGCAAGCTCTGTCAACCTGCCTGTAATAGGCTGTTGAGATTTAAGTATCTTGTAAGTTTATCATTTTCAGCAAATAATTTTTCCATTAACAATTCGATTTCGACATTAAACATTTCGGACAATTCACTCAATATCTCCGTGATTATTAGCCATACCTGCTCGGCAATGGTTAGTTTTAGGGCATCTTTCTGTGATGCTCTAAATAGTTCACCGAGTGTTTCATAGTCATTGACCCGCTTAATGACCGAAAGAATGTTATATTGAACCATACAAAGCGTCGTCGATGCAATTTGTGCATCAAAATCCTGCGACTGGCATTTACCCAAGCCAAGGTGCTGCTTGCTTTCTTTGAAAAAAACCTCCACAGACCAGCGAGTCGAGTAGATTTTATACGCTTGTTCGAAAGTTAGTTCTGTATTGGTGGTCATCATGCCATTCCAGTTGCCTTTGTGGGAGGCTTTACAAAAAAAGAGCTTTACGCGAACCCCTTTAAAGTCAACAATGGTTTCAGCGTAATAGTAACCGATAAGCTTAGAACGTTTGGTCTTTTTCTTACGCCGCAGTAAATCAATGATTTCTTTCGATGTCAGGCTTTTGCCGAAGGCCTCATATCGAGTTTTTCCCATTTTGATCATGCCAATGAAGTGGCAGCCGATACGGCGAGTAACAATGAATTTGATCAATTCAAAACAGGTAAACCAACTGTCAGTAAGCACATAATCAAAGCGAATGCCTTTGGTGATAGCCAAGCGAATCATCTTGATCATGGACTCAATTTTACTCAAATGGTAGTCGTTGACGCGTTCACTTCCCATGCTCGTCTTGTGTCGTTTCTTTGCGTATTGCTTTTTGATTTGGATCGGGGTGAATCCATAAGGTTTGCTTTGATTTTTACCCTTCTCGCCATGCAAACTAAAGTCAAGAGAGAAGAAGCTCTTTCCATCGTGATACCCCATGAAAAGCCCTTTAAACCCGATATTAAACGTATGGCTTACGTGCGAATAAATTCTGCTAATCAACTCAATCTTGCGACCAGTCTTGGGCAAATCAGTATCATCGAAAATCAAACAGGTCGGGTTTAAATTTGTCGAATCCGTACTTTTCTGCACCTTACGTATCAATTGCATATTCAGGCTATATGCCAAATTACGCCAGTTGATGGAGGAATCGTTCAGGAGTCGATAAAATACATCTTTACCGCAGTATAGAATACGGCTTAAACCGGAATTCGAATAATGCCATGATGTTTTAACTTCAAAAAAAGGAAACAACAGCAATAAAGCAAGTTTTCCGTGATTGGTGTACTTATGATTACAGGCTTGTGAAAACCCAAATTTTGTATCCGAAAATGTCAATGAACGTATCGTGGTAAAAATTGTATCCATCGCTTTTTCACTTGAAGTAAAAAAGCCATTAATCTCTGAAAGTATTACAGTATCTTTAAACCGCAGCATAATCGTTTGGGATTGTTTGGCGACATAAAGATACTGAATATCAGGATCTTAACCAAATTATTGTGCTGCTTTTTTGTTGTAAATCAGTCATATATCGTACTTGCGAAAGTTGAATAAATCATTTGAGTTAACTGCTTTGATATTTAAACGCAACGCGTAACAAAATAACTCAGCGCCTTCGCGCCTTTGCGTTTATTTTAACTCTAATCTCAGTCCAATGAACTTTTTGCACCAAAACACCACAATGAAAGCAGTAAAAAAGTGGTTCTTTTTTATGAAAAACCAAACGAGATTGCGCCGGATGCAAAATCAGCAACCAAAAAAACAGAATACGGACAAACTTTTGTAATTTAGCCATTCAATTCTTGTAAGACACCTATGTCAGTTAACAAAGTCATCCTGCTGGGCAATGTGGGCAAAGACCCGGAAGTTCGATACCTTGACAATAACAACGTGGTAGCCCGTTTTCCTCTGGCCACCACCGAACGTGGTTACACAGGGCGCGACGGCCGCCAAATACCCGATCGCACCGAGTGGCACAACATTGTGGTGTGGCGTGGACTGGCTCAAGTGGTTGAGAAATATGTCAAAAAGGGAACCCAACTCTTTATTGAAGGAAAAATCAGAACCAACAGCTACGAAAAGGACGGCATCAAACGCTATTCTACCGAGATATACGTGGACAACCTCACCCTGTTGGGACGTCGCCCCGATGGCAGTGCCCCGACCAATGAACCGTCCATGGGCTCCGCAACGAACAACTACATGCCTGCGTCGGCACCAATGGAACAATCGTTTATTCCGCCGACACCCACTCCCAGCCCCTTCGATAACTTACCTGAGGTAGAAGACGACCTCCCCTTTTAATGTCTCACTAAATCAGCACCTGCTTGGAAACGGATCATTATCAACACATCCTGCTATCGTTATCACCACACATTTCCTTACAGCCCATCACCACGGGTGTGGCCGTTGCTCTGGTGGCAGCTCTATTTCTGCTGTTCGCATCAGCATTAATGTCGGGCTCCGAAGTGGCTTACTTTTCCCTAAAGCCATCTGACATTGACATCCTAAAAAAAGAAAAAGGAAAAAACAACCAACTCATCCTCAAACACCTCGACGAACCCGAATGGTTGTTAGCCACCATCCTCATTGGCAACAACTTTGTCAACGTGGGGGTGGTCATTTTGGCGGCATTTGTTTCGGGATCGGTCATCGACTTCGGACAAGCCAACACACTGCGCTTCGTCTTCGAAACCATCTTGATTACCTCCGGATTGCTCTTTTTTGGAGAAATTTTGCCCAAGGTGTACGCCACCCGCCATCCACGTTCGTTTGCTGCGTTCATGGCATTTCCGCTTTTGGCGATCAACAAAATCTTTCATCCCATCAGCTATCTGCTCATTGCCTCCACCAACATTGTCAACCAACGACTTACTCGTAAAGCCAAAAGCCTGTCGATGGACGAGCTCTCGCAGGCACTTGAACTGACGGCCAACGAGCTTACCGACGAAAAAGAAATCCTCGAAGGCATTGTTAAGTTTGGCAACATCGACGTGCAGGAAATCATGACCCCCCGCGTAGACGTCATCGACATCAACATTGAAAGCGACTTTAAAAAGGTACAGGCCGTGATTGTCGAATCGGGTTACTCACGCATCCCCGTGTACGAAGACACGCCCGACAATGTCAAAGGCATCCTCTATGTCAAAGATTTGCTTTTACATCTGGATCAAGACGCCTCCTTTGAATGGCAAAAGGTAATACGTCCCCCCTACTACGTTCCTGAGACAAAAAAAATTAACGACTTACTGTCGGAATTCAAAAAACGTAAAATACACATGGCCGTGGTGGTAGATGAATACGGAGGCACGGCCGGAATCGTGACATTGGAAGACATCCTGGAAGAAATTGTGGGCGACATCAGTGACGAGATGGACGAAGATGAAACACCTTACGTGCAAATGCCCGACGGCTCACTGATTTTTGAAGGCAAAACGCTGCTCAACGACTTCCACAAGGTAACCGACACCGACGAATCTGAATTTGAACCGGTAAGAGGTGACGCAGAAACCCTGGCCGGCTTACTGCTCGAAATTAAAGGTGAGATCCCCAAAAAAAACGAAACCATAGAATTCAACAATTGCACCTTCACGGTGGTGGCCGCAGACAACCGAAGAATTAAAAAAGTGAAATTCATGCAGCACAAACCCATTCAACCCACGGCCAACCATAAAACCAAGTAGCAGAGGAATAAAGCGCATTATTGCAGGCATACAAGATCAGGTGCGTATTCCTGCCACGAATAATATTACAAAACAACCTCATAATCCCTTTGGAGAATGACGGAATTAAATATTAAAATCATGATCCCGAATAAAGGAATCCGCCTCACAATGGGTCTTGTACTTCTAATCGTCGTCACAGCATGTGGAGATGCCCCGATGCCAAAACCACGCGGCTACTTCCGTATTACCATGCCCGAAAAAAAATACCAACCCATGCCCGATGGCTACCCATACCGGTTTGAATACCCCGTGTATGCCAACATTGAAAAGGACAAAGATGCCAACGCCGAACCTTACTGGATCAACGTTGCATTTCCCGCGATGAAAGCCAAAGTACACATCAGTTATCGCAACATCCAAAAAAACTTCAACACACTGGAAGAGGATAGCCACATGCTCGCCTATAAACACACGGTCAAAGCCGACGCCATCAACGAACGCTATTTCATTAACCCCGACAAAAAAGTGTATGGCGTTTATTACGAAATAAAAGGCGATGCAGCCTCCCGAATCCAATTTGTGGTAACCGACAGTTTGCGTCATCACCTTAGAGGCTCGCTCTACTTCAACGTGACGCCCAACAAGGATTCGCTGGCTCCGGTGGTGGATTTCGTGAGCCGCGACGTGCTTCACATGATGGAAACGTTTGAATGGAACGACTAACGCATGCCACTTGCTTTTGAACATAAAACACCCGATGGGGGCATCCTGGCAGGATGGGATCTCTCCGAACCATCGGAAGATCTCTTTGCATCTGTCAACCTGACGCCCGAGGAAAAAATTACATACCACAGCTTCCGGGTCGAAAAACGCAGGCGGGAATGGCTGGCATCTCGCCGACTCATTCAGCAATACACAGACATTCACTCACCCGTGCAGTATCACCCATCCGGACGCCCCGTCATCAACGGCTGCCAACTGAGCATTTCGCATACCAACGGACTGGCCGTGGTGGCAATACACCCCACGCACCCCGTCACCGTGGACGTGGAGACCATCACCCCACGCGTGGCCAAGGTAGCTTCGCGATTCATCAACCCAAACGAGGCGAAAATGATTGACCCGACCAACCTGCTGACGTGGCAAACCCTCATTTGGTGCGCCAAAGAAGCCTTGTTCAAATATTGGGATGAAACGGAAATCGATTTTAAAGAACACCTGCATGTGCTCCCTTTCACCATCAATACAGAACACCCCTTTATCATCGAAACCATTTATAACAAACACAACATCGAAAAACAACTGACCCTCTCCGCCACATGCAACAACGCTCTGGCAATGGTCTATTTGCTGTAGTCAACACCCTCGACATTCACTAAAATCCCATGAAACGAGCATCATAGAAGGCTTAGACACTGATGAATAATTATTGGAAGTAGTGCAAAAGTACAAGAGGACACAAGTACCATCATTTTACGATCCGAAAGTCATAATTCGTGTAATTCTCTGCCATTGTGAATCTGCACAGCCGTTTTGATTAGCAAAATAAACTTCATGAAATACAGCCACATACTAAATTTAAACAGATAAAACAATCACAATGCTCGTCAAGCAATACACAGGAGGATAATTAAAAGAACTTTATCATCTTGTGTCTTGAGACACTCATATCTTAATACTTCAATAAACACATGAACATTTACGCTTCCATTCTCACCAAATCTCAGCAAGGCAAGAAGCAATTGGCCGTATTGATTGACCCCGACAAGTGCGACGGCGATCAACTGCAAAAAACCATCACGCTGCTGGGCGAAACCAAGCCGGACATGGTTTTGGTGGGAGGAAGCCTGGTGAGCACCCTCACCGACAGTGTGGTTGAAGCCCTCAAGCAAAACCTCGATTTACCCGTAGTTCTATACCCTGGTAGTCTGCTCCAACTCTCTCACAGTGCTGATGCCATCTTGTTTATTTCTCTGATATCAGGCCGAAACCCCGAATTCCTCATCGGAAACCACGTTGTGGCTGCCCCCATCCTGCACCGCACACCCATCGAAGTCATCTCAACCGGATACATGATTATCGACGGAGGTAAACCCACATCGGTGGAGTACATGAGCAATACCATGCCCATCCCCGCTTCAAAAACCGACATCGCGGTGGCCACCGCCTTGGCCGGCCAATATTTGGGCATGAAAATGATATACATGGATGGCGGCAGTGGCGCCCATCAACCCGTGCCCGTTGAGATGATCACCGCCGTGAAACAAATCCTCCATATCCCGCTGATGATTGGCGGAGGCCTCAACACCCCCGAAAAAGTGGAGGCTGCATGCAACGCCGGTGCCGACCTGATTGTAGTGGGCAATGCACTCGAAAAGGATCCGGCATTAATGAGAACCTTCACAAGCATCGTGCAACAAAGCCACTAACACACAACAAGGGCTGCCAATCGAACACCGACTGACAGCCCTTGTTGCATGACCTAAAAAACAATTCAACGCCCAAACACCTCCGTCATCGGAGAACCCACGTTACCGTTGGGCATGGCAATTTGCAAAAACGAACTGATAGTGGGCGCCACATCTACCACATTACAAGGTCGATGCACAATGCCATGTGGTACTGAAGCTCCAAAAAACACCACCGGCACCTGGCGGTTCAATTGCGGACGGGGAACCACCTCGCCATTATCGAGTTCTTCGCCCCATCCCGGTTCTAACTCAATCAACACATCGCCCGATCGCTTGGCATGAAACGACTGATAAACAACACCACCGACTAAGGCTGAACTCTCGTTCATCAACTGGTCATAGGTATAAGCACGCGCCACACCCGACATTTGAATCAATAAATCAGCTGCTTCGCGACGCATCTCATCCATAGAGATTTTTTTATCTGCAATGAGCTTCTCATTCAAATAAAAAGAGCCATCGTGATAGGCCTGCACCCATTTACCCTGACCATGTTTGGCCATGAAATAAAGGTTCAACAACGAAAGAGCCTTACGACCATTAAATGCCCCGGTGGGGATGTCGGCCTGAATATTATCAGTAGGCAATGCACTCCGATTAAAGGCTCCTGTGAGCACCACCAACACCTTATCGAGTCCCAACACCTCATCGAGAAATCCCACAAGTCCGGTCATCTCCCGATCGAGACGCAACATCATATCTTCCACCTCGGCATCGTATTGCCCGGCATTGCGAACCACTCCGGGCTTTAACGAAAAGGACACTGTCAGCAAATCGGGATAAGCGTCACGCCCCAGGTTTTCGTTCAACAACATGGCCACAGCAAAATCGCGCATCATCAGGTTACCATAAGGAGAATGCACCATGTGACCATACCCGGGTGACGCATTTAACTTATAAAGAAAATTGCGAGATTGCCCCTGATTGCGAAATTTGGACGCATAGTAATCATTAATGTCGTTGAGAGGCCCCCACTCACGCTGACGGTACAAATCGGCAAACCCTTTACCATTAAAATCGTGTACCCATTGCGGCAGATGAGTCTTAGAGCCATTGCGCATCATCCCGGTCTGACTATCCAGCACGTAGTAACCATCGGGATTATTCCCCTTGGCCCAGGTAATGATGTGTGGCGATAAACCAATGGCACGCACCTGCGATTTACCGGGATAAACGCGCCGCAATTCGTCACCCAACGTAGAACAGAGCAGTGACGTGTTGCGATAAGGCACCACACTGTCGTTAACAGGCTCCTGTGAATAACCTTGCAGCACATCAATGGTGCGCTGCGAAAAACGGTCGAACCACTGTCGCGACACCACCCCGTGCACCGATGGCGTCGCACCGGTATAAAATGATGCTACAGAAGTTCCCTCGTACAACGAAGTTGAGTTAAGCATCACATTCGGATAAATCATCCCTTGATTGAGCAGACGTGCAAATCCGCCCTTCTCGAATTTCTTTTGCCAGAGAAACAACTGCTCCGCCCCCAATTCATCCACCATCACCACCACCACCAAGCGCGGAGGCGTGGGCACTTCGGCCTTAGCGACCATTGCCGCCCCCAAAGCGAGCCACACAAAAAGCTTTCTCATTTATCGATTTTGTTTTTCAATGCCAAAGATAACCTAACAGGCACGAAAATACAAAACCCTCACTGCTTACCGTATCGTACCACGTTCACCTCTTCGTGATAAATAATTCCGCCACTATTGGCTTTATCGAGCAGCTTGGACATGATACCGCTAAAATCCTCAATGCGCTCAGCCACATCAACCAAGGTGATCATCATGGGAAAATCACCCGCCAATTCAAACACTTTAGCACTGGAATTGAGACTGTCATTGCCGAACGAAAGCATCCCACGGGTCACCGTGGCTCCCGACAAACGATATTTTTTGGCCGCAAACACAATGGCTTCATATAATGGACGCGAGTACACGCGTTCATGTTCACCAATAATGATGACTAATTTTTTTGCTCTCCCCGTTAAATTCATCGCAGGTCAGTTTTGTGTTTTGCCGGAACCGAAGGCTCCAAACAAACAGGTTTGGATGAACAAATTATGGAGTTTCGGGCAGAACATCAAGGAAATAATTTTAACCATCCATCGAAAGGGCTCACGCACCCAATAAATCGAGATAATCGATCAATGGTTTAGGGAAAGCATACTGATGAATATTTTCAAGAGACACTCTCTCATAATCACAAAAAAACAGAGGCATAGAGTCTCGATGAAACATCACCCTGATTATGGTGAGATGCAAACGCTGATGAGTCAATACATGTCGCGTTTCGTGAACTGACATCACCACCACAGCATCAGACGTCACCCCCATCCTTTCGGCGACAATCGCTCCCACATGGTTCACATCCACGGGTTGCGTTACTTCGAACATCGGAAACTGGTACAAACCTTTCCAAATATCATTACCCTCGCGGCGTTGTACAAAAACCTCATCCCCGTCTTGACACCATATATAAATAAAGTGACGATGCTTCACAGCCGTTTTGCGTTGCTTAAACGGAAATAGATCCACGACACCTCGTTGTCTGGCCAAGCACCTCTCGGCCAAAGGACACTCATCGCAAGCCGGTTGCACGGGGCGACACACCAAAGCCCCTAATTCCATGATGGCCTGATTGTGCTGAGCTGCCCGCACAGGATCCATCACAACATGAGCCAACCGATCAAGCTCTCGCTGTCCGTTGGTTGAATCGACAGGTTCGGCCATGGCAAAATAGCGCGAGATCACACGCCCCACATTGCCGTCAACCACCGCATGAGGCAAATCGAACGCAAACGATGCAATGGCAGCAGCGGTATATTTGCCAACACCCTTCAGTCGTAAGATTTCGTGATACGTACAAGGAAAATGCCCCGCATAATGTTCATCGATGTAACGGGCAGTAAAAAGGAGATGACGAGCTCGCGAATAATACCCTAGGCCTTGCCACATTTTCAACACCTCATCTTCGGATGCTACAGCCAAATGATGAATATCCGGATATCGTTCGGCAAAACGCAAATAGTATTGTAACCCTGTGGCTACCTGCGTTTGCTGTAAAATGATTTCAGAAAGCCATATCAAATAGGGATCGCGAGTGGCACGCCAGGGGAGGTCGCGTTGATGACGGTTGTACCACAAAATCAACGCATCACTGATGGAAGACATGGTTAAAATTTTGTGTAAAAATAGTTTAATTGTTTTTTTAAATTCAGAACTTCCTATATCTTTGCAATCTGAATTTTAAAATCGTTTTGTAATTAGTTGATAATTAAATAATTTTACTAAAATGACAAAGGCTGATATCGTAAACGAGATTTCGAAAAACACCGGAATTGAGAAAGTTACAGTACAGAAAGCAGTGGAAGCCTTCATGGACACCATCAAAGGTTCATTGGTGAAGGGCAAAAACGTGTATTTGAGAGGATTTGGCAGCTTCGTGGTGAAAAAACGCGCCGAGAAAACTGCACGCAACATCTCTAAAAACACCACCATCATTATCCCCGAGCATTTCATTCCCTCGTTTAAGCCTTCAAAGAGCTTCACAGGAAAAGTGAAAACTCAAGTGAAATAATCCGACAGTTATTTATCTTAAAAAATTAATGCCATGCCAAGCGGTAAAAAAAGAAAAAGACATAAGATGGCTACGCACAAGCGTAAGAAAAGACTAAGAAAAAACCGTCACAAGAAAAAGAAATAAGGTTTCTTAGGCCATACAAAAACATCAGACAAACAGGAGGTGCCACACTTTCCTGTTTGTCCTTTATTAGGGATGACACAAACGCAAACGGTGCGTTGAGCTTTTCATCATCCCAAACTAGTTCTTTGAAATATTTAACATCGAAACCAAATTAAGTGAGTGCAGAACTGTTTGTAGATGTCACTCCCGAAGAATTGACCATTGCCCTGCTTGAGGACAAACGGTTGGTGGAGATGCGAAAGGAAAAAAGTAACATTCAGTTTCAGGTTGGCGACATCTATTTAGCCAAGATTAAAAAAATCATGCCCGGACTGAACGCCGCTTTTGTGGACGTTGGATACGAGAAAGACGCATTTTTGCACTATCTCGATTTAGGACCGCAAGTGCGTTCGTTACAAAAATTCCTCAAGCATGCCCAAACAAAAAAGGGAGTCGTATCATTCAGCAAACTGAAACCGGAAAACGACATTAATAAGGAAGGCGCTATCGCCGATGTATTGACTGCCGGACAAGAGATTTTGGTTCAAATTGCCAAGGAGCCCATATCAACCAAAGGGCCCAGGCTGACTTCGGAACTGTCCATTGCCGGGCGTAACCTCGTGTTAATGCCCTTCTCAGACAAGGTCTCCGTGAGTCAGAAAATCGAATCAGCCGAGGAACGCAACCGTTTGAAACGCTTGCTGCTGAGCATTAAACCAAAAAATTACGGGGTGATTGTTCGCACCGTGGCCGAAGGGCGACGCGTGGCCGAACTCGATCAGGAACTCAAAATGCTGGTGAACCACTGGGAAGAATCCACCTCCCGACTCTTTGGCATCAAATCGCCATCGCTGGTCATGGGGGAAATTGGCCGTATCACGGCTCTGTTAAGAGATATTCTCAGCCCGTCGTTCCATAGCATCGTGGTCAACGACCCAACGGTGTACCGCGAAATAAAAGAATACGTGACCCTGATTGCCCCCGAACGCGAAAGCATCGTGAAACTTCACAAAGGCAGTGCCCACATCTTTGAGCATTACGGCATTGCCAAGCAAATCAAATCTCTTTTCGGTCGTACAGCTTCGTTTAAAAGTGGTGCTTACCTCATTATTGACCACACCGAGGCGTTACACGTCATTGACGTCAACAGCGGCAACCGCTCTAAATCGGCCTCCGACCAGGAAACCAATGCCTTGGAGGTCAACATGGCTGCCGCCGATGAGATTGCCCGCCAGCTGAGGCTGCGTGACATGGGCGGAATCATCGTGGTCGATTTCATCGACATGCAACTCAACGAGAACAAGCAGAAAGTGTACGAACGCATGAAAGAAGCCATGGCTTCCGATCGCACCAAGCACAACATCTTGCCGTTGAGTAAGTTCGGGCTTATGCAAATCACCCGTCAGCGGGTACGCCCTGAACTGAGCATCGCCACCTCCGAAGTGTGTCCCACCTGTCATGGAACTGGCAATGTGCAAGCATCCATCTTGTTGACCGACACCATTAACGATCGTCTCCGGTTCGTTGTGAATGATCAAAATATTAAAAATTTGACCCTGAAGGTTCACCCTTATGTATATGCCTATCTGAAAAAAGGCTTCCCATCAAGTGTCTTGAAATGGAAATTTCAGCTCTCGTGGGGAATTAAAGTGGTTCCTTCCGAATCGTTGGGAATTTTGGAATACAAAATTTTTGATGAAAACAATAAAAAAGAGGTTGACCTGAAATAGGTCAACCTCTTTTTTTTGCCCCAAAGGCAGCCGATTCAGTGCTGACACTCGTGACCATCATCGCCATGATGACTGCACGAAAGCCCCGAATCGCCAATCCCGCCTGCTAGATAGGTCTTGGCCACCTCCATCACATCGCCTGAACAACCACGGTACACCTTAATCCCATGACGATTCAGCACATTCAGGGCACCATCGCCCATGTTGCCGGCCAACAATACCGACACCCCTTTTTGCTGCAACACGGCGCCTATATTGCTCTTGCAACCGCACCCTTGCGGCGACGGCACGGTTTCGGTGTGCACAATCTGATTGTGCTCATCCACTTGATATACAGTGTACGACTCGCAGTGGCCAAAATGACTGTCCACAACATTGTTACGCGTTGGAATGGCTATTTTCATCTCTTTAATATTTAGTCCCCAAATCCCCCAAAAAGGAGAACCTTGGTTTTGTTTCTGAATATATGTGGTTCATTTGCGCATTCTGCCTCTGGCACTTTATTCCTTTGCCATTTATACACTTATTCTCACCACCTCTTCAACTTTGAAGCTTTGTTACTTTGCTACTTTGCAGCTTTGCTACCACAGCTGCAAGCCCCCTGACAGCATCCATGCTCCAATAACACATCATCACGTTGGGGGCAGCAAGGACGCGTTTGATAACATCCACCCTCAATCAGCAAAACACGGCCTTCGACCAGGGAACGGGCCACAGCACATCGCGCTTTTTCATAAACCCGCGTGAAAGTGGGTCGCGATACGCCCATCTCAACGGCAGCCTGCTCTTGCGTCATCCCCTGGTAATCAGCCAACCGCAACGCTTCGTACTCTTCAAATAAAAGCGTCACAACCTCTTGACCCGTAACACACCCTCCCATAGGTTTAAAGCCACTCACTAACGGAGGATGAGTAATGGTGCGCAAACGTTTCGGTCGTGCCATGATGTTTTTTTACTAAGCGACAGCAAAATTATGAACATTTGTTCATTTCTTTCAATAATCGGGAAAAAAGAAATCTTCATTAATCTTTTATAACAGTTCAACCCATTCTCCTGCCTGTGTGCCTGTTAATTTCCTATTTTTACATCATTCAAAACAGAACAGATGCAACCACTATTACGAATAGGCATACTCACTCACCCCTCCATATCATTTACGCTTAAAGATTCATTTCTGATAGACGGTTGTGAGCAAATCCTCCTGCAGGGCTCATACACGGCCTTATTCAATAACAATAGCATTCAAATATCCGGCAATGGCATTGTTCTGAATGCAACATCGTTTCTTCTAAAATCAGACTCCACCGAAGCAGGTTTCGTGATTCACAATGTCAAAATTGGCATTCAGTTTCATTGGGAAAGGCACGAAGATCAGGAATTCAAAGGTGCCCTTCAACTCTTGATTGATGACAACAACGTGGTGGCCATCAACCACACCCCCATCGAAGAATACCTCACCAGCGTCATCTCGTCGGAAATGAGCGCCACCTCATCCTTAGAACTATTAAAAGCCCACGCAGTGATATCACGCAGTTGGGTAATGGCTCAAATCGAAAAGAACCTGCGATTACAAACCAAGGATGCAACCTATCAGTCGTTTGTGCAAACCGAGCAGGAACGCACTTGCTGGTACGACCGCGAAGACCATACGCTTTTTGATGTCTGTGCCGACGACCACTGTCAACGCTACCAGGGCATTCAAAAGGCCAACAACCCGGCTGTGGTCGAGGCCATTAACAACACCTATGGTTTGGTGCTCACTTATGACAATGCCATTTGCGACGCTCGCTTTTCAAAATGCTGCGGAGGCGTGAGCGAACGATTTGAGAACTGCTGGGAACCTGTTGAACACCCGTACCTGGTGCCTGTGCGCGACCTCAACGACGACTCATTGCCCGACCTGACCACTGAGCAGGGTGCCCGGGAATGGATCACCGGCAACCCACCGGCATTTTGCAACACCAATGACGCCCGCATTTTAAGCCAGGTACTGAACAACTACGACCAGGAAACCACCCGCTTTTTCCGATGGACCGTTGACTATACCCAAGACGAACTCAGCCGCCTGGCCAAAGAACGGTCGGGCATCGACTTTGGGGATATCATCGACCTACAACCATTGGAACGAGGGGCATCGGGACGCATCACCCGTCTGAAAATCATTGGCACAAAAATAACCTTCACCATTGGCAAGGAGCTTGAAATACGCAAAACACTCTCGACAACCCACCTCTACAGTTCAGCCTTTGTGGTCGACAAAACCAGCATCAATAACGCCATACGATTTACCCTCAGAGGCGCCGGATGGGGACACGGCGTGGGACTGTGCCAAATAGGAGCCGCAGTGATGGGCGACAAAGGTTATTCTTTCGAACAGATATTGATGCACTACTTCAAACACGCATCGCTGACCAAACGATACTAAATGAATTTTAAAACCAACACCCCAACACAAGCAACCACACGCTCCCCTTGGACATGGGTGCCTTCACTCTATTTTGCCGAAGGTCTGCCTTATGTGATGATTATGACCGTTTCGGTGATTTTTTACAAACGCATGGGCGTTGACAACAGCGACATCGCGTTTTACACCGGATGGCTTTATCTGCCATGGGTCATCAAACCATTTTGGAGCCCGGTGGTGGAAATGCTCAAAACCAAACGGTGGTGGATAACCGTGATGCAACTGATACTGGGGGCAGGCATGGGTTGCGTAGCGCTCACCATCCCACTGCCATCTTACTTTCAGCTCACGTTGCTCTTCTTTTGGCTGACAGCATTCAGTTCGGCCACCCACGACATTGCCGCTGATGGCTTTTACATCCTTGGGCTCAACGACAATCAGCAAAGCCTGTTCGTAGGCATCCGCAGCACCTTTTACCGCATTGCCATGATTACCGGCCAAGGCGCCCTGGTGATGCTGGCCGGCCGACTGGAAACCCTCACCGGCAACATCCCCCTGGCATGGAGCGTCACCTTTGGAGGAGTCGCCATCATCATGATTCTATGCGGGTTATACCACCTGTGGGCGCTCCCCAAGCCGGCCATCGACCGTCCCATCGCCATTGATGGTTCCTTTTGGAATGGCTTTGGAAACACCTTTGTCAGCTTTTTCTTGAAGAAAGACATTGGCCTCACCCTCGCATTCTTACTCCTGTTCCGACTGGCCGAGAGCCAGCTCGTAAAAATGGCCTCCCCGTTTTTGTTAGACGCCACAAACAAAGGCGGGCTGGGCATCGACACCGAAACGGTGGGCTTCATTTACGGCACCATCGGGCTTATAGCCCTGTCGGCGGGGGGCATTTTAGGCGGATTGGCGGCATCCAAACACGGGCTCAAACATTGGCTATGGTGGATGACCATTGCCATTAACGTCCCCAACATGGTGTATGTGATCATGGCATGGCTTCAACCCTCCAATCTTTGGCTCATCTCGGCCGGGGTGGCCATTGAGCAATTTGGTTATGGCTTTGGATTCACAGCTTTTATGCTTTACATGATTTACTACTCCGAAGGCGAGTCACAAACCGCCCACTTTGCCATCTGCACCGGATTCATGGCCCTGGGCATGATGCTCCCCGGCATGGCATCGGGATGGATCCAGGAATGGATGGGATACAAACTCTTTTTCATTTGGGTGATGCTCTGTACCATTCCCGGATTTATTTTGGTGCGCATCATCGACATTCACAAAGACTATGGAAAGACAAAAAAATAACAGTGATCGCCCCTCGCAATATCGCAGGTGGCAATGGGCATTAATCCTTTTGCTTGCTTTGGTCAACACCACCACAGCTTGCTATCCGCACGACGAAGCGCCCATACCCGAAGTATATGTCGATTCCTACCTTGATTTGCTGGATCCGTACTACAACGCCACCTCTTTTGAAGCCACCTACGACTACGAGGGCAACCTGATTGGCAACGGTGGCATTGTTGTTTATTACGATGGATATGAATATTATGCCTTCGACCGCATGTGCCCTTACGAAAACAGCACGTCATGCCTGGTTTACAACATGGGCGACGGGACAGCCATTTGCCCCGACTGCCACTCGGTGTACCTGATTGCCTCGCCCTCATGCAGCGTCATCAGCGGCCCATCGCCCTGGTCGCTCAAGCGCTATAACACCCGAGTGGTGAAAGATGACTTTCTGCACATTTACAACTAACGGGATACAAATCCCAAAGGCTACATATTTTTATATTTTTGCAAAAACGAAATACGTCATGCTGCGCAGCCTCTTCATTTTCACGCTAACCCTACTGATTTTTGCATCGTGCAAAAAAACTCCCCCGCCATCCTTTTCGCTCAAGATGGATTTAAATGGAATCAGCGATACCATCAATGTGTTACTCTACCGTTACGAACAAGGGTATGCCCCATTTGACACGGCACGGAAAGATGCACAGGGGTATTTCATCTTTACCAAGACCATCGATTCAACCAACTTTTTTCTGCTCAAACTACCCAATGGTCAATCCCTTCCCATGGTGTTGGGCCCTGTACCCACTTATCTGCACGCCGAAGCCAATAACCTGATTAACACGGCATCGTTCAGCAACAACTTGGCTTCGGATCAAATCAGGCGCTCCATGTTAGTGGCTCAGGATTTTAGCCACGCCATCAAAGAGCTCGCCACCCAATTAACCGACACACTAAAGCCCAAACCGAAAGCTGAATTCAAAGATTCACTCATCCGCCACATCGACACCATTCGAGTCGAATACGCCGCGCGACTGGAAGCCATCATCAGCGAAGCACGAACACCGGGCATCCTGCACGCCATTTTGCAACGCAGCGGCAATCAGCCCATCCTCACCCCTGCCAATAATCGCCAACTGTTTGTTGAAACCGACTCCTTTCTGTTTCGTCACTACGCCCACCTTACGCCGGTGAAACAGTTTCACTACCAATTGGATTCAACATTCAACAACATTGACTCCCTCACATCGGTTCATCGGGGCGAGCAGCTGCCCGATGCCGGATTGAAAAACATCTGGGACGAACACATCTCCCTGTTTCGCTTTCGCGGTCGCCCGCTTCTGGTGGTGGTATGGAGTCCTAATGACTCAATGTGCAACCAAATCGTCACGCAAAGCCGACAAATCATCAAACAGTTTAAGCCCAAAGGGCTTGAGGTTTACATGGTAGCCGTGGACACCGTCAAAACCAACTGGACACAATCCATCGACCAGCACCGCCTGGCTTGTTGGCATGTCTCGGATCTACAGGGTCACGCCTCTCCAATACTCCACAAATGGGGCATCCGCTCACTTCCGGCAACATTTCTGCTCAACGTCAAAGGCGAGATTGAAGAAAAGAACCTTGAAGGCAACCATTTAATGAACAAACTGACCCAACTGCTCCCCGACAAAGAGAAGTGATTTTTGAATGAGCCTACTAGACGTTTCAAAAATTAGTTTATTTTTGGGCAACGAAATCCAAATCACACAAAAACAACCACAATGAAGCACCTCCTATTGATACTGCCTCTGGCCTTTGCATTGGCATCGTGCAACTTATCGAACGAGTACAAAATATCCGGAGAAATTGACAACGGCAAAGATAAAACGCTCATTCTCGAAAGAATTGACCTGGCACAAAACGTGGTGGTCGACTCAGTGAAACTCAACGACAACGGCCGGTTCTCGTTCAAAGGAAAGCGCCTGGACGAACCCACCTTTTTTCGTCTGCGTTTCGACAGCAAAAACTTTATCACCCTGCTGGCCGATTCGTCCGAACACATCGAAATTGTAGCCAATACCCCGAACCTGGAGGACAGCTACACCGTAAAGAACTCACTGGGTTCCAACTTCATTAAAATCCTCAACCGCAAGTTAAAACTGACTCGTCAAACCCTCGACAGCCTTACCAACCTGTACGGAACGCTGGCAGTTGACGACCGCGTGCGTAAAACCATGATTGAACGCGAATATCTGGAAGCCCTCAACGACCACAAAAAATTCATCGGTAGCTTTGTGATGCAAAACCCACGCTCATTTGCCAGTTACTATGCCCTGTTTCAGGAAATGGCCGGCGGAACGATGGTGATGAACGTGTTTGACAAAAATGACCAAGTCTATTTTTCAACCCTGGCCACCAGCCTAAACCTCTTTTATCCCGAATCGGAACGGGTCAAACACCTTTATCAATACGTCCTTCAGGTGAAAACCATCCAAAAAAGAGAAGAAAACATTCAGCAATTGTTATCCACAGCTCAAAGCAGCATCCCCGAAATTAATGAAACGACCCCTGACGGGAACAGCGTGAGTCTGAAATCACAGCAAGGGAAAATCGTTCTCCTGTCGTTCTGGGCATCATGGGACGCCGCCTCGCGTAAGGAAAACAAAAATCTGAAACGTCTTTACGATAAATACAAAGCCAAAGGATTTGAAATTTACCAGGTATCGCTCGACCAAAGCAAAATATTGTGGGAAAATGCCATTGAGCAGGATCAACTCTCATGGATCAACGTGAGCGACCTGCAACGCAATGGAGCTCCGGCCGCAAGAGCTTACAACGTCCGATCAATCCCGGCCAACTACCTCATCAGCCGCGATGGCGACATCATCGGTAAAGACCTATTCGGAACCATGCTGGAAGAAAAACTTGACAAACTGTTCTGAATCAACAACAATAATGCAATGTCGTTAAGTTAAGAGAAGAAGACATAAGACTATGAGACAGATGATGAGATAAGGAAAGATATTTAGATCTGTCTTCTTCGTCTTCACAGTCTAATCTATCTGTCTGCTGTCTAAAATTCTTCTTGTCTTTTATTCGATTGTCACTAACTAAACGACATTGAATAATAATCTCACAAAAGAGGCGATGGAACAAACACCATCGCCTCTTTTGTGAGATAGCTACTATAAACTCTTTTGAGTTATCTGCTTTGTTATTTAAACGCATGGCGTAACAAAATAACTCAGCGCCTTCGCGCCTCAGCGTTTATTTTGACAAAGAGCCTCCGTGTCTACTATATAACAATTTTGAGTTATCTGCTTTGTTATTTAAACGCATGGCGTAACAAAATAACTCAGCGCCTTCGCGCCTTTGCGTTTATTCTGACTCTGTGTTCATTGAAAACTCCATTGCATCTATTTTTTCAGGAAGAATGAAGTGATGGTACCTTTGGCCGTTTCATTGTTACGAAACAACAACGTCCCCCCGTGTGACAAAAAGATGATTTGCGCCAGATGCAATTCCAAACTGGTGTTTCGATCGTGCGTCCACCCCTTCGAATTCATCGAATCGAACATATACACGGGGGCATCGTTCGAAAAGGGAGTCCCCTCATCGGCAATGGAACACCATACCCCGTCGTGACTATCGGTAATGGAAACATCAATGATGCCATCGTGCGAATAAACCACGCTCGACTCGATGAGCGCCTTGACGGCCTGCACCAATAAATCGTGATCGCCCTTCACCACCACACCGGGGGCATTGGTTTTAAACCGAATCACAATGCTCTTTTCTTTGGCTTGCTGAAGATAAATACCCACACAATTCTTCACGATAGCACTGATATTCACCTCGATAAACTCCTGCCTTTCGACCCCGCGCAACCGAATAAAAGCTATCTGCAAGGCGGTGTAAGAATATTTTTCGAGTTTCCGTACCGATTTCTCAAGCAGGTTCACCACCTCGTTCATTTCGTCGTTATCCTTATAATTCGACAACAAGCTCAACGACCCGACAATGCCGGTCAGAGGTGTCCGTATTTCGTGGCTAATGGACTTGAGAAATTCGTTCTGAGCCAAATCGAGCAATTTCAACTCGTTGTAAGCCTCTTCCAATTCCTCTTTGGCCTTACGAATTTCTTCGGTTTTCACCCGCACCTCTTCGGCCAGCCATCGAGCGGTGTCAATAAGTTTTTCGCGGCTCATCTTCAACTCCACATGTGTCCCTAAACGAGCCAGTAATTCATCGTGGTTAAATGGCTTGGTAAGGTAATCGACCCCTCCCACGCGAAACGCTTTGGTGATGCTATCGGTGTCGTCGCGCGCCGTGATAAAGATAATGGGGATATTCATCCGGTTGGGCATCTGCTTGATGCGGGCACAAGTTTCGAACCCATCCATATCTGGCATCATGATGTCTAACAGAATGGCATCGAAATCGGTGCGTTGCAACCATTGCAATGCCAATTGACCGTTGAAAGCATACTCCACGGCATAACCGGCCTCCATCAGGAGGTTCCCCAAAAGCTGTATGTTTTTACCGTTATCGTCAACAATCAACACCTTATGACTCATGACCTGCAATATTTCTTAAACACTGAATGTAATCCAATAAATTATAAATAGAACGCTGAATATTGGCCACATCAAACAACGACAGAGCATTGTCGAGCTGATGTCCCAAATCGTGCAAAATTTTAGCCCCCGTCACGGGCTCCAGCGTCTTGAGAAAACCGGCCAGCTGCTTCACCTGACTGTGCGGCTGGATATCCTGAAGCTGATCGATCAAAGTTAACATTTCGGGAGAGAAGAGCGACAACAATTTCACAGCCTCTTCGCCCTGAAGATCGTTGATACGCATAGCCGACATGGCCGAATGACCTGATGCTTCGTTGAACTGATCAATGATTTCGGACACCACCGATGGCAACAGCGGTTTCTTGAGCACAAAGGCAACGCCCTGTTCGCGCAAATCGGCCAGGTCGTACACCCCATATTTCGACACCACAATGACCAACGCCAGCTCCTGCGCCTCTTTGTGCCGTTTCCAATCGGCCATTTCATTACCCATGGGGTTAAAATAGGCAGCATCAGCAAACACCACACACACCTGATGCGACTCAATCAGCACAAAGGCCTCGGCCAGCGTGTTGACCACCATCAGGCGCTGGCGACCAGGCAATAACATTTTTTGAATCACCTTAGCCTCGGCAAAAGCCAAACCAATACCAATAACCAATGGCAATTCAACAATTTCGTCATCCTTAACCTCCTCATGATTAACAAAATTGGGATGCTCACATTTCACATGTCTCAACACCACCGAAAAACAGGATCCTTTACCTGGCGTGCTCACCACATTGATGGTGCCATCCATCAGCTCAGCCAGTTTTTTGGTGATGCTCAATCCCAGTCCGGTTCCGCCATATTTTTTGGCATCGTGCCCCTCGTGCTGCACAAAAGGCTCAAAAATTTTCGACAAATTGCTTTCAACAATGCCAATACCGGTATCGGCAACCTCAAAAGTCAAATCTCCGCTATCGTCGCTTTGCTCATCGTACGACACCTGCACCAACACTTCGCCCTGCTCGGTAAACTTAATGGCATTGCTCACCAAATTGAGCAAAATCTGCTTCACCCGTAATTCATCAAGCGACAGATAAGCCGGCAGTGCAGGATTGACCAAAATGCGAAAGTCAATGCCCTTTTGCACGTAGCGATATTGAAACATTTGCCTGACCTCTTCGAGCACGTAACGCAAGTCAATGGGCTCGGGCTTAATTTCGACTTTATCGGCCTCAATTTTTGACAAATCAAGAATATCATTGATTAAGCTCAACAGCGTTTCGCCACCATTGCGAATAGAATGCACATACTCAAGCAGGGCAGGATCGGAAATCTTACCTAACAACATTTGACTGAACCCGATGATGGCATTCATGGGCGTTCGGATTTCGTGCGAGAGATTGGCCAAAAAATAACTTTTCGTCTGATTGGCCTGCTCGGCAACCTCTTTTGAATGCGAAAGTTCCTGCATCAGCTCCTTGCGTCGACTCACATCCATCTGAACACCAATAATGCGCATTGGCTCCTTATTCGCATCGCGCTCCACGATACGGCCAATGAGCTGCGTCCACAAATATTTATCCTCACCGGTCTTGATGCGAATTTCGCACTCCATTTTATCGGTGAACCCCCTTTTGTGTTTGTAATAAGCACTGTAAATACGTCCAATGTCCAACGGATGAATCCGGCTTACCAGCCACGAAAATTCCCCATCGGCCATCTGAGGCTCAAAATTTAGCATTTGACAAAACACCGGATTGGTAATCACCCGATTGCCCTGCACGTAATAATCCCACATGCCAATATTACCGGCCGTCATGGCAAAATCGAGCCGTTGGCGTGTTTCGTATAGTTCTTTTTCAATACGCTTGGTATCATTTATCTCCATGGAAGTAACCGACACCTGTGCCACTCTGCCATTGGCGTCAAATATCGGCATCAGGGCATTGTACGTTTGAAATACCACGCCACCCAAATTAATCTCCATCATGGCATAATGAGGATGTCCATCCTGAATGACCCGTACGACATTCAACTGAACCTGTTCAACATAGCCGGGCGGAAACACGTCAATCACCCGCTTGCCCACAATATCCTCACGCTTCACGCGCATCGAATCAGTCAATAACTTATTGGCTGTCACCAATCGACCATCGGCCGAAACAATGTATATAGCCGCCTTAAACGAATCGATGATATTTTGCACCAATGGAATCTCAACCACGCCTTGCTCTTCACCCACCGACACGGCACCCGAGAATCGCAACACACACCCAAGGCTCCCTTCTCCGTTTCGTTGAAGGGGTTTCACAATATATTTCATGACCAACGGCTCACCCGTGCGTGAAAAGAAAGTCGCAATGCGCGGATACACCAGGTTGCCCACCAAAATCATGTCGTTTTCAGTAGTTCGAACCACCTCGGCAAAAGGATGTCCCCACAAATCAGATTCATCACACTCCAACAACCGCAAAGCCACGGCATTGACGCGACGAATAATTTGTTTTTCATCCATCACAATAATCCCCTCTTCAACCGCATCCATCGATGCCTGCACCCGTTCATCAATTTGAAGGCACTTATGGGAAAAATCCAACATAATGCCCGACAAACATTTACGCCCCCCTTCTTCGCGAATAACACAACCCTTATCCATCACCCAAAAGCAACGCCCATCGCGATGCATCAGCCGATATTCGAGGACATAAGGCTCGTCGGAATGGATGATCGCAGCCCATTTACCCTTCACGGATGCAACATCATCGACATGTACACATTGCATGAACGACACATCTCCACTCATAAATGCATCAGAACGATACCCGGTGAGGGATTCTATAAAAGGGGAAATATAAGAAGGAAGGAGAGACTCCCCAACTGAAAACCGGTACATCACAACCGAAAGTTGCTGAGCCATATCGCTCAACACTCGCTGCTCAAACACAGACGACACATCACCAACAGACATCTCACTCATAACGGTTAGATTAAAGTGCAGAATTCACCCGCCACACACATGCTTGTGAACAAAAAAAGCCGGATTAACCGGCAATTTATCTCATATAAGGTCATTAAACTGGCTGCACCAACTTATGCTTGATGGCATACATCACCAAGCTGGCACTATTTTTACAATTGGTCTTGGCCAGCAAGTTGCTGCGATGCCCCTTCACCGTTTGCGCACTAATGCAAAGACGATCGCCAATTTCCTCATTGGTAAGTCCTTCGCAAATCAGCCCAAGCACTTCCACCTCACGCACCGATAGGCCGTCTTTATCGGGCACCGGATCATGCGACTTCTTATTCATCCCCGAGATGATTTTACGCAACAATTCGTTTGAGAAATAACTTTCCCCGTCAACCACCGATTGAATGGCTCGCTCAATTTCCTTGATGCCCGAGTCTTTCAACAAAAAGCCCTTTACGCCGGCTTCAATCATTTTATAGTAATATTCTTCGTCACCATGCATCGACAAGGCCAGCACCATTAAATCGGGGAAACGTTCCCGAGCCCGGCGGGTGGCTTCAATGCCATCCATCACCGGCATCGAAATATCCATCAGCACCAAATCGGGCAATGGTTCCGACAATTTATTGATGAAATCCTGTCCATTGGCGGCTTCAGCCACCACTTTCCCAATTTGTTCGATTTCAATCAAATTCTTCAATCCTTCTCTGAATATTTTATGATCATCCACTAAAAAAAGTCTCAGGCCATCCATAATAGTTGAGGTTTTATCATGACAAAATAAATTTACATCCAATATAGGTACCGGCACCGGCACCCGATTCTATTTCAATATTCCCGCCCATGCTCACCACACGGCTCTTCATATTGGCCAAGCCGTTGCCTCGTCGTTGCTGAATGAGGGCATCCACATCGAAACCAATGCCATCATCGCGATACGACATGGTCACCCGATTATTCTCTCGCACGATGTACACGTCCACTTCCGAAGCACAAGCGTGTTTGATGGTATTATTGACACTCTCGCCCACAATTCGAAAAATGGTGGCCTCCAAATCGTCTGGCAATCGCTCTGGAATAGTGCACCTTAAATTACATTTTAATTCCGACATATCGTTCACCCTATCAAAAATACTTTTGATAGCCGCTTCCAAACCAAAGTTCACCAAGGTTGTCGGACTCAGACGATTCGAAATTTGACGCACACTCTGAATGGTTTCATCAAGGGTCATCTCAATTTTTTGGAGTGCCTGATTTTTATCGACTTTTGAGTTGGGCTTATTCATCCACTGAAGATAAAGTTTCACGGTCGATAGCAGCGGCCCGATGCCGTCGTGCAATTCCTGAGCAAAATGCCGACGCTCCGACTCCTCTGTCTGGATGATGGTTTGTAAAATGCGCTTTTCGGTCTCCTTGCGCTCGGTGGTATCACGCAACATCAACAACAATGCCTCGGTGCCCTGAAACTGCACCACGTGACCGTTAATCTCAAAACTCTTCCATTGGGCATCGGAAGTACGTATCACAGTCTCGAACAACAACGCATTGGAATGGTTGATGCCCGTAAAAAACTGCATCGTATTTTTCACATAATCATTATGAATGATGCCTAAAAAATTAATCAGCCCCAGATCGTCACGCGAGAACCCAAAACCGGAGCAAGCCTGCTCATTGGCTTCAGCCACAATCCCTCCCTTATCGACAATGACGATGGGGTCGCGGCTACTATTAAATATATCGCGGAATTTTTTTTCTTCAATTTTCAGACGATTCAACAAACGACTCAATTCCTTGTTTTTTTTCTGCAAGTCGGAAATCAAATAGTCGTTCTGTTTGCGAAGATTGTGTTTATCGATGGCCTTATCGATGATGCCCTTGAGGTTCCCGGCCTGATAAGGCTTGAGCACATAATGAAACACCCCGCCGATGTTAAAAGCATCCATGATGGTGTGATTATCAGGGGTTCCGGTGACCAAAATGCGCTCGGTACGCGGGTGCAATGTGGCTGCATCACGCAAAAAAACAATGCCCGGCTGCTCTCGCTGCATCTGCTCCACCACCATCACTTTCACATCGTGCGTCTTGAGCAATGCAAAAGCTTCCGACGGGGTTTCGGCCGTTAGAATGGTGTAGTGCTTTTTAAACAAGAGCCGGAATAAATCAAGACTATCTTGCTCCGGGTCAACTACCAGCACAATATCTTGATGCTGTGCGCTCGTCATAGATAATAAAAGATGTTAAGGTGAAAGGGCAAAAGAATTAACTTTTGATTAACACATAAAACTACAATAAACACACTAACGACCCAAAAATATTTGACGAAACCCCACAAAGAGGTGACCACACGACCTTTTAGATGGACAGGCAACCATCAAAAACAGCAAACAGAATAGACCGGTACCCACCGGGATATAAAAGGCAAAAGGACCAAAACCCACAGGACAATAAGGCGGTATTGAAACGACAATAAAAGCCAATGGCACACCGCCCTATTTATAGGATTCGCACAATCATTTTAAACCCTACATTACACCCGAAATGATTATCTTTGCACCGATTTTACCCTAACACAAGGGTAACCATCAGAGCATGACGCAGTTTACTAATAGTCAAACAAAGCATTCATATAAATGAACACATTGGATTTAAGCGAACAAGAGCTCATCAGACGTGAGAGCCTCAAAGAGATGCAAAAACTGGGCATCAACCCGTTTCCCGCCCACCTGTACCCCGTTAGCCACTACACCCAGGAAATCAAGGATGGTTTTGAAACCAACCCCGATGCCTATCAGGAAGTGTGTCTGGCCGGTCGCATCATGAGCCGACGCATCATGGGCAATGCCTCGTTCGCCGAAATCAAGGACATGCAAGGTCGTTTGCAGGTCTATTTCCGCCGCGACGACCTCTGCCCCGGCGACGATAAAACCATGTACAACACCGTGTTCAAGCGTTTGCTCGACATTGGCGACATCATTGGCGTAAAAGGATATGTATTTAAAACCCAAATGGGTGAAACATCGGTGTACGTGAAGGAATTGACCGTCCTGGCCAAATCCATCAAACCACTGCCCATTGTGAAGGAAAAAGACGGGCAATTGTTCGATGCCTTTACCGACCCCGAGCAACGCTACCGCATGCGTTACGTCGACCTGATTGTCAACGACCACGTGAAGGATACCTTTATCAAGCGCAGCAAAATTATCAACACCATGCGCAACTTCTTCAATGAGAAGGGGTATCTCGAAGTGGAAACACCCATCCTGCAATCCATTCCCGGTGGTGCCACTGCGCGCCCCTTTATCACGCACCACAACGCCCTCAACATACCGCTTTACCTCCGAATTGCCAACGAACTTTACCTCAAACGTCTGATTGTGGGCGGCTTTGACGGCGTGTACGAGTTTGCCAAGGACTTCCGCAACGAAGGCATGGATCGCACGCACAACCCCGAGTTCACCGTAATGGAAATTTACGTGGCCTACAAAGACTACAAGTGGATGATGGACTTCACCGAAGAGATGATTGAACGCGTGGCACTGGCCTTGCACGGAACCACACAGGTGCAACTGGGCGACAAGGTCATCGACTTTAAACGTCCCTTTAAGCGCGTAACCATGATTGATGCCATTAAGGAACACACCGGCGTGGACATCACCGGCATGAACGAGGAACAACTGCGCGAAGTGTGTGGCAACCTCAACATCGAAGCCGACGCCTCTATGGGCAAAGGCAAACTGATTGATGAAATTTTTGGCGAGAAGTGCGAACACCACTATATCCAACCCACCTTTATCACCGACTACCCCGTGGAGATGTCGCCCCTGTGTAAGAAACACCGCGACAACCCCGAACTGACCGAACGCTTTGAGCTGATGGTCAACGGCAAAGAGCTGGCCAATGCCTACTCAGAACTCAACGATCCCATCGACCAGTTGGAACGTTTTCAGGATCAGCTGCGCCTGTCGGAAAAAGGGGACGACGAGGCCATGTTCATCGACCACGACTTTGTGCGATCGCTCGAATATGGCATGCCTCCCACCTCGGGCATGGGCATCGGCATCGACCGCCTGACCATGTTCATGACCAACCAGGCCAGCATTCAGGACGTGCTTTTCTTCCCCCAAATGAAACCCGAGAAGAAAGCCGAAAAAGATGGCGACGACAAATTCACCGCCATGGGCATCCCCACCGAATGGGTGCCGGTGGTGCGCAAGGCCGGTTTCAACAAGGCTGAAGAGCTCAAACAACTCAACCCCAACAAACTCCATCAGGACCTGTGTGGGTTGAACAAGAAAATGAAACTGGAACTGAAAAATCCTTCAAAAGAAGAAGTCGCAGCATGGATTGGGGCTTAACCCTCATCAGGCACAGCCCATTATTCTTATCCCTGACAGGCAACCCCTGTCGGGGATAGACATTTATAGACATCAACGCAAAAACGGCGGCAAAACAAAACGCTCACACCTCCGTTACAGCATATAAAACAACATCTTATGGATGAAATATCGAAAATAGGGGTCATTGGCAGCGGCAGCTGGGCAACAGCCATCGCCAAAATTTTACTGGCCAATGTACCATCTATCAACTGGTACTTCAGAAGCGATGACCAAATCAAGCAATTCAAGGCCAAACACCACAACCCGAGTTACCTCACGGGCGTGCTGTTCGACACCGACCGCATCCACTTTTCGAGCGACATCAACGAAGTGGTGCAGAACTCCGACACACTGGTGTTTGCCGTGCCATCGGCCTTTGTGAAATCGGCCATTCAACCGCTCACGGTGTCGCTTAAAGACAAGTTCATTGTTTCGGCCATCAAAGGTTTGGTGCCCGACGAGCACCTCATCATGGGGAGTTATTTCCATAAGATACACGGGGTGCCCATCGACCGGGTGGGCGTGATTACCGGCCCCTGTCACGCCGAAGAGGTGGCGCTTGAACGTCTCTCGTACCTGACCATCGCCTGTCAGGACATCCGCCTGGGGCGTGAACTGGCCGCACTGCTCACCTGTTCATTCATCATGACCACCGTCACCGACGACATCTATGGCACCGAATACGCGGCCGTGCTCAAAAACATTATGGCCATTGCTTCGGGGATATGCCACGGGCTGGGCTATGGCGACAACTTTCAGGCGGTGCTCATCTCCAACGCCATACAGGAGATGAAACGCTTTGTGGACACCGTGCATCCCATCTCGCGCGACATCAAAAGCTCGGCCTACCTGGGCGACCTGTTGGTGACCTGCTACTCGCAGTTCAGCCGCAACCGTACCTTTGGCACCATGCTGGGCAAAGGCTATTCAGTAAAAAGCGCCCAAATGGAAATGCTCATGATTGCCGAAGGTTACTACGCCGTGAAAAGCATTAAGGAAATCAACGACAAATACAAAGTGAACATGCCCATCACCGATGCTGTTTATAACATCATCTACGAAAAAATATCGCCGGCACTCGAAATCCGGCTCCTCACCGAACAACTGCGATAAACACAAACTAATATCAAAAAAATGGAGAATTTAAAGATTAACATTTCAAAAAGCGGCGTCGCAGCGGACGTCGTGAAAGGTTATGAAAAACAAGCTCTCGAAAACCTTTCGGCTCTGTACAACAAAACCGGCAAGGGGAACGACTTTTTGGGCTGGGTGGAATTGCCCGCTCAAATCACCGACGCCCAATTTGCCGACCTGGAAGCCACTGCAGCTGCCATCCGTGCCAAAGCCGACTACGTGGTGGTGGTGGGCATCGGCGGAAGCTACCTGGGCGCCCGCGCGGTCATCGACGGCCTCAACAACAGCTTCGACTGGCTGCAAACCAGCCGCAAAAATCCGGTAATCCTTTACGCCGGACAAAACATTGGCGAAGATTACACCCACGAACTGCTCGAGTTCCTGCAAGACAAATCGTTTGCCGTGGTGGTAATTTCCAAATCGGGCACCACCACCGAGCCGGCCATCGCCTTCCGCCTACTCAAAGAACTGGTGGAAAAGAAGTATTCAAAAACTGAAGCCAAAGAACGCATTGTGGCCATCACCGATGCCAAAAAAGGCGCCCTGCGCACGCTGGCCACTCAGGAAGGTTACAAAACATTTGTGATTCCCGACGACGTGGGCGGCCGCTTCTCAGTGCTGACACCCGTGGGTCTGTTGCCCATTGCCATTGCCGGACACAACATCCGCCAACTGGTGAAAGGTGCCGTTGACATGAAAGGATTGACCGCACCGGGCGTGGCATTCGACCAAAACCCGGCCGCTCAATATGCTGCCGTGCGCAACGAACTGCACAAAAAAGGCAAAGCCATTGAAATTTTGGTGAACTATCAGCCCAAGCTGCACTTTTTCACCGAATGGTGGAAACAGCTTTACGGCGAAAGCGAAGGGAAAGACAACAAAGGCATCTTCCCCGCCGGCGTGGACTTTTCAACCGACCTGCACTCCATGGGACAATGGATTCAGGAAGGGGTGCGCAACATTTTTGAAACCGTGGTGACCGTGAAGTCGCCCAACACCAAAGTGGTGGTTCCCAACGATGCCGCCGACCTTGACGGACTCAACTTTCTGGCCGGCAAACGTGTAGACGAGGTCAATAAAATGGCCGAACTGGGAACCCTGGTGGCTCACGTTGACGGCAATGTGCCCAACATCATGGTCGAAATCCCACAACTGAACGAGTATTACCTGGGACAGATGATTTATTTCTTTGAAATTGCCTGTGGCATGAGTGGTTACATTCTGGGGGTAAACCCCTTTGACCAACCCGGCGTGGAGGCTTACAAGAAAAACATGTTCGCCCTGCTCGAAAAACCCGGCTACGAAGCCGAAACAAAAGCCATTAAAGCGAAATTGTAATCATTGAATTACAAAGTCATGCAATATGAGGGGGTTTCGAAAGAGACTCCCTTTTTTATTCATGATAAAATGGATGCAATGGATCACCAAGCCCTCAGAACCCATTAAAATCAATGTTGAAATGAGAAAAAGGATAAGCAAAAATCTCAAAGACAAGAAACAACACAGAGTCAAAATAAACGCAGTGGCGCGAAGGCGCTGAGTTGGTTTGAATATGTAGATTGCGTTTAAATATGAAAGCAGATAACTCAGCATTTAATCATCGTCCTCTACTTAACAAACTATGAACTACCCCTGAGTTGCAGTGAGATAAGATGAGAACCAGTGAGGAGAAAGAGCCTCAGTGCCACTCGATAAAAGAGTTATATAGTAGGAAGAAGAGGTGTGAGACGGTTTAAATATTTAGTTTATCAGCGTGCCGATTATTCCATAAAGAAGCAGGGCATTATAATTCTTCAATTGAAATAGGCACTTTGTAAATAATCTTAAAGCCCCAACGGAATGTATGATACCAGCTCTACAGCAACGTCGCAACAGCTTAATATCTCATCCTAATCAAATCCTAATCAAATCCAACTCGAATCCGATTATAACCCATTTATAATTGGATTGATGAAGTGTATAAACCGGATATATCAAATGGATTAATCTACCCAAGTGCGAAGCAAATACGAAGCTGCATCGAACACAATGCGGATTACAACCACTCGAGCCACTCCCGACCATAGGTCACCTGCCGGGCACGCATGCCAAGGGCTTGAGCCGCGGCCACATTATCGGCCGAGTCATCGAGAAATAAGGTATCTTCGGGCAATAGCCCGGCATCGTGCATCACATACAGATACGACTCGGGAGATGGCTTGCTAAGACCTATCTCGTGCGAATAATAAACCTTTTCGAAGAGGTTCCTGAGATCACTTTCACCGGGAACACGAAAAGCAAAGTCACGATGGTGCATCACATTGGTGTTGCTCAACACAAAGGTGCGATAACGGCTTTTGAGGGATCGGAGCCGATGGATGCGGTCGGGTTCGTATTCCAAAATCATCGCATTCCAGGCCCGCTCCACCTCATCATATGGCAACGGTCGTCCGGCCAGTTGACACAGATGCTCCACAAACCCCTGCTCCGACAGATGCCCGGTTTGAAACGCCTCAGCAAAACCGCCGCCACTGTACTTCGACACGTAGGGTGCCAGATCAGGCACACCCAGTGCTTTCATCTGATCAAAGGTTCTATTGAGGTCAATATCAACCACCACGCCCCCTAAATCGAAAACGATATTTCGAATCCCATCCGTCAATGCCATAAAAAGGTTTTCAAAAGGATTTGTTTGAATAAAATATCTTGCTATTTTTGCAGTCTCAAACGCAAAGATAACATTTTTGCCGGGCCTATAGCTCAGTTGGTTAGAGCACCTGACTCATAATCAGGGGGTCGTAGGATCATGCCCTACTGGGCCCACCCTTTTCGATGGCTGATAAGCAATTGCTTGTCAGCCATTTTTATTTTAACGATGATTTTTTGCAAATTTACATTCTACACTTACAGACACAAGACCTGATTATCAAGACACTAGACATAATCAATGCAAATCAGAAGGTCGTGTGACAAGATACCGAAACCCGGATTCAACAAAAACCTCAACCATGAAGGGACTTATCCTACAAAACAGCTTATTGGGCACAATCTGCCTCCTCGCCGTCGTTGGCTGCACGTCAGTTCTACACGCCCGGCAACCCAAGCTCTACCCCACACCCGGCTCAAAGAACATTAACCCCGATGCGCCACTGACAATCACCTTCGATGTAACACCTACGGTGGGAAACTCAGGCCAAATAAGGGTGTACGAGGCCGGCTCCGACCGCCTGGTGGACGTGCTCGACCTAAGCATTCCGGCTGGGCCGACCAAGAATGTAGATCACAAAGGCACGCCTCCGCCATACCTGAGCACCCCTTATCCCTACACGTCGGACAACTTTACCAACGCCAACACCAAAGCCGGCACACCCTCGGGCGGGGCATTGCCAAACCCTGACTGTTACCAACTCAACATTATTGGGCGGTTTACCGATGCCTTCCACTTCTACCCCGTGATGGTGCGCGACAATCAAGCCATCATTACTCTACACAACAACTTACTGGAATATAACCGCACCTATTACATACAAATCGATCAGGGCGTTCTGACTCTTCCCGGCAAACCGTTTAAAGGCATCCGGGGCAACAAACAGTGGCGCTTTAGCACACGACCTGAACCACCCATAATAACCAATCAACGCATCACCGTGAGCGCCGATGGCACCGGAGACTTCAACACCGTGCAGGGCGCGCTGGATTTCATCCCCGACCACACACCACACCGCACCACCATCTTCATCAAAAACGGAACATACCATGAGATTGTGTATTTCCGAAACAAACACAACATCAGCCTTGTGGGTGAAGACAGGGAGAAAACAGTGGTGTGCTATGCCAACAACGAAGTATTCAACCCACACCCCATCAACATCTCCACCAACGAATGGCCCGGCACCTTCCCTTCGCGCCGGGCGGTGTTCATGGCCGACAATGCAAGGGGCATCCAGCTGAGTAATTTCACCATCCGCAACCTGAGCAAGGGTCAAGCCGAAGCACTACTCATGGCCGGAAGCGAAAACCTGGCCTACCGAATGAGCATTTACGGTTCGGGAGATGCGTTACAAACCAACGGCTCGGCCTACCTGAAAGAATGCCTGATAGAAGGCGATGGTGACACCTACTTGGGACGAGGCCCTGTATTCTTCGACCACTGCACCATCCGATCGCATGGGGTGTTTGCATGGGTGCGTAACACTCAGGCCAATCACGGTGCTGTTTTTTTCCGCTGCACATTACAGGCAACAGGAAACGAAGAAACCGAGATTGCCCGTGCCCCAACCAACAAGGGGCAGGACTATCCTTACTGCGAAGCGGTGTTACTGCAATGCAAGCTCTCGGGCATCAGCAATGTGGGATGGGGGCCGGTGGGCGGCGACACGCCCCATGTGCATTATTGGGAATGGGAAAGCACACACCTGAGCGACGGACTTCCGGTGAATGTGAGCCAACGACACCCTGTTTCTCGCCAACTAACCCTCCCTAATGATGCTGATATCATTGACAATTACAGCAAACCATCGTTTGTATTGGACGGATGGCACCCTAAGCTACCGTAACAATTGATGCTGATAAAAAAGTGTTTAACACCTCAATGACAAACGCTCTAAAAACAATCAAAACACTAAACAACAGCACCACAACATCAAATATTCATGTAATTACGATCAATCAACAGAGCCACGTTGCCCACCAAAGCGATATCGCTGATAACATAACCCAATTACACAACCAGCAATTCTAAACCAGACCAACTCACCAACGGGATCAACAGCCCGCCGCGACGATAAGGATGAAACATCAACGCCAGCTTTTTCACCACGCACAAATTCAACAAGGTGTGCCCAAGGACATGAAAAAGCCAATAATCCCGTTTACGAGGAAAATAATAGTAGATATCGGGATAGTGCACCACCTCACCTCCAAACTGCATCTTGTAAAACGTTGATCCGAAATGGGTGCGATTGCGAATGAGGTCAGGCACCTCCTCATCGGCCTCCAGCGCTTTGGCACTTACGGGGTCAAGATGCAGAAAATCGTAACAGCAACAGCCATGTGCCTTGGCCCATTCGATGGTTTTCCAGTCGAGCGTTTCAGAGATGCAATAATTCGAGTATTCCCCCGTCCATCCCCACAACCAATTTTTGTAAGTTCCGCCATTGACCAACCCGATGGAAGCACCAACAGGTCGACCATCGACATGTGCCAGATGCAGCACCATGGCATCTTTGTGAACCAGGCGATCCCATAGCCGATACAAAATGTCCGATGAGCGAAGAATGGGCTTGGTATTTCGTCGTTTGCAGGTCGCGAGTAACAGGGTGTAAAAAGTCTCCAAGTCATCGCGCCCGCCAATGGAATAAGTCACGGGGCATGCGAGTCCCTTCAAGATGCACTTACGACGCTTTTTTTTCACCTGCTGCATCAACACCTCCAGAGACTGACGTAAATCGAGAATCAGCGTGCTCTTGACCGTTGGATTGGGCGGCAGGTGGACAGATTTTCGCCGAAAGCCGCGCTTTTCGAGCAACGACACAAGCCCCTCAACCTTGTAATCGGGCACCACAGCCAGATAACGCAACCCCTCTTTGGCAGCCACCTTCATGGCCTCGGCCACAAACCAGTCGTAATAATCAAAGGAATGTTCTTTGAAACAAGGCCCCTGCAGAATGAATCCAAAACGCCCCACCACCGGCATGCGACGCGTCACCACTTGCCCACCCGCCACAATGTCGCCCCCCTCCATCAGGTAAAACCGGGAGACCTGCCGGGCAGGATCGCCATCGACGGCCGTCCATACCGACGTTTGCTGAATATCGCCCCGACTATGGTGCACAAAGGCATCCCAATGAACATTGATGGGTTGTTTGCAATGCACAATGGCATTGTGTATATCATGTGAGGTCATGGGTGTGCGGTAATGATGAAGGCACAAGGTAAATCATGAAACAAAAAATATCCATCCCCCTTACACCCTATCTGCATCCATACAAAAAGGGCGCCCCACAAGGAGACGCCCTTTCACATTGCTAATTACTAACACCTTAAAACCAAATCATTATTTTACCAAAACTTTTTGAGCCACGCCGTTCACCACCACCACGTGAGTGCCTTTGCCTACAGCCACTGAGTATTCAGAACCAATGTTGGTATCGGCTGCCACTTTGACACCGGTCATCGTGTAGATTTCAACGGAAGCACCTTCGGAGTTGAGGATGGAGATGGAGCTATCGCAAGTAAATATTTCCGCTTGCATTTGTGATTTAATCTCAATAACCTCACTACTCCCGGAACTATAATAAACAGTAATATCATCAAAATAAAATGTCCCATTTTTCTCCGGTTGAAATGCTAACTGTTTATATTCCCAATATGATAATTCGCTCAAATCATACTCTAATACAGTCCATTCACTGGCATTTGCAACAGACAAAAATTTTTCTATAGTAGCAGTCTCTAATGCCACAACAGGATTATCCATCTGTAATTTCACTTTAGATGCAACAGATGCATACACTTTAACGCTAAGTTTTGATGGCTTAGCCGAAATAAAAATAGAACCATACCATTTTTTCAATGAACCCCACTCGTCGGTGGTAACCAACTTCACACTCTTTGCTGAACCATTTACGGCTCCTATTGCAGGATTCGCTTCAATGGTAGGAGTTGTAGGCTGCCAGCTACCCCAAGAATCAATCAAACCCTCTTCAAAATTCATCAACATTTTTTTCGACAAGTCTGGCGTACCAGAAACAATTCTAATATTGTCAAAGTAAATAGTAGATACAACGCTGTTTTGAAAAACAAGCCCCCCATAATCTCGAAGTGTTAATGCATTGATATCAAAACATAAATGATACCAAGCACCAGCTGGAATTGATTTTGACGCAACATAATCAGCCCCTTTAGAAGCTGAGCCATTTAAAATCATCTGAATAGTTACATCTTCTTCACAATAAACATCAACATTAACTGAAATAAAATCGCCATTAACGACACCCGATTTTGACAAGGAAATACCATTCCATTCAGCTGCTGGAACATACTTCATAACATATGAAGATGAATTTTCGGTATTCGAATAAGGATTAGCAACGATGGTATTTGCTCCACCCCAATTCCCCCAAGAACTAAGACTTTGATCCTCAAAATCGCCCAAACTCAAATCAGCAGCAAACGCCCCCGCTGTCCCCAGCAGAAGCCCCATTGATAACGCGTAGAATTTTTTCATGACAAAAAGATTTAAAAAAGTAAATAAGTAAGTGTATTAAGAACACATCAATATTAATGAATGTTAATACATATTACTGATTGTATTTTTTCAAAACACAATACTTTTTAATCATTTTTCACAGAACAGAACTGAACGACCTCATTCTTAATCCTAAACAACGTGAAAAAACTAGATCCAGGGGAGCGACCTAACATTTCGTGTTGTAATTGACGACTTTGTTTATTTTTGTATTAACACCCCATGCGCCACTCATGTCCCCAAACCGACAAAAATTGATAGTCCTGACGGTTGCCCTGTGGGGCATAATGATGCTATCGGCAAACGCGCAATACTTCGGCACCAACAAGCCCATCTACAAGCAACTCAATTACGAGCTGTATCAAACGCCCCATTTCGAGATATACCATTACCTCACCGACAGCATCTTGCTGAACCAAATGGCGGCCGATTGCGAGAAATGGTATTTCTACCACAGCGGGGTGTTTGCCGAAACGTTCAAGCGGCGCAACCCGGTGATTGTGTACACCAACCACGCCGACTTTCAGCAAACCACGGCCATCATGAGCCAGATAGATGTGGGCGTGGGCGGCGTCACCGAAGGCCTCAAACGGCGCGTGGTGTTCCCGTTGGCCTTCACGCAGCAGGAGACCGACCACGTGCTTGGCCACGAACTGGTGCATGCTTTTCAGTACCATATCATCACCGAGTCGGAGAACCTGAGCCTGGGAGCCATTCAAAACATCCCCCTGTGGATGATTGAGGGCATGGCCGAGTACCTATCCATCGGGAGCGTGAGCAGCCACACAGCCCTGTGGATGCGCGACGCGCTCATTAGCCGCAACTTCCCCTCACTCGAAAAACTCACCTTCAACCCCACTTACTCACCCTACCGGTTTGGCCATGCCTTTTGGGCATATATCGCTGCCACCTATGGCGAGCAGTACATCAATCGCCTGTTTCGCGAAACGGCCAACAAGGGCTTCCCGGCCTCCATTGGCGAAGTACTGGGCATCAGCAGCGACAGTCTGTCGAAAAACTGGGAGAGCGCCCTGCGCAAGCAACTACTCACGCGTCAGGCCGACACCACCTTCTCGATCGTGGGCGAACGACTGCTGGCCAAGGGCGAGAGCGGGCGTTACAACCTGGCACCGTCACTGAGCCCCGACGGCCAACACATCATCTTTATGTCCGAACGGGATCTCTTCAGCCTCGACCTTTTTTTGGCTAATGTAAAAACCGGCAAGGTGATGCGCCGCATTTTCACCGCCACTCGCTACGACCACATCGACGCCCTTAACATGCTGCAAACTTCGGGCACCTGGAGTCCCGACGGACGGACATTCACCTTTGTGGGATTCGTGAAGGGCAAAACTGTGCTGCTGTGCTACAACATCGACAAGGATAAAATTGACCATCAAATAGAAATACCGGACATCGACGCCATCGGCTACCCGGCCTGGAGTCCCGATGGTACCACCATTGCCTTTGCCGGACTTCATCAAGGGGTGAGCGACCTCTATTTGTGGCACGTCAACAATCGGCAACTGACCAACCTCACCCTCGGGCGCGGGTCGTGCATCATGCCTGCCTGGAGTGCCGATGGGAACCGCCTGTTTTTTACCACCGAAATGCCGGCTCCGGGGCAAATCAATGTGGGATTCCCTTACACAAACATCGCCACCATTGACCTGAAATATGGTCAAATCACAGTTTACAAAACCTTCGACGGAGCTCGTAACGTCAACCCGCTGCCTATGAACGGGGGACACGATGTGGTGTTCCTTTCCGATGGCGACGGGCGACGAAACCTGTTCAGCATCAACACACAAAGCCGGGCACTGCGCCAGCTCACCGACTATCCCACAGGCATCTGCGGAGCCACCGAGTTTTCACCCGCCCTCACCACAGCCGGCGACACGCTGGTGTACTGCATGTTGTGGGACGGACGATTCACCCTCTTTAAAACCACCTACAACCGCTTGGCACAGATGTCAGTGGCATCGACACCCGCCACCACCAACTACAAAGATTTGCGGTTAATGCCTTACACACAACACCTGTCGCAGGTTGAGAACAACCTCTACTTTAGGAACCGCCCCCACCACCTGGTTCCCGACAGCTTTTCGATAGCGCCCATCCGTCGCCACTTCAAACTCGATTACCTGGGCAACGTGTCGGCAGGGGTGATGGCCGGCCGCTTTGGCACAGGCATGGCCGGAAGCGTGGAGGCGCTCTTCAGCGACATTCTGGGGCAGCACATGCTCTACTCGGGAGTGAGCATCAATGGCGAAATTTACGATTTTGGTGGCCAGGTGGCCTACGTCAACCAACAAAGTCGTCTAAAAAAAGGGGTGAGTCTTTCGCACATCCCCTACCCCACGGCATCACTCACCTACGAGACCGAAACGGCCGATGACGGCACGCAAACCAAAAGTCTCAGCTACCTGTTCCGTAGAACTTTTGAGGACAAGCTGTCACTCTTTGCCTTCTATCCCTTCAGCCGCACGCGTCGGGTGGAATCGGGCATTGCCTGGGCTTGGTACAGCTATCGCGACGAGAAAATTAAAAACGTTACCTCGTACAACGACATTTATTACTCTAAAACCGAGCCGGTGGAGTCGCCCCCCGGTTTTCGCGTGGCCATCCTCGACGCCGCCATCGTGATTGACAACGCCAAAATGGGGCTGGCATCACCCAACGAAGGTCGGCGCCTGCGCATTCAAACCGAGCGTTACCTCTTTGGGTTGGATATGCAAACCTTTTCGGTGGACTATCGCCAATATTGGTTCCTCAACCCGTCGTGCATAGCCCTGCGAACCTACCACTACGGGCGCTACGGCTCCGACAGTCAGGACAAACGACTGATGAACCTCTACATGGGCTACCCCTGGTACCTTCGGGGCTACGAAAGCGGAAGTTACTACAACAACGACGACATAGATCAACAGTCGGTGGGTATCAGCCAGTTGCTGGGGTCACGAATTCTGGTGACCAACGCCGAATGGCGAGTGCCTTTCACCGGCCCTCCTGAGGTGTCGGTAGTGCGGTCGTACAGCCTTTACAGCGAGTTGGCTTTTTTTGTGGATGCCGGACTGGCGTGGAACAGAACGGCGCATCCGATATGGAGCCTAACCACCAACGACCCGCAAAAACGTGTCCCAGTGTTCAGCACAGGACTGGGATACCGCATCAACCTATATGGCTTGCTCGTCGTGGAACCCTACTTTGCGTTCCCATTTTATCAGAAGGAATTTAGGGAAGGACGGTTTGGAGTAAATCTATTTTCGGGATGGTAAAAAAGTGGGATTCAAACCAAGCGCTGAAACGCAAAGAGGTTCATAACAAACTTCGCACAGCTATTGAAGCAGGCGGTCAACGGACTTCATAAAAATGCATTGCCCATCCCCTGACCATATTCAACCGTGAATGTATCCTTCGGGCATGGCGTTTAGTCCGAAAATGTCATATTTTTACAACAATATATCAAACCTTGATTTCAACAGACATGACAACCCCCATCACCGTTTTTTTTCCGGCATCGGGCACCGATAACGATGCGATGATGACCTCACAGCTAAATCAAACGGGCATCGTAAAAGAAACCATACAACTGATCTCTCCAACCCATAGCACCACCGCGAAACACATCATCTGCAACCATTTATGGAGTAGCAAAACCATCATAAGGATGGCTGAAATGGTTCAGACACCCTATGCGCTCATCGTCACCACCCCCCAGCCAATCTCCCTCGGCTATCAGGCACTGGCGCGGATGCTTCAGGTGGCAATCGACATAGATGCAGCCATGGTTTATGGCGATTACCGCATCGAAAAAGAGAATGGCATCCAGCCCTGCCCGGTCATCGACTATCAAAAGGGGAGCCTGCGCGATGACTTCAACTTTGGCCCCCTGTGGCTGATCAACACAAAAATGTTGAAGTCTGCAGCCCAAGAACTGACCGCAACGCATCATTACTCAGGCTTGTACGAGCTTCGTCTGGGCTTATCTCGACAAAGTGCCATGGTGCGCGTACCCGAATTCCTTTGCACCACACTCGAAACCGATCGTCGCACCAGCGGGGAGAAACAGTTCGATTACGTAAACCCACGCAACCGCGAGGTCCAAATAGAAATGGAAGCCGCTTGCAACAAGCATCTCCAAGCCATCGGGGGCTGGCTCAAGCCTGATTTCACTACGCCGGTACTCGACACACCGTCTTTCGACGTGGAAGCCTCTGTGGTCATTCCTGTGCGCAACCGCGAAAAGACCATTGCCGATGCCATTAAATCTGTGCTCATCCAAAAAACCGACTTCACCTTCAACCTCATCGTGGTCGATAACCACTCGACCGACAACACTGGCCTATTGATAAGCGAACTGGCAAAAAACGACAACCGCATCGTGCATCTCACGCCCGAACGACACGATCTGGGCATCGGCGGATGTTGGAACCTGGCCGTGAATGATGCCCGTTGCGGCCGATTCGCCATCCAGCTCGACAGTGACGACCTCTATATCGACGAAAATGTGGTGCAACACATCGTCAATGCCTTTTACGAGCAACAGTGCGCCATGGTGGTGGGATCGTACCAGATGGTGAACTTCAACCTGGAACCCATCCCGCCCGGTCTCATCGACCACCGCGAGTGGACACCCGACAACGGCCGCAACAACGCCCTGCGTATCAACGGACTGGGAGCACCACGTGCCTTTTTCACGCCCATCCTGCGAGAGATGATGATTCCCAACGTGAGTTACGGCGAGGACTATGCCGTGGGGCTTCGCATCAGCCGTCAGTTTCAAATCGGGCGTATCTACGAGCCTCTTTATTTGTGCCGTCGCTGGGACGATAACTCCGACGCAGCCCTGGATATCGACAAAATAAACACCTACAACACCTACAAAGACCGAATCAGAACCATTGAATTGGAAGCTAGAATAAGGATAAATGGGAAGTGATAAATTTGAATAACAGACTATCTCCAACACCCTTTATGCGGACGAATAAAATACAGAAAAGTCATTATATCACTTGACAAAAGCTGCTGATTAAACCCACCTTTGTACAGACATCAATATACTGAAATCAGCACCCCATGAAACTGACAGAACAGATTGATAAAGGAGAAAGCAAAACGCTGGAATTGAAGGAAAAGCTGCCGAAGAACGAACACATAGCCAAAACGGTGACAGCTTTCGCAAATACCAGTGGGGGAAAAATGATTATAGGTGTAAACGATAACCGGCAAATTATTGGAATTAACGACAACGAATTATTCAACTTACAAGACAAAATAGCTTCAATAATTTCCGACAATTGCACCCCTGGCATCAATCCTGAAATTTATAGCGTAAATATTAAAGGGAAGCTAGTACTGGTGATTGAAGTTGTACGTGGCAACCTAAAACCCTACTTTATTAAGAGCCAGGGTAAAGCCGATGGAACCTACGTGCGCATCGGTGCCACCAACAGATTAGCAGATTTAGAAACAATTGCCGAGCTTGAACGTCAAAAAAGACACATCAGCTTCGATGAAGAAATCTGTTATGAAACGACCCTTGATCAACTCGACATTACCTCATTGACCCAACGTTTTGAAAGCATCCACAAGCCATTAAACAGGGAGAAACTGGAGAACTTAAAACTCATTAAGACAGAGAACGGCAAAACATATCCAACTCATGCTTTGATGATTTTATTAGGGAAATTTGTTCACTGCACTGTAAAATGCGCCAGATTTAAAGGCTACACGATGTCCGTTTTTACCGACAAAAAAGAGTACAACGGCGATATATTCACAATATTAGAAAACATTCAAAGTTTTGTTCTAAACCACATCAATCTAAAGGGTGAAATCAACGGACTTTATCGTACCGACACTTATGAAATCCCGGTACCGGCCTTACGTGAAGCCTTAATCAATGCCTTAGTCCACCGAGACTACATCAACCAAGGCCGTGATATAAAAGTGGGCATATACGACGATATTGTCAACATTGTATCGCCAGGTGGATTGCCTTTCGGAATAACAATGGATGATGCATTGAATGGCAGAAGCGAGGTACGAAACAGAACCGTTGCTCATGTATTTAAAGAACTTGGACTAATTGAACAATGGGGCAGCGGTATTAACAGGATTATCAACACCTGCTTAGCTCAAGGGTTACAAAAACCAAAAATAACAGAGCAAAATGATTTTTTTGACGTAGAGTTTTTTCGTCCTCAATCATATACAAGCGAAACTCAACCTAACAACATAATCAACGATGATCAATGTCTATGGGAAAAAAAGCCTAACAAAAATAGCAAAAAACCATACAATCAAATAATTAACAAAGAAATTAAAAAAAAACAGACAGAGTCACAGTGGGTGCCACAGCAGGAGCCGCAGCAGGAGTTGCAGCAGGAGTTGCAGTGGGTGCTACAGCAGGAGTTACACCAAGAATCCCTCTATAGTAAAGTATTAAGTTTTTTATCAACGGGAACATTGTCAACTCAAGATATATCTACCGTCTTAGGTCAAAAAACCATTTCCGGACAGTTGTACCATATCATTAACAAACTGCGTGAAGATGGATTAATTGAGTGGACTATCCCGGATAAGCCTAAAAGCTCAAAGCAAAGATATCAACTAACAAACAAAGGATTAGTGTTTTATACATTATTAAAAAAAAGATAAACAACTTAATTAAAACCATTCACCCCATACATCTAAACATATTTTAATCACACTGCAATTAATCGTCGTTTCATTATGCCTATTTAAATAAAAGCTCTATTTCCTTTCGTCATCTCATCATCGGTTAAATTTAAATCGTCTTTTTCTCTTTATCTAAATGATTCACGATGACAAAAATTTGAATTTCCTCACTGAATCCAAGCAACTATTGTGACAACTCAATAAGCTACTCTGCACACCTAAAATCAACAGAATGCCTCATCCACCCCTACCTGAATTCCTACATCAGCAACTATCAAGCTGGCCCCTAGCCCACTACAACTACCAAGCCTTACAACAAATTCGTCGCCGCACCCTCACGCCAGCGGGTGTCACCGTTCATCTGCAATACAACCCGCACCGGATTGCATCTACAGCCGCCAAAGTTGATGCGTCAAGCATCCAAGCACGTCGCTGCTTTTTGTGTCCCGACAATCTGCCACTCGAGCAAAAGCGCCTGTCGTTGCCCGATGGCTTCCAGTTGTTGGTGAACCCTTATCCCATTTTCGATCAACACCTTACCATTCCCACCCTAACGCACGAACCGCAACGCATTGCACACTCATTTGCGTCGATACTGGGGTTGGCTAAGATGTTTCCCGAAATGGTCATCTTTTACAACGGGCCACGCTGTGGGGCATCGGCACCGGATCACCTTCACTTTCAGGCGGGCAATAAGGGATTTCTACCTTTGGAAGCAGACTACCGAATCGGCCAATGGACCCTTCTCTCCGAAAACATACATGAGGTTACCATACGGCCATGGCAGGGCTACTTACGAGGCATCATAAGCATGGAAAGCCACTGCCCCAAAAAGCTGGCGCATCTCTTTCACTGCTTCTGTAACACACTAAAAGCACGTCAACCCGACTTGGAAGAACCAATGATGAACCTGCTTTGCCATTACGACACCGACCGTTGGGTGGTGCATATACTGCCACGTACGGCTCACCGCCCCCGCCAATACGAGGCAACTGGCAGTGAACAAATGGTCATCAGCCCTGCTTCGGTCGACTTGGCCGGCGTGGTCATCTTACCCCGCGAGGAAGACTTCATGAAGATGACCGAGGAACTGCTCATCGATATTTTTAAACAAGTGAGCCCGGATGACCAAACCATCATTGACATCGTTCAAACAACAATTGAACGATGCCGAACAACGTCAGGATTTTGATTTAAAAAAGGTTTACTTTAAATTAGTGAACCCAAACACCCGATAAACACAATCCGTATGAAAAACTTCGGTGATTACGTGTACATTATAGTGATGATCATAGCCATTGTGGCCAGCATCATCAAACAAAACAAAAAGAAAGCACAAGCCGGCATCCCACCGACGCCTCGCCCTGACGACGATGAAGCGCCCACATATGCGGACTGGTTCAACGACACCGAGGAAGAAGACGAAGAACCTAAGCCCCAAGCGACACCCCAACCGGCGCCCACCCCATCCAATACACCAAGATCATTTGTGCGTGCCGATTACTTCACTTACGACTCACCCGATCAAGCACGACCTGAACGTGCCACCCCATCCAAAGCACTCGAAGTGGAAGAAGCCCAGGAAGGACGCCTGGCCGTGGACAAGAACATTGACATACGACAGGCGGTGATATATGCAGAGATATTGAGAAGGCCGGAGTTTTGATTAATCCATTAAAACAATTTTCCGATTTCTATTAAAACAATTTATAACGGATTCATTAAAACGGGTCATGTCTCTCAAGTTTTTTGCTTCAGCCAATATTTCAGCACGATGCATTCCTCCGGAATGAAATTTATGAAGTAGGGTAAACCCGATGACATATCCTGAAAAAAAATATCCATAATAAATATGGTAAACACCAAAAGACAAAGCCCCGGCATTGAGCAGAAAATTAATTCCCCCTTCGCCGAATCGTCCCGAATAAACATGACCTGAACCAGGAATGATCATAGACAAATTCTTGGCTGTTTCTGGATTTCGTCTTTTAGGTAGATACCTTTTCCGGTATATCATATCAACCTGAGAACAGTCAAGATGGCAATCAACAAAAGCACTTTCCATCAATTCTTTGGCTTCTTCAAAACGATAAAGACTATTCAAATTCACAATCTTCAACAAGCGTATATCATAAAATTGTTCTGATTTTATTGATTCATTCCGGATACCAGCCAAAGCAGCCAACGAACTCTCGAAATTTTTATCTAAAAAATGGCACAATGCCAATTCGGAAAATTTTACGACCCATAAACTATCCTGATGATTATTGGCCGGACGAAACTGAGTCAACAACTCAATAGCCTTCTCGTAATTCCCCATTGATTTTTGAGCATACGCTTTTTTCAATAAGGCAATGCGATTCAGTTCCATCGAATCGGAATTAAACATCACTCGATCGCATTCAATTGAGGCCTGAAAAAAACTGCCTGCAAGCATCAACGAATCAACACGATTAAAGACTGGCAATGACTGCGAATGAACATCAATTGTATAAATTACGCAGAGGGATATGAAGATTGAAAAGAATTTTCGCATCATTTTCAGCATTAAACTCCTGATTAACAATTGCACCTAATTTTACAGTCCCCAAAATATTACCAACATAAAATGTTGTAAAAACAGTTCCGAAAAAAATGGAAGCAAAAGATTCCATTCCTCGTTTGCGGATATTTTCGGCTGTAACCAAACCGAGACCAGTAACCAACAACATTGAAGATATGCCCTGTCCGGTTCTACCTAAATAAATCTTACCACTTCCGGGAACCAACGCTGACATCAATCCGGCACAAAAAACCGATTTAGGTCGATGCACTTGAAGACGAGATGCAATGGCATCAATTTTTGTTAGTTCATCAACATATCCATAAAAGCCACAATCAAGCTGCTGCCTATGTTGATGATATCCTTTATAATTTCGGCTTAAGAGCTCCATACCACATGTCAGATACATTTTCATTAACGAATCCTGATGTGATGAAGGATTATAAAAAGAAAGTTGTTCTTTTGCCTTGCCAAGTTGCCCTAAATGCATGCGATTATATGCACTAAAAAGACTGGATTTAGAATACATAACTGCTCCTTGAGAAACCAGCCCCAAACAAACAGAAGACGAATCAAGCTCTTTTACCGAATAATACGCCCATCCCTTAAAATAATTAAGAGAATCTAATCTCGTTTGAGAGAATGATTCATAAGGCATTTTATTTAAAACAAAAATAGCCTCGCGATAGGAACCCTTCTGTACTAAAAAATCAACAAAAGCCAAATCATCCTTCTGTGCGCTTAAAGACAAATAAGTCCCGGCAAGAAAAACACCAAAAAATAATAAACGAATCAGACTCATTCCTTCAGCTTACAACCATTGTGACCATCATACAATTCAACACCATCAAAAAAACGCCGTTTCTTCTCATCAAATTTCATCGGATGCAAATCAGACTGAGAAATTTGATTGCAACGCGCAACACGATCTGAGGTCAATAACAAGCCTCGAATTAATCCATGACGCCGCATTGCATGTTTACAAAACTCGGAACACGTTGGATAAAACAAACAATCAGCAGAAAACTGATTAGATAAAACCTCCTGATAAAAATAAAGCATACCCCCAAAAAACCAATTCAACGGATTTAACTTTCTGGACAAAGGCTCCCCTTTTAAATAAAAATCGCGGTTCTTGTTATACACCAATGCAACTTCAGATGAATCAATACGATTACGCTGAATGATTAAATCACTCAACGAAGAAATTGTTGATTCTGATGAATTTTGAGCACCCAAAGAAATGAAAGAAAAAGCAAAAAAAATACTAAAACAACAACGCTTAATCGACCTTCTTAGCATTTGCAGGGATTTCAAAATTAAACAAAGTACGATCAACCTGATTACCGATCTTGATATTTGAATAAGTTGTTCGCTTCAAAATAGAATCAGGACTTGCATCAAAAGATACTTCGGTGATTTTTTGAGGAAAATTAAACTCCGGGCACGAAAAATACTGGTAGTAATATATTTTTTTCAAAACTTTACCATCCACTCCCCTATATTCAGAATAGATAGGAAGATAATTTTCAAAAACAACATCCACTTCTTTTACTGGCATCAGATGAACCGGAGCTTCCCATGTAACAACCAAATGATCGTCTTTATAATTTGTACTTTTCACTTTAAATCCTTCACTTTTTAGACCCAGATCATCAACTTTATTATTCACAAAATAGTACATCAACTCATTATTACTTGAATAATGGTTATTCTGCGTATACGAGACCGTATTATCTTTCGGAAAATATATTCGCATTTCACCCTTATTATTAACCGTTTTATAAAATTCCTTCGGATTAAAATAATGGCATACAATTTTATCACTTTTACCATCATAGAGCGTTTGCGATTTAACAGTCATCACCTTACCTTTTTGCAAAATTTGGTGTGTTACATCGGCAGATACAGCAGAATTTAACAACTGCGCAGAGCTCACCCCCATGGAAGCAATCAACATCGATAAAATTAACACGCAGCAATAATGTTTCATAACAATCAAATGTCAATCATTTACTACAAACAAAGACAAAAGCAGGCTGCAATAAACAACCTGCTTTTTTAATAAATTTTGCGTCAACAAAACTGCAAATTACCACATGAAAAACTTGGGGTTATCTACAAACTGACTAATGTCATCATAATTGACAGCCAATACAATCAAGTCAATCAAAGGCACCAGACCGAAAATACCTCCACAAGTCAAGATGTAACCGATACCGGTCATCGTCTTAGTACCTAAGTAGAAACGGTGAATTCCTAAACCACCCAAAAAGAAGTCAAGCAAGATAGCAACCAAAGGATCTTTTCCTGCTGAAATAGTAGCAGTGGAAGCATTGGCTGACATGTCCAAAGCATCAAACATCATGCTTGTACTTACCTCATCTGCGGCAGCAAACAACGATTCTACCTGATTGTCGTCAATTTTAAATGACGCACTGGCATCAACTGCAAATGTTGACAAGCCCAACACAAGGGCAAAAAACAAAACAAACTTTTTCATTCCAATTTAAGTTAAAGGTTTGACCATACAAATATATATATTAATTATTCCCCAATGCATTTCATCGTAAAATTTTTTCGTTTTTTTCATTCCCACAACAATCATAACATCGAAATACTCGTTATCGGGCTAACACTTCCGCAAATCATTAATTTTTGTAAACAATCCATTTGTTTATTCCCCTCAAATCACTATCTTCGAAAACCCGAGGGCAATACAAGACAAGGAGAGCAGTGCAGGAACGCCCAGGGTCTTACTCATTACGTTTAACAAGACAACTACCCTTGTCATGCATGATCACATTCCTGCTTCTATGCTCATTTATTTACATGAGTGGCTGTTGACAAACAGTATACGCTGCATTCACAGGCACAGTATCAGATGCCGCGACATCGCCTTCACATCCATTAATCTCTTGCAATCGAACAAATGACAAGAGACAAAAGCGCTGTAAAACAAACAAATACAGCACTCAATTCTAATAAATCAGATGATCTTTTATAAACCTAAATCTTAAAAAAGTATGATTAGCTCAATTTTCTGGCTGGTACCTGCAGCGTCGTTGGTGGCGCTGATTTTTGCCTGGTACTTTTACAAAACCATGATGAAGTCGTCGGAAGGGACGCCACGCATGCAAGAAATTGCCCAATACGTTCGCGAGGGCGCCATGGCCTACTTGAGGCGACAATACACCGTGGTGGGGAAAGTGTTCCTCATCCTGGTCATCATCTTGGCCGTACTGGCGTACATGGGGGTACAAAACCCGTTTGTCCCCATCGCATTCCTCACGGGGGGCTTTTTCTCGGGACTATGCGGCTATCTTGGAATGAAGACGGCCACCAATGCTTCGGCACGGACGGCACAAGGCGCTTCGATCTCGCTCAACAAAGGCCTTCAGGTGGCCTTCCGCAGCGGGGCTGTCATGGGGCTCGTGGTCGTGGGTTTTGGCTTGCTCGACATTGCCGCCTGGTTTCTGTTCCTGACCAAAGTTATTTTCACACCCGAACACATGGCCAGTGGCATGCATTTCATGGGGCTGACCTTTGTGCACGAGGGCACCACCGACCATCAAAAACTCATTGAAATCACCACTACCATGCTCACTTTCGGGATGGGCGCCTCCACACAGGCACTCTTTGCCCGCGTGGGGGGTGGCATTTACACCAAAGCGGCCGATGTGGGCGCTGACCTGGTGGGTAAAGTAGAGGCAGGCATCCCAGAAGATGACCCTCGCAACCCGGCCACCATTGCCGACAACGTGGGCGATAACGTGGGTGACGTGGCCGGCATGGGTGCCGACCTGTACGAATCGTATTGCGGATCCATTTTGGCAACAGCAGCATTGGGAGCCACCCTGCCTTTGATTTCCGATCAAGCACAAATGCAAGCCGTGTTGGCTCCTATGATTGTAGCGGCCATCGGCATCCTGCTCTCCATCCTTGGCATCTTTATGGTTCGCACCAAAGAATCGGCCACACAGAAAAATCTGCTTAACGCTTTACTACTGGGCACAGGTGGCAGCTCGGTGTTCATTTTGGCTGGCGTTGGGGCACTCGCCTGGCTTGAATGGATTAGTTGGGGTGTGTTTGGATCGGTGGTAGCCGGTTTGGTTGCCGGGGTAATCATCGGACAAGCCACCGAATATTTTACATCGGATGAATACGGCCCCACCAAGGGCATCGCCAAACAAGCCCAACAAGGACCGGCCACCACCATCATCGATGGCATCGCTGTGGGAATGTACTCCACTTGGATTCCGGTCATCACCATTGTTCTGGGTATCATTGCCGCCTATGGATTCGCAGGCGGATTTTCAACCGAGGCAGGAGCCTTTTCACGGGGCGTGTATGGCATTGGATTCGCAGCTGTAGGCATGTTGGCCACCCTGGGCATCACGCTGGCCACAGACGCCTTTGGCCCCATTGCCGACAACGCCGGCGGAAATGCCGAAATGGCTCACCTGCCCAAAGAAGTACGCGAACGCACCGACGCCTTAGATATGCTGGGCAACACCACCGCAGCCACCGGCAAAGGCTTTGCCATTGGCTCGGCAGCTCTGACAGCTCTGGCACTGCTATCTGCTTACATCGAAGAGATAAAAATATGGCTGAGCAAAACCCCTGAAAAACTAAGTGCCTTTTTAGAGGCATCCGACATCACGTCAATTCAAGAAGCCTCAATACGTGATTTCGTGAGTTATTATGATCTTTCAGTGATGAACCCACTGCTGCTGGGGGGTATGTTTCTGGGTGCCATGATGGCCTTCCTATTCTGTGCCATGACCATGAAAGCAGTGGGCAGAGCTGCCGGAGCCATGGTAGATGAAGTACGCCGACAGTTCCGCGACATCGCAGGCATCATGGAAGGCACTGCAACGCCCGACTATGCTCGCTGCGTGGACATCTCGACCCGTGGCGCGCAACGCGAAATGTTGCTGCCGTCGTTATTGGCCATTATAGTGCCGGTAGCGGTGGGTATTCTGCTGGGTGTGGCCGGCGTCATTGGCTTATTGGCCGGTGGGTTGACAGCCGGTTTTACCCTGGCGGTAATGCTCAATAACTCGGGTGGCGCATGGGACAACGCAAAAAAATATGTCGAAAAAGGCAATTATGGAGGCAAAGGAAGTCCCACACACAAAGCCGCTGTGGTAGGCGACACTGTGGGTGATCCCTTTAAAGACACCAGCGGCCCCTCGCTCAATATTTTAATAAAACTGATGACCATGGTGTCGGTGGTGATGGCTGGCTTGACCATTGCCTACTCCATTTTTTAATAGTCACAATTTAGCTCTAATCTAATTTGTATTAGTAATCATAGGAATATTTTACACAAACCATTATTTCGTGCCCTCAAGCCGGGCGGGCTCTTACTTTTTGGCTACAGCCCCAAAAAGTAAGCAAAAAAGGCCGCCGCTGACGTAAAATGGCTAAAAATCATAGGCCTTCTCTAAAATCTGCGAACTCGCAAGCTCAAACAGCGCATATTTTTTAACGCTCAGGCATATGATTTTCTTAACGTCATTTTCCGAAGGCGGCTTAATTACCTTGCTTGATTTCGAGCTTTCATGTTTTGTTTACCCATAGATATCGACATAGAGCCCACAATTTGATTTGCTTTATCCAAAATTTAGACAATAAGATTGATAGACTAAAGACAGACAGATGAGACTTAAGAGACGAATACAAAAGATCCAAAAGTCTCTCATCTTTTCATCATCTGTCTCATCGCCATACGTCTTATCTTAAAGAAAGAAAATCATAAATTTGGAATTTGGTTGAAAAAAACCGCAGCGTGATTGCATAAAAGCAAAAACGTTGCGGTTTTTGCTATTTTTGACAGCTATTTCATGAGAGTATCGTCTATGCAGTTATCCCCCCGATTGGTCAAGACCTTCAAAACGCTTATAAAAGTTGGCATCTCGTCGCTGGCCATATGGTACTTGGCCACAAAAATCGACACCAAAACATTATTGTCAACTGCCCGCAGCACCAATTACTGGCTTATAGGGACAGCCATCATGGCCTACGTGGCCTCACAATTCATTGCCGCCTTGCGACTCAACACCCTGTTTAAGCATCTCCCCCTGAAAATTGAGAGCACCAACAACATCAAGTTGTACTGGATGGGCCTTTTCTACAACATCTTTTTACCGGGTGGCGTGGGAGGCGACGGTTACAAAGTATTCCTCATCCACAAATACATAAAAACCCCGACCAAACGACTCATCGGAGCCATCCTGGCCGACCGGCTCAGCGGATTGTCGGTTATCCTGGTTTATTTGCTGGCGTTGGTCTATTTTATCAACTACGAATTACCCTACCAAGGATGGTTTTGGGCACTGATCCCAACCGTTGGCGTGGGTTACTTTCTGTTCCTCTATCTATTCAATCGCCCATTGACGGCGGCATTTTGGAAAGTCAATGCCTGGTCACTGCTCATTCAGGGACTTCAGGTGGTGTCGGCCATGCTGATTCTCGAAGCCATGGGCGCCAAGGTGGTGGGACATCGCGACGATTTTATCTTCCTGTTCCTGCTCTCGGCCATCACCGCATCGGTACCCATCACGCTGGGCGGCATCGGAGCCCGGGAACTAACCCTGCTCAAAGGCGCTGAAATACTCAACCTCAACGCCAACCATGCTGTGGCTTTGAGCCTTATATTTTACCTAATATCAGTAGTAGTGGCGCTTCCCGGCATCATCTACACCTTTGCTCCCGGCAAATTACTGATAGTCAAACAAACCTCGGCGGCATGTGCCGAACAACCCAAAGCAACAACCACCAACACATAACCCACCTCATGCGCGTCCATTTCATCGCAATTGGCGGAAGTGCCATGCACAATCTGGCCATCGCCCTCCACAAAAAAGGATACCACGTCACCGGCAGTGACGATGAGATATTTGAGCCATCCAAAAGCCGGCTTGCCCAACATGGGCTGCTGCCACAACAACCGGGCTGGCATCCCGAAAAGATAGATGATTCGCTCGATGCCATTATTTTAGGCATGCACGCCCGTGGCGACAACCCCGAGCTGCAAAAAGCCCTAGACATGGGGCTGAAGGTCTATTCGTACCCCGAGTATCTGTACACGCAAACCACCGACAAAGTGCGCGCCGTGGTGGGTGGCAGTCATGGTAAGACCACCGTCACGTCGATGGTGATGCACGCCCTTGCACATCATCAAAAGGCCTTTGACTTTATGGTGGGTGCCCAGCTCGAAGGCTTCGACACCATGGTGAGCCTCACGGCCAAAGCACCGGTAGCTGTGTTCGAAGGGGACGAATACCTGTCGTCGCCCATCGACATGCGCCCCAAATTCTTGTGGTACAAACCGCAGGTGGCCATTCTCACTGGCGTGGCATGGGATCACATCAACGTATTTCCAACGTTTGATGGGTACGTGGAGCAGTTCCGGATGTTTGCCGACACCATTGCCGATGGCGGCACGCTCATTTATTATGGAGACGATGAGCACTTGCAAGCCATCGCATCCAAACAGCAACATCGCATCCAAACCGTGGCCTACCGCGGCATCCCCCATCGGGTGGAAAACGGCAACACCATCCTACAATGGGCAGGACGCGACTATTGCACCCCGGTGTTTGGAGCGCACAACCTTCAAAACATCCATGCAGCCATGTTGATGTGCGAGACATTGGGGATGAGTCACCACGACTTTCTCACCTCGATGGGCACCTTCAAAGGCGCAGCACGACGCCTCCAAACCCTCTACACGGGCGAAAGCAGCACGGTATTTTTCGACTTTGCCCACTCGCCCAGCAAACTGAAAGCCACCACACAGGCCGTTCGTGAGCAATACCCCCACCGGGAACTGGTGGCCTGCATGGAGCTGCATACCTTTAGCAGCCTCAACAAAGCCTTTTTACCACAATATCGCCATGCCATGCAGGCGGCGCACAACGCCTATGTGTACTTCAGCCCCGAAGTGATGAAACACAAACGACTGGAGCCCTTCACCCCTCAAGAAGCAGAAACAGCATTTGACCAACCCGGGCTGAAAGCCTACACCCAATCGGCTCCATTGTTCGACATGCTCCGAAGCATCGACTGGACCAACAAGAACCTGCTCATCATGACATCCGGGAACTTTGATGGCATCGACATCCGTGCTTTTGTCAAAGAAGTGTTTGAGAAACCATAAAAATTTGGCAAAGAATTTGCTACTACAAACGCCGCGAAACAATGTTTCGCGGCGTTTGTTGATTATGGACGAGCCAAAAAGGGGGAAAGTGTAAGAGTGTAGGAGTTTAAAGTTTAGGCGAATAAGAGTTCAAGAGTCCTTTACTCCAAACATGATTCTTCACAACTAAACGATCCAAATACTATCAACAAGTATTGACTCATCGTCATTCACACAAAAATGACAATGAGCGAATTCAACCCAAAAGAAATCAACACTCTGAAGTCCCTCTTTGAGGGATGAGGGGGCTTTAAATCACAGAAATATGAAAACAACCCAATTGCTTTTTGCAACCCTTGCCATGAGTGGCATGTTGCTGATGACCTCGTGCAACAAAGACGAAGAAACCATCAATCAAAACGAACAAATTGCGGCAGATGATGATGCGGCCGAAGAAATGTCGAACCTGCTCGACGCCCTGGTGGAGACCCACGCCGGCAGTGACGATGAAGCGGCCAACGCCCCGGCACTAAAAACCGTAAGCCTGCCCAACGTCACAGCCATATCGACGGGCGAGTCATTTTGGCCACGTGAAATCACCATCGACTATGGCAGTGAAAACACGGCCATCACCATTGGCAGCGGGATCAATGCCCGCACAGTTAACATTCGGGGCAAAATTGTGGTGGAGAAATCCGCGCCTCTCTTTATTGCCAACTCGGTTTGGAACATCAGCTTTGCTGACTTTTATGTGAGCGACAACGCCATTAAAGGCACCCAAACCTACACCAACACAGGCCTTAATGACATACAAAACTGGACGTTCGCCTGGGCATCAGACCTGACCATCACTGCTACTGATGAAAGCTGGATTAAACGCACGGCCACCAAAACACGCGAGATGACCGCCGGCGCCTCCACACCGCTAAACATTTGGGACGACGAGTTCACCATCAACGGCACAGCTTCGGGCAGCAACTCAAGAGGATGGAGCTACAACAATGCCATTGCCAACGTGTTGCACAAACGCATCTGCCGATTTCCGGTGAGCGGCACAGTGACCCTGACCAACGGCGCCAACAACACCTTTGTGCTCAATTATGGCAACGGGGAATGTGACAATGAGGCCTCCCTCACCGACACCAACGGAAATCAAGCGACCATTGTGCTAGGGAAAAGATGGATGAAATAAGGATCGGTCATCATCTCACGCCCATCAATGACTTGTATTGAACGGAGTTATGACATCAATAAAAAACCCACAGCCCAAAAACGGAATCGTTTTGGAGCTGTGGGTTTTAGATATCAAGGCTACACACACGACTATTATCCCCTCAATCATCAGAGTGTGGCCGTCATTTTGCGAGTTTTGCTTAACTTATTCATAAAATCAGAATTGCGTTTGGTTACCACAATGTTGTAACTCGCCTGCATTTTAAGCAAGGGTTCGGCAGGTAAACCCACCACAGCTTCAATAAGCAAGGCAAATTCGGTATTAACGGGACGTTTGCCATTTAACACCTCGTTGAGCAAGGTGTAAGGTACATTCATTGCAGCGGCCAGTTTACGCTGCGAAATCCGCCGATATTCAATTTCGTCTTTCAACACTTCGCCCGGATGGGTGGGTTCAAACGGTTCGAGGTTGTTTGCAATCATATTCGGCTCAACACCTGGAACAGCAATCATAACTTTTCATTAATAATGGTTTGACAAATCGATTATGTTGCATATTGTAGCTATCATTTTGTTTTCAAATGTCTTGTCTTCGAACTCAATACGGTATTGGTCATTTACTCTCACGGATGACACACCAGATTTGTCGCCTTTAAGTTTTTCGTAGTTCAACGAATGGTACTTCATCAAAGCCAATGTATCGGGAAGATTAATCATTAAGTCGATCACTCATAGTATTTGCGGATAATGGCAGACTGAAAACGGTGCTTTTTGTCGGTTGTTTTACCTGTACGGTACATTTCTCGCAAATACTCCTTATCAAATGTGATGTCCATACCATATTATCAAGTGTTTCACGGTACAAAGATAATACAGATCAAGGCGTAATTCACAAAATAGTGAACCACTAAAACTTTGCCAAGTATTAACAGAACCACCTTCCATAACTTTAAAACACCCCATCGTCTAAAGAGCCGCCCCTTGCTGACGGGTTAAAATTTGCCTAAGTAAAAAAAAGGCGCCGGGAAATCCTCCCGGCGCCGTCTCATTCAACTCACTTAATCAATCATCATTTGCTAAACTCATAACGGTGCGAAAGGTTACCCGTGGCCACCGAAACGGTATAATTTCCTTTGGGGAGGTTGCTTACTTTGTACAGGCCGTTGTACACTTCGCGGGCGGGGAGCTCGTTGGTGTAAACCATTTCGCCGCGTTCGTTGGTGATCTCCATTACCGAGTAGCTTTTAGCGGGGTTGATGTGGCGCACATACAACATCTCGTTGCCGCGGAGCAAAAAGGCGGCATCAGTTTTGGCATTGTTCTTTTTCTCTTCCACCAAACGGCCGTTGCTCACCTCGAAGGTGCTCACGCGACGACTGCCATCGTTCACCACATACACGTGGTAAACGCCATCGGCCAACGAACTTAAATCAACCAGACGCTGAAACATGTTAGAGTTGCTGATTTTGGCACTACGGTAAATCAGGTTGCCCAAATCGTCTTTAATGGCCACGCGGTAGTTGTCGCTCTCGCCAAACACGGCCGACACAATGGCATAGTCGGTATTGCGATAAGTTTTTACCACCACATCGTCTTTGGCAAAAGCCGATACTGTTACTGCTGCAAAAACCAAAGCCATCCATCCCCTTTTCAACATACTTGTGTTCATGTTTTGTACCTTTTATTTGTGTTTGTATTTTCCCTTTTTGATAACGATACAAAAATATCTGCCACCCCATCTAACTGGTATTAATATTCAAAATTCATTGTTAAAGTTTGGGAGTCGACACCCTGATTTTCAACCTATTTTAATTAAAAACAGGTCATTTTATGCAATAAACCCTAAAAACATCAGTCCTACCCCCCACCAGGGCGACAGAAAGCCATGGGACATACAAACGCAGATAAAGGGCTACAACACCACCGGGCGAATACGAAGCCCAAAAAGAATGCAGGCATACGTCAGCAACAGGCGATGCAAACATTGGTTATCAACTTCTTAACACCATACATCAAAAAACACAACAAAAGACTTAAAAATCTCAAATTGAACAAATGCCCCCCTCCTGTGGTTGAAAAGCAACACAAACACACAACCATTTATACATGCTACAAATACCGGAAACCAACCAAAAGCGCATCGTCATTGTGGGCGGGGGCTTTGCGGGCATCAGCCTGGCCAAGAGTTTGGCCCACAGCAATTATCAGGTGGTGATGATCGACAAGAACAATTATCACCAGTTTCAACCCCTGTTTTACCAGGTGGCCACAGCGGGCATCGAGCCCAGCGCCATCCTATTCCCGCTGCGCAAACTGTTTCAGCGTCAGGGAAACGCTTACCTGCGCATCACTGAAGTGACGGGCATCGACCCCACGGCCAAAATGGTGCACACCCGCTCGGGCGATTGCCATTACGACTACTTGGTGGTGGCTGCGGGGGCACAAACGTCGTACTTCGGGCTCAAAAACATTGAGGCGGCAGCCTTTCCCATGAAGTCGGTCACCGAAGCACTCACGCTGCGCAACAGCATCCTCAACCATCTGGAGAATGCCCTGTTGGAGAAAGACAAGGCCGTGCAACAACAGCTGCTCAACCTGGTGATTGTGGGCGGCGGGCCCACCGGCACCGAAGTGGCCGGCGCCCTGGCCGAGATGAAGAAACACATCTTCCCCAAAGAATACCGAGAACTGGACACCAGCCGCATCCGCATTGTACTCATCGAAGCTGCCCCACGGTTACTGGGGGGGATGAGCCCCAAATCGTCGTCCAAATCGTTGCGTTACCTCCACAAACTGGGGGTAGAAGTGTACCTCGACACGCAGGTAAACGACTACACCAATCACGAAGTGGTGCTCAGCAACGGAGAACGCATTCCCACCCGCACCCTCATTTGGGCTGCGGGCATCAAGGGGGCGTCCATGCCCGGCATCCCGGCCGAGGCCATTCTGCCCAACGGGCGCATCCGGGTAGATGCCTTCCATCGCATGGCGGGCAGCGACACTATTTTTGTGGTGGGCGACCACAGCGCCATGATCACCGACGCCACGCCCAAAGGCCATCCGCAAGTGGCGCAAGTGGCCATTCAGCAGGCACGCAACCTGGCACGCAACTTCATTCGCATGCAAAAGCATCAAAACCTGCGCCCCTTCCGCTACCGCAACCCCGGGTCACTGGCCACCGTGGGGCGCCATTTGGCTGTGGCCGACCTGCCGGGCATTACCTTTTTTGGCTTTTTTGCCTGGTACGTGTGGATGTTTGTGCACCTGATGGCCATCCTGGGTGTCAAAAACCGGCTGTTTGTATTTCTCAACTGGCTGTGGAGTTACATCACCTTCGACCAGTCGCTGCGACTCATCATTCATCGCGACGACGGCCACAAACTTAACGGCGAGTTAACGTAACTGTGCCGGCAGGCAGGTACATTTGGGCAGACGACACAAAACAAATGCTCCGAAAAACAGATTTTGGCCCCGACTTCAAGTGGGGCGTCACCATCAGTGCCTTTCAAAACGAGGGGGCGGCACATCTGCACGGCAAAGCCCCCTCGATATGGGACGCATTTACCGGGCGCCCCGACATTATCAAAAACGGCGATCGCCCGGGCGACACCTGCGACTTTTATCATCGTTACGAAGAAGACGTTGCCCTGGCCGCCCGCCTAAACTTTGGGGTGTTTCGCTTCTCCATCTCATGGCCGCGCCTGCTGCCCGATGTCACCGGTGAGCCCCATCCCGAAGGGGCGGCATTTTATAACCGGGTGATCGACTGCTGCCTGGCAAACGGACTGGAGCCCTGGGTGACCGTGTACCATTGGGATTTACCCCAGGAGCTGGAGGCGAAAGGCGGATGGACGCACCGCGATATCATAGGCCACTTTGCCCACTACACGCGCACCTGCGCCCGCCTGTTTGGCGACCGGGTGAAGCATTGGATTGTGATGAATGAACCAATGACCTTTGTGGGCATGGGCTATTTTATGGGCTACCATGCCCCGGGGCGTACGGGCATCGGGGCATTTTTACCGGCTGCGCACCATGCCGTACTGTGCATGGCACAAGGGGGACGCATCATCCGCGAGATGGTCGATGGAGCCAAGGTGGGCGTGGCACTCTCGTGCTCGTACATCGAACATGTAGACGATCGCCCGCTCAACCGGGGTGCCGCACGCCGGGTGGAGGCACTGCTCAACCGCTTCTTCCTCGAACCCCTGCTGGGCATGGGCTACCCCACCGACGCCATGCCGGCGCTGCACCTCATCAGACGCTACATGCGGCCGGGCGATACCGAAATGATGGCCTTCGACTTCGATTTCATTGGTTTGCAATACTACTTCCGCATCGTGACCCGCTTCAGCATCACGCCACCCATTCTGTTTGCCGAAGAGGTGGCACCGGCCTCGCGCAAGGCCAAGCTCAATCTGATGGATCTGGATGTCTATCCCAAAGGCCTGCAACATCTGCTCGACTTCTACGGTCGTTATCCGCAAATCAAAAGCATCATCCTCTCCGAGAGCGGGGTGTGCTTTCCCGATTTCCCCATGGGCGGACATATTCACGACCATCAGCGGCGCGACTACCACCGCACCATCCTGCACATCGTCAAAGATGGCATCAAAAAAAAGAAACTACCCATACACGGCTATTTTGCATGGACACTGGTGGATAACTTTGAGTGGAGGGAGGGTTTCACTCCTCGTTTTGGATTGGTACACAACAACTTTATCACCCAGCAGCGCACCATTAAGGATTCGGGAAAGTGGTTCCGGCAATTCCTCAAATGACCGGTGGCCAATTCCCACGGCAGGGGATGAGAATTCTCACGTGTGGAAAAAAAATTTCCACGTGTGGAAAATAATTTTTCACACGTGGAAATTCATCATCCCACACAAGCCTTTGAGCTGGCGCAGATGATTGGGGATGCGAACGATCGTCAGCGGATCAATTCAGTGCGGTTGGTGTCGAGCTTGAGGAACACGAACAACAAAAGTGAAAAACCCCACAACGAAGAGCCCCCGTAGCTAAACAGCGGCAACGGGATGCCGATGACGGGCGCCAACCCAATGGTCATGCCCACATTGATGGCCAGGTGAAAAAACACCAAACAGGCCACGCAGTATCCATAAATGCGGCTGAATGCCGAATGTTGTCGTTCGGCCAGATAGATAAGTCGCAAGAGCAAAGCCACAAATAATATCACCACCAGGCTGGTTCCGGCAAACCCCCACTCCTCGCCCACGGTACAAAATATGAAGTCGGTGCTCTGCTCGGGCACAAAGTTGAACTTGGTTTGCGTACCTTGCAAGAATCCCTTTCCCACCAGGCCGCCCGACCCGATGGCAATTTTCGACTGATTGACGTTGTACCCGGCTCCCAGCAAATCTTCTTTGAGGCCAAACAACACTTCAATGCGCGTCAATTGATAGGGAGATAAGATATTATGGTAAAAATATTCAGACGAAAAAGCCAACGCCACGGCCATCCACATCATCAACACGCCTACCTGCAGGTATTTTTCTTTTTTGGCAAAACGACGATAAAGCATCCACCCCGACAGAGCCAGCAACGTGATGGCCACAGCATAAAAAAGGCTCCATTTGTAAAGCCCCGTGAGGCTGAGTAAAAAACCGCCCCCCATCACCACAGCAGCAATCACCAGCGATTGTTTCACCACCTGAAAGCCGCGTTTGTACAACACATAAAGCAACAACGAAGCGCCAATGATTAAAAACACAACGGGCAAATCAATCAAAAAAGCCATGATGGCCACCACCGCCGCAATGACGCCAGCCACCAAAATGAGGGGGCTCAGCCCTTCGCGATAAAACATGAGCACAAACACAAAATACACCAAGGCCGACCCGGTATCGTTTTGTAAAAAAATCAACAAGATGGGTAACAACAAAATACCCCCAATTTTAAACAAATGACTCCAGCGATGAAACGAAAAGCCAAAACGGCTCATGGCACGCGCCAGCGAAAGACTCACGGCCACCTTGGTAAACTCGGCCGGCTGTAACCGCAACGGCCCAAATTCGACCCACGCCTTGGCGCCGTTCACTTCCTTACCAAACAACAAAACCACAATGAGCAGAAAAATGGTTAAGCCATAAAAGATATATGCAAACTCGACAAAGAACTTACTGTCGGTGAGCGAAATCAACCAAATGAACCCAAAGGAGAACCCAATCCACATCAGCTGTTTGAAGTACTCCTTGCCGGTATCGAAAAACACCGGATTTTCGGGATTAAAGTTGGCCGCATAAAGATTGAGCCACCCGAAAACAATCAGCATCAAAAAAAGGATGACGGTCACCCAATCGAATTTGCGCAATGCGCTATGGTTCCCTTGTTTCATGTGTCTATAAAAAGTATTAAGGCATGATTATCAAGACGCAAGACAACGAGGATTTATAATCCTCCTGTGTCGATGGTGCTTCGTCATGAATATTTCATGTATCTATAATAAGCCCCTCTCATCCCCCAACGGGGGACTTTGGATTTGTTTCGTCATATTAGCTGCCAGCACTCTTCCACTCTTCCACTCTTAAACTACTGCGCGACAGCATTACCTATCAAATTCGCGTTCACCATGCGTTCTTCCAGAAATTTGCGTTTCTCGCTCACTTGTCCGTTCAGGTATTTTTCAATCATCAAACTGGCCACCGGGGCGGCATAAGTGGCACCAAAACCAGCATTCTCGACATACACTGCAATGGCAATTTTGGGATTTTCGCGAGGCGCAAAAGCAATAAAGATGGAGTGATCCTTCCCATGCGGGTTTTGCGCCGTGCCGGTTTTGCCGCACAAACGGATGCTATCGATTTGCGCAATCCGCGCCGTTCCCCCGTCATCGCCCCACACGGCGCGCTCCATCCCATCGAGCACAGGTGTAAAATGGCGTTCGTCGATGCCTGTAAAATGTTTCTCCTTAAAACGGGGATCGATATCTTCATCCTCGATGGACTTCACCACATGAGGCGTGTAATAATAACCCCGATTACAGATGGCCGTGGTCATGTTGGCCGTTTGAATGGGCGTGAGCAACAATTCAGCTTGCCCAATGCCCAACGAAATCACCGTCACCGAGTTCCACGACCCACGATAGGCTTTGTTGTAATACTCGGCATTGGGAATAAAACCGCGCTTTTCGTAGGCAAAATCGGTTTCGAGCCGATACCCCAACCCGAACTTCACACAATAATCTTTCCAATGCTCAAGCCCCTCCTTAGGCGAATTGTACTTGGGATTATCGAGAATCTTGCGAAATGCGGCCGAATAATAGGCATTGCATGAATGCTGAATGGACTGTGGCAAATTCAGCGGACTAGGATGGGCATGGCATCCCACTTTAAGTGATCCTAAATGATACCCCATCGAACAGGGAATGCGTGTATCTTCGGTAATCACCCCCTCCTGCAAAGCAATGAGGGCATTGAGCGTTTTAAAGGTCGAACCCGGCGGGTACTGCGCCTGCAAGGGGCGGATGAACAACGGCTTATTGGGGTCACCTTCCAGCAAGGTGTAGTTTTGACTTCGCACACGGCCCACCAGCAAACCCGGGTCGTACGATGGCGCTGAAACCATGGCCAGTATCTCACCGGTAGCAGGTTCAATGGCAACAACGCTTCCTATTTTATTCTGCATCAACAACTCGCCGTACATCTGCAAATCAATGTCGAGCGAAAGCGTGAGGTTCTTCCCCACAATGGCAGCCGTATCGAAACGCCCGTCGCGATAGGCCCCTTTTTCACGGCCATGCACATCTACCATCACCACCTTGGCACCCTTGCGGCCACGCAGGTAGCTCTCGTATGTATTCTCAATCCCACTGATGCCGATGTAATCGCCCATTACATAATAGGGATCCTTTTTGATGCCCGCTTCGTTGACCTCCCCCACATACCCCATCACGTGAGCGGCACCGGGATACTCATATTTGCGCAACGTCCGACGCTGCGCAAAGAAACCCTTGAACTTGTATTCCTTCTCCTGAAACACGCCATACTGCTCGGCCGACACCTGCTTGATAAACGCCGACGGCTTGTACGACGACACCTTGCGTGAACGAATGCTCTTGCGCAAATCGACAAACATCTTGCGCAAATCATCCATCTGAATATTCAACGACTTGCAAAAATCCAAGGTATCGAAAGGCTCCACATCGCGTGGAACAATCATGATATCATACACCGGCTGGTTTGACACCAGCAACTTTCCATTGCGGTCGAAAATGAGACCCCGCGCCGGATATTGGGTCAAAATGCGCTGCGTATTGCTATCGGCCGACAACTTATAGGTCTCATCGTGCACCTGAATAAAGAACAACTTAATGATGAAAATGAGTCCCAAAAGAACCACCATCACTGAAATGGTCAGCGCCCGGTTATTATAACTGCCTATCATCATCGTCTCTTGGTGCTACCAACTGTAAAAAGCTGAACCAACAAAATCAACAATACTGAAACAAACATACTGGCAAAAGCTTTGAGCACCACCACGCCCATGTGCTCAACCGAAAGTGCTTCGAGCAGAAAAAAGGCAGTGTGATGAATCATGGTCATTACTACCACATATTTGATAAACCAGGCCAATCCAAATGTCGCGACATCGGGCTGCGTGCCGGGCTGAAACGTATCATGAGGAATCATCACCCGATGCAACGACGGACGCAAAAATGCAATGAGCAACGAGGCGGCAGCATGCATGCCCGGCGTGTTCGAAAAGGCATCAACACCCAATCCCATGGCAAATGCCGAAATCAACAACAGCCACCCCGGCGTACCAATAGGAAGCAACAGAATAAACGCAATGTACACATAAGGGTTCACCACCCACCCCAAATGAATTTGGTTCACCACCAGCACCTGTATCAACAGAAACAGGATAAAACTAAAGGCATGCTTAACAATGTCCTTAATCATTTTCGTTCTGCTTTTCTAATTGTAACTGTTCACCGCGATAAGTATTGTCCACCACTTCGACGTACGATAACCGTTTGAAATCGACGGCCAGCTTCACACGTATGCGAAAGAAACTCTCGCCCTCCTCGGCTTCCACTTCGTCAACCGTCCCAATGGGAATCCCTTCGGGAAAGATGGCCGAGTAACCCGAGGTAACAATCAAATCGCCGGGTTTAACCGTGGCATGCAAGGGAATCTCGCTCAAATTGACGTATCGCGAATCGGTGCCATCCCAACTCACCGAACCAAAATGCCCCGACTCTTTTAACTTGCCGGAAATTTTTAACCGCGAATTCAACAGCGAAATCACACTTGTGAAATGAGGCGACACACGCCGAACCACCCCCACGATGCCATCGGGGCATATCACGGCCGTTTCTTGCCGAATACCGTCGATGCTCCCCTTATCAAGCGTCAGGTAGTTGAACGATTTATTCACGGAATTATTGATCACCCGTGCTGAATGGTAAGCGTACTGCTGCCCAGTGAGGCTATCCTTCACCAGCCGAATATAGTTGGGCGACATTTGAAACGCCCCGGGCAACCGACTTTTAAGGAAGGCGTTCTCATCGGCCAGCCGGTCATTGTCACGCTGCAACGAAAAGAAATGTGTCAACGCGTGGGTTCCTTCATACAAAGCCCCCGAGAGACGATTGGATGAACTCACAAACACCGACCGATGGTAGGGGTTGTAACGAAAAACCAAAATGAGCGATAAAATCTCCAGAAAAACAAACAACACGCCTACATGGTGTTGCATCAAAAATCGGATGATATTTCTCATAAACCCAGCGCAAACTAAAAAAAATCCGGTACACAGATGGTTCAATCCATGTACCGGCTATTAATAACGTATGGTTATCGCATCAGGTATGGCAAGCCGCGATGACGGTTCTTCAAGGCAATTCCGGTACCTCGCGCCACTGCCCGAAGCGGATCCTCTGCCACGATAAAGGGAATGTTGATTTTGTCGGTCAATCGCTTATCGAGACCTCGCAACAAAGCACCTCCGCCGGCCAGGTAAATACCGTTCTTCACAATATCGGCATACAACTCGGGAGGCGTTTGCTCCAATGCGCTCAACACTGCTGTTTCAATTTTTGAAATTGACTTTTCCAAACAGTGACTAATTTCCTGATACGAAACAGGCACCTCAATGGGCAAAGCGGTCATTTGGTTGGGACCCTGCACCACAAAATCAGCAGGAGGGGTCTCCAACTCAGGCAATGCCGAGCCCACATGAATTTTAATCTCCTCGGCCGTCCGTTCACCTATTTTAATATTGTGCTGACGACGCATATATTCCATGATATCGGCCGTCAAATCGTCACCGGCAATGCGGATGGATTTGTTGGTTACGATACCGCCGAGCGAAATCACGGCAATTTCGGTAGTTCCGCCACCGATATCCACAATCATGTTTCCCTCGGGCGCTTCCACATCCAAGCCTATCCCCAAGGCAGCTGCCATGGGCTCAAATATCATGTACACCTCACGACCACCTGCATGCTCGGCGGAGTCGCGAACGGCACGTATTTCCACCTCGGTACTCCCCGAAGGAATACAAATCACCATGGTGAGCGAGGGAGAAAAAAGCTTGCCTTTGGTGTTAATCATTTTCACCATGCCACGAATCATCTGCTCGGCAGCATTAAAGTCGGCAATCACCCCGTCGCGCAACGGTCGGATGGTGTAGATATTATCGTGCGTTTTCCCATGCATCTGACGGGCACGCTCACCAATGGCTTCAAGCTTTTCGGTGCGACGGTTAATGGCGACGATAGAAGGCTCATCCACCACAACTTTATCGTTGTAGATGATGAGGGTATTGGCGGTTCCCAGGTCCATTGCGATTTCCTGAGAAAGGAACGAAAACAATCCCATCGGGTTTTATATTTTAATGTTTGAAATGTCTTTTTCCGGTGAAAATCATGGCCATGCCAAACTCGTTACAGGCCTCAATCACCTCCTCGTCCCGAATGCTGCCTCCGGGCTCAACGATGTATTTTACACCATATTCGTTGGCCGCCTCAATGCTATCGCGGAAGGGGAAGAAGGCATCGGAGATCAGCACCGACTCTTCAATTTTCACACCCTCTTTCATGTCGAAACGAGGCATGGTCAAATGGCGGAGGCTGTCCAAACGATTGGGCTGCCCCATGCCGGCTCCTGTAAGCCAAAATGAACCGTCACTATTTTCGGTAACAATAGCAATGGCATTACTTTTCAGATGCTTACAGGCAGTAATCCCAAACTTGGCCAGGTTCATTTTGTTTTGGGCAAACTGACACTTGGTTACGGTTTTGAATTCGGTATCAGGTTCCTCATCTTCATCCTGCACCAGAATGCCACCACTAATGGAACGGTACAATTTCTCACCCGTCACACTATTCTTCACTGGCACCTCAAGCAAACGAAGGTTTTTCTTCTTACCCAAAATGGCAAGCGCTTCCTCGGTAAACTCAGGGGCAATGATGATTTCTACAAAACGGTTGCTGAACCACACGGCCACCTCAGCAGTCACCTTGTGCGTAAAGCAAATAATGCCGCCATAAGCACTAATCGGATCACCTGCCCATGCCAATTCCAACGAACGCATCACACTATCAGTCACAGCCAACCCACAAGGGTTTAAGTGTTTTACCACCGACACCGCCACTTTATTTGACAAATGCGTCACGGCATGGTATGCATCACTCGCAGCTTTCCAAGCCGCATCTGCATCCAAAAGATTATTGTACGACAGCTCTTTACCCTGCAGAATTTTAGCCTGCGCCAGGGAAGATCCTTGCTGAATATTATTGAATTTGTAAAAAGTAGCCGATTGGTGTGGGTTTTCGCCGTAACGAAGCACCTGACCATCATTGAGGCTCACGCGCTCAACACCGGGCTTGCCGCCATTGAAGTAATTAAAAATGGCCGAATCGTAATGCGACGACACCGCAAAAGCAGCCGAAGCAAAGTAACGACGATCATTGATATCTGAAGAACCCTTCTTTTCGTTCAACAAGCGAAGCAAGTCACCATATTGACCTTTTGAAGGAACAATAATCACATCTTTATAATTTTTAGCAGCCCCGCGAATGAGGGAAATGCCACCAATATCAATTTTTTCGATGATGTCTTCCTGCGAAGCACCACTGGCAACAGTGGCTTCAAAAGGATAAAGATCAACAATAACCAGATCAATCTCCGGAATCTCATATTTGTGAAGCTGCTCTTTGTCTCCACTATTGTCACGACGAGCTAAAATACCACCAAACACTTTGGGGTGTAATGTCTTCACGCGGCCACCCAATATGGAAGGATACCCCGTGATGTCTTCCACCGCGATACAGGGAAGACCCAACTCTTCAATGAAAGCTTGCGTCCCGCCGGTAGAATAAAAAGTGACCCCCTGACTGTGGAGGGTTTTGATGATTTCATCCAATCCGTCTTTATGATAGACGGAAATCAGTGCCGATTTGATTTTAACTGTCGTATCCATTAATAAACTATAATTCAGTTTGGCAAAAATAAGAAAATATGAATATCCCTCAACGGAAAGAATTTATTTATTTGCACAACAAACCGAATCACAAACTTCAAAAAAACAAGATGTTCGACACCTTCAATGGCGCCCAGAACGAAAATACCCGAAACCAAACTGTTTCGGGTATTCAAAAAGTTCATATAAAATCGTTCTAATCACCAATCTGCATCGGTTGACCCCGGCATAAATTCCAACGAAATATCCTCCCGGTCGAACAACAAGCAACTGAAACTAAAACTGCTGAGTGATTTTTTGGGCAATGGCCTGAAACTCCTCAGATGAATACTTCTTTTTGGGGTTTGAAAAATTCAAATCCTTCTCATGTTGCAAAGGAAGCAAATGAATGTGTGCATGAGGAACTTCCATGCCCAATACGGCAACACCAACCCGCTCGCAGGGGATGGCTTTTTTGAGAGCCACAGCAACCTTTTTGGCAAACACCATCATGGCGGCCAAAAGATCATCATCCAAATCAAACAAATAATCAATCTCCTGCTTGGGAATCACCAGGGTATGGCCTTCGCCCAACGGATTGATGTCTAAAAAAGCATAGTATCGCTCATCCTCTGCAATTTTGTAAGAAGGGATTTCTCCCTTGACAATTTTAGAAAAAATGGTTGCCATAACGAATACAAAATTTAAACAGTAAGAGATTATAACGCGATATCAACAATTTCGAAAGTCATGAGCCCCGAAGGCACCTGAATTTCAACCACATCGCCCACTTTTTTCCCCAACAAACCTTTCGCAATAGGCGTCGAGATAGAGAGTTTACCGGTTTTTAAATCGGCCTCGCTTTCCGACACCAGGGTATAGGTCATCTTCGCATTATTTTTGGTATTTCGAATGGTCACCTTATTCAATATCTGCACCTTAGATGTATCAATGCGAGATTCATCAATAATGCGACTATTGGCAACCACGTCTTTAAGCTTGGCAATCCGCATCTCGAGCATTCCTTGCGCCTCTTTGGCGGCATCGTACTCGGCATTTTCCGACAAATCACCTTTGTCACGTGCTTCGGCAATTTGACGCGAGATACTTGGACGCTCAACACTCTCAAGATGAACCAATTCCTCCTTCAGCTTTTTTAAACCCTCTTCGGTAATGTAATTAATTTTTGACATAATATGATCCTCCCGGAGCTAAATGTATTAAGACAAATATTTAAAAACAACCCTCCGAACCGCGAAGTCCTGAGGGTTGCAAAATGATTGTGAATTTAAAATCTTTTGCTTGATAGCGTCACCGGAGACGGTGTGGTTGCTGAGGTTGCAACACCACAGAAACAGCCACGCACCGGCTCAAGAGTTCGCCTCTTATACAATGTAAATATGACAATTGCATTCTGTGTGTTATAATCAACAAAAACCTCAATTGATATAAAAAAATAAAGAATCCCGACCTGCAGGACTCTTTACACAAAGATATAAACATTCAAATGAATTCCCAAAGTATTTTTTCGGACAAAAGTATTTACAGCATACTTAATGACGATTCAAAAAACACACATGAAACTCATTGAATGATCATTAGCACAACATTAAAAAACAACAGTTCCTTCGTCTAAATCATAATAGGCACCCACGACCTTAAGCTCACCCTTATCAACCAAGTGCTTAAGAATGGGTTCCGAAGACGATATTTGACTCTGAACCAATGCCATATTATCATGAATGGCATTCATCAGTAAATCGCCTTCTTTAGTCTTAGCCGATTCAACCGCAGGACGAATCTGTTCAACAATGTACCCAACAGCACCGGGCGCCTCTCCGCCTTCAACAGCTGCTGTGACGGCACCGCATCGCTCATGACCCAAAACCACCACCAGCTTAACGCCAAGATGCTCAGCTGCATATTCAATACTTCCCATCGCAGCCTGGTCGAGCACACTGCCGGCGGTGCGTATCACAAAAAGACGCCCAATACCCTGATCAAATACCTCTTCGGGCGGCACGCGAGAATCGGAGCAACAAACCACAATGGCAAAAGGGTGCTGCTTGGCGGCAGTGGCTGAACGTTCTCCTGCCAATGCATTAAACGCAACGGACTGACCACTGACATAGCGAACATTACCGGCTTTCAACTCAGCCATGGCACTGTCTGGATGCTCAAGATGCTCTGTATGAGCAGATGCATGAACTTCAGTGGTGGTAGCGTTTCCTCGGTCGGCTTTAGGCTGACAGGCAATCGCCAATAACAAACATGGAATCAAAAACAAACCATTCTTCATAATTAAAAAATTTACAAAATTAAAAATGACCTCACTTCTCACTCACATTAATTCATCGAAGATGCCAGGCTGGAGTTAATCAATGACTTGTCGTCATCAAAAACATCAGATCAGAACATCACAATAAACAGTTCGTGAAATTTTACATTCATAATGTTTTTCCGCTGCAAATGTATAGCGAGACACCTGTCGTTGTCATCGACAATGAAAAGTTTACAACATTTTAACGCTACAAACCCCCAAGGGTAAAAAAACAGACGCTTGACCAATTCACAAAAACAAACTGCAGAAATGGCTTCATAAAAATCTATGGAATACAAAAAAAGAGATTCACGCTTAATACCTGTCTTAATGACACTTAAGCCCTCTCATGTTACCCAATTGCAAGAAAATGTTTCATAATTGACACCTACAAAACGTCTCGTTGTTACCTAATAACAAGGATATGATACGCCATTGAAATTAACACCTGTTTACAAATCGTATTTTTGAATGATAGAAACCCAATGAAAAGGGAATCCATCAATCCAACACACATATTCAAACATTATTTAAAAACAACTCATGAACACATCCACTCACAAAATCTCCGTGATTGAAAAAATCGGGTACAGTTTGGGCGACTTGGCCGCCAACCTGATTTTTCAGACATTAATGACCTTCTTGGCATTTTTCTACACCGATGTTTATAAAATTGAACCCAATACGGCATCGGCCATCATCTTTATTGGCGGTATGATCGGCGCCTTCTTTAACCCGGTAATGGGCATCATTGCCGACCGCACCAGCACTCGTTGGGGGAAATTCCGGCCCTGGATTCTTTGGACTTCAATTCCATTTGGAATCATGGCACTGTTGGCATTCAGCACGCCCAATTTTGGACCGGGTGGTAAAGTGGCTTATGCCATGATTACCTATGTTTTATTGGTACTGGTTTATTCGGCCAACAACCTTCCCTACTCGGCATTAAGCGGCGTGATGACCGGCGACATGGCTCAGCGAAACAGCATCTCCTCATACCGATTCATTGCGGTTACCACAGCTCAGTTTATCATTCAGGTGATCCTGCTCCCGCTGGTACTCATCGTGGGCAAAGGCGACCAGGCGGCAGGTTTTGAAACCGTGATGGGTGTCTTTGCCGCCATTGGGGTTATCTTTTTCATCATCACATTTTTAACCACCAAAGAACGAATTGTCCCTTCGCAGGAACAAAAAACCAGCATTAAACAAGACTTTACTGACCTGTTTAAAAATAAGCCTTGGATTGCCATGTTGGTTATTACAGTATTCATTTTCATCACCCTTTCATTAAAAGGTGGCGCTTATGTGTACTACTTCAAGAACTACCTAAACGAACAAGACACTGCCAACTTCCTGAACTCGATTGGTTTTAATGGCTTTATCAATGGGCTTAACAGTTTCCTCACCGGCATTGGTCTGGTAGGCTTTCACTGGCCCGAAGATGCTCCCACATCGGCATTCAGCCTCTTTAACGCCAGCGGCATCATCCTGATGATTATTGCCATCGCACTCTCAAAACCCATTGCCGACAAATACGGGAAAAGAGATTTATTTGGGGTAGCCTTAACCATTTCGGCCATCGCTCAATTTATGTTTTTCTTCATTTCACCTTCGTCCATCGGGTTGGTATTTCTGACACAAATTATTCACGGTTTCTTTTATGGCTTGACCATTCCGCTTCTTTGGGCAATGATTGCCGATGTGGCAGACTATTCAGAGTGGAAAAACAACCGTCGAGCCACCGCCATCATTTTCTCAGCCATGATTTTCGGCTTAAAAGCTGGTTTGGCCATCGGCGGCGCGTTGGTCGCAGGCATCCTCAGTTCCTATGGTTATGATGCCAATTTATCCAGCCAATCGGCAGAAACCACTCACGGCATCTTACTCACCATGAGTATCTTCCCAACCATTACATTCTTCATTGCAGTTGGATGTCTCTTCTTTTATGAAATCAACAAGACCAAAGAGGTTGAAATTGAAAAAGAATTGAAAGCACGTCGCGCCTCAGCATCACACACCGAATAAATTAAAAAGTCCATTAAAAATATGACCATTATGAAAATACCATTCATGATCGCCAGTATGGCCTGTGCGCTTGCCATTACGGCTTGCACCCCAAAACAACAAACATCGGAATCACTCAAAGACGCTCTTGCGGGTAAATTTTTCATTGGCACCGCCATGAATGCCCCGCAAATTGAGGGTACTGACACAGCCGCCATTGGCGTCATCACACAGCATTTCAACGCCATTGTGGCCGAGAACTGCATGAAAAGTGAAGAATTGCAGCCCGAGCAAGGGAAATTTGACTTCACGTTGGCAGATAAAATGATTGAATTCGGGATGCAGAACAACATGCACATCATTGGTCACACGCTGATTTGGCATTCGCAAGCACCCAAATGGTTCTTCACCGACGCACAAGGCAACGAAGTTTCGCGCGACACGCTCATTGAACGAATGAGAACGCACATCCACACCGTGGTAACCCGTTACAAAGGACGCGTGAAAGGTTGGGACGTGGTGAACGAAGCCATTGAAGATGACGGATCGTGGCGTCAAAGCAAGTTCTACAAAATCGTGGGCGAAGATTTTGTGCGCTTGGCCTTTGAATTTGCTCACGAAGCCGACCCCGATGCCGAACTCTACTACAACGACTACAGCATGGCTCATGAAGGCAGACGCCAGGGCGTGATCAACATGGTGAAATCGTTACAACAACAGGGCGTTAAAATTCATGGCATTGGAATGCAAGGACACATGAGCATGCAATTCCCTGAGGTGAGCGAATTTGAAAAAAGCCTGGTGGCCTTTGCCAACCTGGGTGTCAAAGTGATGATCACCGAGCTCGATGTCTCTATTTTGCCTTCGCCCCGCAGAGATGTGGGTGCCGATGTGGCTCTCAACTACGACTATCAAAAAGAGATGAATCCCTACACCGAAGGTCTGCCCGACTCGATCAGCTCGGCATTGCACCAACGCTATCTGGATTTCTTCAAGCTATTTATCAAGCACCACGATAAAATTAACAGGGTTACCCTGTGGGGGGTACACGATGGTCAATCGTGGAAAAACGACTGGCCCATGCGTGGTCGAACCGATTATCCATTGATTTTTGATCGCAACTATGAACCCAAGCCCATTGTGGCTGCCATCATTGAGGAGGCTAAAAAAGCAGCCTCAACCGAAAAATAAATAACAAACATCATTATAATAAAACACAAAAAACAATGAAGACACCACGTTACCTGGTTAACCATTTATACACTGCCGACCCATCGGCACACGTGTTCAACGGCAAACTGTACATCTATCCGTCACACGACATTGAATCGGGCATTCCCGAAAACGACAACGGCGACCACTTCGACATGCGCGATTACCATGTCTTTTCGATGGATGACATCAATGGCGAGGTCACCGACCACGGTGTTGCGCTGGATGTAAAAAACATTCCTTGGGCAGGCCGTCAGCTTTGGGCTCCCGATGCAGCTCAAAAAGATGGTAAATATTACCTCTACTTTCCGCTGAAAGACCAAAACGACATCTTCCGCATTGGAGTGGCCGTGAGCGATCGCCCCGAAGGACCATTTATTCCGCAAAGCGATCCCATCAAAGGAAGCCACAGCATCGACCCAGCCGTATTGGAAGACAACGACGGAAAATATTACATGTACTTTGGCGGACTTTGGGGCGGTCAATTGCAGCGCTACCGCAACAACAAGGCCATCGAAAACCCGCACGAACCCGCCGATAACGATTCGGCTCTTTGCGCCAAAGTGGCCAAACTGTCGGACAACATGCTTGAATATGCCGAAGAACCACGCGATGTGGTGATTCTTGATGAAAACGGTCAACCACTGAAGGCCGGCGACCACGACCGTCGATATTTCGAAGGCCCCTGGATGCACAAATATCAGGGTAAATACTACTTCTCATACTCGACCGGAAACACGCACAAATTGTGTTATGCCGTCGGCGACAATCCCTATGGCCCATTCACGTATAAAGGCGTCATCTTAACGCCTGTTGTCGGCTGGACCACACACCATTCAATTGCTGAATTCAAAGGCAAATGGTATTTGTTTCACCACGACAGCGTCCCCTCGGGCGGAAAAACCTGGTTGCGCAGCATCAAAGTTGTGGAACTGGAATACAATGCCGACGGAACCATTAAAACCATCGACGGAGGAGGAAAAGCCTAAGAACGTTTTTAACGACACATTAGCCCCCATGCATCTTTGGATGCATGGGGGCTATTTATTTACATAAAGCCATAATTCACAAAAACACACAATACCCCTCAATAAAATCCAAAATCCCACCAAATCACAAACACAATAAAGAAAAACCACCTAATTACACACCTTTTACACAACTTACCCCTTAAAAAAAACAGCCCTCCCACACCAATCAAACAAAAATACCCCTAAAGAACGACACCAATGCAATATCATTTTAAAATCATTTCATAACTTTGCGTTTCATATTGAAACCAAATAACACACCATGGGCATCATTTTATTTCTCAGCGGCATCCTCACCTCCTCCCCTATTCTTTATTATTACGCGAAGAAGAAATGTAAAGAAACCAATGCAAAAGCTGTCTTACTTCAACAACAGATTGAATTATTAGAAGAACAACTGACCCAAAAAAACAGCAACAGCCGTTATTCACAAGATGAACTCGAACGTCTGTCCATTGTGGCGCAACAAACCGACAATGCCATCATGATTATGGATCGGGAAGGGAACATCGAATGGTTCAACGATGGTTTCACCCGCATGTACGAATACACCTTTGAAGAATTTATCAGAATCCGTGGCAACAACATACTCAAAACAAGTTTTAACCCTGCCATCAAAGAGCGGCTCGAGCGATGCATCCGCACCAAACAACCCGTATTTTACGAGGCCATCAACGTCATGCCTTCAGGCAAAGAAATCTGGACCCACACATCGCTGACACCTATCCTGGACGAAAACGGTGAAGTCATTCATCTGGCCACCATCGACACCGACATCAATAAACGCAAAGAAGCCGGCGATGCCTTGGTAAAATGCGTGAATGCTCTGTCCATCCGAATCAACGAGCTGGCCTCGCAACAACAAGACCTATTGCGGTTTGTGCAACACTTCATTGATCGCGTACACGATTCGAACATGAAAATTAGCGAAACCGACACCATCGTCCATTTCATACGCGAAATGAGCGATCGAATCCGAATCATGGGCATCAACGCCTCCATCGAAGCACATTCGGCGGGAATGCAGGGATCGGGCTTTCGGGTCATCTCGGGTGAAATTGTCAAAATGTCGGACGAAACCAAACGTCAGGCGCAAAAAATATACGCTGTGGTCGAATCCATCAAAGGAAGTTCTGATGTGTTGGCTCAACAAAAAATGGAGGTCGAACGTGTCACTCAAAAATACATGACCCTCATTGATTATCTCAAAAAAGAGGTTAAGCAAGTAGAAATCGTGGCTGAACGTCTCAATTGAAACACCTGACACCCATAAAAATTGAAAATATATGCAAAGTTCTATGCCTAAATGTTAGTTTTTGTGAAAATAAATTTAGATTTGCAATGAAATCTACAATTGTCCTTTCCTTTTAGGCAGTTAATCAATGATGAAAAGACCTGACAGCCGTTGGGTCTTTTTTGCAAAAAAGCCCGGCTGAAACAACCGGGCCTTATTGTCTTCAAAAAAAATCAGTAGGTTACCATCGGTTCGAGGCTTTTGGCCTCCTCAATAAATTCAGCCACACGCTCAATACCGGGCACCACGCGCGTCAACTTTTTAGCCTCGTTCACTTCTGCCAATTTGGCATGCAGGTTTTCGGCATTACGATGACGCAACTCTTTGATGGTATCAACACCGGCTGCTTTAAGCAATTCGGCAAACTGACCTGCCACGCCTTTAATCCTAAACAAATCGGCCATATTGACCCAATCTAAAATTTTGCCTTCATCAATCCCGGAGGCCTCGGCGATGGTCTGACGGCCATTTTTGGTGGCTCCGTGTTTCAAAAGCGATTCAACCGTTTTAATGTCCGCTTTTTCTAATTTTTCGGCATAAGCCGGACCAATGCCCTCAATTTCTGAAATATTAGCCATGACAATAAAGAATTAATTAGTGATTAGTGATTTAAAATTTTGAATCAATGTCGTTTAGTTAGTGACAATCAAATAAAAGACAAGAAGAACTTTAGACCGCAGATAGATTAGACTGTGAAGACGAAGAAGACAGATCTAATTATCTTTCTTAATCTCATCATCTGTCTCATAGTCTTGCGTCTTCATCTCTTAACTTAACGACATTGAATTGTGAATTAAGATTCAAACTCGTTAAATAGGAAAACTCGTCAACATGAAGGATTTACCATATTTGTCATAATTAATCGGTCGCTCACTTAAACAAACCACCCAACCCGCCCTTGAGTAAATCAGACGCCTTATCTTTCAACTGATCTCCCACAGATCCGGTTAGTAAACCGGTAAGATTATCAGCACTAAAACCACCTGAAGGTTTCTTTGAATTAATCTGCTTCAACACATAAGGAATAATAAACTGAGCAACTTTAAGTGCTGTTTCATTTTTCAAACCCACTTTTTCGAGCAAACTACCGGACAACGAAGATGTTAATTTATCGGCCAATCCGCCTGATGCACTTGAATTGTCGCCATTAAAGAGCGACAAAACTGCACTGAGATTGCCGGACTTAAGCTCACCCATTACCCCACTCTGCAAACTATCAGCGGCCACATCGAGCACTTTGCCCCCTTGATCGGCATTCAAATTAAAACCATTGGTAAGCTGTGACAACAACTCGGATCCACCGCCTTTAAGAATTGAACTAAGCATGATATTAAGATTAAAATGAATATTAAAAAACCAGAAAGGAAACACCCAATCGCAGAAAAACACGAAAGAACGTCAACAATAACAAGCTTTTTTGGCACTCACGCATCAAACAACGCAAAGGTGATTCCCAAATGACTGAACTAATTTCGCGAATTAAAACATCAATTTCCAGTTTTTTTTATCTCATTCACTCAGTCGTCATCACAAAAACTTTAAAAACTTAAGCTTTAAATATCATCGATGAAACACATCAACAGCATTCTTAAGCCATAACACATAGGCATCTACATCTAAATCATAAGCTTTATCGGAGCCGATTGGTTGCTCATCGAGATTTAAAATCACATAGTGAGGCTGGCTGTTCCTATGAAAACGAGTCATTTGAAAATCGCTCCATTTATGGCCTTTGGTTCGGATACGCTTACCGGTTTGAGAGACATATTGTTCTGATTCAGGCAACACCTCACGATCATCAACCACAAGTGAAACCACCACAAAATCGTTTTCGAGCATCTGCTTAACAACCGGATCGGACCACACATTATCCTCCATTTTGCGGCAATTGACGCATCCATCACCCGTAAAATCGAGCAACAATGGTTTATTCTCCTTTCGGGCATGCACCAATGCTTTTTCATAATCATCAAACATTAATATTCCCTGAGGGCCATGGTGCATCCCTTCGGGGATATGACCTGAGGAAACAGCCCCTCCTCCTGACGGCATCTCCTTTCCTACTCCAAAAGGCGATTCAGCATATCGTCCCGGAGGGGGAAAACCACTAATCAGTTTCACGGGGGCACCCCATAATCCGGGAATCATATAAATAGTGAACGAGAATACCACCATCGAAAGCATAAACCGGGACACAGGAACTCGCTCCATCGGGGAATCGTGTGGAAGACGAATTTTACCAAGTAAATAAAAGCCCAGTGCACCAAAAATTACAATCCAAACAGCCAGAAATAATTCACGCGGCAACCAGCCCAATTTCAGAATCATATCGGCCATCGACAAGAATTTAAAGGCAAACGCCAGTTCGATAAAGCCAAGCACGACCTTTACCGAATTGAGCCAACCACCCGACTTTGGCAACGAATTCAAATAACCTGGGAAAGCTGCAAAGAAAGCAAAAGGCAAAGCAATGGCCGACGAAAATCCTAACATGCCCACCACGGGTGCCATGCCCCCTTCACGCGCGGCCTGCACAATCAATCCTCCCACAATGGGGCCGGTACACGAAAATGAAACCAAAGCCAGGGTCGTTGCCATAAAAAAACTCCCAATCAATCCGCCCTTATCGGCACCACGATCAGCTGCATTGACCCACTTGGAGGGCAACACCAATTCAAAGGCGCCAAAAAACGAGATGGCAAAAACGATGAGCAAAACCCCAAACAAACCATTAAACCACGCCGCTGTCGATAATTCATTGAGTGAATCAGCTCCAAAGATACCGGTCACCACTGTCCCCAAAATGACGTATATCACAATAATTGACAGGGCATAAAACGAGGCATTGCGCAACCCGGAAGCACGCGTCTTGCTATGCTTAGTAAAAAAGCTCACCGTCATGGGAATCATGGGAAAAACACATGGCGTTAACAAGGCGGCCAGGCCACCGGCAAACGCCAGCCAAAAAATTGCCCAATGGCTATGCCCTTCATCGGTAGAGGGCTCACTGCCGGACTCAACCATTGACGCAACTGCCTCGGCAGGCTGCACGGCACTATCGCCAACAACAGAATCGGAAACACTCTCCACAGCAATAGGCACAACGACCTCAAGAGAGGGTGCTGACTGTGATTTTTCGGTGACAACAGCCACCTGAGGAGAAAAGTTTAGCGAAAAAGGCAACACATCAGGCGGCAGACATTGCTCATCGTTGCAGGCCATAAACTCAACTTCTCCTCGAATCACCATCGGCTGAGACTTAGCCAGCTTTATTTTTTGAGTCAACCACACCGTTCCCTTATAATAACTCACCTTCATATCAAAGGTCTTATCAAACACCTCCACAGCAGCAGGCCTATCGGTCACAGAACCAACCAATTCAATTTCGTCAGATACCTCCACGACCAATCGCGTGGGCACAGGTCCACCATCTGGCAAATGCATCCCATACACATGCCATCCTTTATCCATTGTAGCCATTGCAACCACCTCCACATGCTGAGCATCGATGGACTTTAAGGAAAAAGCCCACTTAACAGGCTGAACAATCTGTGCTGAAGCCATTAGCGTCAATCCCCACAGAACCATTGCAATCGATAAACGCATCATTCGTCTCATATCATTATCATCTATATGTTTCAGTTTTTAAACGGACACCAATTAAAAATCAGTTCCAAAAAATACGTCAATATATGCAAATATATACATACTTTAAATGCATCCAAACAAGCTAAGACTAAAAACAGCCAGGATTGCATTTTGTTCTAAAAACAAAACACCACCCACAGGAAATAAAAATAACAATTATGCTTCAAAACAATGATCGACAAAGGCAAAAAGTCCATACGTCATTAAAAAGAAATCCCTTGAAGCGAAAGTAAAATTCATTGATTCATACAAAACTCACTTTTGCGCAAAACAAGCACATCCGCAATATCTTTTAACACTTCGTTAAAAACCCAGCTCCAATAAGCTTCCGACACCCTTCAGCCATCTAAAAGCCCCATTGAAGCAACGTTAAAAACACTATTTAATAAACGTTGATTATCTGATACTTACTATTTTTTGCTATTAATTTAACACTTAAATTAACTTTTCGGCAAATTTATTAGACGTTTTTTTGTGCTTTAGAGCATATATTTGCGGTCTGAATTTTTCCGTTCATCAACGGATTGATTCCTTTCATCTAAAAAATGAAAGAGCAGCAAAATAAATTTAGAATTTTGCTGCCATAAGTTTCACCTAAACAACATGCATGCGAAAAATCAAACTTGCATTATCCCTGATTGTGATTGGTTTAGCACTGCTGTCGTGGGCTGACAAAGCCATGACACCTGCTATCGGCACAGAGCCGGGAAACCAAGCCCCCAACATCGAGACCACCCTGCTAAACGGGGAAAAGCTCACCATGAGCCATCTGCGGGGGAAAATGATTCTGGTCGATTTTTGGGCTTCATTTAATGCCAACGACCGAATCGAGAACCACACCAAGGCCGCACTCCTCGAGTCGTACGGCCAAAACAACTTCCTCAAAGGCGAAGGTTTTGTGATTGTGAGCATCTCGCTCGACCGATTCAAAACGCCTTTGATCACTGCGATAAGCAACGACAACCTGAATTATTCGTACCATGTGTTCGATGCCAGGGGAAGCGAATCGCCGCTTGCTGCGACGTGGAACGTCAAGGAAAACAGCAAGTACCTCATTGACGGAGAAGGACGCATTGTGGCTGCGGGTAACAACCTGCAAGTCATCGAAGATGCCCTGCAACGCCTCTCCCAAAACAGCTGATACTTATGACCGGTCCTTGTGGCCGGTTTTTTTTGTGCCATAGATCTCTAAAATACGCTGCACCGAGCCGTGCTCGCCCAACAATCGGGTGGCCTCCCCCGCATCCAATCCCAGTTCGAACATCAATAATCGGATGGCACGTCCAATAAGTTTTTGATTTTTGAGCTGCATGTTCACCATCGCGTTGCCCCTCACGCGTCCCAATTGAATCATTGCTGTGGTCGACAACATGTTCAACACCATCTTTTGTGCTGTACCGGCCTTCAGGCGGGTGCTTCCGGCAATGACCTCCGGCCCCGTTTCAACAACCACAGGCGCATCAACCAATTGCGTGAGCGGAGAATGAGGATTGGCAGTGATCGCACCGGTCAGCAAACCATGCCGACGAGCATCGCTCAACGCCCCCATCACATAAGGCGTGGTTCCTGATGCAGCAATACCAACGACCACATCACCCGATTGAGCACCTAAGGCCATCAGGGTTCGCCAGCCGGCCTGCAAGTCATCTTCAGCCCCCTCCACAGCCCCGCGCAGAGCGACGTCACCACCGGCAATCACGCCCGTCACTAAACCATCGGGCACCCCAAAGGTGGGAGGCAATTCACTGGCATCGAGCACCCCAAGGCGACCACTGGTTCCGGCACCGATATAAAAAAGTCGACTGCCGGCCTTCAAACGCCGAACCACCAAGGCAATCAGAGTCTCAATTTGGGGAAAAGCGCGCCTCACAGCAGCATGTACACGCGCATCTTCAGCATTGATAATATCCATGATCTCGGCGATGGAGAGCAAATCCAAATGGGCATACTCCGACGACTCTTCGGTGGGTGGCAAAGAATTCATATCAAACGGCTTTGATGATAAACGACCAACCGTTCCAATGGCGAGGCACAAATGGTTCCCACCCGGAGCCGGCTTTGCTCAAGAACCTCGGTCATCAATGTCGCGAAATGCCAGGCCACACTCCCTGTCATGTGAATGGGGAGCGAAGCAGCCTGAGGATACTGCATTACATTGCGCCGGATAAAACGTCCGAATTCATCCATCACCAATGCCCGAACGCCATCGAAATGCAAGTGACGATGCACAAATGGCATGAAGGAAGCCAGAAACCGATTGGGGTAAGGCTGGCGATAAACCCGCTCGATGATGTCGGGAACCGTTAGCTCATACTCGGCAAAGAAACGACTTTTAAGATCATCGGAGAACTGATTCTTTAAGAGTGCCCCCACAAACAAACGACCAATAACGGCGCCACTTCCCTCATCGCCCAGCACATACCCCAGGGGCGAAACATTGTCGACAATGGCCAGCCCGTCGTAATAGCACGAGTTAGAGCCGGTACCCACAATGCAGGCAATGCCGGGCTGATGCCCGCACAGGGCACGGGCAGCCGCCAACAAATCACTTTCAATCTCAACAGGCACATCGGGGAAGGCCTGCACGAGGGCGTCACGCACATTGTCGCGGCCGCGATGCACACATCCGGCACCATAAAAAAACACGTTGGCGGGTGGAAAATGCAAGTGAGGCAACAATTCAGACTGAATCATTTGCAAGATGTCAACAGGCGATTCCATAAAAGGATTGATGCCCCGCGTTTGAAAATAGAGACGTTGCGTGGCATCCATCAGGCACCAATCGGTGGTGGTGGAACCGCTATCGGCAATTAATATCATAACTGGTGGTTTGTGTCAACGAAGATACACGGAGTTTTTGATTGCAACGACACGATGACGCCATGGATTTGAAAGAAACAATGCGTTGAAAGGAGCCAAACATAAAGCATCCAAAAAAAGTCATTGAAACATACAACAAATACCGCCCCGGCATCAAAAGATCAATAGGATGGGATTTGAATGAGGAGGCAGATGAGTTTTAGATGAGGTGCCAAACAAGGCATGAACCTGACGAGACAGTAACTTCGCATTCATCATCAAACCCTCATAAAATCAAAACAATGAAAATGAAAAACTTCTACAAAAGATGCCTTGCAACCCTGCTGACAGCAGCCATGGCCACACTGGCGCATGCGGTAAAAGTGAGGTTCGATGTGACCGTGCCCAATGGCACGCAAAAGGTGTACCTCATTGGCAGCACCGATGCACTGGGCAACTGGGGCGCCAACGAAAACAGAGCCTTGCCCATGAATGCCACCAACGCCACCCGATGGACGCTCACTGTGGAACTACAACCCAACACCGCCTACCAATACATGTTTTTGTGCGGCCCCAACTGGAAGTACGAACAATCGCCCAACGCCAGCACCCCCTTCACCACCGGCACACAGGATGAAACAGGCGACAACCACCGCATCAACACCGTAACAGACTGGACAGCCATCCCCCCCAAAGTGACCACAGTGACCTTTAACGTGACGGTGCCGGCATCGACACAAGAGGTGTATCTGGCCGGAGGCGACAACGACAACGCCACCGACATGGATGAACTGGGCAATTGGGAAGTCCCCAAAGGGCGTTGCGTGAAGATGCCAAAAACTGGCGAGGGAACCTTTGCGGTGACGCTCGACCTCACGCCCGACCAGACTTACTATTATAAATACCTGTGCGGGGCAGCGTGGGATTACGAGCAATCGGCCGCCGACGCCTTTGCCGTAAGCACGGCATCGACACAAGTCACCCACGACGTGGTGAACAGTTGGAAAGGCGTTCCGGTGCCGCTGACATCACCACAAAACTATCTGAAACGAACCGGCAACCAAATCACCGACGCCCAAGGCAACAATTTTGTGATGCGCGCCATCGGACTGGGCAACTATATGGTGTGGGAGCCCTACATGTGGAAGGTGACCGACTATGCCAAAGCCGGCATCATGCAGGACATTGTGGGGCGTATGAGTCTGGCGCTGGAACCGGCCGACTTGCAAGCCTTCGTCGATGGATACATGGCCAACTACATCACCAAAGATGATGTGGACTCACTCAAGAAATGGGGCTTCAACGCCATCCGCCTGCCAATGCACTACAACCTGTTCATCGGCACGGATGCCGATGACAACACCTTCGTTGAAAAAGGGTTTGAGATGACCGAACAACTGCGGCAATGGTGCGCGGCCAACGAGATGTACCTGGTGCTGGATTTGCATGCAGCGCCCGGCGGCCAGGGCAACGACCACGCCATTTCCGACAGCCGGTCGCCCGGATTGTGGGACGGCAACAGCGATGGCACCGCCCGTCAATATCAGGACAAGACCGTGTTGTTGTGGCAGGAACTCGCCCGTCGCTTTGGCGACAAAGAGTGGATGGGCGGATATGACCTACTGAACGAAACCAACTACTACACGGGCGACAATCTGAACCTGCTTGACCTGTACAAACGCTGCACGAAGGTCATTCGCCTGCACGACCGCCACAGCATCATTTACCTTGAAGGAAACGGCTTTGCCAACGACTTCGCCACCATTGCCCCCGAGTTATGGGGCGCCGACTGGGACGACAACGTGGCCTTCAGTTGCCATAAATACTGGGCGAAACATGACGGTTTTGCGGGCGAAGACCTCCGCACCAAACACAACGTGCCCCTGTGGCTGGGCGAGACGGGCGAAAACGCCAACGAATGGTTTTACCAAACCGTGAAGCTGGCCGAGAGCCGAAACATTGGCTGGGCTTGGTGGGCGCACAAGAAAATTGACAACATCAGCGGCTTCACCAGCATCCAAACGGGTGATGCCTTCGGCAAAATCAGCGACTTCATCAACCACGGCACCGGGCTCGACGCCAACGACAAAGCGGGCAACCGAGCCATCTTTAACGAGTTTCTCGAAACCGTGAAGATGGCCAACTGCAAAATCAACCACGATGTGCTGTTTGCCCTCATCGACCAACAGCCCGACGGCACCCTCACGCGCCCCTATCCCACCAACATCGTTCCGGGCGTGGTGCACACCACTCACTATGATCTGGGACGTCAGGGCTATGCCTTTTATGAAAACAACAGCGACCAGGTAATCGAGCGCACCGCCATGGATGCCGGTGCCTACAATGCCGGATGGACGGGGCGCAACGATGCGGTGGACTTTAACAAAACCGAAGGGGTGACCGATGATAAATCGAATGGCTACAACCTGGGGTGGACCAATGCCGGGGAATGGCTACAATACTCGGTCAAAGCAGCCAAGGCCGGGCAATACACCATCCGCATCCGTCACGCGTCGGAACAAACGGCCACGGTGGGCATCAACACTCAAAACAACACCGAACTACTGGCCAAAGCGCTCGCGCCTACCGGCGGATGGCAAACCTGGCAAACCACCGAGATGGGCGCCATCGCCCTGCAAGAAGGATGGAACACGTTTCGACTGGCCTTCAAGTCTGGCTCGGCCAATATCAATTACCTTGAATTTGTGCTGCCGGAAGCCAGCCACATCACTCCCTCCCACTCCTTGCCACAACCCATGGCATGGGTCAACGGCGACACACTCATCCTCAACCCCAACTGTGAATGGACACGGGCACAAATATGCAGTCTCAACGGCACCCCTTTGGCGCGCTACAACCAGCCCTCCGACATCGCCATTGGTCAATGGCCCAAGGGCACCTATATCATTGAAGCAACCCTGGCTGATGGCCAAACCCAAACGATGAAGTTTATAAAATAAGGGGATTGATGCTATACATTGATGACACCATCCACCTTCGCATTGCGGGGGTGGTTTTTTTATGCTTCTCACCATCGAATGATCAGTCAAGATGCAAATGCTGAGTAAGAAACACAGGCTGAGGCGCTCATTGACATCTTCGCATGGCCTACCCATGAAAGACATGGGTATGATTGATGTAACATCATGCATTGACATAACAAGGCTGATCAGTCATAACATCTGCATCATCAAACCCCGGCCATTACAGGAGTATGCTCATCGGAGCATCGTCCGATGATGTATCGGATGAGGCTCCGACGATGCATCGGACTATGCTCCGATAGTGCATCGGATTAGGCTCCGATGGTGCGTCGGACTATGCTCCGATGGTGCGTCGGATCAATATCCCGTTGAAACCCGTCAAACCAACTCAACATCATTCTCACATCAAACCCGCACAAATTTTCCACACCTGCTCCTCCATCCGACCAGATTCACCACCTAATCGCCCAATATCTGCACCCCTGGCACCCGGGCATCTTGTAGATTTGTGAGAAAGAGTGATGAACGGCTATGTGCAAGAGTGCAGAAGTGCGAGAGTGCAAAAGTACAAGAGTGCGAGAGTACGAGAGGACAAGCATACTAAAGTACAAAAGCGAAAGCATATAAGTGTCGGCAGCAAATATGACGAAACAAATCCTGATGTCCCCCTTTGGGGAATAAGGGGGCTAATTTATAACCACATGACATCCAAATTCCTCACGCTCCCCCTGGTCTTCGTGGCCATGGTGGCTGGCGCCCAAACGGTGCAACCCTGGCAGGACAAGACGCTCAGCAGCACAGAACGCGCCACCGACCTGACAGGTCGTCTCACCCTCGAAGAAAAAACCCTGCTGATGATGGACGCCTCGCGCCCGGTGGAACGGCTGGGCATCCAAGCCTACAACTGGTGGAACGAAGCCTTGCACGGGGTAGCGCGCGCCGGGGTGGCCACAGTGTTCCCCCAGCCCATTGGCATGGCTGCCTCGTTCAACACCGGGGCGGTGAGCCGGGTCTTCGAAGCTGTGTCCGACGAGGCTCGAGCCAAAAACACCCGCTTTATTGAAGAAGGAAGCCGACTGCGCTATCAGGGCCTCACCATGTGGACGCCCACGGTCAACATTTTTCGTGACCCCCGCTGGGGACGCGGCATAGAGACCTATGGCGAAGACCCCTGGCTGGCCTCGGCGATGGGCGTGGCCGTGGTAAAGGCACTGCAAGGGCCCGACACCGCCAAATACAACAAGCTGCATGCCTGCGCCAAGCATTTTGCCGTGCACTCGGGCCCCGAGTGGAACCGCCACTCCTTCGACGTGGCGTCGCTCCCTGCCCGCGACCTGCACGAGACCTATCTGCCCGCCTTCGAAGCCCTGGTGAAAGATGCCAAAGTGCGTGAGGTGATGTGCGCCTACAACCGCTTTGAAGGGGCGCCCTGCTGCGGATCGAACAAACTGCTCACCCGCATCCTGCGCCAGCAATGGGGCTTCGATGGCATTGTGGTGGCCGACTGCGGTGCCATTGCCGACTTCTACAAACCCAACGCCCACGCCACCCATCCCGATGCGGCCTCGGCTTCGGCCGACGCGGTGCTCATGGGCACCGACCTGGACTGCGGATCGAGCTATCGCGCACTAAAGGAGAGTGTGAACCGAGGTCTCATCGACGAAAAAGAGATTGACCGATCGGTCGTGCGATTGCTCAAAGCCCGCTTCGACCTGGGTGAGATGGACAACCTCAGCGACGTGTCGTGGTCGGCCATCCCCTACCGGGTGGTGGCTTCGGCTCAACACGATTCCATTGCGCTGATGATGGCACGCCAGTCGATGACCCTGTTGCACAACCGCAATAACTTTTTGCCGTTGAAAACCGGCGGACTCACCATCGCCGTGATGGGACCCAACGCCAACGACTCGGTGATGCAATGGGGCAACTACAACGGCACGCCGCCGCACACCGTCACTATCCTGCAAGGCATCCGCGCCATGATGGGCAACGACGATAGCCTCATTTATGAGCCCGGTTGCGACCTGGTGGAACGCACCCTCATGCAAAGCGCCTTTAACCACTGCACCCACAACGGCCGTCAGGGCTTCGCCGCCCGATATTGGAACAGCCCCGACCGCACCCTCTCGCCGGTTGCCCAGGCAGAGGTAGCATCGCCCTTCCGGTTTTGCACTTCGGGGGCAACGGTGTTTGCCCCGGGCGTCAACCTCACCGGGTTTGCCGCCAGTTACAGTGCCTCGTTTACCCCACAACAGTCAGGCGAAGTGATTTTCGACCTGTTTTATTGCGGACAAATCAAGCTTTGGGTCAATGGCAACGAGGTAAAATCGTTTCGCAGCAACCACGGCAGCCGCAAAGGCAACTACAAGATGCCCGTCTCAGCCGGCGAAACGTACGAACTGCAACTCGACTTCGACTACACCATGGGCGATGCCCAGCTCAATTTCGATTTGGGCTTTAAGGAGCCCATCGACATGGCCGCCTCTATTGAGCGGGTGCGCGATGCCGACATCGTGGTGTTCGTGGGTGGCATCTCCCCCTCCCTCGAAGGCGAGGAGATGGGCGTGAGTCTCCCCGGCTTTAAAGGAGGCGATCGCACCGACATAGAGCTGCCGGCGGTGCAGCGAGAGCTCATCGCGGCGCTTCGTCGTGCGGGTAAAAAGGTGGTAATGGTCAACTGCTCAGGCTCTCCCATGGGGCTGGCTCCCGAAGTGGAAGCCTGCGAGGCCATCCTGCAAGCCTGGTACCCGGGACAAGCGGGAGGAACGGCCGTGGGCGAAACGCTCTTTGGACACATCAACCCGGCCGGCCGTTTGCCCGTCACTTTTTATCGCGACACCACCCAGCTGCCCGATTTTGAAGATTACCACATGCAGGGACGCACTTATCGCTTCATGCAACAAAAGCCGCTGTTCCCCTTTGGACATGGACTCAGCTACACCACATTTCACTATGGGCGCCCTACACTGAGCCACAAACGCATCAACCGCAATCAGTGCGTCACCCTGTCGGTGGCGGTCACCAACACGGGCACCCGCGATGGCCACGAGGTGGTGCAACTCTACCTCTCCAAGCCCGACGACACCGAAGGCCCCGTGCGAACCCTGCGCGCCTTTGAACGCGTGCACATCCCGGCCGGCCAAACCGTCACCGTCACCTTCGACCTGGGCGAAAAGGAGTTGCAATGGTGGGACGACGCCTCACAAACCATGCGCATGTTGCCCGGCAAATACGTGGTGCAAACCGGTGGCAGCTCAAGCACCGAAGCATTGAAAGAGATTCCCTTGACAATCCGATAAAAGCAAAACGCCCTGAGAGATAAGAAACGACTAAAACAATGAACCCCCGACAGGTTTTCGGAAACTTGTCGGGGGTTATCTTTAATAGAATAATAACAACCATAACTACTGTGCTTCACATAGATAGAAAATAACACAAGCAAAAACAAAGAGCAAAACGCTTGATTTAGGTAACGAATTCATTACCTTTGTTTCATGAGGGAAATTGTCATTACTGAGAAATGCTTGGATTTCATAGATAGTCAAGAAAAAAGAGTCTCTGATAAATTCTTTCAACTCATTGAAATCATTGGAGAACAAAAAATTGTCCATACGAATTTCATTAAAAAGCTGATTCATTCAACATTTTATGAATTAAGGATTAAAGCTGGAAACGAATATCGAGTTATAATATTTGCAATTGACCACTTGAATTTTGCTGAATGTACAAAGGCTGTTTGTTTAAATGGTTTTATAAAAAAGTCGAATAAAGACTATCATAAAGCCATGAAGGAAGCAGAGAAAATTTTAGAGGAATACCTAAAAAACAAGGAGATATGAAAACAATAAAAGCAAAGGACTTATTAGCAGAACGCTATGGCAAAGAAGGTTCGGAAAGTAGAGAGAAGTTCCGAGAAGAAGCTTATTCTTACTATTTCGGAGAGATTATTCGAGACAGACGAAAAGAATTAAATATAAGTCAGGAACAATTAGCTCAGGCGGTTGGAAAAAAGCGCCCATACATTTCACGGATTGAAAATGGAGAAGATGTAAAAATTTCGAACCTACTATTAGTTGCAAACGCTTTAAATTTAACGATTCAACTCACAGCCAAATAACAACAAAATGACACTTGCAACTAAAGTCATTTCTCATATTTTTTCATCATGTCTTAATGAGATCTTAGCTCAACGCGATTAACTTGCTCCATACACTTTTCACAGATTCCAAACACGCAATGGCAATCCGTCCCAAAATTCGCCTTTGACCTCTTTGCATAAAATTATTCTGATTGCATTTAGAATTGCAACATCCTCCACCTTGTCGATCAAACTGTGAAGATCCGATTTTAGCCCTATCGAATTCATCACTTTTTCTATTTTTATTCTACACAAAGTTAACGTCTAACCCCTCAATCGTTTGTTAAATATCGCACTCAATACCCTAAACCCCCCTCCACACTCCCTCCACAAATAAAAAAGCGGGCACCCTCACGAGCACCCGCCAACACAAAAAATTCAAAACCTACAATCCATCATCTCCAATCAACGCAGGAGATGCATCGCAATTACTTCATGATTTGTTTCATGCGCTCGGCATGCGCCTTCACAAGTCCCATGGATGAATCGGTGTCGAACACCGAGTAGAGGCCTTGCTCCTCCTGCGGGGGATCGCCCATCAGGTCGTCGCCATCGCTCCAGAAGGGGTTTTCGTCACCGGCGGCACGTCCAATACCGGCAAACGCCCAAAAGTTACTGCCCGCCAGCACGTCGCCACGCTTGGCGTGGTCTTCTACCAGGTTAAAGGCATTCTGAAAATATTTATCACGCGCCGTGGTGGCATCCTCCAGGTCGAAACGATATGAATCGCGGGGCAAACCAAACTCTTCAAACACGGCCGGCTTATTCAGTTCGCGAGCCACGGCCAGGTGACGGTCAATGTACGCATTGGTGAGCACAATGGCCGTATCAACCATCTGGGGAATGCTGTCCACCTTGAGCCAGCCCCAGTTTTTAGGCCAGATATGGAAGGTGAGATAGTCGATGTTTTTATCGGCATGGATGCGCTTAAACAGGTCAATGTCCGTTTCGCAGCCATGGCTACCCTCGGTGCCAGTGGTCACCAGCTGATGAGGAGCCAACGACTTGATGAGGGCGGCAGTTTCGGCAATCCATTTGGCCAAATCCTCTTTTTTGTCCTCACTCAGGGCACGAGGCTCATTGGCCACCTCCCAGGTCATCACCGTGGGATCGTCGGTGTATTTCACGCCAGAGTAAGCATTGGTACGCCCCAGAATGAAACGCACATGGTTATTGAACTGCTCCTTACAAGCGTCGCAAGTGAGGAACTGCGAGGCATAAGCCATGAACTGCGGCCAGGTGTTGGGCGCAATCTGCGGATAAGGAATGTCACCGCCGCCATTCCAGTTGACGTACTGCGAGTAACCACCACTCCACTCCCAAGTGTTGTGCAAAAACAAGATGGCATGCATCTGGCGCTTGCTCAACTCGTTCATAAAAAAGTCGAGGCCATCCAAAATGGTGTCATTGTACACGCCGGGGGCAATTTGCAGGGCTGGTGTCACCCGGTAAGGCTGATTGTCAGGCCCCTCGGCACCGACCAACACACGCAGGTTGGTAATGCCATGGTTCTTCATCATATCCAGTTCCTTGATCAGGCGATCGCGATTGCCACCCCGACCGGTCGATCCTAAAATGGCACCGTACCAATAGTTGGCGCCCACGAAATAATGCGGTTTGCCGTTAATGGTGAATTGGTGCCCCTGCACCTTCACAAAAGGCCTCTCCATGGGCACCTGCTGACAGGAGATGACCATCAAAGCCACTAAAAAAAGAGTGATGATTCTCATATGTATTGTTTTTACAGTATCAAGATTTAAGTATCAAGTATCAATGTCGTTTAGTTAGTGACAATCGAATAAAAGACAAGAAGAATTTTAGACATCAGATAGATTAGACTGTGAAGACGAAGAAAACAGATCTAAATATCTTTCCTTATCTTATCATCTGTCTCATAGTCTTGCATCTTCTTCTCTTAACTTAACGACATTGTATCAAGTATCAAGACACTTATCGTGTAGAAATGAAGAAAAATTACAAAGCTTTTACCTCATCGCTTCCCTCGGCCTTACGGCGTTCATTGAGCTCGTTGGTGATTTGTTCCATGTATTGATCAGACAAGCGATAGGTGAAGACAAATGCCGCCGACAACAAGGCTCCAACAGCAGGGAAGATACTCAACATCATGCGAATGCCCGACAAAGCGGTCTCGCTCTGAACGGCGTTAGCCTTAAATCCGTAAATGGCCAACAACCACCCGGTAAGGGCACCTCCCAGCGTCCATCCCATTTTTTGCGACATCGACGACGACGAAAAGATGAGTCCCGTGGCTCGACGCCCGGTCTTCCACTCCGAATAGTCGGCAATATCGGCGTACATCGACCACAACAACGGGAAGATGATACCGGCACAGATGCTAATGAAGAATTGAAGCACAAAAATCATCGTCAGGTCGTTGCTGCCCATCCAAAAAAACATCACGCTCAACACGGTGGCCACCAACATGGCGCCCAGGAAGGTGTTTTTCTTACCCACTCTATCGGAAACCGGTTTGGCCAGCACCACGCCCACAATGTTGGCAGCCTGCCCCAACACCAGATAAAGGGTACTGAACCCGATGGTAATTGAGGTAAATGGCAACACAAAGGCGCTCTGCGTTTGAATGTAATACTTAAAGTAATAAATGGCAGCTCCGTCACGAATCGAGTTAAAGATGAGCGACGACACCCCGGCTCCCAACAGGATGAACCAAGGCTTGTTGACTGCCAGGTCGGCCAAATCTTTCTTGAGCGATGTCTTTTGCCCCTTGGGCGGCGACACCCGCTCACGCGTCCACATAAAAGTGAGGATAAACAGGGTGGCCGCAATCACGGCAAAAAGTGCTGTGGTCAGCTCCCAACCTTTCTGCGGGTTCACGATGCCCGAAGTGGTTTGACTAAACACACCCACCAACGGCTCGGCCAGTGCCAGCACCAAAATACTTCCCGCAAAGGCAAACACAAAACGGAACGACGCCAAGGTGGTACGCTCCTTAAAATTGGAAGTCATCACCCCCATGAGCGATGCATAGGGCACGTTCACGGCGGTGTAAATCATCATCATCAGCGTGTAAGTGACATAAGCATAAATGAGTTTACCCGACGGCCCAAACGACGGCGTGGTAAACGTCAAAAAGCCAATGAGCCCAAACGGAATGGCCATCAGCAACAAATAGGGACGAAACTTGCCCCACCGCGAGTGGGTACGGTCGGCAATGATGCCCATCACCGGGTCGTTGGCCGCATCCCAAATGCGCGTAAACAGAAACATGCTGCCCACGGCTGCTGCCGAAATACCAAACACATCGGTATAGAAAAACAGCAGGTACATCGAAAACAGCTTCCAAAACATCGACGAGGCCGCATCGCCGAGGCCGTAGCCGATTTTCTCTTTTAGTTTTAATTTCTCGGTTGACATATCTTTTGGTTTTTTTGGTTTCGAGTTCACCCCCCTAATCCCCCAAAGGGGACTTAAGAAGGTTTCGGGTTACTAGTTTAGAGTTATGGGTTTCTGGGTGTAGTTCAACATGAAACTCGAAACGAGAAACCCATCACCCTTAACCAATCATCGCTTGGCATGCAATACTTCCATCACCTCCATCAGGGCGCGACTGTTGTGATAGGGACATTTCCAGAAACCGGCTTTATCTTCGGTGGTATAAGGCGCCCCGTCTTTGTTGACGCGCCAGAACCACTCACCGTTTTTGCGGTCGATGATGTATTTATCAATGAAACGCCAGCTCTTGTCGAGCATGCCCAGGTAATCAGCATTGCCGGTAATTTTCCAGGCCCAGGCCAGTCCCACCATGGCTTCGGCTTGTGGCCACCAGTGCTTGTCGGTGTCCAGGTGATTGTGATCGGTCTCCAGCTCATAAAAAATGGAGCCGTCGGTATCGCCTCCTTCATTCATGGTGACATCCACCATGCGGATGGCCATCTTCTCCACTTCGGCAGTCAACGCGTCATCGCCAAGCACATGCGCCGCTTCGGTGAGCAACCAGGCGCCTTCAATGTCATGACCATACGAAACAATTTGTGAGCGTACCTCCCAATCCATCCCAAAGAAAAGTTGGAAATGAGCCGTCTGGCTATCGATAATTTTGTCGAGGAAGATGCGGATCAGCGACCTCACCTGCTTTTTAAGACCGGCATCGTCCCACACGCGCAACAAGTTGGTGTAGGGCTCTAAAATGTGAAGATGCGTGTTCATCGACTTTGGCTCATTGGCATCCTTGGGGCTCAGGCGCATGTCCTCGAGAGGCGACCAGTCCTGTGCCAACGCCTCAATATACCCGCCATCTTTGGCATCGTAACTGTGCTTTTCGATAAGGCGGTACAACTCAATGGCCTTGTCGAGCGCCAACGTATTGCCCGATGCACGATAGTATTCCGAAAAACCATACACCCCAAATCCCTGGGCATAAATCTGTTTGCGCCCATTGAGCACTTTCCCGTTAGCATCAACCTCCCACACCAAACCACCATGCTGTTTGTCCCAAAAATGAAGCAACAGATAATTGAAGGCGTTTTCGGCCACCTGCAGATACTCGGCCTGACGAGTAAATCGGTAAGCGGCCGAAAAGGTCCACAATATCCGGGCATTGAGCACTGCTCCTTTTGAGGCTCCCGGCACCACATGGTTAAAATGGTCGATTTGACCCACGAAACCGCCATGTGCCACATCCAGCGTATTGTCGATCCAATACTTTAGAATGTTGTGCAGTTCGTTGTTTTGTTGCTGATAAAGCTGCTGAATATCAATCATGACGGGAGTATTTATGGGGTAAAACGTTTATTGGGCAACTTGAATGATACATCGACACAGTCGCTTGGCTGGCAAGAAAGGCACTGAACACAAAAAAGTGCAAGAGTACACAAGTGAAAAAGTACAAGAGTGCTTAAGATCTTGATACTTGTAGCAATGTCGTTAAGTTAAGCCCTGAAAGGGCGATAAGCAGTAGCGTGGGGCATCGCCCTACGATGAATGCAAACTCAATCTTAGAGCCCTGAAAGGGCGTAAGCTTACGCCCTTTCAGGGCTTGAGTTCATTGTCTACATTTAACAGGGCTTTGCCCTGCTCTATTGCCGGCGCCCCGTTGGGGCTTAACTAAACGACATTGATACTTGCATCTTGATACTTGCGTCTGAACACTTTATACTTGCGCCAAATCCCTCTCTTCAGAGATATGATTCAAATATGACATAAATATTTCAAACGAATGGCATCTGTAAAAAACACAGAGGCACCCATGCGACGATGTCGATGAGTGTCTCTGCAATTTTCTGACAATTCCACATTCATTAAAACACGTTGTATTATTTAGCCAGGTAAGCCTTGTTTTTATCCACCAGCTCATTAATGGTTTGCACCGAAGCGGCCGAACGCAATTTGTCCTGCGGTGAGTTGATGCAGTAATCCACCAGTTGATCAATGGTCGATGTGGCCACGTGCATGCGGGTGTCCGACGATGCGTAGTAAATAAACACTTTGCCATCTTCGTCACAAATCCAGCCGTTGGCAAAAGCCACGTTCGACACGTCACCCACGCGCTCATCGCCCAGGGGAGCGATAAAGTGACCATGTGGCTTGTGTGTCACCACCCAAGGCTTCTCGAGGTCGGTCATAAACATATACAAGGTATAACGCAAACCGGCAGCTGTATTGCGCACGCCGTGTGCCAACTGCAACCATCCTTTGTCGGTGCGAATGGGGGCAGGCCCCATGCCATTTTTCACCTCATAAATGGTGTGATAAGTCTTAGGATCGACAATCACCTCTTCCTTCACCACAGCCTTGGTGATGTCATCGGCAAAACCAAAACCGATACCGCCACCCTTACCGGTGTCGATAAAGCCATCTTGCGGACGAGTATAGAAAGCATATTTTCCATTGATCAGATGGGGAAACAACACCACGTTGCGTTGTTGTCCGGCGGTCGAAACCAGGTCGGGCAGGCGCTCCCAGTTGATGAGATCCTTGGTGCGGGCAATACCGGCGGCGGCCACGGCACTGCTGGTATCACCGGCAGGTGCGTTGGGATCCTTACGCTCGGTGCAGAACACGCCATAAATGTAACCATCATCATGTTTGGTCAGACGCATGTCGTACACGTTGGTATCGGGCTCCGATGTTTGAGGCAAGGTGATGGGACGCTCCCAAAAACGGAAGTTATCAATCCCATTAGGGCTTTCAGCGATGGCAAAGAACGACTTACGGTCGTTACCTTCTACACGCACGGCCAACAAGTACTTGCCGTTCCACTTCATGGCACCGGCATTAAAGGCGGCATTAAAGCCGATGCGCTCCATGAAATATGGGTTGGTAGTAGGGTTGAAATCAAATCGCCACTCCAGGGGCACATGGTTACGCGTCACAATTGGATTTTTGTAACGGTTGTACACACCATTAGTGCTGAACAATTTCTCGTTCTTGCGGGTGATCAATGCTTCATGCTCTTTTTCGATGAGCAGCTTACGCTCTGAAAACAAATCGCTTGACATCTTCTTAACTGTTTTTCTTGTTATTCTTTTTTTCTTCTTATTTGGCGTAGATGAGGACACGAAACCTGTCCCCGCAGATCGATTTGGTCAACGAGATATATGTGTGAATGATTGAATCGCAAGATGAAAGACATGAGATATAAGTCGCAAGAATCAAGACTCAAGTATCAACGTCGTTAAAAGATGAGAAGAGAAGAAGACGTAAGACAATGAGACAGATGATTGAGATGAGGAAAGATATTTAGATCTGTCGTCTTCACAGTCTAATCTATCTGTCTGAAATTCTTCTTGTCTTTTATTCAATTGTCAATCACTAAACGCCATTGTCAAAAGCATCAAGACTATAGCTCTCTCTCTTTTGCACTTCTGTCCTCTTTCACTTCTTCACTCTTGCACTTTTCCACTCTTACACTTTTACACTCTTGCACTTTTACACTTTTCCACTCATACACTTACTTCTTCACCATATTCCAGTCATTCAACAGCAACATCCATGGCTGCGCCAAAAACGCTTGGGCATCGGGTTCCGAGGCATGTCCGGGATAGGAAAAGAAGAAATGCACCCGCGGATCGTTGCGCCATAACAGCACGTGGCTGATTTGACTACGGATATCTTCAGGCTCAATGGCCTTCATCAACCGTTGTGTGTACCACACGGTGTCCTTCAGGTTCTCATTACCGGTTTCAGCAAAGGCTGATATTTTTTTCTTTTCGTTGGCCAGCTTTATCACCACGCGCAACTTGTCGCTCAGGCTCTCCACCCAACCGTCAGCGCCGTTAAAGTCGTACTCATCCATCCCCAACATATCCACGACGTCATCGCCGGGATAAAAGGTAAGAAACTCATCGGCTGTGGTAAAACCACCGTCGGGCGAATAGTGAATCACCAGATTGTTCAACCCTTTGGTCTGGCGCAAGTAATCGACCGTGAAACGGAACAACACCTTGTAGTCATCGGTTGAGCAATGATTGCGCCCCCACCAAAACCAGCTGCCTCCCATCTCGTGCCAGGGACGGAAAATCACGGGAATGAGTTTTCCACTATCGTCCTTAAGCGACCCAAAGAAGTCGGCCACCTTGTCGAGCTGTGCCTTAAATTGCTCATGGTGACTCCCTCCGGGAATGATGTGCTCCACCACACGTGTGTCGGTATTCCACGAGTTCACGTTGTTAATCACCGAGTAACTGTGCCAACTGTACGAGTTTATACCGCCCATGTTGTGGAACTTAATCGAAAGCATCCGCATGTCATCAAACGACACCGAGTCGAGGTTGCGGGCTTCGCCACGCTCAATTCCTCCCAGCTCCCATCCGCAAAGGGCAGGATAATCTCCGGCCACCGCTTTCACATCCGACGAGTCGGTGCGCATCCACCAATCCACACCGTAAGCCAGGTCGTCCTGGTGTCCAAACAGAACGCCTTTGCCCTTTAAATCATTGAGCTGGTCAATCAGTTTCTGAGACGGAGCATCCTCTTGCACAGGTGCACTACACGCTGCAAACATCAGCGAAATAAACGAGAAACAAACGTACTTTTTAATCATCTTTCTATCATTTTATAACAGCCGGGCAGATGAGCAGCGAACCAAAGACCTACCGGCCATATTTGATACATCATTTCAAACTGGGCATCTCATCAAGGGTGATCACATTGTCCATGGCAAAAGCATCGACCCACCAAGCCTTATCGGCATGCTCATGTGTGGTGAGCTCGAAATCGGCAGTACCGGGATTGAGGGTTCGTTTATAATCGTACCACGGCATAAAGAACGACCACTCGGCACCGGCAGCCCACTGGGCGGACATCTTGGCCACATTGCCGCACTCGCTCAGCGTCACCATTTTGGTGGGATAGGCATCCTGAATCGACGTAAACTGCGCAGCCAGATTGGTCAACGTGCTATTGTTGTAAATGTCACGACCCACAATATCCACATAGGCATCACCGGGATAAAAAGCATTGTCCTTGGTTTGCGTGGTCCACACCCAAATGAGATTATTGAGTCCCTGTGCCTTGAAGTAATCAAACATATAACGCCACAACTGCACATACGTTTCGGCACCATCATAACCCCACCAAAACCAGGCAGTCCCATTGTTGTACTCGTAAATATTCCCGGCGGCCTCGTGCAAGGGACGCCAAATCACCGGAATGTTCTTATTTTTGAGCAAAAACAGGTATCCGGCCATTTTTTCGAGATCGGCCTTCAATATTTTGTTCTCCCAGGTGCCGTCTTTCAAAGCATTGACGGCACGGAAGGTGGTTTCTTCGGGTTTATAGGTAAATTTATTAATATCAGCATGCCCCTCATAACGAGGAACAATCCAGTGCCATCCAGCACTAATCAAACCTTTTTGTCCCCACCAATTTTCAACTACGGCAGTTTGAGAATAATCAATCCAATTAGCAGGTGACGCAGGCAAATGACCGTAATCAAATGTTACCATCGCAGGAAATTTCCCGGTGTGTTGTTTCACCCACTCGGCCTCGTTAATATTCCAACTCACATTGGCCATTGTAGCCGAGATGATGTTTTTGCGATAGTTCTCCAACAGGAAGTTATATACGTTCACGGCCTCGGGAGAGGGGGAGGGGGTGACGAGGGAGGTTGAAATTACTTGATCAGGCTTAGGAACCGTTGAAAATGAAATTCGGTGTTCATCAGCGGGCACATTACCGTCATAGCTCATCACCGCCTCCTGTGATACAATGAGCTCATAGATCATTCCTTGTTCTAAAGAGATATTTTTGATGGTAATTTTTTCTCCATCCAAACTAAGATTGAGCGGATTCACTGGTTTATCATTCAAACGAAATGATGCAGCACTACTCCACTTGACTTTGCAGTTATAAGTCAGTTCAATCGTTGTTGTTGACACAGCCACATTGGTGGCTCCATTGGCAGGAGTGGACGAGACCAGTTGTGGTTTTATCCCCGGTTCATCCTCATCGGAAGAGGAACATGCTGTTATCTCGCAGAAACCGAGGGTCAGTATCAGTATACTGAACAACAAATTAACGAATCTTCTCATGATTATCTTTTAAATAGAGGGGGAGGTTGAATCCTCCCCCTTATTGATTTCAGAAATATCGCTGTACTGACCCCTGATTATTTCAGAGTAACTTTTTCGATTGTATAATTTTTACCAGAAACAATAAGACCAGTACTTTTCAGTTTGGTCAAAACATCAGCAGTAATTGGCAACGTAAAATCACCTTTTATATCAAAGTATTCTGTTCCTGATGCGATGGCAGGCCAACCATCAGAAGCAGTCTTTAAAGACCCCTGTGCATCGCTTGCAACACCAGATGTTACAACAGTTATCACTTGTCCGACTGTGGCAGAAGCAAAAACGGAAGCTTCGATCTGAGCAGACTTGTCCCAGCCACCAATTGTTACTGGCGTATCGTAAATAGTTTTTGCAGGAGAATAATCAGTAATCACAGAAACAGATGACACAATCACTCCGTCAGCATTAAACTTGATTTTACCATCCCACCATGCATTGCCATTTTCATCGTGGAAGCCAGAGAAGTCTACATCGACATAACCAGCCTTCAGTGCATCGGAGCTGAACACAATTGTATTCTTCTTGGCATCATCGGTAATCGCCCAATTAGGCCCCATGCCCCAATAGCCATCAATTACCTGCAGGTCGGAGTTTGCTTTTGCCACTCGGATGCGGATTTTAGAATTCGCAGGCAGCGGCACATCGATTGCAACAGGAAGATCGACCCCACCCCATCCATTGATTTCGAGAGGAGTGTCATATAGTACGGTTTCGACAAGGCCGGCACCGACAACCTTCACTTCGTAAGGCACTTCAGTACCACTCACAGAAACAAGCGTCATCGTTTGAGTACCTGTATTACGTCCCACATTAACAAAAAGAACATTGCCATTAAGGATATAACCAGTGCTATTGCCATTGAGCTTTACATCCTTCAGGTTCGCGCCGTTGACTACGGTACATTTGAGCAAGCTTCCAACTGTGGTTGTTTCTTCAGCAAATTCGGCTACAGCGCAAAAGGTGTAGGCACTAATGGTAAAGAAGATGTCAACTGCAACTATCTCCCCGTTGTCCATAATCATCGTAATCGGTGCTGTTTGGGCATCAAGTGGAACTTTCACTTTGAAACCTTTGTCAGTTGCAATCGCGGGGGCTTCTAGGTCTCCAAACTTAACAGTTTTCACGCGGCTGCCCAGAGTTGAAACAATACTGAGTTCATCAAGCGGAGTGGCATTAGATGGGAATGTTGCAACAGGCTTGGTAGTCTCAAAACCGGCAACACTCAACGTGTTACCATTGGCCAATGTCAGTGTAATCACACCGCTCTTCACTGCAGCCGTTACTTTGAGATTGATCTTACCTTCGGTGAGAGTCACAGCAGCCGCTTCGCCCCCGGTGAACGCAGCCTTGGTCACCAGATCAAGATCGGTACCACTGATGACAACTGTTTCGTCAATGCCATATGAAGGTTTCAAGTCTGCAATGGCTGCTGTAGGCTCAACAAGTTTAATTTCACCTGCTGGAATTACAATACCTGAATGTAAACCCAATACGACTTCGCCACTTAAAGCGTTGGCAGGGACAGCAACACTAATCGAAGTGATATCCTTGGTAGGATCAGCCTGAGCTACATTAACACCATCCGCATTTAGGAAATGAACTGTCTTAACAAGGCGTAGTAATGAACCGGTAATGCTGATGGTGCTGCCTGCTTTAACTTTCGTATCGGGCAACTTAATTTCAGTCGGTTTTGCCACAACAAGTTCTTCTTTGGCTGCAATCTGATTGATCAGCGTCTCGGTACCTTCAACAACGGTCATTGCCAAAAACACTCTGCCCGTCGATGCGTCAACCGGTACCACCACCTTAATCTCGTAGCGTGTCGGAGTCACTGCCACAGCTTCACCGGTGGCAAACATCACATGATCAATGTAATTGAGGTACGTTCCCTTTATGGTCAGCGTATCGCCCGCCTTCACATTGGCGGGCGAAAAGCCTTCAAACTTGATAGGCTCGGTAAAAGCGATGGCGCCAGTCTCGATGGTTTTGTCACCGTAAATCATTTTCACTTTACCGGGTACAGCAGCTTCGGGAACGAGGCATCGAATAGTGTAATTATCAACCACCTCAATATCAGCAACGGTTACATTTCCGGGAAAAACGATGGTCTCGATCTGATCAAGGCCACTCCCCTTAAACTGCATGTATCCGCCACGTGTCACCTGCAACTGAGCAGCATTCAACGAAACGCCACCTTTTATTTGGTTTGTGTCGGGGGCATCGCTGTCATCGCAAGCGACAAAAACGCTGCTGAACGCCACCAGCAGGCACGTCATCATCAGTGCCAAGGTTTTATTTATTCTTTTCATTTTAAGTTTTTTAAAAATCATTACTTAAATGGTACTGCACGTATGTTATCCACTTTGAATATCGGGGTGCATTCAACACCATTGATGCCACCGCCAACTACAAAAAGTGTGAAACTTGCAAAACTTTCGGCATTCAGAGAACCTGTGGCTGCTCCGCCATCCATTCCGTATTTAAAGTCGGCCAACGGCACGGTAACAGTCACCCACTGATTATTGGTATTAAACGAACCTGTAGATTCCCATGGACGATAGATTCCGCGTGGCAGCACATTGCTATTAAAGAAGGTGTTGTTGGCACCTGGGAATTTTTGTACAACATCTTTACCGAGGGTCACCAAGTCGGTACCGGCAAAGATCAGCTGCATACTGCCTGCCGACCACGAAGAGGTTGAAGGAATGTAGAGTTCAAACTTAAGAGCCATGTCTTCCCATTTAGAGAAGTCTACAAGGTCGGTCAGTTTCTTGTCAGTACCATTAAATTTTACTGGTATATAGGGATCATCTTGCCCCCAATCGCCACACCAATATTCGAACGCGAACTGGCTGTCGTTCCATCCACCAGTTGCACTCATGGTAGTGGAGCCGTTACCCAACTGTACAAAGTTGCCGGTAATGCTCGTGGCGTCACTCAGGATATCACGATTGTGCCAACCGTGGTTGGTAAGACCTGTTTTGCCATCAAAGTCAAACATAATGCCACGTTCGTCATTGAATTGGAACTTAGTAGAAGCTGTGGTACCGTAGGCCGATGTCACAGAAATTGAACCACTTTGGGTGCAACCTTCAGGAACGATGAAAGAGACACTTGTCTTCGACAGACTTTCAAATTCGGTCACCGTTTTGCCATCGGGCATGGTGATCACCAGAGGAGAAGTTTCGTACGAAAGCAGATAGTCACCAACAATGGTAGCAACCTGGCCAGGCTTAACGTATTCGCAAGCCATAGACGACAGCACCGGAGCCGGAATTTGAGCATAGAACGGAACCTTGGTGGTGTCTTTATCCGAGTTGATCAGATACATGGTATTGGTCAAATCGGTAGGCAAAGCGTTAGGAACCGAAACAAACAACGTGTTGTCGGTGATATAGCTGGTCGAGAGCACGGCCTTCACATCGTTGAAGTAGATTTCGGTGACGCTGCGCAAATTGTTACCGACAAGCACAATGCGTGTCCCAAGAAATGCAGAAGTCAGCAGTGAGTCAGGACGCTCAGGGGTGCGAATATAGATGACCTCAGGGGTACCACCTGCTGTCTCATATTTGTCCGGTTCGTCCTCGCACGACGACAACACCAATGCTGATATTGCCACTGCACCAAGCATGAACCAACGACTGATATATTTTGATATAACTTTCATTGCTATATTGATTTACTATTGTGTGCTACATTAATATTTGTACTGTGTCACATCCACATCTATAGGATCCTCTAACAAGTGCTTATTGAGCGCAAGATCAGTATCGGGGAAAGGCAGTGTGAACGAGCTTGAAGTCACGTTGGGAGCTGCAATGCCAGTGTCGTAACTTGCGTTTGATGCATCAAGATTTCCGCTTTCCCAATACACTTTGTAGGCATCGTTAAGGCCGAAAAACGCATTTCTCTTTTGGCTAGTCAGCTCGCTGATGGCTGTCGCCTGATCGTAGTAGCTCAGGCGCACAAAATCATACCAACGATCGCCTTCGCAGGCCAATTCCAGTCGACGTTCTTTCCAAACATCTTCCCATGTTACAGATGTGGGTTTGGTATAACCAGAGCGAGCGCGGTGGCGTACGGCATAAAAAGCATCAATGGCGCTCTGATTGGTGGTAGAACCGTTGTTGCCAATCATTGCTTCGACATAGATAAGGTACACATCTGAAAGACGAAGAATATGAGTGGCAAGACTGGTAGCCATACGAGCCATGCTATGTCCGATACCAGCCACATGGTCGGCATTGTCACCCACCAGATGCTTCACACAGTTGGCACCCGTTGGAGACTGATATGTCTGCGGGCCAATTTTGCCACCCTTTGTTTCTTTGCTGAAACAAAAGTCGAGAACATCAAATCCGCCTAAGTCAGTCCAAAAATATTCGTACACATCACCCGCCATCATCAGGGTTGCCTTGCGGCGACTGTCAATATTCTGACGTGTAGGCGATGTGGGGTCTTCGTCGAAGGCCTCAATCAGGTCAACGGACGGACCGCCGTACCCACCCCAGCTTATATATTCATCAAAACCCGTCATTGCCAAGTCGGACTGAAAAGAGTTTTGGGCAGTCCAGATACCACCTTCAGCTGTCCATCGCCATGCAATCAGACTTTCGGGGCAGGTGTTATTGGCAAGGCGAAAGATGTCCGCATAGTTTGGCATCAGTTCGCGACCGCTGTTGTCGATGACGTCTTTGGCATATTCAGCAGCTTTTTTCAAGTCGGCTTCGTTGCGAGTGCCACTCATTCCCAAACCGCTTTTTGCCAAATACACTTTGGCCAGCAAACCTTCGGCGCAATATTTGTCGATGCGACCGGCTGCAGCGCTTTCGGGCAGCCATGCGATGGCCTGTTCCAAAGTTTGAACAATGTAAGCATAGACGTCTTCTACTTTAGCTTTATAGACATCGTTGTAGGTGTTGCTTGCCATCATTTCCGAGTTCTCGTGAATAATGGGCACAGCACCAAACGAACGAACAAGGAAGAAATATGTCATGGCTTTCCAGGTCAATGCTTCGCCTTTCACAGCGTTGCGCACGGTCTCGGTCGTTGCCGAACCTGCTTTCTCATTCACGTTCTTTATCAATGTATTGCAATACGCATTCACCGACCATAGCGAAGCCGACATAGTTGCCAAATCTGCATCGCTTGAGTTAACAGTCAATGTCAGGTATGGCGAGCTGCCCATGTAATAGTTGCCGGACATCACTTCACCCACCTTGATGAAGCCTCGTTGAAAGTCGTACCAAGGTGAGCTGTAGAGTTGATTAGCTGTTTGATACAGCTGTTCATCGTTCTGATAGAAGTTATCTACGTTGTAGCTGTCTTCATTCGGACGATCCAGAAAGTCGTCGCATGCAGTCAGTGAGAAACTCACAGCTGCTACAGCTATCGCATTTAATATATTTCTGTATTTCATATGCTTACTTTTACTTTTCATTGGCCATATGGAACTCGCCAAATTCATCCATCTGAAAGAGACAGGCTTACTTGTTTGTTTCATATTGAGTCCGTTTATTTAAAATGTAACATTCAAACCAAAAGACATCACCGTAGGCGACGGATATCGACCGTTATCGAGGCCGTAAACGTTGGCACTGGCGGTACTGGCGCCAATTTCCGGATCAAAGCCCGAATATTTGGTGAATGTGTAAACATTCTGAATATTGGTGTAGATTCTGACATTCTCCAATTTGATTTTCTGAATCACAGCTTTGGGTAATGTGTAACCTAAAGTGATGTTCTTGATGCGGATATAAGAACCATCTTCGATGTAGCGGTCGCTGATGCGGTCATTGTCGTTGGGGTCGGCAGTGGTTGCACGCGGTGTGCTTGTGCCTGAATTCTTTACCTGCACGTTGGTGATGTCGTCGTACCAGTTGTACACCAACTGACCGTTTCCATACACATCTACACCGGTCGAGTAATCCTTGCTTGCGTCAATGGCTACGAGTTGTGCACGGTCGCTGACATCAGACAACTGATTCGTCCAACCGCTGTTCATGTGTGTCAGTTTCATACCCAAGTAATTGTAAACTTTGTTGCCATACGAACCGTTTACGAAGATATTCAGGTCGAAATTTTTGTAGCGGAAAGTGTTGTTAAAACCAAAGGTGAACTTAGGCAGAGGTGAACCAATGTCTGTACGATCTTTTTCGTCAATGACACCATCGTTATTTAAGTCTTTGTACTTGATGTCACCCACCCATACAGTACTTGCTCTGTTGTAGACACCGTTAGCAGGATACTTAACCGGTTTTGCAGAACTCTGAATGTCGGCCAGGTCTTTGTAAACGCCTTCTACCTGATAACCATAGAAGCTGTAGAGCGACTGACCAACTTCGGTCAGAGTCACCACATCACTCCACTGTCCATAACCTTCGATATGACTGGAAGCGGCACCGTCGAGCGCAACCAATTTGTTGCGGTTAAACGAAATCTGAAATTCCGAATCCCACTCAAATTGACCAGTTACAGGACGACCCCCCAGAGTGATTTCAAGACCTTTATTCTCAATTGATCCGTAGTTGCCATAAGGAGCTGCAATAGCAGACGAAGCATTGCCACGTGTACCCATGTAAGAAGGTAACTGCAGCTGCATCAGCATGTCTTTCGAAGTCTTTTCGTAGTAATCGACGGTCAGATTGATGCGAGATTTTAGGAATGAAAGGTCGATACCAGCATTCAACTGCTCCTGAGTTTCCCATTTGATGCCTGTGTTGGGGATGTTAGCCGGACGATAACCTGTTCCGAGTCCTGTAGGCATTTTTGAAATTGACGACCCCCATTTGTAACCGCCAATGTTAGAGTTCCCTGTCTGTCCCCAACCCAAACGCAACTTACCATTATTGATTATCGAGAGCAGAGGTGCAAAAAATGTTTCGTTCGAGAAACGCCACGACCCGGCCACGGCATGGAAACCGGCCCAGCGGTTGTCAGCACCAAAATTTGACGAAGCATCGCGACGATAAGTGTAGGTCAAAAGATAGCGGTCGCTGAAGTTATAATTGGCACGGCCAAAAAACGACACCATTGATGAACTGCCAAAACCATAACCGATGGTTGGCGTGCCTGTCCCAAGAGCAGGGTTGTGAACCGCGTCCGAGGGAAGACCTGTGTTTTGAACCCGCTCGAAGTCGTATTCGCTTTCCCAGGCTTCTTGTCCAAGCATCAATGTATAGCTGTGTTTTTCGAGAAATTGTCCGTTGTAGGTCAGGTAGTTCTTAGCCTGCAAAAAGGTACTGTTGTTTTTCTGAACAGAGCTTTCGTTGCTTGCGCGTGTCCATGTACCGAGGTTGACCATCGGCGAATAGGTTTCGCCCTTCGAATTGCTGATATCGAAACCGAGTTCGGTGTGCCAAACAAGATTTTTGAGAGGTGTCACTTCGGCAAAAACGCTACCGTTGAGTTTGTTTCTGCCGAGTAGAATGTCGTCCATCAGTGCCATTGCAATAGGGTTGACGGCAGTGTAGCCTTCCTTAACTACCGTAGCATAGGTGCCGTCGATGTTGTAGATCGGAATATCAGGAGGGGTTGTCAATGAATAGTTAACAATACCTTCGTCACTGTCAGCCAGAGTCAGACGTTCGTCTGTGCCCGAATACATGGCATTCAGTCCGAGTTTCAACCAGGATTTAAGTTGGGCATCGAGGTTAGAACGCATAGAGTAACGTTTGAAATTAGAACCGATGATGGTACCATCCTGATTCATGTACGAACCCGAAACGTAGTATTTAACCTTGTCCGAACCACCCTGAGCTGAAAGCTGATGCTGTTGTTGGAATGCAGTACGGAAAATAGCGTCCTGCCAGTTTGTGCCTACGCCCAGCAAAGATGGGTCGGCATAGTCTTCGGTTGCAGTCAGTTCGCCTGTCGCAGCCAAATCGTTATAGTATTCTGCAAATTCACGCAGGTTCATCATATCCAATCGTTTCGTTTGACGCTGCCAAGCCATCATACCTTCGTATGAAAATTTGGCATCCCCCTCCTTACCTCGTTTGGTGGTGATGAGCACAACCCCGTTGGCACCTTGTGCACCATAGATGGCGGTTGCTGAAGCATCTTTGAGAATTTCCATCGAAACGATATCGGATGGGTTGATGGTTGAAAGAGGCGAAATAGTAGAGGTAGAACCGTTGCCAAGAGCATCGCCCAAGCCAAAGTCAGCACCACTATTACCGCCACCCTGAATGATCACACCATCGATCACATAAAGCGGTTCGGCGTTTGAATTGATGGTCGCCTGACCACGCACGCGGATTGACGATGACGAACCCGGAGCACCCGAAGTTGACACCGAAGTCACCCCGGCAGCACGGCCTTGCAATGACTGGTCAAGGTTCGTAATCACCGAGCCTTTGATTTTGTCCTCGCCTACGGAAACCGAAGCGCCTGAGAGGTCACTTTTTTTCATGGTTCCATAACCCACGACCACCACTTCATCAATCCCGATGTTTTCGGGCTTCAGCAAAACATTAATAACAGTCTTGCCGGCCACTTCCACTTTTTGGGATTCAAACCCGATAAATGAATAGACCAGCACTTTAGAATCATCGGGCACAGCCACCGAATAACCACCGTTAACATCAGTGATTGTCCCTTGGGTTGTTCCCTCAATGACCACCGACACCCCCGGAAGAGGCGCTTTGGTGTCATCGGTCACCTTTCCGGTGATGGTTTTCCCTTGTCCAAATAACATGAAGTTGATGGACAGGAAAAACACGACTGAAAAAAACCGCAGATTTTCCTTCATTATCAATACTTTTTAGAGTTTATAAAAAAACCGATTACTGAGTTTGTGACACTCTTTATGAATATGCAAGATAAACGGCTTTTAGGTTTTATTCAGATACTTTTTGATCATTTTCATATAACTTTTCACCACTTCACCTTCACCTCTTACGAATCAAAGACCATTCAACACAACCCTCAATTTGAAATTTGTAATTTAGACACTTTGTCAATGCTAAAGATTAACATCGTGATTGTTACAAAATACTCAATCTAAAATTAAACTCACATAAAACCAACAACCACACCCACATATTCCTCACACATCCAACCAACAAACAACAACAACAACAATACAATTTAATCACCCAAAAAATGAGCAAACCATAACAACACATGAGTTCAAAACATTTATTAACACATATATCATTCAAACAACAAAAAAGCGTCACATCCCAAGGATATTAAAACCCTTGGAATGTGACGCTTTTTAGCACAACCCCATCGATCAACAAATCACTTACATCATCACCTCGTCATCTAACTCTGATCAAAACAACTTTCTCTCTTCTAACGAACAAACATAAACTCCCCCTCAATCTCTACCAATAAGTCATCGCGGCACACATCGGCCTGAACCAGCGACACAGGCACACCAGGATAAGATTGGCGACACAAGCGCATCACCACTTCAAAATCAGACACGTGCTTAACATAACCCCTCAAATAATGCGGAGCGATTTGAAAACCCGACAGACTTGAATCGTGGTCACCAATATTTCTCACTGAAGCCAACTGCCCAATATTCTGCAATGTCTGTTGCGTCTGCACAACCACATCGCCCACCCCCACTGTTTGCTCGCCCACAATGGATGCAGTGCCCGAAACATACACAACCCCACCCCGACCATCATGCACCATCACTGCCCGCTCGAACTGCGGCGGTTGCTTAACAGAGGCTCCAACAGGCGGTTTCCCAACCAACAATTGTTGACTATAACGATAAGGCGGCAACTGCACGGGGTTATCTACAGGAACCACACGCACTTCATCGGACTCAACAGCGCACACATCCATGGTAACACCACCGGCAGAAGTTCCAATCCCCGTCGCAGCAGGGAATCGGTCAATGGTGCGATAAAGGCCATAATAATGACGGCGAACCTCATTCAAAACCTGATAGTTCTGACGCTCACACAACACGGCATCGCCTTCACAAACCAGAATGTGCGGCACATAATTCCATTGCCGCACCACATTGTTTAGCGTCATTTGACACTGTGACAGGATCGACACCATCTCATCAAAAGCCGCGACACAAGAAGCTTCAATATCCATTGCCGATGCATGACCTCCAAGCCCCGACACCCACAACTCGCGAGTGTGACCGGTCTGCACGATGACGTAGGGGGTCAGATTGAATCGCTGATACAACAAACCCACCGCCTCATCGGCCACGCCCATCACTTCGCACATTAAACCATGGCGCGACCGGGGTGGCTGAGCCAACAGCGACCAGGCAGGACAAGCCTCTCTAAAGGCATCTTCCAGCATCATCCCGGCCACTTGGCGGTATTGTGCCAACAACGAATCTTCGGTGACATCCACAAATACCACGATACGAATAACACGAAAGCTACCATCGATTTGTTCCTGTATCTGCCCCAAACAATCAGCAAACAATTCCCGAAAACCAATGCCCCCCACAGGCGCTATCAAACGATACTGTTTCATGAGTTTAAAAAACTATTAAGATGCAAGCACCTAGACTCAAGACCTATAATTGTACTTTTGCACTCCTGCACTCCTGCACGATTGCACTTTCCCCCCATCATCTCTGATGCCCTTAACACTTAAACGCCTACTATATAACAATTTTGAGTTATCTGCTTTGTTATTTAAACGCATGGCGTAACAAAATAACTCAGCGCCTTCGCGCCTTTGCTTTTATTCTGACTCTATGTTTAAATCTACACCAGAAGTCTCATTTCGGTATCCCACATTGGTTTTGGCACCCTTTACCAGATGCTCAACCTCAGAAGGACTCATTTGAACCGCTCCGTTCACAAACTCTGGCACATTATACGAAAACAATAACGCATCGTTCTGACCGGGATGGCGTTGCGGCAACAAAAAAGGCTTCGAAAACTGACCAGACTCATCCATGCACGACAAATACAAACGGGTATAAAGTCCATCAATGCGACGACTGGAAAAAACCACCCACCGGGAATTCGACGACCATGAATGATAACTCTCGACCTCATCGCTGTTCAGTTCTGTCAAAGCTCGTGATTGACCCGTTTGCAAATCCAGCATCCACAAATCGGCTTCTCGATGCCAAATGGAAAAATTACCATAATCGGAAAGGGTGTACATCAGGTAACGTCCATCATACGATGGACGCGGAAACGACACACTCTTTCCCTTTGCAACAGCATCCACAAGAGTATCCGCTGCCTGACCAAATGTCCCACTTTGGACATCAAAAGCAATGCGGCACAGGTTGTATCGAATCTCTTTCAACCCTTCGGGAATGGGCTGAACAGCGGCAGTACAATAATAAAGCCACTTTCCGTCAGGCGAAAATGCAGGAAAGGTTTCAAAAACAGAATCGTTACGCAAAGCATCACAACTCACCAACTGCTTTGACGGCAAATGGTACACCACCACATCCGATGCGTGGTCAAAAACCTCAACCCGCTTGGTTTGCTGAATATGAAACGCTTGCTGCGTCTTATTCACCGAATAGGCGATATAATCACCTCCAGGATGCCAATAAGGATAAACACAATTCCCTAACGTCTGCTCCGTCTTGGTATTGAGAAACTGCATCTCTACGCCGTTCTTCACGATGGTGCCACCGATTTCGCCTCGCATGTGCAGACTCATCTGACCGGGTGCCGTTTGCCGAAACGAATGGCAATTGACACAACTGCCAGGCACCAACGTATTCTCAACCAATGCCGTCTGCTTAAACGAAGCCAGTTGGCGCTGGTAAATCCCCATTTGACTATACACCTCATACCCGGGAGCGATTAATCGATACACCAATGTGGCATCAATGGGATGCGCACTCACATGCACCGCAAAGGGCGCATACTGCACCCAACGACCATCCTTCAAAGCTGTCACTGTCAACATCAGGCTGTCGCCCGTCGACTGCTCAACCATATCACGCCAATCCGTTTCAGGAAAAACAATATGATCCGTCCCTTTCACCAACAACGTTTCACCACCGGATGACACAACCTCAACCTCAACACCTGAGGTGAGAGAATCCATTCGAAAATTCAGCGGCGCAATGCCCACTGGAATGGTTACCCCAACATAATCGGGAAATATTGAAGGATGATCAGGACGGACTTCGTCAGGCGACACACGTCCGGCACAAGAAGTAACCAACAACAACGCGCCTCCCATGATCAACCCCGATAACAATCGGACGAATATTTTAAAATGTAACATACTTACCTAAAAAAAATAATTACTAAAAACACCTATTTCTGATCCTTTAATGGCCGAAGGAAAGTAATCGACTCAGTCGCTTTGCAAAGCAAAGAATTCGTGAAAAAAACTTTCAAGAGTGAACTCAACCTTTACTCAACATCGCCATGTTTACCTCCTTTGCAAATAATCCCAATAAGTGCCTTCCCCCCCGGAACGGACATTGCGGGCAAACTGATCAAAACGCTGCCGGGTAGTGGTCGACACCGGAAAGGGCATCGCCTCGGAGGGTGAACGTTGTTGCATGCTCCAGCCGGCAACCAATGCTTCCTCGAAAGCCTTGGGGATGCGACGACCATAAAATGACTCGCCCAATGAAAAATATTTCCAAAAATGCTGCAAATCCTTTCGTAACAAGCAATGCACCAGCAAATAGTCGAATGCCATTTTATTATCGGGCTGCTGCTGAAACAAAAGTCCCAGCATCATATCCTTCTCTTGCTCACTATAAAAGAAGTCAGCCACAGGTTTCATTTTCCGCAATACGCCCCATTCGGAATGCTCATTCACAGCACCTTCATCAGCAATGGTCAACAGCGCCTTCTGTGCCCAGTCCCGGTAATAGAGGGTCTGCGACAAAAGGGTCAGATATTTACGAGCCAAACGATATTCTCCATTGATGATATTGGTTTCGGCCAGGCGCTTGACCGCTCGAACGCTTTTTTGATAGTCGGGGAGCGCTTCCATGGCTTCAAACGTATAACGTTGAGAAGTATTGATCATCCCCAAATGATAATAAACCTCACCTGTGATCATCGGAATGGTGTAATCACGCACAAAATCAGGAAGCAGCCCCCCTACCCCGTTTTGATAATAGTGAAACATACGATCCCCCAACAAATCCTGCTTGGCCAGTGCCAGATTCAGACAGGTGACTGACAGCGGACTCATGGGCTGCTTGTGATCGGCCATGGCAATCACCCGATCCCAACGGCGCATGCGCACCTGAAAATCGTATGCCATCACCTCCTCTTTCGAAAAATCGGCTGATGCACTCACATACCCAAAACCGCCGGCAACAATCACCACAATGGTAACCACATAGGCAAACAACTGCCGCCGGGGTGAAACAAGCATGGACAGACGACCTCCAAAGAGCGATATCAGCAACACCATAACCCCAATGGCAATGACCGGCAACGGCCAAAAATGCGGATAACGATAATAACTCACTCCCACCATCATACGATCCAACGGATATTGCAAGGCAAACATGCGCCCCGAAAGCAACACCAAAACAACTGTCAACATCACGGCCACAATCCATCCAAGAAGACTTGAGCGAGGCACTGAGGCATGCTTCCTCTCATACGTCATCACATACAATGGAAACAACAAAAAAAGCCCCCCGCAAGCCCAGTACAACAAAGGCAGCGAAACCAATAGTAGTGCCATGCGCCAACGCCTTTTAAATACAAACGACCACCCCCACATGGCTGCCAACACCAACAACAATGCAATCACGCCCCCAATCAGATAATTCTCATCACACAATACGCCCCAATAGAGCAACGACGGCACAAAACTCAGTGGTACCGTCCACAACGCGGCACCCCATTGGCGACTCAATGCCCACACACCTTGTTGAATCAGCACCAATAACAGGACAATCATCAATGCCCCAATCCACGAATAAAAGTAAAACTGCGTAATAAAGTTACCCAGATAATCAGATAAGCCGCCCGGACGCGATAAATAATCAAACAAATAATCGCCGGTAAAAAGAAACAATTGATACTGCTCCTGATAATTGAGGTGATAGGAATAACCGAAAGTCCAAAAAAGAAAAACGCCAATGCCAAACAACAGGCTGAGCAAAAGAGGTGATTTCAAAAAACGATTCATGAATAGGATGAATTTTGTAACTGTGAGCAAAAAGGCTGATGCCGCATTTTAAAGAACGGCCAACGTATGAACGATCAAAGGTCTGGCATTGAAAACGACCGCTTATCAGGAGATGCAATTATTGCAAATTCGCGATCTGATCTTCTGACAAGCCGGTTGTCTTTGCAATCAAATCAATTGAAATCCCACTCTTCAACAGATTTTTAGCAACTTCAATTTTGCCTTCTATCCTTCCTTCAATTTTGCCTTCAATCTTTCCTTCAATCTTGCCTTCGTCCCTTGCGGTATCCAATGAGTTTTTTAAATCGCGGTAATACTTTAAACTATCTTCGTATGAACGCACCTGATCCGGCGTGAACCTGGCAATCTCGGCCGTTTCAAATAGTTTATCGAAAATTCGCTCTTTAAGCTTTTCCGGAATTCGATCTAACTTATTGAGATTCCTCATCACAAACAGCCACTTATCAAATCGGGTTTCCAGTTCTTCAACCGTTTTGTTGAACTTGGGCATTTCCAGGTATATAAAGGTGAGCTTGTCGTAAAACACCTTTTTCGTGTCTATATCTGTTAACTTAACGTCGTAGCGAAACTTCGAAGGCTCGCGCTTATCGCCATCAAACACAAAATCCAATATCGCGATGGTATAAACGGCTTTAAGCTCATAATCCCAATCGGCCTTCTTTGCCTGCTCTCGTATTGGGAATGTCGAATAATAAACAGTTCTGTCCTTAAAAAAATTCTGTTTTGACTTGTGTAGCTCAACGATGAATTTCTCGCCTCTTTCGTTTTCACAATAAAGGTCAAAAATTGCCTTCCTGTCAATTTCGGATGTGCCCAGAAACTCGGTTTTCATAAAGGTCAGGTTCGTGATTTGACCTTGCTCCTCTTTGAGTAATTCATTTAAAAAATCGAGCAACAAATCCTTATTAGGCTCTTCACCAAACAGTTTTTTGAATCCGTAATCGGTAAACGGGTTGATATATCTCTCGGTAAATTCGGTCATAACATCGATTTTCTACAAAATTACTCAATATGGCTGAATTGCAACGGGTTTATCACGTAATATCCCTCCTTTCAGGGATAAAAGAAAATCTATGACTAAACTTCCCCTCTAAACTTTCAAACCCCTAAACTTCTCCACCCCTAAACTCCTCCACTTCTCCACTCCTCCACTTCTAAACTCCTCCACTTCTAAACTTCTCCACTTCTAAACTTCTCCACTTCTAAACTTAACCTGCAACCAATGCCAGCCCTATTCAAACCGCTCAGCCTCTCCACGACGAAACAAATGTGCCACATCCATGGCATCAAAGGGCACCGGCGTGGACATCAATTCTGGAAGATTAAAGGACTTAAGCATCACATCATATTTTGAAGGATGCCGTTGTGGCAACACAAAAGGCTTGTGGGCTTTACCTTGTCCATCGACATAACAAAAATAGGGCTTGCCGTAAATGCCGTCGTCGCGCTTTGAGGCGAAAACGAACCAGCGACTGTTACGCGACCAACTGTGATAGGTATCTGAATTGGGGCCATTGACATGCAACAAACTGTCAACCATCCCGGTTTGAAGATCGATGAGTTGCAATTCGGCTTCGCGATGCCAAATGGGAAACGTGCCATAAGCCGCCTTCGTGAATAGCAGATAACGACCATCGGGAGACACTTTAGGATGACTGGCCGAGCCGCTATTCGACCCGGCATGCCAAACGGTATCCACATCCGTCCCAACCGCCCCGCTTTCCGCATCAAACGTGACACGACAGAGGTGATACTGCAAATCACGCAGCTGCTCGGGCAATTCGACTGCCGAAGCCACACAATAATAGATAAACCGACCGTCGGGTGAAAACACCGGGAATGTCTCCAACGACACCTCTCCGTTCAAATGACCGGGACGAAGAATGGTGTGATTGTCGAAATCGGCCACCACCAAATCCGAACCATCATCGTACACCTCGAGCCGCTCACTGCCATAGGCGTGAAAAGCAGGAATAACCACATTGGACGAAAAAACGCCAAAACGTCCCGATGGATGCACGTCGCCATACACGCCTGCCGACATCATACTGTCGGTACGCAGTGCCAACTTACGCAATCGACCATCCCTGTTCAAAATGGTGCCGCCCCCCTGTCCTCGCACGTGAAACATGGTCAATGAGGCATCTCCCTTTCCCGAGATATGACAATTCATACAACGTCCTTCGGTGAGTTGGTTATCGGCAATTACCCGCTCATCAAATGAAGTCACATCGCGTTGTATCAACTGTATTTGATTCCACACCTCGTACCCGGGCTCAATCAGCCGATAGGTCAGATAGGCATCCACCGGATCGGGTGCCACATGCCACACAAACGAGCGATATTGCTGCCACTCACCTTCCACACGTGCGGTCACCTCCACCGTGAGTGAATCACCCCGATGATCGGCCAACAACTGCCGCCAACGCTTCAAAGGCATGGCAATGGCGGAACGCCCTCGAACGGTCATTGCCCCATGGTTTCCATGAATATAAACCTCCATTCGTTCGGGCGCTCCACGCATTAAAAAATTGAGCGGGGCTATATTCTCCGGAATCGTCACATCCACATAATCGGGATAGATGGGCGGCAACGTCTCCATCTGTCGCACATGATGCGGACGCTGACACGATGCCAGCACCAGAAAAAAACTAACTATAACATATAAACGACTCATTACCTACAGCGCTTCAATTTATTACAATTCAACAACAAACAAACTCACCACATGATGCACTCCCCAATTCGTGAACCTTCATGATATGTTTCAAATTCTGTCCTTCATGAACTCCTAAACTCATACACATCTAAACTTAAATTTACTCGGAAAAGTGTTTCTCTCTCAGATCAACCACCTTATTTCAATCATAGCCTTATGCATATCTACGTTTAATGATGAGCGAAATTCGTGTTAATCGACAAAGTCGCTTTGCGTAGCAAAGAATTCGTGGACAAAGGATTATTCAGAGAGGACTCAAACTGCCCTCCCTCTCGTTCACTTCATCAGCCTTGCAAAGTGATAATACATCCAATAACTCTTTCCAAAGCGACGGGTCAACGCCGCTGCATTATTTGACGCATCTTCACCCATCCTTAAATATTCCGGAAAGCGACTCACCACCTCTGCCGGAATTTGATATGCAGCAGCCTGTTGTGGGGTGGCTCTTTCCAAATAAAGATACAACAACAACGCCTCGGCATATACCTGGGGCATTTTGCGCGTCAATGACTGCGCGGTTGCCACGTAGGTGCGGTGAAAAGAGGCCAAATCTTTGTTCAACAAATGATAACACAGCAAGTAATCGACAGCCACGACATTTCGAGGATTTTGAGAGATGAGAAAGCCCAATGACCCCGTGAAATCGTTGGAGCGCCGAATGGTGTCGCTAACGGGCAGCAACGCTCGGCGATGATGCATTTCACGCAGCCAATACGATGTGGATGGCAACGACAACCGCGTCTGCGCCCAGCGGCAATGAAAAAGTGTCTTTTCCAAAAGTCCCAAATATTTGCCAGCTGCTGCCGTGTCGCCGATGGCCAGGTTCACCTCGGCCAACCGTCGCATCATGCGCGAATTGTGGCAACGCGGCGAAAATGTATTGCCAAGCATGGCCGCATGTTGTGTCATGTTCATATCACCAACCCGATAATGCACCTCATTGCTAAAGAGGATGGACACCCATCCCTCTCCGGGTGCCACGGGCAGCATCAGCCCGTAGGTGGCCGGCTGTGGAACCGTCATCAACGAATCACCTAATATGCCCAACTCCGACATGGCCAAGTTCGCGAAATAGATGGCATGACGACTCTTTAGCCCTTGTCGCTGAACGATCTCAAGCACTTCTTCATAACGACCAAAATAGGTGAGATTATCCAACTCGTGAATGCGTTCACCCTCAAAATCGGCGCGACACCATCCCGCCACCACTCCGGCAGTCACGCCAAGCAAAACAATGCATCCAACCATGATTCTGCGACGCTGCAACCATTGGAAGCGACTAAACCAAACACCTGCCAGGGCTGACACAAGTGCCACAATCACCCACCAGCCGTCGGCAATCAGTGATGGGCACACATAAGCCTGACGGATGGTCTGTAAATAATGATACCGACCTGCCAGTGGCAACAACACCGCCACGACCAACGAGGGCAACAGCCACCGCCACCAATCACGCTTCTGTGGCATCAACCCGTGCATCACCCACATCAAGGGCGCCACCAGAACCACAGCCCCACACAACCACCATCCGGCCATGATCAACAGCACTGAAACCATCAGCAAGCCCCATCGCCTGAGACGAAACGATAGAAGGAAATAAAACACGCTACCCAGCAACACGGCCATGGTCCACTCCAGCCCATGCAACAGCGACGTGTGCAGCCCCGCATCGACCATCACCGGCAACACAGCCCACCATGACGCACTTGCGTGCTGCGTGACATCACGAAGCATGCGCGAAACCAACCACCACTCAACCATGAGCCAAAACGTGAGTACCAGCGCTCCACCCCCCTGCAAATAAAAAAACTGGGTGAAGAAATCGCCCAACAGATGCGCCAGCCACCCCGACTCGCTCATATAATCTAACACAGCAGAGATATCCCAAAGAAACAACAGATTCTGTTCCTTAAAATAGAGATGATGGGGATAGGCAAACTGATAAAATAAAAACACCAGTGCCCCCAGCAACAGTCCGACCCTCAAGTGACGAATGGAATTAAATGAGATCATAACCCTCCATATTAGAAACAAACATACAGAATCAATTAACACCAATCATTCACGTCATCAATGAGATAATTCATTGCGCTGATCTTGAGTAAAAGCTCCTTCCATCATTTTTTGCACCAACTGACCGACAACATTATCACCATTGTGCTTGACAAACCCAAAATGATAAGCGACACTGCGGTTTTGAAGTGAAGTTAGACTATCCATTAGCAAACTCTTAACGGAATCATTTGAGTGACGGATCTTATTGTAATATGAATAATACAAACTATCCAACTGCATCTTTTCTCGCTTCCACATTTGCAGGGAATCATTCAACGAAGTGCCGGATGCTACGCTATTTTCACTCAACGTTACCTGTATATCCCCGGGCTCCTTAACCACCAGCAATTCTTGCAACTGCAAACGCAAAAGAGGTCGGGCTCGTAACACATAAATCTCAATGGTATCAGCGACACCGTCAAACCAGAACTGCCCATTTTTAATCACGGTAGAATCAATGCGATGAAGCGATGCATTTTCAATGGGAACCATATAAATTTTTTCACCATCATACTGCGCCCCTTGCAACTGCCCACGAATCACAAATCGAGCCCCCTCTGAGCAACCATAAATACAAAACATCAACATTGCGAGATAACGAACCATACTTTTTACTTTAATAATTCACCTTCATCAAAGATATCATTATGCATCCTCTAAAAACGATTGAACCTATTTTTAATGAAAAGGACGGGCAAAAAAGCCCGTCCTTCCATTCAACTAACATTAAATCGCTAAAAAGAAATGCATCATTCTCCAGCTTCAGGCGCTTCTACCACCTGGAATTTAAAGAACCAAGATTCCCCATAGGCACCTGTACCTGCTTTAGTCCCGGCAACAATCAGAACCTTTTTGCTCACTTTCAAAATATCATATTCATAATAAGGAGCATTACCATCATTGACATTAATACCATAAAGGACATTCACACCATTGGTATACATACGACCTACAGACCACAAATCACTGCTGCCATCTTTTGTTAAAGTCTTTGACAAGTCAATCTTCACGGTTCCGTTAGTCGTTCCAAGGACAGCATCATCACCTCCTCCGGTCACGGTTTTGCTCATTTTAAAACCATCAAATTCAAAGGTCATGGTGCCAACTTCACGCCCTTCCATATCAGCGAATTTGTTCTGCCACCATCCGGCATTGGGATCCGTTGAAGATAGATATGGTCCGTTAGCCCAGCATGGGCCATCTTTATACCATTCCCAAGTTTTATTTGAGGAAGCTGTTACCCCACCAAAAAGATTGATAAATACCTCAGGAATATATGTCAACTTTTCAACCTTATACGAGCCCAAATCAAACGTTTCGGTTGATCCGTCAGCCTTGGTCACTTTCAGTGATAAAACATGCTCTCCTTCAGTGGTAACAAATAATTGATCATGGTTTTTCTCACCTGTCATACCTCCCCAGTTCCAATCACAAAGAACAGGACTTGCACACTTTACTTTTAGCACATTACCTTTCAAATTGGTTCCTTCTTCAACAACTTGCTCGATAGTAATACTGTTCGTTATTGCTGTTCCGCTTGCCATTCCAAAATAATATGGAAGACTCGTTTGATCAATCGAACCATCTGAATTCTTCTTTATCGAAAGACGATCGAAAAAATCAGATGGAATATTTGAAATTGTATCGATACGAACAGGTACATTTTTCTCTACAATATTATTCTCCAAATCAGTACCATCTCCGTTTAATCCAAAAAATTGAACCTCGCGATTACCAATATACTGGAAAGTCACGGTACCATGAGCCTTTTCGATTTTTGATCGATCGGAAATCCAACGGGATAAAATGGTCGAATTGTTTTCAACCACCACATCATTCCCGTTTTTACCATTCACCACCACAGGAGTACAAGTCAATTCCAAATCAGAAGCACTTAGCTTCCCTGAAAGAGAATCACGATCTTCGATGGGATCACAGGCTGTGAATGCAGCAGCCAGGAACGCCAGATATAAAATATTTTTTCTCATAACTTTTCCTTAATTAATTTGATTACCAGCCAGTATACTGACTTGAAGCGTCAGAATAGCCACTTATCTGCTCTAAAACACCATTAGAAAGAGCAACCTCAGACTCTGGAATTGGAAAGAAACCGCCAGTTGCATTATAACGAGCTTTGTATCCTCCACCAAATGCTTTCATGGTGGCAGGTGATCCGCTCTTATAAATCTTAACCCCTTCCTGCTTTGCTAACAACTCAGGAGCATCCCCCCAACGACGAATGTCAGCCCAACGACGACCTTCAAAGGCCAATTCCCAACGACGTTCACGCTTGATGGCTTCCTGTGAAAAAGCAACAGGGTCTAGTCCTGCGCGTTTCCGAACCAAAGTCATACCATCATTTGTTCCAGTCAACTCTGAATGCATCAACAAAACATCAGCATAGCGAATCAACACCAAATCATTGAGTCCATCCAATTGAAAGTTATCAGAGGCTCCAAACATTGGCACCGAAAACGACGAATAGTACTTATCATTGCCATCTTCATCTTGTGTTCCGGTTTTTGCTGCAATATGCACACATTTAAGCTGCCAATAATCGGTCTCTTCCATCATAGTCCAGCCGCCAAACGAATAAGCAGGCAACTCTTTCACCGGAACAATTGATCCTTCGCGTCGCAAATCTTCTGGCTCAGCAGCAGCCCACTCTTCCCAAAGTGTTGGATTCACAGGACCGGCACCCCAACCCTGACCAACCGGGAAAGTATTGGCATAAGGTTGACCCCCACGAATGCCAAAGTGAAGCAAATATTGATTTGAATATCCGATGGTGGTGTTCCAATCAGCAAATTTTGAAAATTTAATGGCAAAAATGGATTCCTTGTTTCCATCACCAGCCCAATCCAAATCACTACCATCGACCCCCTTCACGCCGGCAACTTTTGCGTAGTCTTTCTTGGAATATTTATTGGTGTATGCCCATAAATTACGGAAATCACCCACCAAGCCATGTCCGCTATTGTCGCGACAATCTTCCAAATATTCTACAACCTTCGCTTTGGTCATAGAGCCACCACCAACCATGGGCAGGGCATCTTTTTTATAATAACCGGTATAGAACAAATACACACGAGCCAACAAAGCTTCTGCAGCCCATTTCGTTGCATGCCCGGCAACTGTCTTATCATAACTTACCGCTGGCAATAAAGCAATCGCTGAATCCAAATCGGTCGTAATTTGTGCATAAATCTTTTCAGCTGATGATTTTGGCAGGGTAACCGCTTCGGTTGTCAACACTAAAGGTACTTCACCATACATTTCGGCCAACTCATGATAAAAGAAGGCACGCAAAAAATAAGCTTCGCCCTTCATCGCCTTCACAGCTTCGCCTTCAAGTTTCATCGCTTCAATAGAGGTTATTACACTATTGGCACGAAAAATACCTTGATAGCGAGCCTTCCAAAATGGTAATGACGCATCAGTATTAAAGTTCATGATTTTATCCCATGCCTGCATCAACTTATCGTTATCACCACCTCCGCCAAAACGGTCATCGGCAGCCAGCTCGGCAGCATAAAAATAGGTACACTGTGGATCAGCAACGGCCACATTCAATGTATTATAAACGCTCACCATAGCCAACTCAACATCATCGGCATTTGCAGGAAAATTGGTGGTGTTTTTCTGAGTGTAGCTCTCGGTATCCAAAAAGTCTTCGCAACTGGTCAAAGCCAATGCAGCTGCTGCAAAATATAATAGTCTTTTCATTGTCCTATCGATTTAAAATTTAAGATTGACACCAACCAAATAGGTACGGGGACTTGGATAGAATCCAAGGTCGATGCCCGATGACCAGTTGGAATCGTTAGAAGTATCGCCTCCGCTGTAACCATATCCCACTTCAGGATCCATCCCTGAATAACCGGTAAATGTGTAAAGGTTTTGCGCTGCGAAATAGAGACGTGCTTGCTGCAATGGCATTCCTTTGAACAGCTTTTTAAAGTCATAGCCAACAGATATATTGGTAAGCTTTACATAGTCGCCATCTTCAATATAAATATCTGAGATATTTTGCCAGTTGGTATGAGTCCCGGGGGTCAAGCGTGGCAGCTTATTGGAAGTACCTTCACCATACCAACGACCAAAAATTTCGGTGGTATAATTTTGCTTCTCTGAGTCAGCAAACGAACGATACGATTTGGCAATTTGATGACCAAAAGCACCGGTTGCAGTCACTGAAAAATCGAACCCTTTATAACCCAAATTAATATTCAAACCGGATGTCACGTCAGGATGTGGATTTCCAATTTCTACTTTATCTTTTTCATCAATCACATTGTCGTGGTTGGTATCTGCAAAAATAACATCTCCGGGTTGTGCGCCATCCAACACCCCGTTACTGGCATCGGCACGACGGGCATCAATTTGAGACTGATTTTGGAAAATGCCTTCGGTTTTGTAACCCCAAAAATAACCGATGGGTTTACCAACTTCTGCACGATACATCTCAGTAGTTCCCTGACTCAGCACATTGGTACGCCCATGAATAATACCCTCGCTATTCGCGATTCGGGTCACCTCATTTTGATTATAAGCCATGTTCACTGACACACCGTAAGTCAAATCACCCAATTGATCGTTCCAGTTTAAGGCAATCTCAATACCGGTATTTTCAACATCACCACCATTGACATATGGAGCACCTGTTCCATAAGTAGCAGGAGCTGGAGCCAAAACCAACCAATCTTTAGTAGTTTTTTTATACCAGTCAAAAGCCAATCCCATGCGTGAACCTAAGAAACGTGCATCAAAACCCAAGTTTAGCTGCTCGGATGTTTCCCATTTTACATCTGGATTTGCTAAGATATTCTGATAACCTCCTGATGACTGTTCTGTTTTTGTTCCTCCGAATGAATATTTGCTTGTCTCAGGGAAACCAACTGTGGCCAAATATTGGAAGTTTTTAATATTACAGTTACCATTCTGTCCCCAGCTGGCACGAAGTTTCAGAAAGTCCATAAAACTTGATGTGGCAGACATAAAATCTTCGTTCGTAATCACCCAGCCGGCAGAAACCGAAGGAAAATACCCCCAACGATTACCTCGGGCAAAATTTGAGGAGGCATCTGCACGCATCACCAATGATGCCATGTAAGTCTCATTGAAGTTATAGTTTACGCGACCAAAGAAGGATGCCAATGCGCCTTCGTCCCATGGGGCTCCTTTAATATTTGTAACCCCTTCGGTAAAACCTTGGGTATTTGTCAACCATGCATGATCAAAATCAGAAAAAACAGACTTTGCGTTTGTTGCATCTACATTCTCGCCCAATCCGAATTTTTCAACGGATTGACCAACCAACGCATCAATCATATGCAAATCCTTACGAATGTTATAGGCCAAGGTGTTTTCCCACTGCCACTGATAGCCAAGGTTCAAACTTTGTTGAGTTCTATCATTAGTCGGATTATAGCCATCCCCTGTTGATGCCAACTCAAAGGTGGGACGATATTGACGATAGCTGCTGCCATTCATCTTATAACCAAAAGTACTCTTATATTTTAAGTCTTTAACCGGCTGTATCACCAAATAAGCATTTCCCTGAAGGTTATAGTTTTTTGACAAATTATAACCACTCCTATATTCCATTAATGCAACAGGATTCAAAATATAAGAATCATACTTGTCCAACCCTGCAGTTTTTTTGTCGGCAGCATCAAAATAATTGCCATCTTCATCATACATCGGCATCAAAGGACAAGCCACCAAAGCAGAGTGAATATCATTGCTATAGATATTACCAATCTGAATCCCGTTACGCGTATTGTAACTATAAGTAAGGTTTTCGCCTACAGTAATCACATCCATATCGTTTTTACTATATACGACATGCTCAGAATTTAAACGAGCTGTATAGCGATCGTAGTTTGACTGAACTGGATTACCCAAAATCCCTTCTTGCGAAGAATATGAAAAACCTAACGAAACACGTGACACATCGGTTCCTCCGGTAATATTCACAGCGTGACTTTGAGTCGCTGCATTTTTTACACGCATTTCTTCAAGCCAATTGGTACCATTCCATTCTCCCGCCTGTATTTTTTCGTACAATTCAGGCATCATTCCTTCCCAATCATAACCATCTTTCCCATCGTTAAAACGGGTTTCATCCATCATGGCCATGTATTCTTTGGCATTGAGCAACGATGGCATTTTGTACACATTTTGCACCCCATAATAGCCATCATAAGTCACTTGCATCTTACCTGACTTACCTTGCTTGGTAGTTACCAAGATGACCCCGTTTGCAGCACGAGCACCATAGATGGCAGCCGAAGCAGCATCTTTTAACACATCAATACTTTCAATATCAGCAGGGTTTAACGAGTTTATATCGCCACCGGCCACACCGTCAATAACGTACAAAGGCGAAGAGTTACCCACGGTACCCAAACCGCGAATGGTCACTTTAAAAGCTTCACCGGGCTGCCCAGAGCTTTGGGTAATGTTCACCCCGGGCGCTTGGCTTTGAAGCGCTCCTAAAGCAGTGTTGGTGCTCAGCTTTTGTAGATTTTCACCACCCACCTGAATGGTTGCTCCGGTCACCAGTTTTTTCTTCTGTACCCCGTATCCTACCACCACCACCTCATCGAGGTCGGACATGTCAGATTCAAGCATTACATTAATAGTTGACTGAGTGCCAACAGTAATCTCCTGGGATTTCATCCCCACGAACGAGAACACCAAAATGGTATTATCACCGGGTACTGTCAATGAAAAATTACCATCCATATCGGTGATGGCCCCATTGGTAGTTCCCTTTTCGACAACGGTCACCCCGGGAATGGGGTCGTTCTGATTGTCAGTCACCTTACCGCTCACCTTTTTCTGGGCGAAAGCGGCAAAGCCTACCAACAAACAAAGAAGCAGAATCACTCCTCTTTTTTTCATAGTCTCTTGAGTTTAATTAATAAATGTTGCATTTATGAAAATTGCCAGTAAAGCCATTATCTGTCAGATTACGATCGAGACATAGTCCCCAATGCGTAACCACCAACATGTCAGCCCAAGACAACCACTTTCCAACTCACAAAATCACCCCTTCTTAGTGTTTCTCTTACACACATTTGGTTTTAACAAAAGTATACAACCCAATCAGATTTGATTGATACGATTTCGACATTCTATTGGCAAATTTAGTATTTATTTACACTTCTACACACTTCTTGTTCGAAAAATAAAAATTCCAGTGTTCAATAAACCCCGGAATTATCAATCACACCCAAAATCTAAACCCCACCGGGGGACACCACCTCGAAATTCGACTATAACGCACAACTCAACTTTCCTTTACACATCCCAACTCAAAACCCACATCCCCCAAACATCCTCTCTTCCACCTCTGCTTCGAACCATCTTCAGACCTATTTCATGTTTTTAACCAGTATTCGCCCAATTAATTCTCAAAAAAACTCAGAGGTAATACGGAGATGACTCAGAGATGACTCGTGGATGATACGAAAAGAGAGCGTATACGAGGCGAAGAATACCCGAGGACTAACAGAGACCCTCAGGGTTTTAAAAACCCTGAGGGTCTTCCTTCGACACCCATCTTTGTGTCTAATTTACACTTCTTGAAAAGTGTTAACAAAAACAGACTCAAAGCTGATTGACAATTCATTACAACACCCGTACCTACAAATTACCCCACGTTCAAAAACATTTCACACACCCCAAAAAATCAATCTACCCCTCTAAATAGAACAAATCACAGAAAAGGGTCAAGATGTGTTAAAATATCTTTACATACGTCAACTTCCCTCACAATGAGTTGATATCACAAATTAACACGAACTATTAAATTCAAAATCCAATGCTATGCTAAAAAGAAGTATGTTTCTAATGCTTGCATTGCTGGTTCAAATCGGACTCTGGGCACAACAAAAAAATGTGACGGGGGTCGTAACAGACAACAGCAATGACCCGATTCCGGGGGTGTCGATCCTCATCAAAGGAACCACCAACGGAACCATTACCGACATCGACGGAAAATATTCATTGACCGTTCCGGGCGATAATGCCGTGTTGGTGTACTCGTTCATCGGAATGAAATCACAAGAAATCACCGTGGGAACACAATCGACCATCAACGTATCATTAATATCGGACACAGAAGAGATTGATGAAGTGGTGGTAGTTGGGTACGGGGTACAGAAAAAGAAACTGAATACCGGCGCTACCATTCAAATGAAAGGTGAAGAGATTTCAAAACTCAACACCACCAACCCATTGCAGGCCATGCAGGGACAAACGCCAGGGGTAACCATCACCTCCACCTCGGGTCAACCCGGTGCCGGCATGAACGTAACCATTCGTGGTTTGGGAACTGTAGGAAACGCAGCCCCGCTCTATCTGATTGACGGAATTGGCGGTGATATCTCCACCGTAAACCCCGCCGACATCGAAAGCATCGACGTATTGAAAGACGCTGCTTCAGCTGCCATTTATGGGGCACAGGCGGCTAACGGGGTGGTGCTCATCACCACTAAAAAAGGGAAAGCCGGAAAATCTCAGGTATCATTTGATGCGTACTACGGCGTCCAAAACGTGGCTCGCAAAGCACAAATGCTCAACGCCAAAGAATACATGACCATCATGGACGAAGCTCGCGTCAACTCGGGCAGCGGCTCATACGATTGGGCTTCATTTGCCGACAAATTGGATGAAGAAGGAAATATCATTTCGAATGGCATTTACGATGCCAATGGAAATGTGTACGACACCAATTGGATAGATGAGATGTTCGTGAAAAATGCGGTGACACAAAACTACAATTTGGGTATAACCGGCGGCTCTGAAACATCCACCTATGCCATGTCAGCCGGGTACATGGGACAAGAAGGAATTGTGGGCGGCCCCAAAGTATCGTCATACGACCGCTATAACTTCCGCATCAACTCGGAACACAAACTGTACAATGGCTTTTTGACCGTAGGCGAAAATGTCAGCTTCATTTGGAAAGAAACTACCGGCATTAGCACTGGCAACCAATATAACAACACATTGCGCAGTGCTTTTGGCACTTCGCCCCTGGCTCCCATTTATGATGCGCTGGGCGCTTACAACAACACAGCCAATGCCCTGTGGAACGTTGACGATGGAAACCCCTATGCATCAATGATGACCGGTAACAACCTGAGCAAAAACGCAACACTGGATGCCAATGCTTACGCACAAATCGAACCTGTCAAAAACCTGAAAATAAAATCAGTTTACGGGATCAGCTTTGGCGCCAACGAGTACCGTTCGTACACCCCCATCTACAAATTTCAGGCAGCCACCGAAAACTCGGTGACAAAAGTGGATCAAAGCAGAGGTTCGGGCATGACTCAGGTGTGGACCAACACAGCCAACTACGATTTCATCATTGCTGACTCGCACGCATTCAACACACTCGTGGGGATGGAGATTTCGAAATATGATGGCGGTTACCTGCGAGGATACAACACCGACCTGAAAAACGGGTTTGACTCATGGTCAACAGCCTACCTGTCAAACACCAACGGAACTGAAAACAAAACTGCGGAAGGAAAACCCAACGATGTTAATCGCACCGTTTCATATTTTACCCGTTTGGGCTGGAACTGGAACGAGACCTATATGCTGAATGCCACCTTCCGTGCTGACGGTTCTTCGAAATTCGCCAGCGGCAACCGCTTCGGCTTTTTCCCATCAGTATCGGCTGGTTGGACTCTGACCAACGAAACCTTCATGGAAGCCACCCAAGGCTGGCTCGACTATTTGAAACTACGTGCCAGCTGGGGACAAGTGGGTAACCAAAACATTAAAGCCTACCAATATCTGGCACCTGTGACATCCGACAAAATCAATTACAACTTTGGGGCAACCGGCGGCCAAACGGCCTGGATTACCGGAGCCTATCCAAGTCGCCTGGCCAATGCCAATCTGAAATGGGAAACCTCAGAGCAAATCAACATTGGAGTAGATGCACGCTTCTTAACCAGCCGACTGGGAGTGAATGCCGATTATTACATTAAAACGACCAAAGACTGGCTGGTTGAAGCGCCAATATTGGCCACTGCAGGCGCCGGCGCGCCGTACATTAATGGTGGCGATGTAAAAAACACAGGGGTTGAACTCTCTTTGAGTTGGAACGACGAAATTACCAAAGACTTCTCATACCGTATCGGCATCAACGGTGCCTACAACAAAAACGAAGTCGGTGAAATCCCCACACAAGATGGGATTATCCATGGCGAAACCAACCAGATTTATAACAATGCGCCCGAATATTACCGCGCTTCAAACGGACATGCCATTGGATACTTTTGGGGTTATAAAACAGCCGGCATCTTCCAGAATCAACAAGAAATCAACGACTGGATAGCAGCCGGTAACGGAGTGAAACAAACCGATGTAAAACCAGGTGACGTGAAATACTACGACATCAACCACGATGGAGCAATCGACAACAGCGACAAAGTAGACTTGGGATGCGGCATCCCCACCATGACCTTCGGCTTCAACATCGGGCTCAACTACAAAGGGTTTGACCTGGGCGTAACTGCATCGGGTGCTGCTGATTTCCAAATCGTGCAATCGTACCGTAACCACGCCTCAGCACAGGCCAACTATTCCACCAAGATTTTGGATCGCTGGACCGGCGAAGGCACATCTAACAAAATGCCCCGCGTAACCACCTCTAACATCAACTGGGAATTTTCTGACTTGTATATTCAGGAAGGTGACTATCTGCGCATCTCAAACGTAACCCTGGGCTACGATTTTGCCAAGCTCGTAGACTGGAAATACCTCTCTCAGGCACGCTTATACGTGCAAGGTCAAAACCTTTTGACATTCACCAAATACGACGGCATGGATCCTGAAATTGGTTCATACAACGGAACCGATGGCAATAGCAATGACACATGGGTATCAGGCGTTGACATGGGTTACTACCCACATCCTCGCACCCTGATTGTAGGTGTTAATCTTAAATTTTAAAAAAGAGTAAGACAATGAAAAAATCATTCATATATATCGCTTCTTTGACTGTCTCTTTGATGTCCTTTGGAGCTTGCTCCGATGAATTTCTCGATACGTCATCAAAGACAGAACTGAACACGGAAACGTTCTACAAGACAGTCGCGGATGCCGAAATGGCACTTATCGGGTGCTACGACGGCTGGCAACGCACCATTTCATCAGGAGGACCGGGCTTCTACCTGGCATCCGAGATGCTCTCCGATCAATGTTTTGGTGGAGCCGGTAATGGCGACGGCCGCAACTGGCAGGTACTCGACCGTTTCGACCAGACCGAATCGACATCTGACGTTGACATCTACGATACTGACTGGCAAAACTACTATGCAGCAATTTATCGCTGCAACGAGCTGTTGGACAAGACAGGACAGATGACATGGCCCGACGAAGCGGCCAAAGGTCGCATCTTGGGTGAATGCCGAGCTATGCGTGCCATCCTCTACTTCGACCTGGCACGTCTGTTTGGCGATGTGCCTCTGTTTACCGAGCCGGTGAATGAAAACCGCCCCCGTGCAGCTGCAGATTCGGTCTATAAAGTGATTGTGGCTGATTTGAATTATGCATCGGCCAATATTCCCGCCAACGCATATCCCGTCAAAGGGAATAACGCCACCGACGGACGGATCACAAAATTTGCTGCTCAGGCCATGCTGGCGCGTGTATATCTGTTCTACAGCGGCTACTACGGTAAAGATCCCGAAGGATGCACCAAAGAACAGGCGCTGGCTGCCGTAGAAAGCGTCATCAAAGAAGGTGGATACAGCTTAGAAAAAAAATATGCCGACCTGTGGATGCCCGCCTGCACACAATCATCTCCCTCGGAATATTCGTGGGTGACCACTTATGCCGGTAAATACTACAACGCCGACGGATGGCACGCAGGACAGGGCGAATTGTCAAAAGAGTTCATCCTCAACATGAAATTCAACACCACACAGGACTACAATGGCAACGCCGACGGCAATGCATTCCAGGTATTCCTGGGCATGCGCAACACCAACCACCCTCCGTTTGCTGTCGGCTGGGGTTGTTGCTCGGTGAATCCAAAATTCGTGAAGAAATTCCTGGGAGATCCTCGCGTTGAGGCCTCTGTAATTGACTATAAAGGCATTGGTTTTGAAGCAGCTGAGTCTTTCTCAAAATGCTTTAACGACACCCGTGAATACACCGGCTATGCCATTAAAAAGTATTCACCTCTCTGTTTCTTTGATGGAACCCGGGAATCAGTGGGCTTCAAGTTGGGAGAGCAACACCAAAACATCACCTATTACATCGACTACACCATCATGCGCTATGCCGATGTACTTCTCATGGCAGCAGAACTGGGTTCTGAAAACGCGCAAACACACTTCAATGAAGTACGCGGACGTGCCGGCTATACCGATGTGGTTCCCGTTTCGAAAGAAGCCATCATGCAAGAACGCGAAGTAGAGTTTGCCTTTGAAGGGATTCGCTATTGGGACTTGCTCCGCCAGGGCGTTGACGTGGCTGCGGCCACCATCACGGCCAACCAAAACGGCACAATTGTCAAATCGGGTGGTGCCGACGATGTGGTTGTTACTTCTGCCGCTAACATCAGCGCTAAAAAAGGCCTGCAACAAATCCCAAATAAACAAATCACCCTGTCAGACAAAGTGCTCACCCAAAATACAGGTTGGTAAAACACAGGCACAAAACCATAAAACATTACAATTATGAAATTTAAATATCTTTCCATACTTGTGACAGCCGTCATGTTAGCGTTTACGGCTTGCTCACCGGATGAATATGAACTGGGCAGCTCGGCACTCACGAGTGACGACCTAGTGAAGGGGATTGCCTACGACTACACCGTAGATCAAACCACCAACACAGTCACCTTCACAACCAAAGAAGGTTTCGTTAGCAAAGAATACTCCGTATACTGGGACTTTTCGAAAGCCGGAAATGGTTATTCTCAAAACCGCGATGTCAAATTTGCCATCCCCTTCGCGGGCGACTACACGGTTTATTTCGGAATCGTCACTAAAGAAGGTTTAATAAAGTCGGCTCCCATCAACTTCACCATCGATAACACCAACGGGAATTTATTAACCGATCCTCTTTGGAAGCTAATTTCGGGCGGTGTTGACAAATCGAAAACATGGGTATTGGACTTGGATGCTGATGGAGCCAGCAAGTTTTTCACTGGACCGCTATATTTCTATGGCACTGATGACAGCTGGGAAACTGTAACCAACGGAGCAAAATTAGTCGGGGATAATGTGGACTCGTGGAATTGGCAACCCGTATGGGCTGATGCCAAATGGATAAGTGCAGCCAAAGATTTCGGAACCATGACATTTGACCTGACAAATGGAGCTCACGTAAAAGTAAATGACCTTGATAACGGAAAAAACTATGAAGGCACTTATTTACTAGATACAGAAAACCATACCATTTCACTAACGAATGCACTCATTTTGCACACTTCTGGCCACGATGCCATTGTTACAAACTGGGCTAGCAATTTAAAAATCATGTCATTGACCGAGCACACCATGCAAATTGCAGCATTGCGTGACGCATCGACCGAAGGCCCATGTCTCTTAGTTTTCAATTACATTACCAAAGCCGCCTACGACGATCCAACGCTTTTGCTAACAGAAAAAACAGGTGTCACAGAAACCCCCGTTACAGATCCCACTTTCACCGATCTGAACGGCCAACTAACCACAACTACAACCACCAAGATGACCTATACGCTCAACGAAGACGCACCTTATGACTGGCTATGGTGGAACGCAGCTGACGCTACTTGGGAATCGAACGGCTTTGCGGCAAATTCGGACTATCCAACTTGGGCGCCACTGCCGGCTTCAACCAGCGAATTCAGTCTTTCTCTCGAAACCATGAAAGACGCTAGTGGAAAAGTGACCAACGAATTTGTTCTTAACAGCACCGACGATGTGAGCTTTGACGGAAACTACACACTTTCGGGTAATACACTAACATTCTCAAAAGAAGTAACCATCCTTACTGCGTCAAACGACATCCGCTCCATCTCCATTTCGGGTAAAGAATTCTCCGTCTTAAAAATTGACGAAGAGACCAAAGAAGTATGGCTGGGTGCAGCTGCCGGTGTGGATTCCAAAGGCAATACCAACAAGTACATTTGCGTGCGACTCTTACCCAAGAAAACCTCTTCAGAGTCGGGTGCCACCAAGGTGATTTGCGACAACAGCAAAGTGTCTTATGGATTTGTGGAAAACGAGAAATACTTGAGAATTCAACTTTACAACGCTTATGGTGCAGACGCTTTCAAAGCCAACCCTCCCATCAATGCTACTAAAATCAATTTCAAAAAAGAACTGACTGTAACCTTCACGATTGCTGGCTTAGGAACGCTTAAAGAAAGTACAACTGCAACAATTGGCATCATGAATGGCGGTGCAGACGGTAAATTTAAGGAAGAAGCTGCTGCGCTTCCAAACAGAACCAATGCCAACGTCACTGGAGATGGTACTTATACATTAAAGTACACCACAGAAACAAAGGTAGCTGTAACACCCACCACCGATTTTGTGTTTGTGATTGACATGCCCATTGAAGGAAAAACTGATGTGGACTTGAAACTTGCCGAAGGAGGCATTCAATGTCCCAACTTCACTGTCACCGTGGATGCCATCACTGTTGAATAACCATTAAATTGTTACAAATTATGAAGACAAAAATATTATCCGGTCTCCTGTCGTTAACCTTGGGATTCTTCGCGATCTCGTGCGGCAATGACGAAGACTTCTCTGTCGCAACAGGTAATGTGATGACAGAAATCACCACCGGTTCAGCAGACGTCACGGCCAATTCGGCCGTGATGCACGGAACCGTTAAAGGACTCGAGAAACAATCCCCTGCGGCTTATGTCGTAGGGGTCAAATTCGGCACCTCGCAAGACAATTTGAGCGAATTGACCGGTAGTCTGGACGGTAACACCATGACCGTTTCAAAAACCGGGCTAACCAACAACACCACCTACTACTATCAGGCCTATGTGACTCTTCAAGGCAAGGTAACCTACACCGGTGAAGTAAAAACACTGGTGACCACCAATGCCAAAGTGGCCACCAAAGAAACCACAGGAGGATTGATGAAAGCCACCCTGGGCGGTACCATCACCGACTACCCAACAGGTAAAGACATATCATGTGGTATTGTGATTTCCTTATCTGCTGATGACGAAGCGGTACGTGCCGGGTTAATTGTTGCCAATTCAGAACTTTCCGGTGACTTTTCATTCGAACAAAAAGGATTGCTGCCTGGTAAAACTTACTACTATGCGGCATATCTGAATCTTGGTTCTGGCATTGTTTACGGTGATGTGAAATCGTTCACCACCACATCTCACGATTTGGATGTAGATGATGACTTTGTAGATCTGGGTCTGAGCCGCAAATGGGGCAAATACAACCTGGGAGCCTCCAAAGCAGCTGAATATGGTGGCCTTTTTGCCTATGGCGACCTCACCGGATTGAACAATTCGACCAACGTGTCAGACTACGGCCAGGAGGGCGACATTTACTTAACAAATTTCGACATCAGCCACGCCACCTATTCGAAAACTACTTTGCCAACAGCAAGCGATTTCGTAGAACTATTCAACTCCTGTACCTATGTTTGGAAAACCATTGACGATGTTACCGGATATGAATTTACCGGCCCCAATGGCAACAAACTGTTCCTCCCAGCAGCAGGTTCTCGCACCGGCAACACCATTAGCAATAAAGAAGTTTTAGGAAACTACCTGACCGGATCAATCAACAAAGGCAACAAAGATTTTAACCAATCGTTCACCTTTGGCAATGGCTATGCCGACAAAGGCGTTTCGCCCCGCTATACCGCATTGGCGGTGCGCCCTGTTTCAACCGCCAGAAAGGTTGCTCTCCAAAAGGAATTAATGAAAAACACTTGGATGATTGACATCGATGTAGATGGTGCTTCGGTTGAATTTGTCGGACCTGTTTATTTCTATGGCACACAAAACAGCTGGGCAACCGAAACCAACTATGAACCAGTCATGGGTGCCTGGGCGTGGAAGCCGACACATGCTGATACTAAAAAGATTTGTCCGGCGAAGGAATATGGTTCTATGAAATTTGAGGATGATGGTAAGGTTACGGTGACTCAAATAGATGCCGAAGGCAAAGAAACCATCCAAACCGGAACGTACATCGTTGATGAAACCGAAAAAACGGTGACGCTCGATATCGACATCTTAACGCCCTACACCTTCTCAACCACTGCCGGCGAAGGCCTGACTCAGATAGACAGCAAACAGACAAAGCTAAAAATACTGTCATTAACCGAAACGGCCATGCAAATTGCCGTGGTGAGAACTGAAGATCCTTGCCTGCTGTCGATCAACTATGTGACAGACATCGTGAAGAATGGATACAAAGCCAAGCTTACCTGTTACGGTATACCAAACGATGCGGCAGATGCATGGTCATCAGCCATGACTCGAATTGCTCCCATCCAAGGAAACCAATATACCGTAAAATTCACAGGCCAAAGAAATGCAGGAGAAGTATACATCATTGATGTTGAAAATTTTGCAAAAGATTACCCCAGTGCTGTATTACGCGTTGATGACATCAAAGTAGATGGATCATCTATCTCCTACGATGCGAACAAATTCTTTTTTGGAGACATCGAAGGAAATGGCAATTATCGAATTGAGCTGTTTAACAAATGGGGTGCCGGCCACAATGATGCCTGGAATGGGGTAAAAGACAGCCCATTCGGCACCGGCGGCGAAAAAACAGAAGAACCGGTCATTGGATTTACTCAATCATTTGAAGTCGTATTCACCATTGTGTCTCTTAACGGATTCACGGCAGGTTATACTTGCTGCGATTCAGGATGGAATTCCAGCTGGCCTGATGCTTCAACGCCACTCAATCTATTCACGAATTTCGCACCCGCAAAAAACGTTGAATATCAGATAACCTTCGAAGGTAGCAGAGCCGATGGCATGATTAACCTAATTGAAATGCAAAACCTTGCCAAGGCATTTCCCAAGGCCACCTTCACACTTAATAAAGTAGAATGTGACAATTTAGAGGTTTCTTTTGATGCAACCAAAATCCTTTATGGAGATTTAGAAGACAAAGGAAATTATCGTATTGAACTTTACAACACCTTTGGTAGTTCAAAAGATAATTCTGCATTTGCAGGTGAAACAGAAGGCAAAGTTCCGGCTCTTGGTTTTACCTCATCAACAACAGTCTCGTTCACTGTTAATTCACTCTATTAACAGTGATGAATTAAAAAACAGCATTATTTGAAGAACGGGTCTGTCTATCTCAATAGGCAGACCCGTTTCTATTTTTAAAGAAGGAATATCCGGATGCTTATCAGCCTTCATAGAAAGCCTATCAATTCAAATAAAATGACAATTCACGCCACATTCTAACACAAAACAACCAAGAGCAATCACCCCAATGAAGTTAAATTTGCGTAAACAAACATTAAAAAATACACCATGAACAACATCACCCGATTCATAAAGACCGCCACCTTGACCTTGGGTCTTTCACTGGCCTTTATACAGGGATCGTGCACCGACAAGGAATCGACCATTACACCCGAAGTCGTCATTGCAACCCCAGCATTCACCTTCCCCAACTCAGGCGGAACTGAAACACTTGCCATCCAAACCAACATTCCCATTGAAGCCACCAGCAACGACGCATCGTGGTGCACCATTACCAAAGTAGAGCTTACGTCAACCAAGGTAGCTCAATACACCATCACTGTCCTTCCTAACCCAAACACAGAGACGAGATCCACACAAATACAGATTAAAGGTGAAGGATATGCCGGCGAAGTATCTGTAGAACAAACAGCCGGCGACCAGATGACCATCACCAACGAAATCAAAGTTTACGAAGCCCCAACTAGCGGAGGAGAATTCACCATCAACGTGCAGGCAAGTGGTGATTTTACGATTAAAACGACCGACAATTGGTTAACGATTAGTGAAAAAAATGCCACAAGCGTAAAGATCACAGTCCCCAATAATTACAAATCAACCACCAGAACCGACACCATCACATTCACCTGCGGCAATGCCAAAGCAACATTTGTGGTCAAACAAGCAGCCGGATTAGGCAGCATGTCCAGCGATGCCCTTGCTTTGGTAAAAAAAATCCACCTTGGCTGGAACCTCGGCAACAGCCTCGAAGTCCCCGGCAATGAAACCGAATGGGGCAACCCCAAGACCACCAAGGCCATCATCGATATGGTAAAAAACGCAGGATTTAACGCCGTGCGCATCCCTTGCGCCTGGGATGGCTATGCCGATCAAACCACCCACGTGATCAGCAGCACCTGGTTGGCACGGGTCAAAGAAGTGGTGGACTACTGCATCGACAACGGCATGTACACCATCATCAACATCCACTGGGATGGTGGCTGGCTGGAAGAACACCCGCTTTACGCCAATCAGGAATCTGTCAACAAAAAGCAAAAAGCTTATTGGGAACAAATCGCAAACTACTTTAACGATTACGATGAACACCTGTTGTTTGCCGGCACCAACGAGGTACATGCCGATTACAACGAACCGACCGTTGAGCACTACACCGTACAAATGAGCTATAACCAAACATTTGTGGACGCCGTTCGCTCTACTGGTGGCAAAAATGCCTATCGCAACCTGATCATTCAGTCCTACAACACAAACACCGAATGGGCACTAAAATACTTAAACATGCCAACCGATGTGGTTGAGAACCGATTGATCCTCGAAACCCACTATTATTCGCCCTGGGACTTTTGTGGGGCTAAAAGCACTGAATCCCCCAAACTTTACTGGGGCAAAGAAGGTGGCTACACCAATGTATCCACCTACGGCCAAGAGGATTATGTAAGAACAGAATTCGGAAAACTCAAAACCAATTTCGTCGATAAAGGCATCCCCATCATCATGGGCGAATATGGTGCGGTAAACCGCTCATCAAACATTGACAACGAAACCGATCGCCTGAAACATCAGGAGTCTCGAGCTTATTTCCTCAAATATGTGACTCAAAAGATGAAAGAATACGGCATTGCCCCCTTCTATTGGGATAACGGCCCTACCGCCAACGATGGCTTTGGCATTTTCAACCGCAGCAACTTAACGGTATCCGATCAAAAAGCACTCGATGCCCTCAAACAAGGAGCCGATGCCGGAACTTATCCATTCTGACATCAGATGACTCAAACAGTAAGCCGGCACATTCATCCTTGAGTGTGCCGGCTTCTTTTTTAACATCAGCATAAGTAAAGGATTACAAAGATCTTGCTAATTTTGTACTCTACACACTAAGTCAAAGCACCATGATGAACAAATTGAGAAAACCCATTCACATCAGTATGACAATCATCTCCTTAATCATTCTAACGCTATTCAGCGCCTGTTCCGACAAGGAAACAACGGTCGTACCCGAGGTTCAGCTCTCCCACAACACATTCACATTTGATGCCCCCGGAGGAAGTGAAACTCTCACCATCACATCAAACATCCCACTCGAATTAACGAGCAGCAATGCCCTTTGGTGCACCGTCATCAAGGGAAAACCCTCTGGCAACAGCACCCTCTACACCATCAACACCAGTGCGAATGCCACCTACAACGCTCGGGAATGTAAAATTATCATCACCGGATCAGATTATTCAGGTGAAGTACTCATCACCCAACAAGGAAAATTAAAACCTGAGCCTCCGGTCATCGACTACCACTTCGGCATGGGCTGGAACTTAGGCAACCAACTGGATGCACACAGCAACGGCGTGGCCAACGAAACCATTTGGGGCAACCAGGCCACCACACAAGAGGCATTCAATAAAATTAAAGCTGTCGGCATCGAATCCGTTCGCATTCCGGTCACCTGGCTGGGGAAAGTCGGACCGGCACCTTCTTACACCATCGATGCAACCTGGCTCAACCGCGTGGCTGAAGTCGTGGGCTATGCCGAAAATGCAGGCCTCAAAGCCATCATCAACATTCACCACGATGGTGCAGAAAGCAAATTTTGGCTCAACATCACCGATGCGGCCACCAACGCAATGGTCAACACGAAAATCAAAGCTCAACTACAGGCCATGTGGACACAAATTGCTAACAAGTTCATGGACAAAGGCAACTTTTTGGTGTTTGAAGCCATGAACGAGATTCACGACGGCAAATGGGGATGGGGTGCCAACCTGACTGATGGCGGCAAACAGTACGAAGTGCTCAATGAGTGGAACCAGGTGTTTGTCGATGCCGTGCGCGCAACTGGCGGCAACAATGCCGATCGATATTTGGGCGTGCCGGGATACGTTACCAGTCCAAAATTGACCATCGACCACTTGGTATTACCAAATGACATCACACCCAATCGACTCATGGTTTCGGTACATTATTACGACCCACACAAATATGCACTGGAAGACCTTTATTCTGAATGGGGTCACACAGCCGCAGCAGATAAAAAAGATTCGTATGGTGATGAAGCAGAAGTCATAGCGATGTTCGAGAAACTTAAAACCAAATACATCGACCAAGGCATTCCCGTTTACATTGGCGAAATGGGTAGTGTGCACCGCAGCACCGCACGTGCTGAAGCATTCCGAAAATACTACCTTGAATATGTGTGTAAAGCAGCAAAAACATACGGACTGGCTCCATTCTACTGGGACAATGGCAGTGCCGGTACCGGCAAGGAATGCCTTGGATTAATCAACCACGCCACAGGCGAATACATCAACAACGGCAAGGAGATGATTGACGTGATGGTGAAAGCCATGACCAATCAGGATGCATCCTACACCCTCGATGCGGTGTATAACAGCGCGCCCCAATGACACGGAGAATAACTACAGTCTCATGGATTGACGGCTGATTATTCAACAAAATAAAGATGCCAAGGGCACAAAGAGATTCGACTCTGCCCTTGGCGTTTTTGTGATGTTATCATTAGAGACAGGTAAGTAATGGTTGTGTTTCAAACCGCTTGCAATCCACTCCAAATCCCCTTAACCCACATAATCAACCGATTACACGCAAAACATTTACAAAAAATTCCGCTCCACAAACTCTTGAAAGCGTTCCTTATATTGTTCCCCAACAGGAATATAAACATCGCCAAAGACAATACGCAGGCGGTCGATGGTCTCAATTTTATCGAGGTTGACGATAAACGAACGGTGTACCCGCATAAATGAAACAGAGGGCAGCTTTTGCTCAAGAACCTTGAGAGAGCTTAGCGATAACAATGGTTTCTCCTCGTGCTGCACATACACCTTGATGTAATCCTTAAGCCCCTCGATGTAAAGAATGTCGGAAAAATTAACGCGTCTTACCTTATACTCCGATTTGAGAAAAAGAAACTTACCACCAGCCTCAGCCGTGGCATAAGCCGATTGACGTTCCAGCTCAACCAAATGTTCAGCTTTACGAATGGCTGTCAGGAACTCATCGTAACCAAAAGGCTTCATCAGGTAATCGACAGCATTGAGCCGAAAGCCTTCAATGGCATATTTCTCATAGGCAGTGGTGAAGATAATCATGGGCGCTTTCTCAAGCATCCGCACAAAATCGGTACCCTTCATGTCGGGCATCTGAATGTCGGTGAGCACCAAGTCGACGGGATGCTCAGAGAGGTAATCCATGGCGTCCAGGGCATTATCGAAGAGTCCGGCCAACTGCAACACCGGGGTTCGTTTCACATACCCCTCTACCAGCTTCAAAGCAAGGGGCTCATCATCAATGGCAATTACGGTCAACATGAATAAAACATGATATTAAAAGTCAGTGTCATTGAGTCAATGTCAAACATGAAGAATATTAGATTTCAAACAGATCGCCTTGACTAATGTAATGAAACTAAGACAACAGATCTAAAAAATTTCTTCATCTCATCATCTGTTTTTTAGTTTACTGTATTCTTCTCTTAAAAAATGGCTTTGACAAACTATTGTTCCGCAGCTGATTGCTTATAACCGTTCATTCCACATTTCAGGATTCCTACATGAATGGAATATCGCAATCACCTGTATAATTGAATTTACAACTACTATATAACTCTTTTGAGTTATCTGCTTTGTTATTTAAACGCATGGCGCACCAAAATAACTCAGCGCCTTCGCGCCTTTGCGTTTATTCTGACTCTGTAATAAATCACAAAGGGAAATTTCGTCATAAAATACTTTCTCACATTGACATACACAATTGGAAAGTAATTTGGATTTTTCATAACACCCTCAAACCCAATATTTATTTACTTAATGAAACCGAATGCAACATCAGGGCTTTTCTCATAAAAAAAATTCAAATGATTTATCAATGTCAACTTCAGCCTCATCTAATAATTCGATATCATAAGGCTTTGTCATCATATTTCATTTTAATCAAATCCCAACTCTTAAAAGTTACTTCGCCGCTATCTATTCTTCGCATCCTTTTATTAAGCAAATCAGAGTGCTTAAATGGAAGCTCCGGCAAATCTTCTTTCACATCAACAATCTCGATCTAATCAATTTCTTTGATCAAATTAAGAAAAGCAGCAATCTTTTCCTGTTCCTTTATGCTTATTGTCAGTTCCATACCTAAACATTTTAACACAAAGATACTCACTTATGACACGATTGTCGATATTGATAGCATTAAACTTCAAAACCTCAACTTAAAATCAAAGGATGTTATTCAAACATTGAACAGAGAGATCAATACACCGTCCGAAGTCCTGTAAAGCTGTTTCGGAATTCCGATGGTGTTACGCCTTGCTTCTTTTTGAAGATGCGATTAAAATTAGAAATATTGTTAAAACCACAGTCAAAACAGATCTCACCCACGCTCTTTGTGGTTTCAATGAGCATGCGGGTGGCGTAACCCAACCGTATCTCATTGACAAAGTCAACAAATGACTTCCCGGTACGTTGTTTAATGAGCCGCGTGAACGACACGATCGACATATTGAGCAATCCGGCTGCCTCTTCGAGCTTGATCTTCTTATTGTAATTTTCGCGAATAAAATGATACACCTTTTCGATCTTTTCACTATTGTGAAAGTCGTTATTTCGCTGAAACGACACATTGGTGAGTAGTTTTTGGTCACGCGAAATGGCTAAATCGTACAAGATGGATTGCAACTCAATGAACGAATCGAATCCACGCTTCTTTGACAAAGTCAAAATCTTATCCTCCACAGCCTTAATGGCTGACGATGAAAAGGCAATACCCCGCTGTGCATTCTGAAACAACTCCTTGATAGGCTTGAGGACATTTTTCTCAAGCATGTCGTTACCAAACAAATCGCGCGGAAATTGAATGGTGATTTCGTGAATCTCATCAGGCAGAATGGCATTATGATAGTTCTCCCATCCATGATAAAGATTAGGCCCTATCAATACCAATTCCTTCTCGTCAATCTCGGTCATGTGGTCGCCTACAAAACGCTTAGCCCCCTTTCCGCGAGCAATGTAATTGAGCTCAAATTCAGGATGAAAATGAATGGGGAAATTAAAGTCGGCCTTCGTCCGGTCGAACACCAAAAAACAATCGTTGTCCTTCAACGGTGTAATTTCACGATGGATGACATCTTTCATATGATTATAATTTGTTTTTCATTGGCCATATGGAACTCGCAAATAATCATCCTCGTGTGTGAGTAAAGGTTACTCATGGCTCGTTTCATGTGTTAATATTTATTTTCAATGACCTCATGAAACTCTCCTGCCGCATACGCCTGCGTTTCGAGGCGTTAGACATGGCTCGTTTCATGCGTTTATAGTTTTATATCGAGCTGTATTTCATTTTCTTAAGCCACAATATCGATTTGCACCTTGCGAAACAAAGTAATCGTCGCCTTTGCGCTTCCCGAAGGAAAGAATTACACGAATTTGGAGTTGTGATAGAAACTTAATGATGGCACTGATGTACTCTTGCACCTTAGCACTTCTCCCAATTTTCTTTTATCCGAATAAGACAAACAAAACGACATTCTTACCCCCTTTAAGTTCAACGGGCGATCGATTCATTTTTCACGCCCATCTACACCCAATCACGACTAAAAGAATGTAGACAAAGATATAAAAAGTGACACAATTGTATCAATTGGTTTTTACATTTTTTCACAAGACAAAAACCATTAACCAACCACAACAAACACTCTTTTCGAAGCATTTAATCAACACAAGCCACACAAATCGGCACATTCAGTTCAAAGAATCTAAAAACAACACTGCGAACAACAAGCACACATCTAAATAATAATACCATAAAAAGATTAAATCACACAAAAGTAAGCGTATCAATTACAATATCTTTGATTGATTCATATCCAAAAAAACCATAAATTGAGTGGGTAAAAACCAACCTGCAGACACATTCAAATACATCTGTCGCTATGCCAAACAATTATCTAAAATCCATCCTCATCATGGGCATCATCGCCCTCACCTCCTGTCAGATTAATAAAAGCAGCAGCTCTGAATCCATCCATCAAGACACAGCTACGAAAATCCTGTACAACAATCTGAAAAAACTGGTCAACGACGGCAAAATACTCTTCGGACAGGCCAATGCCACCACCATCACCTACTTGGGAGGCATCAACCACAACGACCTCTCACGCAGTGACTGCAAAGACATCACGGGATCCCACCCGGCATTTATTGAGAGTGATTTCATGTGGTACGAACAGGATTCAGCCTTCCAAACCAAAGATATTCTGGCCATGAAGCAGGCTTACGAACGAGGTGCTGTTCTGGCTTATTGTTGGCATCTTCGTGGCCCCGACAGCCAATCATTTTACGCACGCGACAAAGAGACGAACAAATTCACTGCCGACAGCCTGTTGGTCAAAAACATTCTCAGCAACAGCAATCGCAATGAAAACCCGGCACTCAACTGGCTATTGACACGCCTGGACTCGATGGTCATCCCCGTGTTTAACCAACTGAGCTTCCCCCTCATCTTCCGCCCTTTTCATGAGATGAACGGCGACTGGTTTTGGTGGGGACGTGACAATTGCACGCCCGATGAGTACATCCGCTTGTTCCGCCTCACCATTGACTATCTACGCGAAAAAAGCATTCGCAACATGCTGGTGGCCTGGGCTCCTGACAAAACAGCTGACTTTCGTTATTACCCGGGCGACGCGTACACCGACATCCTGGGGCTCGACATTTACGAACCGGGCATCATGCCCTATAGCTCGCACGAACTGATGATCGAAAACATCACCAAAATGGTAAATTACGCTGACAAAAACGGCAAGGTGGTGGCCATCACTGAAACTGGCCTCCGAAAAGACGACAATGGCAACTTCCGATACCCCGACATCCACCCCGACTTCTGGACCAACTACGTCCTAAAACCCATTTTGAGCACAAAAGAAACACGTCGCATTGCCTGGATCATGAGTTGGTACGGCGCCGACTGGCGTGGCGACCAATCCACCGAAGCTTACACCCCCTACTTGGGCATGAAACGTCCCAATGCCGACAAAGCCATTGAAGACTTCAAGGCATTTTACCAACACCCGGCAACGCTATTCAACGACAGCATTCCCAACATGTACCACGAGTAAACCAAATCTCTAAAACAATTCATAATGACACATTTTCGCATGATTCCCGCACTGGCACTCACCATCGGGATAATGACAACGGGTTGCGGCTCTGAGAAGTCGGCCTTGCAACTCCCCAAGCTCATCACCGACAACATGGTGCTTCAGCAAAAAAGTGAAGCCTCCATTTGGGGCAAAGCGGCGCCGGGGTCAAAAATCAACCTCACCGCATCGTGGGGTGAAACAGCATCTGCCACCACCCTGCCTGACAGCACATGGCTCCTGAAACTCAAAACGCCCGAAGCCGGAGGCCCCTTCACCATCAACATTCAAAACAGCGACTCGCTCCACACCATCCAAAACGTGATGAGTGGCGAAGTATGGCTGGCGTCCGGTCAATCGAACATGGAAATGCCCCTGGCCGGATGGCCGCCCAACGACACCATTCAATACTCGGCCTCAGAAATAGAAGCAGCAAACTATACAGGCATTCGCATGTTCACCGTAGCAAAAAACATATCGGTGACACCACTCGACGATGTGAGCGGACAATGGGCCGTCTGCACGCCGCAAAGTGCACCAACCTTTAGCGCATCTGCTTTCTTCTTCGCAAAAAAATTGCACCAGACACTAAACATACCTGTGGGCATTATTCATAGTAGCTGGGGCGGCACTCCGGCCGAAGCCTGGGTTGAAGGCAAAGTATTGGCTGCCAGCCCCGACTTCAGCGCCACCATTGCCAAACTCGACTCCATTGCACCTCAAAGCAAAGCCTTTGAAGCATGGCTAAAAGGGTTCAAAACCATCGATGTCGCCACCCGCCCCGACGGTTCAGACCCCATCGTGGGACTCGACCTGTTTGACAGTGTGTGCAGCAATCCAGCTCTCGAGGACGCCGACTGGAACACCATGACCATCCCCACCACCATCGAGAACACCGAAGTGGGAGAATTCGACGGCACCATTTGGTTCCGACGCAGCATCGACATCCCCGCCCAATGGAACGGCAAAGCCCTCACGCTGACCCTGGGCGCCATCGACGACCGCGACGTCACTTACTTTAATGGCATACGAGTAGGCGCCAACGACGCAGCAGGACTGTGGCAGATGAACCGCGAATACACCATCCCGGCCGAGATAACCAAAACCGGCAAAGCAGTTATCGCCGTGAAGATGACCGACACACAGGGTGGCGGCGGCCTATCAGGAAAACCTGAGTTAATGGCAATCTCGCTTCAAAACGCCCCCAAGCAAACCATCGCCCTTACCGGGGAATGGAAATACCGGGTGGTCGCGCTCTACAAACAAAACCAAATGACAATATTTGACCCCGTGAAGAACGAGTTTGCCAATCGTCCACAACTCTCAATTCAACTGGGATCGGGCACACCATCGGCACTTTACAATGCCATGATAGCCCCCCTCACCCCCTACACCATCAAAGGGGCAATTTGGTATCAGGGCGAAACCAACGTAGGACGTGCCAATCAGTACGTGAAACTGATGTCAGATTTGATTTCGAACTGGAGAACCCGATTCAATCAACCCGACATGCCATTCTATTTCACTCAACTGGCTCCATGGAACTACAGCGATGTAAACGGCACCTCATCGGCCAACCTGCGCGAGGCACAACGCCGAACCATGACCATCCCAAACACCGGCATGATTTCGACCCTCGACATTGGTAACGTGAACAACATTCACCCCTGCCACAAAAAAGAAGTGGGCGAAAGACTCGCGGCCTGGGCTTTAACAAACCAATACGGGCAACAAATGGCCTCGAGCGGCCCTTTGTTTAGCAACATCGAAATTAAAGACAACAGTGCCATCCTGCACTTCACACACGCCAACGATGGATTATTACTCAAAAATGAAATCCCCAATCAGTTTGAAATTGCAGGAAATAATGGCGTGTTTTACCCCGCCATCACCACCATCGAAGGAGAAACCATTGTATGCCGCTCCCCCAAAGTCACAGCTCCTGTAAGCGTACGCTACGCCTTTAGAAACGGTGCGCAGGCATCGCTCTTCAACAACGCAGGACTTCCTGCTCCGTCATTCACCACTGAGAGCGAATTCGGCAATTAAACTACCCCGCTCAGAAAAAGGAACAACAACACTCCCGTTGTTTTAAACAAAAAGGCACGGATGCACTATATCGATAGTGTATCCGTGCCTTCGTTTTTTATGGCATCAGCACAAACATCCAAAGGACATCGCACTTCATTGCAGTCATAAATTATGTCATTCCAGGCATGACTGCACCCTATTCAGAAAATGAGAATCTCAATAGAGCAAACTCACCAACAAATTCTACCTCATTTACTTTACTTCAACCAATGCCTCTGAGACATTGATGGCATAATCACCCAATTTTTCGCATTCGCAAAACAAATCGGCAAACACAATCCCGGTCTCGTAATTGTAAACCCCCTTACGGAGATTTTCGAGGTGCTCGGACCTTAACTGGGTACGGTAATTGTTAATTTCATCTTCTATTTCTTTGGCCTTGGCCAGTATCACCTGTTTCTCGTCCTTCTCGAGATTGGCCTTCATCTCCTCGAGCGCCTTCTCAACAAAACGAAACATCAAATCGAGCTTAGCTCGTATTTTATCAGGAAAGACAATCTTCGACTCTCGCATACGATTCACCGTGCGAGCCAAATTGTAGTTGCAGTCACCAATGCTCTCGATGTCACTCACCAATTTGAGCATGGCACGCAGGCGATGGCGCCCAAAATCACTCAACTTACCTTGAGCCACTTCGCTGAGGTAGTTGGCGATTACCACCTCCACTTCATCACTCACGTCTTCATACTTTTGCACCTTGGCATAAAGCTTATTGAATTTCTTATCAGAGCTCTCATCCATTAAACGTTCCACAAACGAGAACATCTTAATGCTATGCTTGGCGTAATACTGAAGCTCTTTACGAGCCTGAAGCAACGACAATTCCGGTGTCGAGAGTAATCCGGTGGTGATGTATTTAAGATGAAACTCTTCCTCTTCCGATTCTTTTTGCGGCAAAATTTTCACCACAATGGTCTTAATCTGTGGCACAAACCATACCATGACAAATGTATTGATGACATTGAACAAGGTATGAAACATTGACAGGGCGATGGGCACAGCCGTCATTTCAACCATGGGTGAGGCGCCATTATTAGTAGTGATGATGTTATCGACCATCCCCACAAAAGGCTTAAAAACGATTAACATCCATATTACCCCGATCAAATTGAAAACCAAATGCGCCATGGCAGCTCGTTTGGCCGAGAGATTCGCCACGGTAGCGGCCAAATTCGCCGTAATGGTGGTTCCAATGTTCTCACCCAGCACCATGGCTGCTGCCAACTCAAAGGATATCCATCCCTGATTGCACATCACAAAGGTGAGCGCCATCGTAGCACTTGAAGATTGAATAACGATGGTGAGCAAGGTGCCAAAAAACATGAACAAAATGATTGAACCATATCCCCACTGTGTATAATTTTTAAGAAACTCTAATATTTCGGGATTGCTATTGATATCGGGCACCGATGCTTTCAGATAATCGAGCCCCAGGAACAATAGCGCAAAGCCAATCATGATTTCCCCCAACGAGCGGCGTCGCGTCACCTTTGAAAACACCAACGGCAATCCGATGCCCAACAATGGCAGCACATAATCACTGATGCTGACTTTAAAACCCAACAATGAAATCATCCACCCGGTCACCGTTGTACCGATGTTAGCCCCCATAATCACCCCAATGGATTCGACCAGCGAAATCAACCCGGCATTTACAAAACTCACCACCATGACGGTGGTGGCCGACGACGACTGAATGATGGCCGTCACCAAAAAGCCGGTAAACACGCCCAGAAAACGGTTGGCAGTCATGGCCGAGAGGATGGAGCGCATTTTGTCGCCCGACAGGCGTTGAAGGGCTTCACCCATGATTTTCATCCCATACAAAAACATGCCCAACGAGCCTACCAGCTTGAGAAAATCAAAAAACGAATAATTCATTGTTGCGTTTGCTTTGTTAATATTTGCTTAATGTTCTCTTCACATTAAGACAACATTTCGGGTGCAAAGAAACGAAAATCTCAAAACCCACGAAAAGAGAATGAAAGGTTTTCAACCAATGCGTCAATTCATCATCTAAAAATCAACCATTTATCAACACATTTATCTAACGGGGGCGTATGGACGCAGTGTCCTTAGAAACCATTTTTTAGGATGCGATGAAATGTGTAGTTTTGGGAGGCATCATTACCCGCTGATGGTTGAATGCCATCACCCCTTCAAATACGAAACAATGTCCATACAGGTCAAACAAGTTACCAAAACATACGGCATTCAAAAAGCCCTCAACGAGGTTAGTTTCAACATCCCTTCGGGCGAAGTGGTGGGATTTCTGGGCCCTAACGGTGCGGGAAAGTCCACCATGATGAAAATCATCACCGGCTATCTCCCTCCCTCGGCAGGCGAAGTGGAAGTGTGCGGCATGAACATTGCCGACAACACGCTCGACATCCGCCGAAAAATCGGTTATCTGCCCGAGCACAACCCCCTGTACTCCGACATGTACGTGAGCGAATATCTCAGCATGGTGGCCGGCATCTACCACTTGCCCAAACCCGATGCACGCATTCGCGAGATGATTGGCCTCACCGGCCTCACTCCCGAAAAACACAAGAAAATCGGAGCCCTCTCCAAGGGCTATCGTCAGCGCGTGGGACTTGCGCAGGCGTTGCTGCCCGACCCCAAGGTGCTCATCCTCGACGAGCCCACCACCGGCCTCGACCCCAACCAGATTGTAGACGTGCGTGAACTCATCCGCAACATCGGGCGTGAAAAAACGGTGATGCTCTCCACACACATCATGCAAGAAGTGCAGGCCATCTGCCAGCGGGTCATCATCATCAACAAAGGGGAAATTGTGGCCGACAACCGTTCCGAACAACTCTCGGCCTCGACATTTCAAAACGAAGAAATCATCAACGTGGAGTTCGATGCACCCATTTGTACCGAATCGCTGTCATTGCAAAGCGGCATTACCGGCATCAGCCAGCATGGGGCGGCACACTACAAAATCACTGCACCGGGCGATGGCAACGACATTCGCCCGGTCATTTTCAAATGGGCAGTAGAAAACCAACGCGTCATTCTGGAAATGAACCGCGAAAGCCGCTCGCTCGAGGAGGTGTTTCATGCCCTCACTCGTTCAGGGAGCTAAGCGATCAATCACCCATTGACCCTCGTTGAGCGTGTACACAAAACGATCGTGCAACCGATGGATTCCCCCCTGCCAAAACTCGAACCGATGGGGTACAATGTTGTACCCGCCCCAGTACGAAGGACGGGCAATATCGGATGGCAACAGGCAATCCATCAACGCACGATAACGCCCCTGCACCTCATCATCGTTCACTGGGCGACTTTGGGGCGATGCACAGGCGGCCACCCGGCTCTCGATGGGACGCGAGGAAAAATAGGCCTCATTCACCGCCTCATTGCAACGATGCGCCACCCCCTCGATGCGCACCTGACGCTCCAACGCCCCCCAGTAAAAAGTAGCAGCCACATAAGGGTTGGCGGCAATCTGGCGCCCTTTGTCGCTATCGTAATTGGTAAAAAACTGAAGCATTCCATCGTCAACCCCTTTCAGCAATACCACCCGGGCATGGGGACGACTTTGCTCGTCAACGGTAGACAGAGTCATCATGGTGGCTTCATCAGCCATCTGATTAACGGCATCGGAAAGCCACTGCGTAAATTGCAGGAGGGGGTTGGTCATTAACTGGTGCCGTTGAAGTTGTTGCAACGTGAAGTTACGACGAAGGTGTGACAATGAATCCATAGAATCTTTTACCGAAAACAATCACACTGCTACTTTGTTCACTCAAAGCATCTGGCGTCAACAACATCAATTGATTATCTTTGCATCAAACCACACATCATGCATTATCTCGATCCAAAAAACGACCTCACCTTTAAACGGATATTCGGAGAGCATCCGCACCTGTGCAAAAGTTTCCTCAACAGCGTGCTGCCGCTCGAACCCGATGCCCTGATTGAGGAACTTGAATACCTCTCCCCCGAGTTGGTGCCCGAAATTCCGGTGCTCAAGCGCACCATTGTGGACGTGCGCTGCCGCGACCAAAAAGGGCGTCAGTTTATTGTGGAGATGCAGATGCATTGGACCGAGAGCTTTAAAAACCGAGTGGTATTCAACGCCTCCAAGGCCTACGTCAAACAGCTGGACAATGCCCGCGAATATAAGTTATTGCAACCCGTGTATGCGCTGAGTCTGGTGAACGAAAACTTTGAGCCTAAACTGACCGACTATTACCATCACTACAAAATTGTAAACATCAGTCAGCCCGAGCGGCAAATTGAAGG
>NZ_QKZK01000010.1:127763-158255 GCF_003254275.1 Breznakibacter xylanolyticus | reverse complement strand
GACCTCAACGGTTGCGTGGACACCACCAGCTTTGATCTGACGGTGAATGCGGCACCCGTATTCGAGCTGGGCGCTGACGTGGACATTTGCGATGGCACCACCACCGTGCTCACCCCTGATACCCACTCCGACCTCTACCAATGGACAGAAGCGGCAACACCGGGCACATCGCTCGGCAACGAACGCACGTTAACTGTTGGCACCGCTGGCACCTACCAACTGCAGGCCTGGAACAACTTTGGATGTACCACCACTGACGCCGTGGGCGTCACCATTCTGCCACTGCCCAACGTGCACATCACCCCCGATGCCCCATTCTTCTGTGAGGGACAACAAACCGTGACCCTCACATTGGATGATGCCGGCAGCTACAGCACCATCCTGTGGAGCACAGGCGCTGCCGATGACGGGAAAGCATCCATCATCGTCGACAAGCCCGGCACTTACACCGTGACGGCCACCGAAAACACCCATGGATGTACCAACCAAGCCACAGCCATCGTGCAGGCACATCCACGCATCGACATCACCCTGACACCCAACAAAGCCGCCATCTGTGCCAACGACATCTACACACTACCGACACCCTCCGTCGATCCGACGCTGGTGGCGACCTATCAATGGTTCCAGGGAAGCGTAGACCCGGCCTCGCCGCAGGGATTGCCCAACCAAACATGGGACGTCAATACCGACGACACATATACACTACAGGTGACAGACAACAACGGCTGCATTGAGATGACCACATTCAGACTGACGGTGATGGACATACCCGTCTTCGACCTGGGGGCTGACAAGGCGACCTGCGAAGGCATCCCCATCACACTCAGCTCAAACAAGAGCTTCCCCTTGTACAAATGGGATAACCTGGACAATCCAACACAGGTGATCCCCAACAAACAGTCTGTCGAGGTCGAAACAGCAGGCAACTACCAACTGCAAACATGGTTATCAAACGGCTGTACACACTCCAAAACCATAGAAGTGGTGGTGCATCCCAACCCGGTGTTTGCATTGACACTGGAAAAGGATTCGGTGTGCACCGGCGAAGATTTCCTTTTGAGCATCAGCAATCCAAGTGGACTGATCGCATTTGAATGGAACACAGGAGAAACCGGCAGTCCAACCATCACCCTCACCCAACCCGGCACCTATACCGTAAGGGGTTACGATGCCAATGGATGCTTTAGTGACGCATCCGCTCAATTAAATGCCTACACGCCCGTTTTGAATAACATTGAAGACATGGCCATTTGTGCCGATGAAACAGCAACACTGCCAACCTATGACAGGATACCAATCTACAATTGGTATTACGACGACAACAGCACATTGGCAGGAAATCAGGACAACCCCACCCAGGTAAACACCGCTGGCACTTACCGGCTCGTGGGCACCGATGACAACGGATGTACCATCACGGCATCCATGCAACTCACCGTTCATCCATTGCCGATCATAGACCTGGGTGGAGACCGGGTGAAATGCGTCGGCGATACCCTTGCCCTGTTTACACCTGTCAATTATCGTGAATACCAATGGAACGGCATCACATCCGAAGAACTCAACTACATGCCTCTAAATACCCCAGGTGACCAAATCATCAGCCTGACTGTCACCGATGACAATGGATGTCAGGGCAGTGACCAAATCAACATCCGGGTGAATCCACTCCCAACGGTCACACTTGGGACGGACATATTGGTATGTCCAGGCACCACCTCAACGCTCACAGCCATCACCAATGCCCCCAACATTGTTTGGTCAACGCGTGAAACCACCCAGAGCATTGATGTTCGACACGGCACATTCAGGGTGACAGCAACCGACCTCAACGGATGCCAAAACCGCGATACCATTCGGGTCAACTGGCGACAATCGCCACAACCGGAGCTGGGACCCAACATGATGATCTGTCCGCTGGATGAACTCACCCTCGATGCAGGAGAATACACTGCCTATCAATGGCAAAACGGCTCAACCGACCGAACTATCCGTGCCGAAATAGCAGATACCATGAACATGGTCATTGTCACCGATGAATATGGTTGCACCGGCTGGGACACCAAAGTGGTTTACCACGAAGCGCTGCCCGAATACCATCTGGGCAACGACACCCTGTTGTGTGCCAACGAACAGCTCATGCTGGATGCCGGCACTGAATACCCATTCTATCTTTGGGAAGACGGCTCCATTGAACAGACAAGGGAAATCACCCGCGAGGGCACCTACTGGGTAAGGGTCACCGATGGTTGTGTATGGGGCAGCGACACCCTGACTGTCACCTTCCACCCCATGCCTTATATTGAAACCCTCGACACAATGATATATGCACAAATCTCAGTCATTGCCGGGGGCGGAACCTTACCCTTCCATTATTCGTTAAACCAAGGAAACTATCAAAAAGAACCCGTGTTTAAACATCTTGAAAACGGCATTTATGAAGTGTGGGTGAAAGACGCCAACAACTGCATGACTGCCGACACCGTCGAGATTAATTCGGTGCTCGATTTGGATATTCCCGGATATCTGACCCCCAATGGCGACGGCATTAACGATGTGTGGCGCATTGGCGGCATGGAGCGCTTCCCCGACGCAGAAATAAACATATTGGATCGTTATGGCAAACTAATCGTAAAAATCAAAGGCGACTCCCCCGGATGGGACGGTCGATTTATGGGCAAACCAGTTCCCAGCGACGATTATTGGTTTGTCGTTTATCTCAACCACATTAACAAAACCATTAAAGGAAACATAACACTGAAACGGTGATTTTGAAGCAACACATCCATATCGCACTCTTAATTATACTCAGTTCCATAACAATAAAGGGGTGGGGACAACGCTATTTTGTGTCAAACCAATATGCCTACGATCTGTTTTTGGTGAACCCCGCAGCAGCGGCACTCAATCCCGACTGCTACGCCGTCAATGCGTTCTATCAGCAGAAATGGATTGGCACCGACTTAGCACCCACCACCGAGATTTTGACCTTCCACAAGGCCTTTCGCAATCGACTAGGCATAGGCACCTACGGGTTCAACGACCGCAATGGCAACCACCGTGAAATAGCGCTTCAACAGACCTTGGCCTACGGCATCACCCTTCTAAAAACCAAGCGACGCATTACCGACTTGTTGTTTGGTTTTTCGTTAATGGGCAGCCAACGGAGCATCGATATGAGCAACCCACTCCCCAGTGGAGCCATTGACCCAGTGCTGACCGGAGGCAACGAAAACGGCTACGGTGTCAATGCCAATGCCGGGGCCTTATTAACAGTCAACAACTGGCAAGCAGGCTTCGCGGCCACCAACATATTTCCATTCACCAACACGCTCTACACCAAAGAAAACGAACCCGACATCCGCATGGATTTAAACCTTCACATTGGCACCAGTTTTAAGATCCCGGATCGCAATCTTTTTTTTGAACCGATATTCTACTATCGTTGGAACGCCTATATGGATAGCCGAACCGAAATGAATCTGAAATACTACGTTCCAACCATAGACCCGGCCTTTGCCTGGTGGGGAATGATAGCCTACCGACGCACCATGGACAAGGATTGGGGTAATAATCTGGGCACAGCAGCCACCTTTGGCATTATAAAAAATGGTTTTACGATAGGACTGGAGTATGAATTTGGACTCACCCTTTCGCAAAAAGAATACGGCAGTTCTTTTCAACTAATTGCAGGGTATCGGTTTTGTCGCGACCGAAAATATGATGCCATTCCATGTGCCAAAGGACTTGGAGACGAAGATGTATGGAAAGCAGGCAAAGCAAAAAAACGGAGACGATAGCAGCTACACATTTGCAAGTCAACGAATAATATCAACACAGAGTTTTCAATGAACACAGAGTCAAAATAAACGCTGAGGCGCGAAGGCGCTGAGTTGGTTTGATTAATAGATTTCTTTTAAATATGAAAGCAGATAACTCAGCATTTAATCATCTTCCTCAACTTAACGAACTAAGAACTGACGATGAGTTGCAGTGAGATAAGATGAGAACCAGTGAGGAGAAAAAGCCACAGTGCCACTCGGTAAAAGAGTTATATAGTAGACTCACGGGGGCACAGAGTATTTAGGTTATGATTTAAGTTTGAGAAACCTTAACCCCATGTTCAAATAAAAAAAGCAGAAAACTCAGAAGCGTTAAATAGTAGCCCGCTGTATTAAAGAAAGAATGAGCAATCATTCATTTTTTTAATACAGCGGGCTAGCCATTCAATGCCATCACAAAAATTACATCACAAACACCAGCAAATCACCACATCTCCCACAAAAAAACACAACACCATCACAATAAAAATAACTAAATTACTAATATCAATTAAGGGTTGAAAATTTCATCCACAACAATAAAGTGACGACACAAATCATCTCAAAGAAAAAGATATTGACAATGGCATAACTAACTGCTTCTTAAACAACATTCCACTTCAAACGACCATATTTTCCAGCCTAACGGCAGGAGAATTTTAAAATCCTCTTTTATTTATCATTTCATTAACTCCTGAAATAAACACTGAACTACCTGATAATCTAATGAATTACCCAACTCTTAATTCGCATAAATTACGCAATCAAAAGCCATCGCCATCAAATTACCGACACACCACACGATCACTCACTAGCAGATCCTGTCATGCAAAAATATATCACACAATACATCCTCACAATTCAAGTCATCACCTTGGTAATGCTACACATGGCAGTACAACTACCGAGCACTGCACAAGTGATTGCAAGCAATGACGTGGTATTGATATTTCAAAACAGGAGTTATGACATTCCGGTTTTGGAGAACGATTTTGGATTTGAAAGCGGAGTCAAACAGCTGGAAGTGATTACCTCTCCCGCCCACGGCGAATGCACAAAACTCAGCAGCACCCAAATACGCTACACCCCGGAATACAACTTCACGGGCAGCGATCAATTTGAATACCGGGTTTGTGCCAACAACGGCACCTGCGGCACAGCCACGGTCACCATTCGGGTAAACGACTATGATTATATCCCCAAGCTCACAAATGATACCATCACCGTCATCAAAGGCTCGTAAGTATTAGCGTTTAACATTTTAGACAACGACACCGACCTTGATGACCTCCCCATCGAGGTCAGCTTGCTCACACAAACGGGCAATGGCACCGTGATGCTAAACGACGATTACACCATCAGCGCCAACTTCAAACTCTACTTTCACGGAATAGACTCACTTGACTATCGCATTTGCGATGCCGAAGGAGACTGTGCGACGGCGCGTATTTACTTCAGCATAGAGAGCAAATATGATGACAAAAAAATGTTTGTTCCCACAGCCATATCACCGGATGGTGACGGGCTAAACGACATTTTCTTCATTCCCGATCTAAGAAAATGCAGTCGACTCTCCATTGATGTATTCACCCAATGGGGTCAAACCGTTTACAACAATCCCGACTACGGAAACAACTGGAACGGAATGGCCAATACAGGCAGTATGAAAGGCCAGCTACTCCCCAAGGGCGTCTATTATTACATCATCCAAATTGAGGATACCGACCTGATCATCAAAGGAAACATCTACCTAAGCCGATAATCAGTTATGAGAGGTTCCAGAGTCCAACACTTGTTCATGTTAATGGTGCTAGTTGCATCCATTGGGCAAGCACATGCGCAATCGGAGCCGATATACGTTCAGCATTTTAACAATCAGCCCATCACCAACCCGGCATTTACAGGCTTCAGAAACGCGTTGGCCATTGACTTGAGCGTACGAAGACAATGGCTTGGAATGCCCGGCGCACCGGAATCGCAGTATTTGTCGGCACACGCCCCCATCAACAACAGCAAACTATCGATAGGAGCAGCCATTCAGAATTGGCGCATCGGCCCCATTGGTCATTTACAGGCCGGCACGCACTACAGCTATCTTGCGCGTTTGGGCGACCGTATGTTTTTATCATTGGGGATGAATGTGGGATTGACACATCAGCAAATGGATTATTTCGGCATGGTGTTGATAGATGGCAACGACCCACATTTTGGGTCCGGCAACCCATCGACCACACAAGCCACAACGGGAGCAGGCGCAGTGCTTTTCACCCAGTATTATTATGTAGGCATCTCCCATCCGGTGGTGGCACTAACGGGTCGAGACAATGACACACCGCTTCCGTCCTATCAGGGAGCCTGGTACGCCATGGCAGGAGGCTCATTACCCGGGTGGCTGGACTTCACCCCAAAAGCCTCACTTGCCGCGCGCTACAATAGTGATGGTTACTTACTGATGGATTTCACGGGTCGAATTTTCTACAAAAATCGACTGGGAGCAGGCCTGAGCTTTCGTCCCGCACATTCCTGGTCGGCCATTCTCGATGTGCAAATCAACCGCAATTTGAGTGCGACCTATACGTACGACAGAGGATTGGGGCGCACCCCATTTACGGCATTCACATCACACGAAGCAACAATCAGCTACGATATATTCAGCCTTACAAAACGGAATAAATATCGCCATTTTAAGAAGAAAAAAGAAGTAGACGAAAGCCAAATGCGCTCCATTCGCTATTTCTAATTCGGTGCTCCGCCCCCAGCATTCAACGGCAGATAAACATTAAAACAACTCCCTTTTCCAGGCTCACTCACCACCTTGATTGTACCGGCGAGCTTGACTGCAAACTCGTGGCACAACACCAGCCCCAAGCCGGTTCCCTCCTCACCGGCAGTTCCATGAAGAGAACATTTATGATCGATGTCAAACAAGCCATCGATGGTTTGACGAGTCATTCCCACCCCCCTATCGGCCACGGCAATCAACACAGATTGGTCGTCATCAACCAGCCGGGTGGAGATGGTCACTTGAGAATGATTATAACTATATTTGACCGCATTAGAAACCAAATTGCGCACCATGGTGCTAATCATGGCACGGTCGGAATGCATCACAATGTCATCGTCCAAGTCGAAGGACAAATGCACATTTTTTTCGGCAGCAATGGACTCAATAATCATCACACTTTCGCGCACCACCGGAGAGAGTACCAATTGCTCATGTCGAACAGCAACCGAATACCGTTGCGAGCTGGCCCAAGCCAAAAGATTTTCGAGTAAAGCAAGCGTTTTTAAGGAACTATCAAAAATATTCCGCACAATGTCCTTATCGGTTGGATCGACAGACGTTTTAAAATCAGCGTATAACAACTCAGACAAGCTGGTAATATTGGCCAGCGACCCACGTAAATCGTGAGCGATGATTGAAAAAAAACGGTCTTTCGCCCGATTGAGTTCCGACAATTGGTCGTTGGAGCACTGCAATTCTTGTTCAATCTCGTGTTTTTGAGTAATATCCATAATAACAGCCACCAACGAACAGGGGTTACCATCGCCATCACGAAGGATAGACGCAGAAATATTGGCCCACATGACCTCACCATTGCGGCGGATGTATCGTTTTTCGCAAGTGAAATGATCATGTCCAGGGAACGAAGCATTTGCAATAAGGGTCTGTTCTTTCGCCACATCATCAGGGTGAGTCATGTCATAAAAAGAAGCACCGATGAGCTGTTCGCGTTCATACCCCAACATTTCGCTATAGGCCTTATTGATAATCAAAAGAGTTCCCGACAAATCGGCAAAGGCAATCCCGGCCACCGCATTATCAAAAATACTCCGAAAACGCGCCTCACTCTCGAGCAATCTTTTTTCGGCTTCAAGACGCAAAGACAAGTCAATGACCGAGAACACCCGATAACGCAGCTCCGCATCAGCAACCTTTTTCATGCTAATCTCGGCCGGAAACAGATTGCCATTGCCGCGCGACAAATCGCAGCGTAGGGCATCAGAGGGATTGCTGAGAAGATCGAACGCCTGCTCATCGATCCCCAACAAAGAGACAGGCGCTCCAACCAATTGATCCACATCGTTCGCAAGGCCCATCATACGTACCAGCGAGGGGTTCACATCTACCACCAAGCCATCCATCGATATCAAGATGCCCTCATTGGTGACCTCGGTCAACAGACGATAACGCTGCTCCATTTCCCGACGAGCAGCTTCGGCCCGATGTCTATCAGTGACATTTCGACTGGTGCCAATCACTTCCAGATGGCCATTGGCATCATTTACACGCAAATAGGCGTTCACATCAATCCAAACAGTAGATCCGTCCTTGCAATATTGTTCGAGTTCGCGATTAAACACATCAGCCACGCCCCTTTTAAACTTCTCGATTTCAACCGGAAGCACCTCAGCGACAATCTGCATCGATGATGGGGTGAATGATTGAATGAGCGACTGCGCCATGACCTCCTGAGCCGTGAAACCTCTCATTTTCTTGACCGAAGGGCTTACATACACAAACACATCGTCGTGAACATCATACACCCAAATCACATCAAGCAGATTCTCGGTCAGGAAACGATATCGCTCTTCGCTTTCTTTGAGAGCCATTTCCGACAACGTACGATGCGTGACGTCAGTAAATATGACGGCAAACTGAGATGGCTTGGGTGAGTATGCTTTCACTTCATAATAACGGCCCAGTTCACGGGCATAATTGACAAACTGAGCAGTTCCCCCATGAAGGGCAACACGACCAAATTCCTGAATCCAATACGACTCGGTGTTAGGCATGACATCGAGCAAACGTCGTCCAATGATGCGATCGCGAGTAAAGCCCGTCAAATTCTCAAAGGCAGCATTGACATCCAGATAGACATAATCGATAGGGACACCCTGTTCGTCAGTGATGATGCTGTGCAAAGCAAACGCTTCATTCATGCTTTGAAACACCAGTCGGAGGCGCTCATTTTGTTCCGCCTCGACCAGCTCACGTTGCCTGCGAGCAGTTACATCGTGAAACTGAACAAAAAGAGATAAATCATTCGTCGTCAGACCCGATAATCGGGTCACAAAAACTTCGGCCACCAATGGTTCGCTGTGCCAATTCGTAAAACGGATTTCGCCCCCGGATCCGCTAGTATTAATGACTTGCGGATGAATTTGTTGACGATACCACAACAGCAACTCATCAGGGCAAGCCAGACGATTGACCACCCCAGGATACCCCATCCAATGCAAAAAACAATCGTTGAACACCGGAATCGCCTCTCCCTGACAAACAACCACACATGGCAAAACCGAATCGCGACACACTTGTAGGGCCGAAATATCGTGAAGAAGCAGGCTATGGATGGGTGGCTTATCCATTCAAAAAAGACTTAACAATGAAGACTTACCGAACGAAACACCTGAGTAAATTACAACAATTCGAAAGGAAAAGACAGAGGAAAAACGCAATAAGGAACCAAGGTCACAAAAAATCAATGAAGATCTCTTCGGACGTTGCTTAACGGCACGGAACCGATACAGATATTCTGTGGCTATGAAAGATTTAAGATTTGATTATCAAGACGTAAGACACAAGATATGAGATAAAAAAGGCTATTCTGATTTGTGTGGGTAATCATTCGTATCAATTCACTCAAGCCAATATTTCGTGCCCTCGAGCCGGGCGGGCTCTTCCTTTTTATTCGGAAAGCGTTTGTCTTCATTTGCCCTCATGATTAAGCGTCGCTGAGCTCCGCTGAATTGGCTACAGCCCCAAAAAGTAAGCAATTTTTGCATTAAGTGAGAGCAGTGTGCAAACTGGTTTGCCAATGCCGAACGTTGCAAAAATCAGCTTTGCTAAAAAAGGCTGCCGCTGACGTAAAATGGCTAAAAATCATTTTCTTCTGTATATTATTTGTTTTCAATTTGTCAGATGGAAATCGCCAATAATCAGCTCCTGTGTATCGAAGTGTTAGACAGGGCTCGTTTCCGAAGGCGGCTTAGTTACCTTGTGTTGATTTCGTGCTTTCGTATTTTGTTTACCCACAGTATTCAACATAGAACCAAATAAAACAGGAGGCAGGAGACGCAAGATTATGAATATTATTAAACAAGCTCCGGTGGGTAGCAGGGCTAGGGATGGATGGATGGATGGATTCATCCTCATGATTTAGAGATAAACGATGAATGGAATGAAAATGACGAACACAAACAAGGTTTCGATTTGCACTTTTTGACAGTCGGAGACATTCCCCCAAATAGCTCTACTTAACTAAACATTTCAGGCACTCTTCATACACTATCTAGGGAGTATCTAGGGAGTATCCAGGCACTATCTATACATCAACCACCGGCAAAAACGCTACAGACCTTGGCTAGCCTGGGTTTCAGAAAACACAAAAGGAGGCAAAAGAGGTGAATGTGAGGAAATGCGGAAAAATGGATTAGAGAAAATGACACTAATTTTTGAGCATTGCATTCAGATCGAAATTCAGAGCAGAGCAATAAAATGGTGCTAGTGTATTATAGTTATTTAATTCACAAATCACACGAATTTTCATTCGGTCATCGACCATGGCACGTTGTTATGCAAAGACAGCAAAGGGGTGTAAATACGTGAAACGCCAGAGCGTTTGGCGTGGCAAGTCATCGTCAAGGGTTTCAGCAGGAAATAATGACAACTTTGGAATTGAAATAAAAGGCATTCTTCCACTACAATGGGGCTAAGGCATCAAAAAGAACAAGGATCCAACGGCGATGATAATCCATAAAATGATACCGAGAGCGAAACACTGAGGGCCGGATTTTTTTATATCACCGATCGAGATATTTGACCCAATCAGAAACAAGGCAATGACCATCCCGCGCTTGCCCAACCAATTGAGATGCACATAACTGTCGTGAAAGGCAGGAAAAACATTGGCAAAAACAATGGCAAGGACAAACAAGAGGATGAACCACGGAAATTGGATTGACTTTTTATCGCTGCCTTTATTCCAAAATACGATGCCCAGGGACAAAGGGATAATCCACAAGGCACGAATCAGTTTAACGGTGGTAGCCACTTGCAAAGCTTCTTCGCCATAAATAGCTCCGGCACCGACCACAGAACTGGTATCGTGAATGGCGATGGCAGCCCAGTTTCCAAAAATTTCCTGACTTAAGCCCAGTCGATGCCCAACAAATGGGAACAAGAACAGAGCGATGGCATTGAGCACAAAAACGACGATTAGAGCGAAGGAGTTTTGATAGCTTTTACTGTTCAAAATCGGAGCCACAGCCGCAATGGCACTTCCGCCACAAATGGCAGTTCCGGAGGCAATAAGCAAGGTGGTATTTTTTTCGACCTTCAAAAGCTTTCCGAGCAAGATGCCGCATGTCATCACCACGGCCACCGACACCATTGTTTGAAGAAAACCGGATTGAGAAGAGGCAATGACCGCACTCAAACTCATCCCAAATCCCATTAAAACAATGGATGCCTGAAGAATTTTGGACGTGTGTTGATGCATGCTTTCATGCCTGAACCCCACCAATGAAAACACCAATCCAACAAACAAAGCAATTGCCGGAGAGATAAACGGCAAAAAACAAGCAGCAACCATCACCGCATACATCTGCCGGTTAAAGGAGGTCAGGCGTTGCTTATAGCATGCCAAACCATTGAACAGAGATATTTTTTCCATACCAATACTTATTTGTGACAAAAGTACCGGCTTTAAATAACCTGATCAAATACCAAATCATCATGGTCAATAACTAAAAGTTATAGTGAAAGAGGAAATCTTCGAACAATTCGATTTGTTGACTTTTGTGGCCATGCCTGTAAGCGAGTCGGAATTTACGAGACATGGAAAGTCCGGGGACTTTCAGCTTGATAAGCGATTTGAGGTAAAGTTCGTTCACAACAGCCTTTTCGGAGAGGATGGCCAAACCGTCGAATTCTAGCAAAAAGTTTTTAATCGATTCGGTACTGCCTAAATGAATGAAGGCATTGAGGTTATCGAAATTGATGTTTTGCAGGGCAAAGGCATGTTTGATCACCTCTAAAGTACCGGAACCCTGTTCGCGCAACACAAGAGGCAGTTTCATCAGGTCATCTTTGCCAATGGCATCACGTTTGGCATAAACGCAATTTTTACCAGTGACGACAATGAGTTCATCATCCATAAAATCGCGATAACGAATGCCCGATTGTGACGAAAAGTTTTCAACCAAAGCGACATCGACGAGATTATCCAAAAGCATTTTTTCCATCTCGAAGGAGTTGCCATTGACAAGGTAGATTTGAATATTAGGATATCGTTTACAGAAGGCGGCCATCGCCTTGGGGATCACATACTGAGAGATGGTGGAGCTGGCACCAATCCGAAACTCACCAGAAATGCTATCGTGTAATTGGCCAATTTCAAAATCGAGATTTCGGTATTGCAGAGCAATATTTTTAAAAGCATTGTAGACTTTTTCGCCGGCCTTGGTCAGAAATATTTTATTTCCCTTCCGCTCCAGGAGACTGGTTTTATAACGCATTTCGAGCTCTTTGATATGTCGGGTCACGGCAGGCTGACTAATATTGAGATCATAAGCCGCTTTAGAAAAACTCATATTTTCGGCCACAGACATAAAAACGGAATCACGATAATCCATAACAATCACTTTAGATCAAAAACAGTTCAATATTAAACAATTCCGGATCAGAATGAGGGAAAGATTGAAAAAAAGAAAATCGCCATTGAGGAGTCATTATGCCGAAGTAGCGAATGTGTCTCAAAAAAGGGAAGAGTTACAAACTCGTGCCAGCGAGGGTGAAAAATAGATATAAGTTACGAATCGAATTGCCGCAAGACAGAGTTGCGTATACTTGGCAACAGGGCACGCATTAAAATGTGCGGCAACGGGGAGAAACGACGATGCCGGTATGTCCACGGCCGGAACCGTGATTGATGATGAAGATGGTGCCGGGTTTGATGAGGGCGCCCCTCTCCTGCCCTACCTCATCGGGGGAAGGGAGACGCGATGGTAGCATGAGACGCGCAGGTAGCGCGTCTGTACAGGAAGATGGGGATGAGGGGGGCTGTTTAGATAATCCTTTCAGGTTGATGAAAACCTGAAAGGATAGGGATGAAATTAATTATGGGGTAATCATAATACAGAAGAAGGCAACCACCACAGGGGAGCTATGATGCCAAAGCAGCGAACGCATCTCCCTGCGGTTGCCTGGGGTTGAGTGGTGGCATCACGAAGGAAAAAAATACACAGAAGTGCAGGAACAACACAGTGTGAGCGAATAAAAGGCACGAGTTACAAACTCGCGCCAGCGGGGGGCATCACGAAGGGAAAAAAACACACAAAAGTGCAGGAACGACACAGCGTGAGCGAATGAAAGGCACGAGTTACAAACTCGCGCCAGCCGGGGTAACCCTTTACGAGATGTTTGCCGGCAGCGCCCCCTGGGTCGACTGCAATGCCGAAATACTCCTCAACCTGCAACTCACCTACCCCATGAAACGGCCATCGAGGATTGATGAATCATTGTTCAGCATCATTGCTCGAGCAGCCTACAAAGAGCGATTTCCGCTTCCTCCCAAACGTCTGGCCGCCAATGTCATTGAAGCGATACTGCAACAAGGGATTGCCAACCGATACCCCGATGCCGAAACCATGCGCAACGATCTTACTAAATACCTCGAGAGCCACCCCATGCCCATCGCGGGGAGATATGCGCGGATTAAGAAATGGTTATCATGCTAATTCGAAGATTCCACGACCAAAGGGCACCCCGGCTCGTATTTATCAGCACCTCAATAAAACTTCGACCCCTCGACGAGATCTTTGGGACGGAGGACGATGATTTTTTTACCCACCAGGTCAATCACCCCCGATTTTTTAAGTTCCTGCAACAACCGCACCACCGATTCGGTGGCTGTTCCCACCATGTTGGCCAAATCCTCGCGCGAGAGGAGAATCTCGGCCGGTTCGACGGGTCGGATGCGACGAAACTTCTCGGCCAGGAGCAACAGATTCAAAGCCAATCGTTCACGAACCGTCATGCCGGCAAACACAGTCACACTATTGACCATCACGCCAAATTCGTGGCTCAAACTGGCCAGGACGCTAAACATCAACTCCGGGGAATCGCTTAACGCCCTCATAAACAGATCGCGGGAAATAAACCCCAACTTGGATGATTCGATGGCCGCAGCCGAATCGGGATAAGGCTCGTGGCAAAGTAACGCGGGATATCCCAGCAATTCGCCCGGCGCACAGAGGTACAGGATGTGCTCCTTGCCGCTATGGTCGGTTTTGTATTTTTTAACCAACCCCTCCTTCAAATAGAAAATGCCCGAAGGATAAAGCCCTTCGAGAAAAATGTTCTGCCCCTTACGATAGGTTCGCTCTACCATGTGATTTTCGAGACGAAGACGTATCTCGGGGGGGATATTTTTAAAGATGTACTCACTTCGAGAGGTAAACTTTTCGATGGGGAACAGTTCGTTGGAAGGGGTGTTCATGGGGGTAATGCTGGATTAAGAGAAGGAATTAAGACGCAAGATGTAAGACACAAGATAAAAGATAAAGCATACAGGGACGATTGACTTGAACTTATGTGTGTATCAGAATCATTAACAAAACCACACAGTGCAACGCCCAAAGGCAGGATCAAAATTAAACTATTCCACCCTAAAAACTTGACAAATATCAACTTTTTTCAAGACCAACTTCAAGCACCATGGTCGGGAAAATAATTTTATTTGCAGCCGAAAACACGAAGAACAAACACGATTGTGGAAACCGAAATATTGGAACGTCTGATGATGGCGATGTGGGGAAGTACGTTCCTGATGGTAGCGGCCATCCCGCTCCTCGCCAACAAATGGAAAGCATGGGCCGGGATAGTGGCCATTATCATTAATGCAGGGGTATCGACCGCAGGCGCCTGGATGGCTCTGGGAGGTTCGCCCATCACATTTGCCCTGTACGGCGGTCAACTGATGGGTCACATCACGGTCAGCATCGATGTGCTCACGGCTTGGTTTCTCCTCATCATCAACTTCATCACCCTGATGGCCGCCTGGTATGGCGTGGGGTATGTCAAAAAACAGACGCTGACGAGTGCACAAACGAGTTTTCACTGGATATTAATAGTGATACTGCACCTGTCGATGAACTGGATATGCGTGCTTCGACACAGTTTGGCTTTCATATTGGCGTGGGAGATGATGTCGCTATCGTCGATGCTTTTATTGGTGGTTCATCAACAAAAGGCCATGACCATCAAAACAGCCATTCACTATTTGGTGCAGATGCATTTGAGTGGCGCCTTTATCACCATCGGGTTTATTTGGGTATGGGTTCAAACGGGCTCGATGGAATTTGATGCACTGGCCAACTATTTCCAAACACACGGCAACGTAAGCCTGTTTATCATCATGCTCATCGGGTTTGGATTGAAAGCAGAGTTTGTGCCCCTTCACGGCAAAGTTCCTCACGTGTATCCAACCGCCATGCCCCACGTGGCCGCCATCCTATCGGGCGTGATGGTGAAGATGGGAATCTACGGCATCCTGCGCATGGCAGGATATCTGGCGACCGACCATCTGTTACTGGGAGAAATTGTGTTAAGCTTGTCGTTGCTCACGGGTTTGTATGGCATTATTTACGCGGCGGTTCACCGCGACTACATGCGCATGCTGGCCTATTGCACCATCGAAAATGTGGGCATCATCGGCATGGGCATTGGGATGGGGCTCATCGGGCAAGGCCTGGGTAACCCAATACTCTACTACCTGGGCTACGGCGGCGCCCTGTTGCATGTCTTGAATCACTCGTTATATAAATCGCTGTTGTTCCTGACCACAGGGAACGTATCCCAAGCCACGCAAACCACCGACATGGATCGATTGGGAGGTTTGATGAAGCAGATGCCCCAAACGGGATGGCTTTTTTTGGCAGGAGCATTGGCCATTGGCGGATTACCACCGTTCAACGGGTTTATGTCAGAATTCATGATTTACAGCGGTTTGCTTAACGGACTTCGACTCGATGCCATTGAACAAAGTTGTTTGTTTGTGGCCGCCCTGGGATGTTTAAGCATCATTGGCGGCATATCGGTGCTCACCTTCACCAAAAGCTTTGGCACCATCTTTTTGGGACAACGCAGAACAGCGTATTCAGAGGCCGCAGAGATGACCCCGGGCATGCTACTCCCCTCCTACCTCATTTTAGCGGTCATGGCAGGCATTGTGGTGTTGGCACCCCTTTGCATCCGGATGATGACACCGGCCTTTGCCACATCCAAGCTTCCCTCCGAGAGCGTGCTGCACCCCACGGTTGATTTGCTCACCCACATCAGCACATACACCGCATTATTTGGAGGCATCGTCCTGACAGTATGGGTCGTTCGACGCCGCCAACAACGCCACCAGCCTATTGCCACAGGCCCCACCTGGGGGTGTGCCTATACAGTACCGGGCAGCAAACTGCAATACACCGGCAAGTCGTTCGCCAAAACGCTGGGCAAGATTTTCAATTTTATCGTCATTGAAAAAAAGAATCATCCGATGCCGGCACGAGCCACCATTTATCCACGCAAGCGAAAATACAGTTCATACTATTTGGATTTAGCAGAGCACCGAGTATTGAATGTGGTCACAAGCCGTTTGGTGTATCTATTCAACTATTTAAAATTCATCCAAAACGGGCACACACAATCCTATGTACTTTACGGAATCGTGTTTATCTTAGCCATCTTCCTCCTATCCATTTTTAACCTCAGCGCATGACCCTTATCACGGCAATCCTATTGGTCACACTGTTGACGAGCCTGCTTATCGGCCGGGTAAAAACCGACCGAAAGATGTGGTTCGCACTGGCGGGCATAGGAATCAATGCCGTGGCGACCACCTTACCGGCGCTGCAAGCCCTCGGAGGCATCCCGACAGAGGCGATGCTCGGAGGCAATCACATCACCGGCCCCATTCCCATTCGGATTGACGGTCTGTCGGCATGGTTCATGCTCACCATTCATCTCATCAGCCTCACGGGGGTGCTTTACGGCATTTCATACCTAAAGGGTTACCGGGCCACATCGGGCAAAACGACCTTACATGCCTGTGCGCTGGTGGTGTTGCATGCGTCACTGACGTTGTTGTGCGCCGTTCAAAACAGTCTGATTTTCCTTATTCTATGGGAAATGATGGCCATTTCGGCCTTCATCCTTGTGATATTTGAGAACGAAAAGATGGCCACACTCAAAGCCGGCATCAATTACCTGATACAATCGCACATCAGCATTGTATTTTTGATGACGGCATTCATCTGGATTGCAGTGCAAACAGGAAGTTATGACTTCAAGGCCATGGGAAGCTATCTGACAGACAAACATCCGTTGACCTGCTACTTGTTATTGATGATGCTATTGGTTGGTTTTGCGTTCAAGGCAGGCTTTGTACCATTCCACACGTGGTTGCCACTGGCGCATCCGGCAGCTCCGGCACATGTATCGGGCATCATGTCGGGATTGATTGTTAAAATTGGCATTTTCGGGATCCTTCGCATGGGACTATTATTGCCAGCGGGCCACCTTCCTGTAGGCCAAACCATATTGATGCTTTCATTGGCCACAGGCATTTACGGCATACTCAATGCCACGGTACACCGCGACTACAAACGGATGTTGGCATATTGCACCATCGACAACATTGGGATTATTGGCATTGGCATCGGCATAGGATTCATCGGCTTGGGCATCCAATCACCAACGGTATGCTACCTTGGTTTTGGCGGGGCGCTGCTACACGTGCTCAACCATGCAATCTTTAAATCCTTGCTGTTTATGGCAGCAGGGAACATTTACCAACAGACGCACACCCTCAACATGGAACATTTGGGCGGACTGTTTCGCAGGATGCCGCAAACGGGGTTCATATTCTTAGCCGGCGCCCTGGCCATAGGGGGAATTCCCCCATTCAGCGGCTTCATCTCAGAATTTTGCATCTACAGTGGCATTCTCGAAGGATTCGACCACGGGAACATAGCGCTGCTGAGCTCGTACATTTTGGCTTTTGGAGGGCTGAGTCTGATTGGAGGGCTTTCGGTGATGACCTTCACCAAGAGTTTTGGCATCATTTTTTTGGGAACCCCGCGCAGAGCATTGCCGCACCCGGTGGAAGAAAGCCCGCTGATGATGCGCGTGCCCCTATACATTTTAGCAGCAGCCATGGGCTTGATGATGGTGTTTCCACATCGATTGATGGAGCTCACGGGAGACATAACCTGCGCCCTTTTGCCGAGTCATCTACCATCCATAGACATGGGGGCACACCAGCAAACGTTCATCCACATTGCATGGGCATCGGCAGCATTCATCCTCACAGGCATTGTGGTGTGGCAACTCCGACGAGTCATCACCACACGACACCCGTCAAAGCAATCGCCCACCTGGGGTTGTGCCTACACTGCTCCCACGTCCAAGTGCCAATACACAGGCAAGTCGTTTGCCAAGCCATTGGCCAAACATTTCAACCTCATTCTGAGAGAACACAAACGATTCAGACCACTTGCCGAAGGAGAACGATATCCACAGGAGTCGCGCCACTACATGAGCCATTACAGTGATGCCGTGCAAGAGCGGGTCATCACACCGTTGAACAAACGGTTGCTGTATGCGGCCAACTACATTAAATTCATTCAAAACGGAAAGGTACAATGGTATGTCCTTTACGGCTTGTTATTTATTGTGCTCATCGTAGGCATAGGCTGGTGGCAGTCGTTAACGACACTGTTTCACGAGATCATCACCAATCACCCGTAACTCATTACACGCATAAAACACAGACATGCTAAGTTTAGTCCTCATTTTTATTGCATCCCTGTTTTTTACAGGAATCGTCATTCGCACCAAGAGTCTGGCCTCGGGACGCAAGGGTCCGGGAGTGATGCAACCGCTATACGATGTGGTGCGATTATTTCGTAAAGGTTCGGTGTACAGTCCCACCACCACCGTCATCTTTCAAGTGGCACCGACGGTCTATTTTGCATCGGTGGTGATGGCCATCCTGCTATTGCCGATGGGACAAATGCCGGGCGTATTGAGCTTTGATGGCGACTTTATCTTTTTTGCGTACATTCTGGCGTTGGGTAAGTTTTTCAACATCATCGCCGCCCTGGATACGGGGAGCAGTTTTCAGGGGATGGGAGCGAGTCGCGAAGCCCTCTTCTCGATGTTTGCTGAGCCGGCATTTTTTATCCTGATGGGTTCCATGGCACTTCTGACGGGTCACACGTCGTTCCACGACATTTTTGCAGAGTTGCATTTGGGCTCGACCATCAACTATGCATTGGCAGGGCTGGCATCGTTTGTATTGGTGATGATAGCCATGATCGAGAACAGCCGCATGCCCATTGACGACCCCAAGACTCATTTAGAGTTAACCATGGTGCACGAGGTAATGATCCTCGACAACAGTGGATTCGACCTGGGGCTGATCACGGCAGCGGGCTATCTGAAGTTTGCCATGTACGGCACCCTCATTGTCAACCTTTTTGTGGGATCGACCGACCCCCAATATGCCATCCCCTTGTTCTTTGCCATTCAGGCATTGATGGCCGTGAGCGTGGGGCTGATAGAATCGTTCATGGCGCGATTCCGCATGAGTCACAATGCGCAATTTATCGTGGCACTTTCGTCGGTAGCCCTGCTGATATTCTTCGGGGTTCTACTGGTTCTCAATAAACTTGTTTAACACATCCACGTTTCAACCATGGTTCACGTTTTACTTATCACCCTGCTTATCACCCTGTTTTACATGGCCATCGCCAACCGTCTGCTGACGTACATCAAGATATTGGCATTTCAGGGAATCCTTCTTTTCGTGGTGGTTTTTTTACAACTCCATGAACTCAACCCGGTCAACCTGGCTTTTATACTTCTGGAGACCATTGTATTTAAGTCATTGGCAGTCCCCTTGTTTTTGAATTATGTGGTGAAGCGCAACCAAATCACGCGAGAGGCCGAACCCTTTGTGCCCAACTTTGTGTCGCTCATCATCACCACGTTAATAGTGGTGGTGACGGTACTGCTGGCCAACAGCATCAAGGATGCCCGACTGGACAAGATGTTTTTTGTGGTGGCCCTCTCCACGCTGTTCACCGGCCTGTACCTGATTGTGTCGCGTCGCAAAATCATCACCCACGTGATGGGTTACCTGGTGATTGAAAATGGTGTGTTTGTCCTCTCCCTGGCCGTAGGGAACGAAATGCCCATGCTGGTAAACCTGGGCATCATGCTCGATATTTTTGCCAGTGTGCTAATTCTGGGCATCTTCCTCAATAAAATCGGAGATGTTTTTAAAGATGTGGATGTGAATCAATTGACGGAATTGAGGGATTATTGAGGGGGGGAGTTTAGGAAGTGGAGGAGTTTAGGGGTTTAAAAGTGGAGGAGTGGAAGAGTTTAAGGGTTTAGGAGTGGAGGGGTTTAGAAGTGGAGGGGTTTAGAAGTGGAGAAGTTTAGGAGTGGAGGGGTTTAGAAGTGGAGGGGTTTAGGAGTTTGGGAGGGGAATCAGACTGAGGGAGAGTGAAGAAGTAACATAATATCACATTGATTAAATTAACATGCAAGCGGGATTAAATGACGGGCGTTGCGCTGATGGCACTGAAACGTCATCAGTGCCACGCACACACCATACCGAAAACAAACAGATTATCGACATACCATTAACAATATGATTGGCATCTATTTGATATTGGCATTTGCCATAGCCTTGGGGCTTTATTTTAATCGCAACGAGAGAGTGACCATTGGGTTACTGTTAACATTTGTCGCCCTACAAACGGGGTTGACGGTGCATGCGGCGCTGAATCATCATCAGCATGAACTGGGTTATTTCACTTATGACTCATTGGGATTATTACTTCTGGTGGTTTTGAGCGTGCTGACCATCCCGGCATTGTTGCACAGCCACATCTACCTGAACGAACAACCGGCACCACCACAGGCACGCTCCATCTACTACGCGTCGATGGTGTTACTCATCACGGCCATTGGGGCGGGCTACCTGGCCAACCACATCGCCGTGACCTGGATTTTCACCGAGTTGACGACACTGAGCGCCTCGGCACTCATTTACCACCACCGCAATAAATTAGCACTCGAAGGCACCTGGAAATATGTGTTTGTATGTGCCATCAGCATCACTTTCGTGTTCATCGGCATCTTGTTCCTGAGTCTGTCGATGAACCATGCCCATGCCGAGGACATGTCGTTTGGCAATTTGATACGACACAGTCACGAACTGAATCCCTTTTGGTTGCGTCTGGCGTTTCTGTTCATCTTTACCGGCTTCACGGCCAAAATGGGTTTGGTACCCATGTTCACTGCCGGCGTGGATGCCAAAGACAAAGCGCCGGCGCCAGCCGGGGCGCTGTTGTCGAGTGCCCTGATGAACCTGGGTTTTATCGGCATCTTTCGTACCTACACCATCATCGCCAACACCGAGCTCAAAACGTGGGCAGCGATGGTGATGGGCATCTCGGCATTGCTGTCATTATTGGTGGCTACCGTTTACATGATAAAGGTGAAAAACATCAAGCGCATGATGGCCTATTCGAGCATCGAACACATGGGTCTGGTGATGCTGGCCATGGCAGCCGGGGGCGTGGGTTATTACGCGGCCATTCTGCACATTGTGCTTCATTCGCTGGTTAAGCCCAGTCTGTTTTTTCAATTTACCCAACTCTACCGGGTGTTTAAGAGCAAGAGCATTTACCAAACGGGCAACTATTTCCGCTACAACCCCACCGGCGCAATGGTGTTGTTACTGGGATTCATCAGTGCGACAGCCATGCCCCCGTCGGGACTCTTCGTGAGTGAATTTCTCATCTTTAAATCGCTGGTACAAGGGGGACACTTCATTGTGCTGGGATTGGTATTGCTGCTGCTCACCATCATAATATGGGCCTTTGGAAAAAACATTTTTAAAATACTTTTCATCCCCCCGGTTGGGTTTAACGATGCACACGTTCCGTCCATATCGCCCCGTGAATCGCTGTCGCAGTTTATCCTGCTGGCAAGCGCCATTTACCTGGGACTCAACCCACCGGCCGTTTTGGTCAACCTCATCAACGACTGTTTGAGCAACCTGCCGGTATAGCTCTACAGAGTCAAAATAAACGCTGAGGCGCAAAGGCGCTGAGTTATTGTGTCACACCATGCGTGTAACACCTATTACACAACTCCAAATAGTTATGTAATAAGCATATAGCAATCAAAACAAACACAGAGGCGCTAATCGTCGCAGACACTTGGATTTGCCAAGAAAGGCGCTGAGTTCATTCATAACACCCTATGTTTAAATAAGAAAACAGGGCATTCAAACGAAACATAAAGTAGCGAGAGAAATAAAAAATCACCCAATTAGCGCCCCCGGGATTCAAAAATAAAAACATGAATCATCTCACCATACACAACCACCAAACCATCGCCCTCGAGGACATTCCCCGTATGGCGTATGCCGATTTTTATGACCTAAACACAGGCTGGATTAAGAACAGCGAGCATTGTCACTGCGTCAACTATTTTGGTCATCGCACGGGCAAGGACCTTTTACTGATATGCTGTGTGGCCGATGATGCCACCGGCAGCATTTATGTGTCGGCACACCCAACCAATGGCCACACGCCACTGGAATCGATGACAGCCGTGGCGCCATGCTACGAGCGCTTTGAGCGCGAGTTGCACGAGAACTTTGGGATCCCGATGGTAAACCATCCCTGGCTCAAGCCTGTTCGTTACCCACACCACCGGGCCGACCAGACGCAAACCATGGATACCTACCCGTTTTACAGCATCGACAGCGAAGAGCTGCACGAGGTGGGTGTGGGTCCGATTCATGCCGGCATCATTGAACCGGGTCATTTCCGATTCATCTGCAATGGGGAACAAATCCTACACCTCGAAATACAGTTGGGCTACCAGCATCGGGGCATCGAGGCACTGATGGTAAAAAACAAAAACCTGTTACGCCGTGCCACGCTGGCCGAAGCCATTGCCGGCGACACAGCCATTGGACACACCACCACCTTTTGCAATGTATGGGAGAGCCTGAGCCAATGGGAGCCCACCCCCGACGTGGTTTATGCACGCACCCTCGCGTTGGAACTGGAACGCATGGCCATTCACACGGGCGACCTGAGTGCCGTGTGCACCGATGTGGCTTATCAATTGGGCAGTTCCGTTTTGGGACGCTTGCGAACTCCCATCGTCAACTTCATGCAGGAATGGGGAGGCAACCGCCTGGGCAAAGGCTTTGTCCGTCCAGGACAATGTGTTTTCCCCTTCACGTCACAGTTATCAGACCGGCTCACCACCATCTTTACTGAATATGAACGCGACTTTAACGAAATCATGGACGAGATATTCCAACTGCCCAGTGCCCTATCGCGATTCGAACGCACGGGCGTGGTATCGACCGAAGATGCACGAGCCATTGGTGCGGTAGGGATGGTTGCCCGTACTTGCGGCATTGCACGCGACATCAGAGCCACACACCCCACAGGTCTATACACCACGCTGGCGCATGCCCCCATTGTGAAACACCATGGCGACGTGTACGCACGCGTGAGCCTACGCCGAGAAGAGATTGCCCAGTCGATGGCCTATGTTCGGGAATGGATGAACACCATTCCGGAATCGTCACTACACACAGAACCGGCACAACGTCTTCAGCCCAATGCATTTACCCTTTCACTCACCGAGGGATGGCGGGGCGAAATATGCCATTGTGCCATTACCGATGACAACGGAGACCTTGCCACCTATAAAATAAAAGACCCATCGTTCCACAACTGGATGGCACTGGCCTTGGCTGTAAGAAACAACGAGATATCCGACTTCCCCATTTGCAATAAGAGTTTTAACCTCTCATACGCAGGGCACGACCTGTAACCGACAAAACGAAGCACCATGTTATCGAACATCAAGATACTTTACCACCAGGGAAAACAGTTCATTCCCGATGTCACAACCGCCAAAGTACCCGGTATTTTTCGCGGACGCCCGGTGATCAGCACCACCACGGTGGACACCCAGGCATTGACCGATTGCTGTCCCATGAACGCCATCACAAGTGCTCCAGTGGCCATTGACCTGGGGCGATGTACCTTTTGCGGGGCGTGTGCCCGACGTTTTCCGGATAAAATCACATTCACCACCGATTACCAGATTTCCACCAACGAACGGGAACGACTGATCGTCAAAGAAGGAGATACCGGCAAAGTAGAGGTGAACCCCGCGAGCGTCCGCAAAGAGATACACCGCACCTTTGGTCGGTCCCTCAAACTCAGGCAGATTTCGGCCGGAGGCGACAACAGTTGCGAATGGGAGCTCAATGCCTCCAACAATGTTCAGTTCGACATGTGCCGCTTCGGAATAGACTTTGTGGCATCGCCCCGGCATGCCGACGGCATTCTCATCACCGGCCCCATCACCCAAAACATGGCTCGTGCAGTACAGATATGTTACGATGCCATTCCCGAGCCCAAAATTGTGGTATTGGCCGGTACCGACGCCATCAGCGGGGGGGTGTTGGCCGACAGCCCGGCCATTGACCGCACATTCTTAGACCGCATTCATGTGGATTTGTACATCCCGGGCAATCCTTGCCATCCGCTGACCATCATCAACGGATTACTCGATTTGACCAGAAAGAAGACACTGAATGGATGATCGGCAGGCACCAGACAGGTGGCCTTTCAACATGCCATACCATGGTAACTCACACAGAAATGAATTCTTCGAAATATGGGTCTCATCGTTCTCAGTGTAACCTTTTAAGAACTGACACTGAGTTGCAGTGAGAGAGGATGAGAACCGGTGAGAAGAAAAAACTCAGCGCACCTCAGCGTGGCCTCATCTTCCTCAGCGTAACCAACTAAGAACTGACACTGAGTTGCAGTGAGGTAAGATGAGAACCAGTGAGAAGAAAATCTCAGGAACTCAGCGTCTCCTCATCTTCCTCTGTGTAAACTTTTAAGAACTGACACTGAGTTGCAGTGAGAGAGGATGAAAACCGGTGAGGAAATAAACCTCAGGGGAACTCAGCGCCGACTCATCTTCCTCAGTGTAACCTTTTAAGAACTGACACTGAGTTGCAGTGAGAGAGGATGAGAACCAGTGAGAAAAAAATCTCAGAGGAACTCAGCGTCTCCTCATCTTCCTCAGTGTAACCTCTTAAGAACTGACACTGAGTTGCAGTGAGAGAGGATGAGAACCAGTGAGAAAAAAATCTCAGAGAAACTCAGCGTCTCCTCATCTTCCTCAGTGTAACCTCTTAAGAACTGACACTGAGTTGCAGTGAGAGAGGATGAGAACCAGTGAGAAAAAAATCTCAGAGGAACTCAGCGTCTCCTCATCTTCCTCAGTGTAACCTCTTAAGAACTGACACTGAGTTGCAGTGAGAGAGGATGAAAACCAGTGAGAAAATAAACCTCAGGGGAACTCAACGCCTACTCATCTTTTAATGTCATTTAACCCTTTTTAAAAAAACATTCCACCGCCATCCCTCGTAATAAATCCTGACTGAAAGTAACTTCCATTTTCCATGACAGAAATCCACATCCCGGATTGCCTACACACCACGGCACAGGTTTACGATCACATCAGTGATACCATCCGTGCATTCATCCCCAAATCGATTGTCATCATTAGTCAGCTCGACGAAAAACTTAACCGCTCGTATGTTTACAACCTCACCGGGTTAAACATGGGCTTGGTCAATAAGCTTAACGCGATTCTGGGCATCAACCCCATCGGCAAGACCTTTCACAATGTCCCCGATGGCGACCGGTTTTATTTTAACCTTCGGGAATTTCACAAATACAACAAGAGCCTGTATCATTTTGCAGGAGGTCAAGTGCCCGAGTGGGTGTGCAAGTCCATCGAAACGCTGTTCAACATACGCGAGATTTGGTGCATTGGCATCAATCACCACAACAAACCGGCAGGTTCGGTGATGGTGTTTACCCGCCACGCGGTGGATAACATCCACGAGTTGGAACCCTATATCCACGAAGCCTCCGAACGGATTCATCGACTGATAGATCAAAACCACGCGTTGCTGAACATTCCATCACATCCCAACGAATTCACACAGGCCATTCTGCGCAACATCTCACACGAGATACGGACGCCCCTCAATGGCATCCTTGGCATGCTGGAGATCTCCGATGCATACGCATCGGCCGACACCGAACAGCGACAGGAACTCATCAGCTCCATCTGGACCAACGCCCGCACGCTCACGCGCACCATCGAAAACATGGTGATGGCATCGGAACTGGAGACCAACGCCATCCGCTTTAACTTTGCCATAACCACCATCAACCAACTCATCGACCGAGCACTGACAATTCTCAACCGCATTCAGCGCACGGTACCCAATCGGAACATCACGCTCAACATTGCGCATGAGATGCCCATTGCCAAGTCGGAACTCTACCTTGACAAAATCCGCATTGACTATGTGATAGAAGAGCTACTGCTGAATGCGCTCAAGTTCTCCGACGAAGAGATACGCATCAGTTTTGCCACCGAAAATGACATATTGGTGGTATCGGTCATCGATAGTGGCATCGGCATGACCGAACCGGAGAAAAAACTGGTGCTAAAGCATTTCTCCAAAATCCACCAAGAGGACAAAATATACCGGGGCATCGGCCTTGGACTCACCAATGCCAATGACATCATCAATCGCCACATGGGCAACATCCGCATCGACTCAACGCCCGGAAGCGGCACCACGGTGAGCTTTTGCCTGCCCTTGTACCGTAACGTCAGGCAGCAGCTGCATCTTGGCGACAACCTGCCGCTGTGCAATTAACAGGGTACTAAATTGTGCGTTAACCGATTAACAATTCCGGCTTCACACACATTCAATCCGGTGCGATGATTTTGATGCAGTGTGTCGCAAACAATATGCACCCTCAATTGTCATTCATCAATAAACACCTCACCATCAACAACGCCCATGATCATTTTCTTCCTCATCGTCTTAGGCATTCACCTGTTGGTGAACCTATACATCTACATCCGCGGCAATCGAGCACTTAAGTCAACACCCCGGTTACGCATCACCTTTCGATGGCTGATGTTGTTTCTCACACTGTCTTACCCGCTGGGACGATATCTCGAAAAAGTATGGATAGGCCCGGTGTCGGACGTGCTGCATTGGAGTGGCGCATTGTGGTTTGCCGGGATGCTGTATGCCGTGATGTTATTATTAGGCATCGACATGGTGCGCATGCTTAATGCCGTGTTTCACTTTTTACCGGCCACGCAAACACCCCCCCGCATCAAGCTGAATCTTCGCACCTTTTATGTCGTCAGCATATTGGTCATTGTGATTGTAACGACCGGCTTTCTCAACGCCTGGCATCCGCGCATCACCCGACTGACGCTCGACATTCCCAAGCAAGCCGGCATGCGCGACTCGTTGCGCATTGTTTCAGCCACCGACATCCACATGGGAACCATCATTGCCAAACGCAAGAGTAGTAAGCTGATTAAAAGCATTAACAACCAACACCCCGACATCATCCTGTTTGCCGGCGATTTGCTCGACGAAGATGTACAGCCCGTTATCCGTCAGGATTTGGGACGATGCCTCCAACAACTGAGAGCCCCGCTTGGTGTATGGGCTGTGACGGGCAACCACGAATACATTGGCGGCATTGACCGCACCACTGAGTATCTGAGCAAAAACGGCATTGCGCTACTGCGCGACACTTCAATGCTGATTGACAATTCCTTTTATTTGATTGGGCGCGAGGATAAAGACCGCAACCGATTTGCCGGGGAGCCACGCAAAACAGTCGATGAACTGGTGCAGCGCCTAGACACAACCAAGCCCCTCATCCTACTCGACCATCAACCCTTTGAGCTGGACGAAAAAGCCAAGGCCGGCATCGACCTGCAAATCTCGGGTCATACACACCACGGACAGCTATGGCCTTTTGGCTACCTCACCGACAAGATTTTTGAAGTGAGCCATGGCTACAAGCTCAAAGATCAACTGCATGTGTATGTGAGCACGGGTTTTGGCACTTGGGGACCACCGGTGCGCGTCGGCAACCGCCCCGAAATTGTGGTCATGGACATTCGGTTTCGATGAGATCGATGCACTCAAAAGGATTAAAATTAAGACTATTCTGATTTGTGTGGGTAATCATAAGTATCAATTCGCACAAACCATTTTTTCGTGCCCTCAAGCCGGGCGGGCTCTTACTTTTTGGCTACAGCCCCAAAAAGTAAGCAAAAAAGGCCGCCGCTGACGTAAAATGGCTAAAAATCATAGGCCCTCGCTAAAATCTGCGAACTCGCAAGCTCAAACAGCGCATATTTTTTAACGCTCAGGCCTATGATTTTTTTAACGCCATTTTCCGAAGGCGGCTTAGTTACCTTGCTTGATTTCGTTCTTTCATATTTTGGTTACCCATAGGATTCGACATGTAGTCAAAATTAAGCAGCCAGAGTAACAACAGAAATTATTACATCCCACAAAAAACCACACGCAACATCAATTCTGTTTTGATAATGACACGAATTAAGGACTGGTGTATATCCTTGAGCATCTGCACCTACTTCATGCAACGGCTATATAACTCTTTTGAGTTATCTGCTTTGTTATTTAAACGCATGGCATAACAAAATAACTCAGCGCCTTAGCGCCACAGCGTTTATTCTTACTCCGTAAAACAACCATGCACAACACCGAGTTATAACGAGCAGGTAATGAGTCAAATCACACATCGCCTCTTACTGCATCTTATCTTATGTCTTCATCTCTTAACCAAACGAGATGAATGCTATAGTTACACTTCCTCCTGAGAAAAGGTGATTTGACAACATACCATCCACATTTCATCAAAAAGGTCTGTAACTTTTTCCCATTTTATCGTATTATTAGGGATATAACACAAAAACACACAACCCAAACCACAACAATGACAACCAACCATTTGAAGAACGCCAAAAACAACAGATGGACTGTCATTCTGATACTATTTCATGGAAACACTCTCGTTAATGGATAACATCAGCGACTATATCAATCGCATCACCCGTTTGGCGGGTCGCAATAACCAGATAAATGAACAACTCAAAGAACTGGTATCGCGATACGAAGTCATCAAAGAACAGAACACCCGTTATCAAGACTTACTCAAAGAATATACCACCGAAGATGCCGCGCGCGGCATCACCGGCAAACGGGAATTGCAACGCTTTCCCATGGTGTCGCTCATGTTTGTCTCGGTCAGGGGCTTTCATAAACTCAACAACCACCCCAAAGCCATTGAACTGGTGGATTTGCTTGACGAGCTTCATGTGGACATTCATGCCATTTGCAAAAAATATGACATCATCCGCATCCGCACCATTGGCGATTCGTTTCTGCTGGCCTGCGGCATGCCGGTGGAGAATCACACCAACCCCATAGACGTGATGGCCGCTGCACGCGAGATGCAACAGGTGGTGCACGAGCGATCAATAGAGCTCAACGATGGCCAGCCCTTTTGGGAATTGAGCATCGGCATCCACACGGGGCCGGTGACGGCTGAATATACGGGTCGAAAAAACACCCCCTACAGTTTGTCGGGCGAAAGCGTCAACATAGCCTATCGCATGGGGCGAATCTGTCAGGCAGGCCGCATCAACGTGTCGGTGATGACCGGTGAGATGATTAAAGAATTTTACGAAACAGAAGGCTGGGGTCACCTGCCGGTGAAATACAAAGGCAACATCGAAGTATTTTATCTCAAAGGCATTTTGCCCGAGTTATCGGAAAACGGCGAAGGCCTGGTGGCCAACGACAACTTCAGGGTCAAATATGGACTCATTCAGTTTATGGACATCCAGGAAGCCCTACTCGACCGTCTAGAGCAACAACTGCCGGCCAACCTATAAAACACACCATCGATGTGGTCACCGAAGTTGAACTGATCGGCTGGGCCGAGGGAGTGAACGACGAGGAGATTCTCATGCTCAAACTGGCAGCCTTGTTTCACGACAGCGGCCACATTGTGAGCTATCAAAACCACGAGTTTTACGGCACACAAATAGCCAGGGACATGCTCTCGCACTATTCGAACTACACCCCGCATAACATCGAGACCATCTGTCGGTTAATCATGGCCACCAAGATGCCCCCCAACCCGCAAGACACGCTTGAAGCAGTAATGTGCGATTCGGATCTCGACTATCTGGGGCGCACCGATTTCATCCCTGTCTCGAACGCTCTTTATCAGGAGTTGAAAGAGCGCAGCATGATTGACAATTTTAACAACTGGAACCGGCTACAATTCAAGTTCATCACCAAGCACCAATACTTCACCCCTACCGCACGGCAACTGCGCGAAGTGAACAAAAAGAGTCAGCTGGAACGATTGAAGAAACTTCTGGATCATGATCCTGATTTCCTCAGCGATCTGTCGCATCAGTCGGTGGAGATCCCTGAGTAAAAAAGAAAAAAAATCAGCGTTCACTCATCTTACTTAGCTTAAATGATTAAGAACTGACACTGAGATGCAGTGAGGGAAGATGAGGGCCGGTGAGAAGAAAAAAAACTCAGCGTAACTCAGTGTGATCTCATCTTCCTCAGCGTAACCAATTAAGAACTGA
>NZ_QKZK01000010.1:96938-127508 GCF_003254275.1 Breznakibacter xylanolyticus | reverse complement strand
AACTCAGCGGGAACTCATCCTCCTCAGCGTAACCAATTAAGAACTGACACTGAGTTGCAGTGAGGGAAGATGAGGGTCGGTGAGGTGAAAATCTCAGTGTAACTCAGTGTGACCTCATACTCCTCAGTGTAACCAACTAAAAACTCACATTTCGGAATCGCGAATTTAGGCCTGCAACAAGGTTACAATTTTGTCAACGCGCTGCTCGATGGGTTCGAAAGCATCCAACCAAAGAATATCAATTCCGCTCCGTTCCATCTTGCGGAACCAGGTCATCTGCCGTTTGGCAAACTGATGAATGGCCGTATTGAGCTGGTCGAACATGTCGGATTCGGAGAGTTGCCCCGTCAGGAAAAGAGCCAGGTATTTGTACTCCAAGCCATAATAAATCAGATCCTCGGCGCTTAACCCCATCTGCATCAGACGGCGGGCTTCGTCCACCATTCCTTCGTCCAAACGGGCTTTGAGTCGGCGGGTGATGCGTTCACGACGGGCATCCCGGTCGATGTTCACGCCAACAATAAGGGGCTTCAGCTGAGGAAATTGCTGTTCAATCTCGGGATGGGTACGATAATATTCCTCAATTTCGATGGCTCGAATGGCACGTATTTTTGTTTCAGTATCGCTGTTGTTGTGCAGGAATTTATAGGACGCCAGGATGTCGGCCAATTCAGCCAGTGAGTGCTTTTCGAGACGGGTTCGCAACTCAGGATCAGGAGGCACGCTTAATAACTGATACCCCTCTAGCACTGCTTCGACATACAATCCCGATCCGCCACACATCACCGGGAAATGGCCACGATGCTGCACTTCATCAAACACACGATAGAAATCGCGCTGATACTCATACACATTGTATTTATAGCCCGGCTCGACAATGTCGACCAGGTGACAGGGCACAGGCACACCATCCACCACGTATTCGTTCAAATCTTTGCCGGTACCAATGTCCATGTGACGATACACCTGTCGCGAGTCAGCACTGATGATTTCGCCACCAATGCGATGCGCCAGCGAGACAGCCAACTGCGTTTTACCACTGGCCGTAGGACCGATGACACAGGCCAAATTGTAACGATTGCCGGGGGTGAAGGGTGCTGCCATGGAGATTTTTTTTGAGGTTTGCCACAAAAGTAGTCCATTTTTCCGCATCGCATTGAGATATGGCGACAACATCTTTTAAAAGCCATGCAAGGGGTTGCAATTCTTTTTATAATTTTGTGTGCCTAAGCATCCCGCCCATCATGACACCAAGTCCCACATATCGCCATCTGTTCACGCGTCTTGTTGACATCACCACTCAACCGGTTCGCACCTGGCCTGTGGTACATGGTGAAAAGAGCAGCACCAACGACATATTGACAACCTATACCCTCCCGCTCATCGGCGTGATGACATTGTTGGCTTTTGTGGTCGAGATGTGGCAAGCACAACAGTTTGTGTTTGAAATGGCGTTAAAAAAATCGACCATTCTGTTCGTTTCACATTTCGGGGTTTTGTTCGCGGCACATCATACGATACAATGGCTCGACAAACAACTGAATCGCCACACAGAAGCAAACAACTGGCTGGCGGTAGTGGCCTATCCGGCAGGAATCATTTACCTGACAGTCATCGTCACCCTGCTGTTTCCCAAACTTGCTGTAGTTCAGTTCGCGGCCATCTACGCCATTTACCCCATCCGCACGGGCATGGGGACTCGGTTCAACAATAGCCGGTCGTGGGTCATCGCAGGCGGTTTGTTGATAATGCTTCAAGCCCTACCATTACTCATTGTTCGCATGGCGGAACCGTTGTTTCGCCTTTAAACATTCAACAACATGGCACAACAACTCAATATTCGCAACAAACGCGCGACTTTCGACTACGAACTAGAAGAACGTTTCACAGCCGGGGTACAGCTGGCGGGCACCGAAATCAAAAGCATCCGAATGGGTAAAGCCAGTCTGGTGGATTCGTACTGTTATTTTCAGAACAACGAACTATGGCTGAAAGGGATGAACGTGGCCGAATACTTTTACGGCACTTACAATAACCACATTCCCACCCGTGAACGCAAGTTGTTACTCAACCGCAAAGAACTCAATAAACTGGAACGCAAAACCAAGGAGTCGGGTCTGACCATCATTCCAATCAAACTGTTTCTCAACGAAAGAGGACTGGTGAAAGTGGAAATCGCACTGGCCAAGGGAAAAAAGAGCTTCGACAAGCGCGAGACCCTCAAAGCCAAAGATGCACGTCGGGAGATGGATCGGGTGGTGAAGATTTATTAATGGCTCCTTTTTCAGTCACTTTTTTAAGAACTGACACTGAGTTGCAGTGAGGTAAGATGAGAACCTGTGAGAAGAAAACTCAGCGTCACTCAGCGTGACCTCATCTTCCTCAGTGTAACAGACTAAGAACTGACACTGAATTGCAGTGAGGTAAGATGAGAACCAGTGAGAAAATAACCTTAGAAAAACCTCATGTTTGTTTCATCACATCACCGGTCTAATGATATTCGTCTTCATCTCTCAACCAAACAACACGAATCAACAGCGTACGACTGATCAAACCGCCTTATTTGACGACTGAATCAAACCATTCAACACGGTAAGCTCTCCGGGTGTTAAGTCGCGCCACTGGCCTTCTTTGAGGGGACCCAGATGAATGTTCATAATGCGCACCCGTTGCAGGCGGGTCACCTCGTAGTGCAGAAATTCGCACATGCGCCGAATCTGGCGATTCAATCCCTGTTGAAGGATGATACAAAACGTTTTCTCCGACACTTTGCGCACTTCGCAGGGACGGGTCACTTCGCCCAACACAGGCACACCGGCACTCATCTTTGACACAAAATCAGGCGTAATGGGCTTGTTCACAGTCACGATGTATTCCTTATCGTGATTATTGCCGGCGCGTAAAATTTTATTGACGATATCGCCATCATTGGTCAGCAAAATCAATCCCTGAGAATCCTTGTCGAGACGGCCAATGGGAAAGATGCGTGCCGGATGACCGATGTAATCGATGATGTTGGTTTTGTCCTTGCGATTGGTGGTGGAAGTCACCCCAACCGGCTTATTGAAGGCAATATAAACCATGCGTTGCTGCACTGCGATGGGGCGCCCATTGACGGTGACCCGCTGGCCGGGCAGCACCCTGTCGCCCATCAGAGCCTTCACACCATTGATGCACACCTTGCCCTGTTCGACCAAACGATCGGCCTCGCGTCGTGAACAGAAACCCGACTCACTGATAAATTTATTCACCCGCACCTCCTCATTCTTATCCTGATGAACGATGATGCGATCGGAGGAAGATGGCGCCTGGTGTTGACCGTCACCTCCGGGCATTCCATCGCGCCGAAAGGACCGTTCCTTGCGGGGGGGAGGGGCTTGCCTGCCCGAAGATCGATTGTTGTTTTGACCGGGTTTTCTCATGGTGCAAAATTGGGATAATTAATGGTGTTTGGCAAATACGTGAAACATCGATTCCATAAAATTAGAGGCGTGAAGAATCGCGTCTCCACAAATGATTGGCCTGCTTTTTGTATGAGAAAAAACCTCAAACAAAAAACAACACCTCCTTGCAAACGGATTATCAAACACTCATTGAGGGGAGCCTCAAAGGCGACCGCGCGGCGCAGCATGAGCTGTACCGGCGGCTGTCGCCACGTATGTTTGCCGTTTGCCTGCAATACACCAACACGCGCGAGGCGGCCGAGGACTGCCTGCAAGAGGGATTCATCAAGGTGTTTAATAAACTTGGAGATTTTCGCTTTGATGGCGCCTTTGAGGGATGGGTGCGTCGGGTGATGGTCAACACGGCCATTGAATACTATCGGCGAAATAAATGGCAAAGCCACGCAACCTCCATCGACCAGGCTGCGTCCATATCAACAGACAACCATCACGACCCGGGAGAGATGAATGCCCAGTACCTGATGCAACTGGTGCAGACGCTGCCCCCCCAGTACAAAATGGTGTTTGTGCTGTTTGCCATCGAAGGCTACAGTCACGAAGAAATAGCCCAACAGCTCAACATTGCCGTGGGCACCTCCAAGTCGAATTTGGCCCGAGCCCGCAAGTGGCTACAGGACAAACTTGACAAATCAGAATCAACCATTGAACAAACCGACATGGCGACAGCCCAATTTAAACCATCCTCACTATCTTAGCGCCATGTCATCCATGCACCCCATCGACGAACTGTTTCGCAATAACTTCCGGGATATGGAAGTCCCACCCGCCCCGGGGGTGTGGGACAATATTGCCGCATCACTTGACCAAAAACCCAAACGACGCATTGCCCTGTGGCAGAAATGGGCTTTGGCAGCATCCATCGCTTTATTGATTTCACTGCCACTGACCCTACACCACCTTTTTACGACCCACACCCCGGAAAACACCATCTTAGCCACCGAGTCATCAAAACCAAGCCCCGACGCCACACCAATGGCGTCACCATCTACCGATGCAGCTCCGGTCACCACATCGCGTTTCTCTGGGGGAGCCAATCACGTCCACACAAATCATCGCAGCGAATCATACACAACAGATGCGCCCCTTGCCGGAGGCCAGCCATCATCGGCAAAGTCACTCCACCCACCCCACTCCACCCACACAGCAACATCGGTCACAGCCGCCACCGACTTGCGAGTATCAGAAGTCATAAAACCACTCCAACGCAGAGGGACAGACACAAACGACTGGGGCATTTGCACGCACATCCCAAAGAAGCACACCGCAGTGCCAAAAGACCTCCTCTCCCCCCACTCCATGCCACACAATCCATTTGTGCCAACTGTTACGCTGCCCAAGCAGGAATATGACATTACCATCAGCGGAGGAGCTTCACCATCGTTTGCCTACCGCACCACCCAACAAAGTGGCACCGACAATCACGGTGCAGCATTTAGCGAAACAGGCATCCAATCACTAAGTGGCACCCTGCGGGTGGCCATCGCCAAGAGTCAGAGCCGCTGGAGTCTCGAATCGGGCATCATTTACGCCCAAGTGGGACAAAACCTTTCGGCCCGGGTTGCTTCCCTGTCGCGTCCCATGTATGCGGCCTCCAACAATGGCACGCCTCTGCACACACCCGTCAGAGTCACCAGTTCATTGGGCGACATATTTACGGATCAACCCCAGGACGTCGCTCGTTCTCCCATCTATTCAGACATGGCTGAATTGAGCGACGAGACAAATGCACCGATTTACTCACGCGAAGATGCCCCCGCGTTGCTATTGCGCAACGACGATGCATCCAATGAGATAGAGGCATCGCAAATACTCGAATATTTGGAAGTGCCAATCATGGCGCGTTACAAGCTGATGAATAAACCCACGCAACTATCCCTCGCGCTGGGAGTCTGCTCCAATTTCCTCATCGGCAACCGAGCCGACATCACCTACAACCAACGCACCGAATCGGGTTCCACGGCCAACATCGACAAAATCAGTTACAGTGCCCGCATGGGCATGGGCATCGCTATCCCCATCTTCAAATCGGTGTTATTCAACATGGAACCGTCATTCAACTATTTCATCACGCCGGTCAACGGACAGGATTTTCGTCCTTATTCGTTTGCGGTGTTCACGGGGGTGGCGATTAAGTTGTAGGGGACTAAGTGACAGAGTGCCTAAGCAAGAGAGTGGAGAAGTGGAGGAGTTGAAAAGTGGAGGAGTGCAAGAGTGCAAAAGCAAGAAAAGGGGCAGAGGGGCAGAGTGCCTAAGGAGGAGAGTGCAAAAGTGGAGGAGAGAGAAAAAATTTAACCGCAAAGGCGCGAAGGGAGGAACGCGAAGGGCGCAATGTATTTTCTTAGCGAACTTGGCGGTAACTTGGCGACTTGGCGGTAAAAAAGAGTTAACCACAGAGGCGCAAGATAGTGCGAGAGGGCAAAAGGACAAAAGTACAAAAGCAAGAAAAGGGGCAGAGTGCCTAAGTGGCAAAGCAAGAGAGTTGAGAAGTGCAAAAGTGCTAGAGTGCTTAAGTGCAGGGGTGCAAGAGTAAAGAAGCAAAAAGCACCTAAGTGCCAGAGTGACTAAGCAGGAGAGTGCAAAAGTGGAGGAGAGAGAAAAAATTTAACCGCAAAGGCGCGAAGGGAGGAACGCGAAGGGCGCAATGTATTTTCTTAGCGAACTTGGCGGTAACTTGGCGACTTGGCGGTAAAAAAGAGTTAACCACAGAGGCGCAAGATAGTGCGAGAGGGCAAAAGGATAAAAGGACAAAAGCAAGAAAAGGGGCAGAGTGGCAGAGTGCCTAAGCAAGAGAGTGGAGAAGTGGAGAAGTGGAGGAGTTGAAAAGTGGAGGAGTGCAAAAAGTGCAGAAGCTCCCTTCATAGTCCCCCTTCGGGGGATTTAGGGGGCTTGGAATCTGAGGGCTTCGTTGACCCAAAGATTCGATAGAAGGCTCCTTGCCGGGCCATCAGTTCGTCGTGGGTGCCGATTTCGACCAGACGTGAATCTTCCAACACGGCAATGCGATCGGCCAGATGCAGGGTGCTCAAACGATGGCTCACAATGAGTGCCGTACGTCCCGAGACAATCTCCTTGAAATGATCAATCAACCTTGCCTCAGTAATGGCATCGAGGCTGCTGGTGGGTTCATCGAGGATGATGACCTGTCCGTCGTTGAAGAACGACCGGGCCAGTGCCATGCGTTGCCACTCGCCCTGACTCAGCTCTTCGCTTCCCTTAAACAGGTTACCCAGTCGGGTGTCGTAACCCTTGGGGAGGCCTTTGAGCAGGGCATCCACCCCGGCATTTACAGCAGCCTGCCTCACCCGATCGTCATGCAGATCGTCGACCACGTTGCCCAACCAGATATTTTCGCGTGCCGAGACGTTGTACAACATGAAATCCTGAAAGATGACACTCACCTGACGGGCCAGCGCCTGACGGTCGATGTGCGCCATCTCGATGCCATCCACCAGAATGCGCCCCTCAACCGGCTCATACAACCCAGAGAGCAGTTTCACAAAGGTGGACTTACCGGCACCGTTGGCGCCCACCAGGGCGAGGGTCTCACCGGGGCGAAGGGTCAACGACACGTCGCACAACACCCAGCCACGACTCTGCGGGTAACGAAAACTCACGTTTTCAAAAACAATGCCCTTGGTGATGGGGCATGGAAAGTCAGTCGTTCCGTATTGCTGTTCGGGCACTTCGATGTGCAGGAACTCGATGAAGTTTCGCAAAAAGAGACTGTCCTCGTACAGCGAACTCATGCGCGTGAGCATCTCCTGCAGGTAACCGTAGCCTCGCTGCATGGCCAGAAACAGCATCACCATGTAGCCGGCACCAATCTCTCCTCGCAACGTCTCGATGGCAATAAAACTATAAAACAACACAATGAGCACCGTCATCAACAGTTGCACCACCAATTCACTTAAGGCTTTGGTGCGCAACAAGGCAAACTGCTCACCACGCAGACCTTGCCGCAACGCCAGAAAGCGCTGCATAAAGAGTTCACCCCACTGAAAGATGCGCAGCTCCTTGGCAAACTCCTTCACCGTGAGCAGGCGGTTGTAATAGGCTAGCCGGCGCTCATCCTCGGTCTGCTGACGATGCAGCCGGAACAACTTGCGCGAAAAGACAATGCGGTACCACACCAATGGGAGCAACACGCCCACCACAGCCAAAAACACCCACCACTTGAGCGACAAAATAAGCCCTCCCAACAACGTCACCGTGATGAGGCTTTGCAACAACCCCACCATGCCGTAAAAGATGCGTGAGGGACGAAAATTGGCATCATTGATGGCCCGATAATAGGTGTCCTGATATTCGGGGTTCTCGAAAAAGGAATAGTGTATGCGAGTGGTTCTTTCGTGAATCAACTTTTGAATGTAATCGTTCAACCGGTGCGAGTGTTTTTCACGTACCAGCGCGCCCAACGACGAGGCCACCGCATTGAGCAGAAAGAAGATGCCTGCCCACACAGCCACCATCACCACCCCGTGATACGTACGCTCACTCACCGGCAGAGTCAGCGCATGGGTCACCTCGTCGACCAACAACCGCACCACGTAAAGCAACAACAGGGGCATGGCACCCCGTACCATCACAAACACGAGATTGACCAACGTCCAGCCGGGGGAGCTGTGCCACACCATTTGTAAGGCGGTGCGAAAATAGAGAAAGGTGGTGCGGGAGAGATTGAGCGGCATGGGGTTTGAAGAAAAAAGAGGATTTAAGATTAATATCGTTTAGCTAAGAGATAAAGATGTCAGACTAAGAGACAGATGATGAGATAAAAACAGATGCTTAGATCCGTTCAGGGCTTAACTTAACGACATTGACACAAGTTTTAAAACATTAGACGTAAGATTTAAGACACAAGACGCAAGATTTAAGACACAAGACGAAAAACAAAGATGGAAGAGACAGAACGAAAGAAGATAAACGGTCAAAAATGATTTGTGTAAAATACACAAAATTTGGGCTCTATTCTGATTCATATGGGTAATCATAAGTATGTATTCACTCAAACCTATATTTCGTGCCCTCGAGCCGGGCGGGCTCTTACTTTTTATTCGGCAAGCGTTTGTTTTCATTTGCCCTCATGATTAAGCGTCGCTGAGCTCCGCTGAATTGGCTACAGCCCCAAAAAGTAAGCAATTTTTGCATCAAGTGAGAGCAATGTGCAAACTGGTTTGCCAATGCCGAACGTTGCAAAAATCAGCTTTGCTAAAAAAGGCCGCCGCTGACGTAAAATGGCTAAAAATCATAGGCCCTCGCTAAAATCTGCGAACTCGCAAGCTCAAACAGCGCATATTTTTTAACGCTCAGGGCTATGATTTTTTTAACGCCATTTTCATCTGAATATTATTTATTTTTAACTGGTCAGATGGAACTCGCCAGTAGTCATGATCCTGTCTGTGTATCGAATCGATGGACATGGCTCGTTTCCGTAGGCGGCTTAGTTACCTTGTGTTGATTTCGTGCTTTCATATTTTGTTTACCCACAGGATTCGACATAGAGCCAAAATTTGCATTCATTCGTGATGACGATTTCATTTGGTGTTTTTACAAAGCATCATCAGTAGCGTCATACCATCTGATACATTTAACCAGCTCCGGTGGAAAGACGAACCCACTTATTCCATGCCAACGCAAAAGGCCAAATGACATAGCCCGTGACACGATGCAGCGCCACCATAATGGCAGCATAGACACGAAAACGCAGCAATTGTGTTGAGCGTAAGAGATTGGCACGTTTCCATGCGACCACCACCCCCACTTGAGCCGTTGATGGAATCACCGAATCGTGCTTGAGCAAGCTGTCGCCCTTACACTGAAACCAATCGTGACCCTTGCGCACCACGCGATGCAAAATGAGTTGTCCATTCGACTCAAAAAAGAGCACATCGCCTTTGCGGATGTCAGCAAAAGCCACCGACCTGACGCGCACCACAATGCCGGGCATAAAAAACGGGAACATGCTGATGCCATACACCGGCACATCAATGGTTTGCCCATCGATCAGCAGCGACATAAGCACCTGTTGCATCTGCTTTTTCTTTGGTTCCATCACCATTGCATTTGACGAATAAGAGCCACCACATCGGCATCGGGTTTAAAACCCAATTCAAAAACAGGCACAGATTTTACAACAGCCGAAACCACATCCAAATATCGGTCAATATAATCGCGCGAATGAAAATGCTGCATGCAGTTGGCCAACACGCGGCTCATGGACACCACGCCCGTGATGGGGCGACATTCGTTGACAGGAGATTGCCGCAACAAAAAAATGGCATTCAGGGGAGCCGACTTTGGCTTGTCCACATAATAAGGCATGGGGGTGTTATGGATCTCAAACCCACCACCGGCGGGCATCACCACTAATCGATCGTCGTTCACAACTTGCGCGCCGGCCTCCTGCCACAATCGTGACATGGTGGACTTGCCAATGCCCGATACGCCGGTAAACAGATACCCCCGCTCACCGTCGCGCACTCCGGACGCATGTATCACCATGCCGCCCCGATGGTGCACCAGATAGATGTGCATCAGAATGCCCAATGGATAGAAAAATGGATCGACCACCACATCATCCTTTTTGACATCCAAACACACCTCCACACTCGTGAATGAGGCATCAAACAAGGCCATGGCCTGATGAAACGTGTCGTGCTCATCAAACAATACCCGAATCGCTAATCGGTCATTCATCTTCTCCACCAGCCAGCGATAGGGCATTAAAATCCCTTCCCATGGTGTCCCTTCATATAGCACTTCACCAACCGGGAATGCGGATGCTGGTTGTTTTACAAAACGGACATCAATACACTCCGACTGAGACACTGCATCGTGTGTATAAAACAGACGACAGGTGCCGGATTCATCCAGACGCAGCCCGTCATCGGGTAACGACAACCGGTGAGTGATGCCGGAGATGAGTAAAAGGGGATGTTTCAATACTAAATGAATTTTAAGGGATTCATAAAATCAGGCCTTCCGGCGATATATAAACTGTATACAAAGCAGCACGTTATCTCTACTATATAACTCTTTTGAGTTATTTGCTTTGTTATTTAAACGCAATCTATTCATCAAACCAACTCAGCGCCTTCGCGCCTCAGCGTTTATTTTGACTCGGTGAAACAATGTATTACACAGAGAACCACCGAAGTTTCACAGAGAATCACAGAGTTTTAAGAATGTACCCAATATTTTTCCTATCATGGCTTTGTCGCGATTCAAAATCAATGAAAAGCCATTTAGGTATCCACGCGATCATTCAAATAAAATATTCATCATCTCATCGACCGGCTAATCGACTGACCTCTTCTTCTCTTTACGAAACGACATTGTCACAACAGTTGTCATACACCTTATAATCACACAAAGATAATTATAACACACAAAATAAAACGAGCGAATCGATGCAATAAAAAAAGCTGCCCTATAAAAGGCAGCTTTTTTAATATCAATACCGGATGGTTCACATCCGAACCGGCTTCAGTAACTTGAAGGATTTCACCACTCCTTTATAAATCACCTTCACAATCACCACCTGGGTATTGTCGGGCAACGACACCTCGGTGCGTGATTTGGCCGACTGTAGGGTGGTGAATACCCCTCCCTGGGCATCGTACACTTCAATGGCCACATCGTGGTTAAAGGATGCATCCAGAATGTTCACGATGGCCTTACCATCGGTGGCATAAGCAGTGATCAACGGTTGTTGAGCCGATGGGGTTTCCACGGTCGTTGATCCCCCCTCCTCTTCTTTGGGCGCTTCAACCGACTTGAGGAACGACAACTCAAAACGGGTCTCATCGTTCACCGCAGCCGGCACATTAAAGGTGTATGCCGGCGACTCGCGCAGGTTAATCACCTCTTCGGTCTCCAAGTCCTTCAAATAGACATCCACGTCGGGCATGAAGGAGGTGATGTTGGAGGCTTTAATAGTATAGTCCCCAGTTACGAGGGAACCAATATTCATGGAAATAGGGACAACTCTAACACTTTCCATTTCAGGCAACGCATTTATCGCCACTTTACGTCCCGACTTATTGGTATAAAGTGAAATCTCATCAGCGTTGTTAACCATTCGCTTCTCACTGTCATATACTGGAGAGTAATCCTCACTACCAATGGAACGAAACAAAATCGCTTGTTCATCCGACACGTCTAATTTAATCAATTTGATTCTGAAAACATCATCAGAGACGGTTGCATTCTTCAACACACCTGCAGCATGAGCTCTGACCGATCTGTCAATAGACAGTGTTGACGAACCAGAATAATTCCGAATCCAAAATGATTGCCCTGGGGCCACATAACGGTTTGCATCATTAACACCTATACCCGCCCCTATGTTATAGGTGGCATAATACGCGGAACCAACACCACTAATGGATGTATAAACGGTTTTCAAGGCAGTCCCCAGATTCAAACCACTGCTTTCCAAATCGAGATAGGTCGTATAGGGATTGGCCACCAGATACCAGTTGTTACCAATGGTCATGCTGTAATCGGAGTTATGCAATCCCCCTGTAGAGATAATGGCTTGAGCTGATCCCAATGAAGAGGGAAAACCAACTGCATACCCTTCCAAAGGATCGGTATTAAACACATCGGGGGATGCCCCTACCGCAACCCATTTGCCTTCCACAATCCGATACAACAACGCACTACCATACTTGGTTTTTAATGCATTGTCAACCCCATGACCAATGTAAATATACTTACCCAAGGGATAAGTCCATTCCACACTCACTGGAGCCGAAACATTACCCTTTACCCAAAACGACGTTGGATTAGACACACTGTTCTTTATCATGATTGATGCCCCAATATTGGATACATTACCGGTCACAGTCATTCGAGCGCCCTCGTTCAATGTCAACACAGTACCTGCGTCAAAAGTTAAATTTTTCACTTCAACCAATGTCCCGGTTGAAATGACCGGGTTAAAACCAGTTGTTTTAATTGAAACGTTGGACGTGGCAACAGGAACCCGATTCCCTATCCAATTGAGTTTATTATTCCAATTTTCATCTTTTCCTCCAACCCAGACAATTGATGGATTGACAAGATCGGGCATCACCGTTTCAACCAAGCCCAACAATGCGTCATTGCCTGACTCATTTTTTGTAAAATCAGAGAGTTCACCATACTTCCAATTTGAGGGAACAACGACAGGATCAGAACCTAATAAGTAGAAATTTTTATTAGAAGTTCCTCCAAAGCTGCCACCGCCAGTTGAAAAATCCCCACCAATCACCACATTACCACCAGCATGAATGGTTCCATTTTTTGCAGTAAAATCACCAGTCACAACCACATTACCTTCAATATTCATAGCCCAGTTATTCGTAGCATTAAAATTGCCATGAACAATCAATGCCCCCCCCTGTTCAACAACAAGCTCTGAAATAAGGTTAAAATCACCATATATCTCAACGGTAGCGCCATTCCGTATGAATGAATGACTGGTTAAAGTACAACTCCCATCTTCAACTATCAATCGACTAACATCCTTGACATCAAATGTACCCGCATCAAATGTCTTTATCTTTACAACAGCCCCTGAACTTGCTACCAAATTTCCACTACCAAACGCACCTGATATAGTTAAAGAACCACCAGCAACAGTAACGCCACCATATCCAGCAGAAAAATTGCTTTTAGCAATAAACGCCCCATTAACAGTAACGTTTGCCCCCCAACTAAAATCGTCATTTATCGTAATGGTTGAATTTAAAGCAATGGTTAGAGTTTTATATTGTTCTGATGGCACCTCATTACCAACCCAACTTCCTTTTTGATCATACGCCCCCCCGGGAACACTACTGCTATATTGAGAGAACAGATCAACAGTAGTGCCAAACATCAGTATTACACATCCAAACAATACATTTAAGGTTGCTTTTTTCATATAAATTCGGTAAAAATCAATAATCACAACAAATAGAATCAAAGGTTTGCGAATAGTGTGAACCCAATAAAACCCCCACCAATCAGATTTCAACAATTGGGAAACACAAATGTCACACTACTTAAGGTCACAAAATTAACATTCCGGCACAAGATCACCTTATAAACACATACACCTTTTAAGCCTCCCTTGCCATCTTTTTGACCAAACAACCATAAACATTGACAAACCAATGAATTGAACATTATAAAAAAACAAGCGAGGGGATGCATGACACACCCCCTCGCTTGTTTTTATATTAACAGATAATCAACGTTTGATCACTGCTCATCATGATGAGCTACAATCTTAAAAGTATGTACGCAATCTTTGTAAGTGACTTTCACCAAAAAGAACTGAGTATTATAGGGTGCATCTACCTCAGTACGCTGCAGTGAAGAAGTTACTTGTTGATATACCTTCCCCATGGCATCAATCACCTCTATCGCAACCGATCCTTCAAAGGAAACATCACTTACGGACACTACTGCTTTACGGCCAATACCGTATGCCATCAAACGGATTCCATCAGATGTATCATCCTCAACAGCTGTACTTTGAGATGAATCATCAACAACACTCTTCAATGGTGCAAAACTCAACTCAAAACGCTTTTCATTCGCAAGAGCCCCCTCCACAGTAAATGTGTACTCCGGATTCTCTCGAAGATCAAAGATCTCCCCTGAGACCATATCCTTCAAATAAACAGCTGATCCGGGCATAAACTGATTAATGTTTGTTGCCTGTAGTGTGTATGAACCGGTTACCGAGGAACCAACATTCATATACAAAGGCACAACCCTGTCATCAGCCAATTCGGGCAATGCATTGATCGCAATTTTACGTCCCGACTTCATGGTAAAGAGAGAAATCTCATAGGCATTGTTATCCATTTTCTTTTCACTGTCATAAACAGCAGAGAAAGCTTCATCACCTATTGAACGGAACAAGATGGCTTGCTCATCCGACACCGATGAACGGATCAGTTTAATTCTGAAAACATCATCAGTCGTGTTTGCACTCTTTAGCACACCGGTGGCATGCACTCTCACCGTTTTATTGATAGATAAAGTAGACGAAGGGGTGTAGTTCCGAATCCAGAACGATTGTCCTGGAGCCACATATTGCGTTCCGGTATTCACACCCACATTCGATTCAATATTATAGGTGGCATAACTTGTAGTGCCGGCTCCCCTAATGGTTGTATAGACAGTATTCAAGGCATCACCAAGATTCAAACCACTGCTCTCCAAATCTAAATAAGTTGGATAAGGATTCGCTACCAAATACCAGTTATTTCCAATGGGCATGCTGTAATCCGAGGTATGCAACATACCGGTATTGGTAACAGACTGAGGAATTCCCAACGAAGATGGGAATCCAACCGCATAACCTTCCAATGAAGTGGTATTGAAAGCATCTGGAGAAACCCCAACCGGAACCCATCCGCCATTGACAATTCGATACAACAGAGCACTGCCATAATTGGATTTCAATGCATTGTCAACACCATGACCGATGTATATATAGGCACCCAAAGGATAAGTCCATTCAATGCTCACAGGAGCAGTGACAGTTCCATGAGTTAAGAATGATGCAGGATCTGTAGCTGTCGCAGCCGAATTTTTGATTAAGATGGTCGCACCATCATTAATGACATTACCATTAACAGTCATGCGAGCTCCTGCATTCAATGTCAAAAAGGTTCCTGAAGCCATTGTAACATCATTGGCAACAGCCAAATCGCCATCATTCACAACAGGATAATAGGGCGAACCAAAAGGAATCTTAACATTGGCAAACTCATCTGGTAAAACGCCATTATACCAATTGGATGCTACCGACCAATCATTTGACAGACCCAACCAAGTGTACAAGTCCAGGATTGACCATCGAATCAACCCACTAGTTGCATCTGGTGATTCAATATCATTTTCATATAAATATCCACTTAAATCACCGCTTGCATCAATAAAATAGAAAACCGTTGTTCCGGATGTTCTTGTAACATTATTTAACGTCCCGGCATCAAAAATCAAATTATTAACAACGAATTCATCACCTTGATCAGCCAACAAAGTTATATAAGTTCCTGATGCAGGGTAACCATTCATAAAATAGCCATCCGAAAGATTATTAACAGCATCAATATTAGCGCCACTCAAAATATTCAATCCTTGAGCATCAGTATTTGAAATTTCATAATATCGCGCTGCAAGATAAGCACCTGAATTAATTCTCAAAGCATATCGACCTCCCGACAGACTAGTCACCACTGCGCGATTTGTATTTGAGGTACCCACCAGAGATAAACTTCCTCCACTGTTAACGTTTACTCTCGATAAATTACCCATATTCAAAACGGCTCCACCATTTAAATTCAGAGAACCAGTTATGGTCAGATCATCAATCCCATTGCTATCTCCCATATTCAGGGAATATCCATTTGCATTTAAAGTACCACTGATGAGATACAATGCTCTTTTAACTTCAAAATCAGAAGACAGTGTATATGTATTTGATGATGCATTAATATCAATGTCATAGAAAGCACTTGCCCCGCCATTCAATACACCTGTAACATGACTACCCAGTAAAGTCACTTTCCCTGTTCGAGAATTGAATGAACCTGAATTTAACCAGTTACCATAAACAGTGAGTGCATAATTAGATGCAGAAACATCAAAATAAGAGCCATTCTCAATGATCAGGTTTTCACGCACTGTGGTTGCAAAACCCAATTGATATTGACTCGTTCCTGAAATTATCAATCGATTAAAATTGGATCCTCGGTTATTAATAACCCGTGCGCCTCCTGCCCCATCGAATTTTATATTTCCATTTAAAGTCACAGAACCTGTAGTACCTCGGGTCCAGTTCCCTTCAACAGTTACATTGTCATTTATTGACATCAAATACAATGTACCGTTAATAGTTATATCACCATTAACATCTAAATCAACATCACCTCCATCGTATGGCGTATTCACAAGAATTGAAGCGCCACTATTAATAGTCAAATTCTTTGTTTTTTGCCCCAACGTAGTCAATATTGGTTGATTGACTGCAGTTGCAATAACGACATCTTCGTCTCCGCTGGGAACAATTGATGGCCCATAGTTAGCGGTCCAGTTATTGGCGTTATTCCAGTTACTGCTAACAGAACCGTTCCATGTCAACTTCACAGGTCCGGTCCAGTTTATCAGATCACCCGGATCATTATCATAACTCTCTCCCGTAAATACCCCTGTCGAATTATAAAACTCAAGGGTTCCTGAAGAAGAAATGGTTTTGGCAACATTATATCCACCACTACCAGGATTAACCGGAAAAATGACATTGGCAATATAGTCAGGGGCGACAAAGCTCTGAGAATTTTCGATCCTTAACATTGGACCAGAGGTGGTTCCATTGGTAAACGTGCCCTCACTAAAGTTATTGACCACATCAATTGAAGAAGTTGAAGACAAATAAACACCAGCGTTTGACATATATTCGAACAGATAATACTTGGCAGCAATAGTACCATCAACTACAAAATTATATCGACCAGTTGAATTATGTGTCACCGTAGCCATCGCAGAAGGTGATCCAACAACTTCTATCCTGCCCAAACTCGTTACCGTTAAAGACGTTCCATCCCCAATCATCAATGTCCCCCCGGCACCAACTTTGTAAATTCCGGAAATGACTGCCACATCATTACTTCCATTACCCAATATAACATCCTTGCCATTTCCATTCAATTGTCCGGCCTCCAACCTGAAATCACCAATCAAGGTCAAATTATCTATCACGGTATAAATTGCACCACTATTAATTGTCATATTCAATAATGAAGACCCATTTGTTCCCAAACTGCCCTCTCCGGATGCTTTATTTAAATAATATGTTCCTGTATTACTATAAAAAGAACCAGCATTTGAGGCAACAAAATCTCCTCCGACTGTAATGGTTCGACCATTGGCATGAAACTGACCTCCTGAAACCAGCAGATTATTTAACACAACAAAATCATTTGCCGTATTATTATTTACAGCTACATAACCCGAACCTTTTGACACAGTCAAATTATAATAATCATTGGCATTGCTTGCACCAACATTGATGGACTGATTTGAAGAAACTCCATTATAAATAACAGTCCCTTCCCGACAAATAAAATGTCCGGTACTATTATTATTCCATGTCCCACCAACCGTTAATGAATAATTAGAAGAACTCACATCCAATGTGGCATTGTTGAAGGTCAAATTCCCTTTAACTTCAGTATTTCCACCCAATACCTTCTCGAAAGCGTTATTTAAAATCAGATTTCCATACGAAACACCGTCAATAATCTGATCTAATGCCCCATAGTAATACACAAAACTCGTTTCGCCCAATGCATACACACCGAAACCTTTGGGGAAATTATTAGTCCCACGAACATAAACAGCTTCCCCATTATCGAGTGAAAATGTTCCAACACCATTAGGATTGGTTACAGTATAAGTTTTCAAATCGGCATAATTGATTCCATTCACAACAGTCATATTGTTATTCACAACAACATCACTATTGAGATTGAAAACTCCCCCGTTTCCATTAATCGTAAGGTTATAGAATGAGCCTGCATTCAAGGCCTGGTCTCCTGCTCTGTCAAATACAATGGTACCGCTACCACTATATGCACCGGTTCCGGTCCAGGTTGCCCCACCAAAAGTATGAACACCGTTACCGTCAACAAATGTACCGGACGCATCAATCAACACATTACCATTAAAGTCAACAACACATCCGGTCGTAGCAGACATGGTGGAATAAACAACAGAGTTACCAGCAATAGAAATGTCATTTTCAAAGTATTTAATGCCACCACCTGCAACATTCAAATTATTAAACATGGCATTACTCACGGTTTGATCTGTTGTCCCAATTAAATTAATCGTGCCACCAGTTACAGCTGTAGCATTAAAACTTCCATTAGTACACACAAAGTCTCCCTTCAGATCATAGACATAATTGGTAGTTGACGGAGTAACATTACCGTTCAGAATATACCAATCACCATCAATCCCAATGGATGATCCAACCAAATAGTAGGTTGTTGAAGCATTATTGAACTCAACATTATAAAATCGAGACGTTCGAGGAGTAATATTAGCGGTTCCTGCGGACGAATTAAACACCACCGAAGAAGTACCCGGAAGATATATACTATTGACACCTCGGGTCCATGAACCACCAACTGAAATCACGGACGACGCACCGGAAACAGACAAAATACCGGTACTTGTACCAGTACCAATCTCAATATCACCGGCAATGGATAGATTTCTGTTGTTATCCAAGATCAAAGTTCCAGTGGTAATGGTCATTTTTTTACAAATGGCATCACCTATTGAAATAATCGGATCATTTGCTCTGTCGGGGATAACAGCATCAAGCGTTGCTGAAGGAACACCATTATCCCAGTTTCCGGCTTCATGCCAATCGGTATTCATTGCTCCGGTCCAATTGGTCTCAGTAATTGCAGGCCACTGCAACAAACCGGATGATGCAGAAGATAAAGCTTCTTCGTCACGTTCGTACTTGTAATTCCCCAAACTTCCTCCCACTAAATCAAAAACAATGGGAGTGGCAGCGTTTTGACGCCACACATTGTAATGGGTTCCCTGTACAGGAGTGCCGGAGTAATTAAATACAATATTCGAAATTACGCCCCCCGAATAGTCACTCTCCAGATTTAGATATCTCACATTAGCTGCATTTCGAATATTTTGAAATGCACCATCTGACAAATTGTTAATCGGATGCAAAACAGAACCTGCCAGTAAATTCATCCCTGCATCCTGTAAATACTCAATCAAATAATAACGAGCCCCGAATGTCGCACCGGCAAGGACATTGATTTGAGTTTCAGAGCCAGCGACACCGGTTGTTTCACGAGTTAATGTCGCAACATTTGTTGCGTCAGTCCCGACAATGAAAAATGCACCATTAACATTAATCTGACTTTGAGACGATTGATTATTGATTTTGAGAACCGCATTCTCATTAACCCTTAATGTACCATCAATAGTAAAGACTTTTCCCGACGCAATATTGCTTCCTAATATCAATGTTTTTGCGTTCAGTGTTAATTCAGACCCAGATCCAATTGACATCGACCTTGATATTCGTGTTAATGCTGATTGCAAACGATATAAGGTTACCCCTGATGCAAAATTGACATTGTAAAAGTTCGATCCGCCACTTGTAATATCAATCGTTGATGCAGTTCCTTCAAAATTGACAGTGGAAGTGTTTGCTGCAAATGTTCCATTATTGATCCAGTTACCTTTTACAAGGATATTGTAGTAAGTAGGCACAACATTGTCAGACGTATTAAATGTCACTCCAGGATTAACAAGCAAATTCCCATTAATCGTCCAATCTGAAAACATTCTCTTAGTCCCACTTCCATTCATTGTAATATTATTTACCGCAAATGATGGCGTATTAATATTTTGACTACCTCCATCCAATACAATATTAGCATCGCTACTCAACAAATTACCACCCAACGTATTGATTAGTGAACCATAAATTGTATGAGTCAATGAACCTAAATCGACATTTCCTTCGTTGATTATGAAAGAACCATTAATATCAGCCCCATCAGTAATAAACGTTTTGGTCGAAGCATTATTAAATGCCACATTGTAGAAAAAGTTTGAAGCCGAAGTACTACCACTTTTAATAGTTACATCACTCGAACCATTAAATGTAAGCGTGTTGGCGGTGTGTGAATAAACGCCATTATTGATCCATTGCGTCCCATTAAATGTGACATTTCGCCCAGTTGTGGCAGTCACATTTGAATCTATCATCACATTGCCTTCAATATAACAAACATCATTACCATCACCGATAGTTTTGGTGCCACTCCCTGAAAAAATCATAGCAGGCATCACCAATGAGTTATCAACATCATCACGTATATACTGATTACCTAAAGCATCGAGTGTCATTGTCACATTTTCCGACGAAGGCGTATAACCTGTTAAGTAAATATTACTACCGGAAATGCGCATGTTTTTACTTCCATCGATATAAGTAGATGCATCAACATCAAAATCTCCTTTCACGACAAGATCTGCAACACCATCAGATGAAACATTCTTCACATTTCTGAAATAAAGGTTACCATATTCAATACCGGAGCCGGTATATAAAGTTTGATCAACACCAACGGGGCTGTACATATAATACGTACTGGCAGCATCCAATTGATAACTGTCAAATCCGACAGGAATAGCAACCCCTTCGGTTGCCGGACGTGAATTAAACACACGTGCTCCTGCTTCAACCATAAAATAACCGGTATTGTCAGATGTCATAGTTCTGTAATTGACAGAACCACCAGTTGAATACATCATCAAATCGACTCCCTGCTTAACAATTACATTACCGGTAATCGACAAATCGCCATTGGTATATTTATCTCCGGTACCGGCAAGTATTAAATGATTAAACCCGGTAAGATTCGAACTTATATACCAGTCTCCCCCCACATGAGTCAATGTTGCATTATCTCCGGTTCCCCAATAAATAGTACTACCGGCAGTCATACTGATGGTTCCGGTAAGATTAACACTTGCATCATTGGTTGCCATATCGAGGGTCGTGGTTCCATCGGTAAAAAACATATTACCAAACACTTCAAAATCACCCAAGGCCGTTTTTGTCGTCAAAACGCCATTGGTTGCTCGCCCAAAACCAATGTGCCCGTATTTGGTTGGAAAAACAGACTGAGCGATATCGGCATAATAATTTACACGACTGGTTGATGCCATATCAATGGTTTCAAAACCTGCAGGGAAGTTATTGGCACCTTGAACATAAACGGTCGCATTATTTGTAAATGTATTATCACTACCAACACCGGCTAGTTGGTAGGTACTTAAATACACAATCCCACTCCCTGGATTTACAACAACAGAACCCGTGGTATTGACATCCCTCATGAATGTTTTAGATCCCGAGTTACGGAAATCCATGTTATGAAACGATGTTGAAGCACTTCCGGCATCAATTTGTTGTGCTGTTGTTCCATCAAAAATGACAGAACCCAGACCATTCTGAAATAACGATCCACCATTATTGATCCAGTAGCGGCTCACCAAAATATTATATTGCCCTGCATCGATGGTGGTTCGTGAACCAATTGTCAGGTTATATGAAGCTTTAATATTTGAAAGGATGCTTTTCGTTCCCGATCCGGCAGTCACAAAATTATAGAATGTCCCATTGGTGATAGACTGATCAGCTCCATTAAAAGTCACAATCGAAGTTGACGGATCAAAGGCTCCACCCGCATCAGCATCAATAAACCAATTACCGCCAACATTCAATACATTCGCCGTTGCAGCCGCTGACAACTGCCCTTGGGTTATTGTCAAATCATTTAAAACAGTTGTCGCAGCACCTAAATTGTAATTGGCACCATCAGCATCAATGATTAACTTATAAAAATCCTTACCGACTCCGGTTCCCCCTGTAAAAATAGTCGATTCACCACCTGTTCCATTAAAAACCACTGTTGAATTACCATGATTGAAGGTTCCCAGGTTAGTCCAGTTTTTCCCAACATAGAGCAATGATGATGCATCAGACTGAGTTAAAGTCGCATTCGCACTCCCAATGGAAAGGTGCTCAACCAATGTAAGGTCGTAGCCATTCACAAGAGTCAGCCCAATGCCACTTCCTCCCTGAGTATCCATCATCACTCGTTTAACCGTCGCATCAGCAGAGTTGATGTAGACAGTATAATCAGAAGAAAGATAATCATGATTAAGATAGACGATATCATCAGAACCCGGTAACGCATTACCCGACCAGTTAAGCGGATTGTGCCAATTATTATCACCAGAATCGTTATCCCAAAAGAAACCAGCGGGATACGTCCACTCGATCAGAGTTCCCGGAACTCCGTTATCCGTTTCAAACGCTTCACCGGCCTTGGCGCCTGAAGCATCTTCGATGGTGATGGTTCCGGAACCGGTTATCCTTACAATATTATTGGCTGCGCCACTATTAAAAGTGACATTATTTACCGAAAAATCGTCAAAATCAAAACCCGACAAGGTTAAATAAGCTCCGGTTGTCACAGTACCGGAGAAAGTACCATCGCTGAAATTATCAGTAGCATCAATGACGCCTCCCGTGATTGCAATGCGTGCATTTTGCAAAAAATAGTTGGACATATGCAATGTCCCTCCCATTTGATTAAGTGCAAATGTATTGCTTACACTTTCTAAATATGCATAATTAGTTGACGTCCCAACCACTTTGAGCACCCCGGAGTTCAAGTTAATTCCCTGCCCACTGCCCACAAAAGTGATCGTTGAACTTTCATCTACCACCAAAGTTCCGCCATTAATATTGATTTTACGGTTATTATTATTAACCGTCAACGCATGCTTATTTAAATAGAATTCGCCCGCTAAAACCTCCATATCAACAGCTTGAATCCCAAAATTACCTTCAACCAGATAGATGGTTCCAGGAGCATTCACCACAACCCCCCGAAGCGTTGCATTGTTCGCATTAAACACTTTGGTTCCGCCACTACCATTCAGTGTTAAAATGCTATTGGTATTGTTATGGCTAAAAGTTCCTGCCACACTAAAGTTGCCTGCCACCCAAATATCATAAGCATTGGTCGTGAAAGTTCCTGTTGCAACCGTCAAATCATTGGCAACCACCAAATCGCCCTGCAAAGCAACAGTATTGGTTGCATTGACATCAAAATTGTAGAATCCTTTTCCGACCAAGGAGCCTGATGATGTGCCGGTATATACATTTTGATTACCTCCTGCAAATATCACATTACCCGTGCGGGGCACAAATACTGCATCAACCGCGCTATTGTCCCAATTACCTGTTAAAGTAATGGTTTGTTGATTGGCATCGAGAGTGGCTGCTGAAAGAGTTACATTTCCATTAGCAGTGATATTACCCAACAATGTTTTAGTATCGGTTCCTGAAAAAACCAGGTTACGGAAAGTAGATGCACTGATGGTTTGGTCTGCTCCGTCAAAATGGACTGTATGCCCCCCCCCGTGTTGAAAAGTTCCATTATTCGCCCAATTTCCCCGAACATGAATTTCGGAATTATACCCATCCACTGTTGAACCACTTATCGTCCAATCACCATTAATATTAACGAGAGGCGATCCTAAAACATCATAATACACAACTTTATCGCCAGCCCCTGAAAACAAGACATTTCCCAAATTAAGCGAATTCGGGTTTCTATTGCGAATATTTTGAGCATCCACTCCATTTAGCACCAGAGTACTTCCTGTGGCAATCAACACATCGGCAGTTTCAACACTATTTGGATAAAGATAAATAGATCCGCTAACAGTCACTTCTTGATTGGTGATATCTAAAACCCCGGCATCCTGAGTGATAGATATGGTTCCATTAACGATCATGTCAGTAAGCAACTGAACCGTTTGTAACCCGACAGCATTGGGTTTATTGATCGTTAAAGCACCAAAACTACTGGAAGCATTGCTCCGGATTGTTTGAACCGCAGAACCATTGAACGTTGAAGTTCCTGTCGACTGCGTAAAGACACCACTCCCATTCACAGTAAAATCCCCACCAATATTAAGATTCTTAGTATCCAAAACCAAACCGGAACCACTCTCAACGGTTAAACTTCCAAATAAAGTGAGTGTCGAGGATGTAACTGAAAGCGTACCGGAATTAGCAACCACCACATTATTAAAATTAGCCCCATAAAGGGATTGATCAATACCATCAAAAACAATGGTACCTGTAGCTGAAGCAACAGTATAATAGGCAGTGCTGTTTAAATTCCAATCACCTGCAACGGTGTGTATAAATCCGCCATCATAAAACACAGGGTTTCCTGCCGTTCTCGAAATTGTTCCATTGATATCCAAAGCCCCACGCGCCGTTTTATCTCCTCCATTAAAAGTCAGATTACCATAAGTAAAACCATTAGCGACAATTTGGGAGCCATTCAGGATGTAATAAACTGAACTATTGACATCCAAATTCTTAGTCCCCGAAAATTTGCTGGTAAATCCGGTATAAAAATCGGCGCTCGTGGTTTGCAACTGACAATACTCACCCAAGTTCCAGTCACCAGGAGTCCCCCCAATCCCGTTATCATTCAATACAACAACAAGCATGATAGATGCACTTCCCGAACTGTTAGTAATATTAAAATCGTTAAAAAGTTCAATACTACATCCTGTTGCAAAATTTTTGGTTCGATTGGCAGTTGCCCCGTTTTGCACAATATTCAAATCATGAAAACGATAATAGCCGGTTCCGTTGGATGAGATTGTCTGATTGGCATCATCGGCATCGAGAGTAAATATCGCATTGGTTCCATCGATGGAGCTGTTTGCGTTGCTGGAAATATTCCCTGCCAAATAGTGGGTAAATGACTGCAAGTCTAATATTGAGCCACTGGCTAATGCCAAATTTCCATTGATATCAAGTGAACCATCAACTGTTTTTCGATATCCGGATGCACCGCCTAATGACACATTGCCATAAGTCATCCCCCCCCGAACAGTTTGATCCATTGCTGCATCATAGATCACTGTTGATGTCAATGACAAATCATAGGATCCAAATCCGGTCGGAAAATTATTATTTCCTCGAATATATAATGACCTTGCTGCATCAACACGCAACTGAGATGATGCACTACCTGTTACTTGTGTATTGTTACTAATTACCAAATAACCATTTTGAACTACAAGATTATTATCCATAATCAAATTCAAGGACGTTGCAGGTGAAGTAACCGTCAAATAGACGTTCCCATCAATCCTTAATTCAGCAGTCCCCAATAAAATTTGATTACTTGTATTACCGGTTGTCAGGCTTCCTCCTTTCATGATCAAAGTACCGGACAAATCACAAATCCCATCAATCCGAACACCTCCGGTTACAGTGTGAGTCCCATTGCCGGATATAGTTGCCCCATTTGACACTGTTAACACATTAGCAACGGACATATTGCCAATGATATTTTTCGCATTGGATCCGCCATTACTAAAAGTCACCGCATTAAAAGAATTAGTACCATCGAGCTGAATCTCCTGAACATTCACACCGGCAAAAGTAGCTACACCAGCTGTTTGTGTATAAGAAGAACCACTATCAATATTCAAATCACCAAAATAAGTCACACCTAAAGCTGTTTGTAAAATGGTATTGTTAGAGACTAACAAATCACCATTCACGATCACATTTTCCTGCAACGAACCGGCACCCCCTCCTGAAAATGTGAGATTATGAAACGTTAGAGACGTGGCATTGGGATGGTCATTAATGGTATTGACCATCCCATCAAATACGATAGTACCAGAGGCCATATAAGCACCGGTACCGACAACCGACCAATTACCTGCAACATGATGCACCAAACCGCCATCATCAAAAACAGCGCCAGTTTCAATGGTCAAATTCCCATTAACGTCCAGCTCAGTTTCTGTGGTAGCCGAAGCACCTGTCTTAAAGGTTAGATCATTAAATAGGGGAGCATTTAAACCACTCATCACCATGATCCCATATAACTCAGTGTTGACCACAATACCGGATGATGGTTTTAAATTGATCTGACCATCATTGTACATATTACCATACACCAGCAATTTGTGCGAAGGAGAACCGGCAGAGCCGGCTGTCAGAGTAGCGCCGCCTTTGACTTCCATATTCTCACGAATCGTGACCGTTTGTTGCGATGCATTCGCTCCAATTATGACTGAACCGGAAGTTCCCTGACCCACAATCAAGTTCTTGACATCAACATTGCCATTGTTATCCACGATGACAGAATGACCATCCTGAACAATCAGCGTATTTAAACCATCAGTCACACTGGTCGGATTCCCACCCGATCCATCCGGATTTTTAGACCAGCTACTTGTCAATCCGGCCGACACGTCACCAACGGAATAATAAACAGATGCCGGATAATTCCAAAGGATCAATGTCCCGGGATTGCCATTGTCGTTATCAAAATTTTCGCCGGCCAAAACACCCTGGGCATTGTCAAACGTAATTGCACCAATTCCCGATGTACGGGTAACGTTAGCCGTAGGACCACTATTAAAAGTGACATTGGTTACTGAAGGTAATCCCGACAAATCAGAACCCGTCAATTGCAAATATTGAGCCCCACTCCCATTTGAAAACACACCATTACTGAAATTATCAGTGTTATCAATTGTCCCATCAGATATAGAAATGCCACTCAATAAGTAATCAAATTCGTATTGATTGGCATAGAACGTTGCTGTCGAATTGTTTTGAACAATCGAATACCCTCCGGTTGCCCCATATCGCGAAACAACTGCAGGAGTTCCTGAAAGACCTACAACTTTAAAAGTCCCATTATTGGTTAATATCTTTCCACTTGCCATTAACAATTGAGCCCCCTCGTTCACATGCAACGTTGCTCCACTGGCAATCGATACATTACCTAACGAATTGACCGTTTTCCCATTCAACCCCACAATGGCAGTCCCATTCACAGCAAATTCATCATTCGCCGATGTGATTGATTGAAAAGATTTGATTCCACTACCTGAAAAAGATAGTTTTTGATAGTTCGCTGATTCAAAGATCGACTGATCTCCACTTCGCCCATAATTAACAATACTGCCACTTGAAACAGTTGTTGAAAAAGTTGAAATAGCATTATTGGCTCCGTTTAAATTCAACACATGTGCCAGCCCGGTTCCGGTCATCGCGATTGTGCCCGACACATCTTTTAAATCACCACCTAAATTGACCGTTTTGACTAATGTACCACCAAAATTCAATATCCCATCAACCGTTAAATCCCCACCTATATTTAATACGGTAGGCACAGTACCCAAACTAAAAGTCGTGTTGTCAGCAATGGTCAAATGATTGGAGACATCAACATTTCGACTCAATGTTTTAGTATTCCCATTATTAATATTCAGATTATAAAACACAACACTTCCGGCACCGGTACCGGTATGAATGCTCTGTGCTCCAGACGATGAAAATGATGTTGATCCGGATGTTTGATTATAAGAAGCGGCTTCATTGCTATTATTCACAAATCCTGCAAGGATGGATACATCTGCAGCCACCTCTACTGTTCCATCTGTAATGGAGCACGTTTGAATGGTATTGATACCTGCACCGGAGACTTGAACTGTCCCTGAAGGCTTATTAAAATAAGTTGTTCCGGCAGTTTGATTGTAAACACCGTTGTTTTGAAGAGAGTTGGTAATCGTCAGGTTCGATGCGTTATTCAACTGACCTGAAATCACATTTAAATCGGCAACAGACAATGCATTGCCCAAATTATAAAAGCTTGAACCATTCACCACATGGTGAGTCAGGCTTGCTAATTCGGCAACACCCGATTCAAATAAGATATTCCCTGAAACAGTCGGGGTATTCCCGGCTCCCAATATCAAATTAGATGAAGATGAACCACCAAAATTACCTGAGTTAGTCAATGTATAACCACCAATGACCGTCAGTGCTTTACCATTCAAATTCAAATAACTGGAAGTTGTGTTATTGTGGTTCAAGGTGAGAATGCCATTCACAGTCACATCTCGGCCTAAGGTTTGAATGGTTTGGTTACTATTTCCACATTGCAAATTATTAAAGGTGATATTCCCTGTCCCTGCCACGGTAAACGCATCCATAAAACGAAAAGCCCCTGCACTGGCAGTAAAATCACCACCATCATTTGTAAACACATTGTCATCTGCCCCGGAGTAAAAATCAATATTCCCGGAATATGAAACCGTTTTAGAAGCAACATTGGTCAATGTAAGATTACGCAAAATAAAAACAGAACCGGTTCCCTGAATCAAATCACCACTCCCTGTCATCGTTAAATCACAATATCGGGTTGCATTATCATAACGCAAACGCACTTCACCACCATTGGTAACCAAAACACCACCAATAGTTAAACGATGAATCGCATTATCTGTATTGTTCGTTCGCAACCAAGTGGTAGAACTCTCGATGGTCACATTGCCTGCAACCGAAATGTTTTTAGTCCCTAATCCTAAATAAAAAACAGAACGGTTACCTATTTGCAGGTTGCCACCAATATTAATATTCCCAACTAAAGATTCAATTGTTTTACTCCTATTGGCAGTCCCACCATTCGTCCCGGTTTGTAGGTGATAATAATCAACAGCTTTAATTGTTTGATTTGCATCAACGTTATAATACACCGTATTATTCGCACTTGTAGCATCCAACAATCCTATGTCCATCGGAACAGTTCCACTTCTATACTCTAAAGTAGAGCCAGTTTCATTTTTCCATTTCGAACTGCTGCCTAAGCCATTCAACACACCTACTACCAATGACTGACTGTTATTACGAATTGATTTTGCATCCGCAATTGTCACAGTACTATTGAAATTCACAGCACTGTTCAGCACCACATTTTCATTGGCGCGGAAGGTGCTGATAAATGCAGACACAGCATTCACTGTCATTTCACCGTTGTTAATGGATGCACCGGTAAAAGTCGACACAGCATTGACCACAGTCGTTCCATTAAAAGTAGTGGCGCCAGAAAAGGTAACCGGCGCATCGATCGTTAACGCCACAGATGAAGTTACAGCTCCAGCAATTGTTAGTGCATTCGAACCCGAAATTGACTGGGGATTACCAGAAAAAGTAACAGCTCCGGTACCTGATTTGCTAAACGTTCCATCATTGATGATCCCATTTCGAAACGTACAAGGAGAATTGTTGGCTGTGCTAAATTCTCCGCCTGCATTAATAGTCAATATGCCTTGAAAAACAGCAGAACCGTAATTATTAGTGTCTACCAGAGATCCAAAAACAGTGGTTGTCCCTAATACATCCAGCGGATTACAACTGACCATGTCAAATGATCCATTAATCCATAAATTGCCATTGACAGTGACACTCCGGTTTGTATTATCCGTATTCAACACACCACTCACTGTTAAATTCAAACAAGTAACTGACTGATTTATTGTAACTGTTGCACCACTCACAATAACCACATCATCAGATAATGTAGGAATTACACCCCCTTCCCAGGTCGTGCCCACATTCCAATTTCCCCCTGAAGGTGTACTGTTGATTATTGCCCCACTCGCCATTTGGATACAAAATAAACATGCAAAGAGCAATACAGTTCTATGGCTAGATGATAAATAAATCAAAGAATCTTTAGCAGAAAAAGACATGAAACGTCCGAAACTATGCCTAATCATATTTTTCATAAAAGGTGATTTTCTAAAAAACAAGTGTAAGTTCAACAATAAAACTTTGGAATTGCCCATTTAAATATCATTTGCATGAATTCCTCATAGTAAATTGAGATTAGAGAAAGACTTCCTGACCCAATTACAACTTTTTCTAACTAAAAGACAAATGAATAACCAATACATAGCAAAGCATCTTCGTGATACATAAGGTAAAACACCACATTAGTTACAAAAAAAGAGTCATGTTGAAACCATACTTTGTCATGAATCACAAAATAAAGTCTAGAAATCAGATACATACAAATAAAAGCAATATAAGCATTTAAAAACTTGACTATAAGATAGTAATTTAAGACTAACAAACAAATACCATACAACGTGGATTATTCACGAGCAATCCTAACTATTTCGATGTGTCTTATAGTCAGTATTCCACACCTTCATAAAAAGCATACATCAAAATTGACATCAGTTCATTGTAAACTCAGCCTCATTTCTGTAAATGAGTAAAACAGAGGGTATCCAAAAGATTTCGGATACCCTCTGTTTTATAATCAAAAATCAATTTTGAATCCCGATAGAATTCAAAATCTTAAAGCTTTTTACCTGATTTTTATATACTACCCTTACAATATGAAACTGTGAATTGGCAGCTAACTCAAATTCATTGTGTTGTTTTGAAGAAATCATTTTCTGAGAAACCTTCCCCATGGCATCAATCACCTCTATCGCAACCGAGCCTTCAAAGGAAGCATCACTTACGGACACGACTGCTTTACGGCCAATACCGTATGCCATCAGACGGATTCCATCAGATGTGTCATCCTCAACAGCTGTACTTTGAGATGAATCATCAACAACACTCTTCAATGGTGCAAAA
>NZ_QKZK01000010.1:0-96643 GCF_003254275.1 Breznakibacter xylanolyticus | reverse complement strand
ACCGATGAACGGATCAGTTTAATTCTGAAAACATCATCAGTCGTGTTTAAACTCTTCAACAAGCTATTTGAATTATTGGTCCTAACCGTTTTATTAATAGACAATGAAGACGAAGCGGTATAATTCCTAATCCAGAATGACTGTCCGGGAGCCACATACCGGTTCGCTTCATTAACGCCAACATCAGTTAAAATATTAAATGTAGCATAACTTGCCGTGCCGGCACCCCTGATGGTGGTATAAATGGTTTTCAATGCATCACCCAACATTAAACCACTATTTGCCAAATCCAGATAGGTCGGATAAGGATTGGCCACCAAATACCAGTTATTACCAATTGTCATGCTGTAATTCGAGTCATGCAATGCGCCGGTATTGGTAATCGTTTGAGCCGTTCCTAATGAACTGGGGAATCCAACCGCATACCCTTCCAACGGACTGGTATTAAAAGCATTGGGAGATGTACCAACAGCAACCCATCCTCCATTCACTATTCGATACAACAACGCACTGCCATAATTGGTTTTCAATGCATTGTCAACTCCATGACCGATGTAAATATAGGCACCCAAAGGATAAGTCCATTCAATGCTCACCGGAGCACTGACCGTACCATTTGTCAAAAACGACGCAGGAGCAACACTGCCTACTGCTGTACTTTGCACCAAAATGGTTGCACTATTATTTACTATATCACCATTGACAGTCATGTGTGCACTGGGCTTCAATGTCAGTTTTGCTCCGGGCGACATACTGATGGCATTTACGGTAACATCTTTACCTCCGAGAATCTCCGGATCATTGGCTTGATTTTCAATAATCACATTCGATGTTGCCAACGGCAACACACCATTGCTCCAGTTTCCTGCAACGGTCCAATCGACAGAAGTAGTCCCCTCCCATATATAGTTTGGTTTCGTTGCAGAACCAAAAGTCAACCGCTTGCGCGTATTGTAAGTCAACGAAACAGTTGAGCAACTGCCGCCAGATGTCGTTCCTGTTAAATCGGTATACGACACCAAAGACCAGGGATCTGAACTATCGGCTCCATCACTATCCACCACTCTGAAATTGGCATTAGGATCGACACCACTGTTGGCATCCCAACGCAGTTTTGCAATGGCTGTTCGCGATGTAAATGTCTGCAAACGCCAATATTCGTTATTGCTAACAAACTGAACCCCGGACATATTGCTCCGATCAACAGGCGCAGTACTATAATACTCTATCTCCCACAAACCAGCTCCTGAAGCACCCGACAGGGTCAATTCACCATAACGACCATCTTTCCCAACCGGAAACATATATTCATTGGTTGTGGTGACATTCCATTTCAACGGACCACTTACATATTTGCCTGCTCCAGCTCCAGATATCGCGGTATTACTGGAGTTATTGATCTCAACCCAACCTGTCGGTTGACAACCTAAGATACCCGAGGTCATGGTAAGCGTATTGGACACACCCAAACCATTGGAAATATCAATACCGGAACTGTTATTCACCACTAAATTATAGAATGCATTGCCGCTAGTGAAATGATTGGTTCCACCTATAGTTTGTCTGGCAGCGCCATTGAGAGTAACGGTTGAAGTTCCCGCATCAAATGAGCCACTGTTAAATGTGACATTCCCGGCTACGGAGAAGTTATTGTTGTTGGGGTTCGTAACGGAAGCCCCATTGAATATCAAGTTACCATTAATAGTCAATGGCGTATTCGAGAACTGCAAGGTTCCACTACCACTTAATTTCATGTTATTTACCTCAGGTTTATCACCCATAAAGGTATATGGAGTAGCTCCCGCAACAAACTCCATGGTTCCCCCTCCGGCTGCAAAGAAGGAGGTATAAACCCCTGCCGGGATGGCACTGTTTTGCAACTTCAGCGTTCCGGTGCCATAAACATCCCCCAATCGGTTAGCTATAGATGTACCTACATTGAGCACACCATCGGTCAACAAATAGGTCCGATAAGCTGATGCCGACTCTGCAGCAGGAATATTAACGGTTCGATCAATATACACAACCGCACCTTTAATACCACCATCAGGCACATTAACCCCTGCTTCACCAACGCCGGCAGGTATACCAAGCGTCGGATTATAGGTTGCCCATGTCAATTTTTCGTTCCAGTTGCCGTCATTAGCCACTGTTATATAAGTCGCCACACGGTCAGGAATACACGACTTAACACCAGCCGTATAGTCGCCATCAATACCGGCATCGTTGGTATTTGAGAAATCAAAATTCAACTTACCAGTCCCCTCGTCGTAATAATATTTTAAATCTTCATCGAACTTATTCCACTCGGTGCTCGACAACAAAATCCGGGCAGTGATATAATCAGACAAAGTAAAAGTTGATCCGCCTGCATTGGTTATCAATGCATCCGAAGGATACCCTTGCATGACACATTTGGCCGAAAAACCGGTCATGCCTGTGGCATCCAAAGTCCAGTTGTATTGCAACACGTTTTGCGTCTCATCGTAAAGGGTTTCTGCTAAATCCACTACGCTCACATGGTGCTCGTCGGCAGCCTTCACCCGGATGGAACCGGTATTATTGCCGTTACCCGTCACAGTCAGCTCAATTGGTGTGTACTTACCCAACGACCCGATGGGATAGGTAAAAGTGCTGGCCCCGGCAGGGAAAACCTTGCGAATCCCATTATCGATAAAGGAAAGATTGGTCTGCACCATATTGGTGGTCGAAAAATCATTCACAGGCACAATGGAGGCTCCTACTCCAAAATGCAACAGGTTTTGTCCAATGTCCATCACCCCGTTTTTCATGCGCAATGCATTGTTAAAGGTAATCGCACCACTTTGGGTAGGTACATTTACTCCGTTGGCATTGTCAATGGTCATGATGGCAAAGGTACCGTTGCCCGACAACACCTGGGTGGCCGTTCCTTTAAACAACACACCGTTGGTGGAGGTTGACTGCACCGTACCGACATTGTTCACGTTACCAAGCACCGTCAGGTCGCGCGAACCGATGTTCAGGATACCGCCCGCTATGGTCAGGTTACCGTTAACGGCTACATCGTTGGTGCATGTCAACGAGAGCGTGTTGGTGCCTTGTTTCACCAAATTGTAAAACGCCGGCGTAGCTCCCGCCCCCGATATGATTTGATCGGCCGTGCCACTGAAATAGGTGGTGTTGCCGGCCGGTGTGAACGTACCGCTATAAGCAAGGTTGCCTTTCAATGTCAAATCGTAGCCGTTGGCATGAAACGTTGAACCCGTTGCGATATCGAGCGAACCGTTCAGGGTTAATGCACCTGTTTTTAATTGGGCCGTATTGCCAACCACATTCAGGTTTTCCAATGGGCTAGAGGAATAAATATCGAACGTCTGCCCGGTTGGACTTGCCGTACCAATGGTAAAGCTGCTACCTGCACCCAACGATGGTGCTGCATCGGTATCGATCATCAATGCAGGTACTGTTGCCGACGTTTGAGGACTAACCAATGTGATATTTGCACCGGCTGCTTGTGTTAATGTACTACTTCCCAACACCTCGAACACGCTACGATTGACAGTGGGCGCCCCCACGGTACCCAATAATACCGTACTGCCGGCAGACTGTGTAAAATGCAGGATGCCCGCATCGGTGGTGGTGGAACGGCGCAACTGTGCACCCAAGGAAAGTTTTGAACCGGTGCCCACATTAATGGTCGCGCTGCCCGATGCCGAATACTCGATGTAGTTGGTACCATCGTCGATACCATTGTTATCGCCATCACAGTTCAGCTCCCCACCACTAGGGAGTGATAGACTGTTTGCCAATATCAGATTTCCATCCAACCAGATACCAGTTCCGCTACCGCTCATCACCACTTCGGAACCGTTGTCAACACGCAACGTGGTACCCGAGGGAATTTTGAAGTTGCCACCTCCCGATGTCAGCATGATTTCAATGGCATCGTTGTCCAAATGGCATTCGCCCGAAGTGAGCGTCAACGCTTTGGTGGCCGTATTGGTGGCACCTTTCAAATCGAAATCGCCGGTGATATGCACCTTTTGGCCTACTGTTTTTTCAATGACCATCGAATAGAATTCAGTGGCCCCCGCCCCTGTTTTTGAAACCGTGGATGAAGCATTTCCATTGAACACGACGTTCACACCTCCGTTTGTACCGGCTAAATCAATCACTCCTTCTCCTTGTTTAACATCGCCTTTCACGATCAAATCATGCAAGAGAGAGGTGGTCTCTGAAGTTAGCCTAATAGCCCTGGCATTGGTCGGCGCGGTATAACTAGATGTAAAATCAATATTTCCATCGATGGTCAACGTCCTTTTCACTCCCGAAGCCGGAAATTCCACCACACCATCCAGCCAATCGCCAATGACCAAATCTCCACCAACCGCAATATCTCCTTTCGCTCCATCATTTAATCGTAAAATTGATTTTCCACGCGGATTTAAGTTTCTCTTGATGACGACATCAACCGGAAACTTAAAGGAAGAATAATAGTTGTTTCCATAATCATTTGTTTCGGTCATGACATTGGGATAAATAAAGATATCGTCAGGTAGTTCAACTTCAGCCGAAACATCTGACTTGAACAGGAACCAACTATACGTTTCATCCGAAAACTCGCCAAAATCACCAGTAATGACCGGATTATTCGTATTGTTCAAATGTTGGCTAAAAACCCCAACGCCTTTGATTCTATTCAAAATCAAATTATTACGTGTAAAAATCTCCAAGCGTGGCAATTGTTCACGATCTGTCACACCAGTAGCTGGTACGAATTCCAACATTCCTATTTCGATATTGGTAGAATTCTGTGGCAAATAAATCCTATGATTATTTCGAATTCTCACAATATCGCCTTTACCAGGAAAACCAACAGTTCCCCACCACGTAATTTCAACGGGATTTTCATTCTCATCAACCCATGCCGCACTATACGTCTTACTACCTGATGTATATGTATCATACCAATTTGCATCCTGCCTACTATAAAACACATCAACTCGACCAAAAGGAGACTGTCCTAAGCCATTATCCTTACCTGCTGTAAAGTCTCCATTTATCAACCGCTTAAAATAATCATACACCTTAGTATTGTTAAAATACAAAATACTGCTCTCGTTGTTTTTGTATTTCGCACCCCCCCTAACCCACTCAACACCATCAAGATATGACACCTTCATATCTTTGGGTATATACGATGAATAATCAAATTCCAAATTTACGACTCCATCAGTCAAATTATCAAAACCAGTTACCTTTGTCTTCCAATAATAAGGCAAAACATCAGTTAAAGCAACCTCATATGTCGCTGGATGTTCACCACTTACTGGTATTACAGTAAAATAACCATCCGTGTACACTGTTTGGCCTGTACCGGCTTTTACATATGCAGGGGAATACTTAGATGATGTGCCGATAGGATAAGTCGCCAAAGTACCGCCTGCGTAATTGGCTGGGATTGAGAAATACAAAGTCAATCCCCTGTCTGAAGCAAGACCATTGGTATAAAAATATTTTGAAGATGAAAAACCACTCAAAGTTCCGCTAATTGTTAAATTATGGAAACCAATTGACACTTTCTTTATTGAAGAGAAAGTAAAGTTTCCCACATTCACATCGCTCAACAACGATAAATCATTGTTTTCATTGGCAAACACAATATTCCCGAAACTTTGTTCCTTGCCCACCTTTCCTTTTAGCGATTGTTGTGCAGTACCGTTCAACACCAACGCACTGGCACCAGTAATCGCTCCGGCAATAATTTCAACATTACCTCCTACATTTCGGTTAACAGTACCAACACCAAGCGTCCCTGATGTCAACGTAAGGTTGCCTGAAACGGAAATCGTCCCCATCCCTAGGGTCACGGTTTGCGTCTCCACGTCTTTGTCCAGTTCCAATTTGGCAAACGCAATGGTGCCACCATTCACGGTAGAGGCACCCGCCCCAATAAACTTGGTGGTATTTCCATTGGCAGTAAATGTACCATTGTTGGTTAAATCACCACCAATTTCAACATTGTAAGTACCCGCATCAAAGCTAGTACTTGCGCCAATAACAAAATCATTCAAAACCGTCAAGCCGCTATTCAACAATACCTTCTGAGTTCCTGAACGAGTAGCCTCATTAACAATGTTCAGGTCATAAAAAGGTGCTGTCGAGTAAATTTCAAAATCGTTAATAGTCGATTTATAACGGGTGGGTGTTATAATATTTATTATACCTCCGGTAACATTGTAGTTGCCTTCATCAACCCGAATATATATACCTGATACATTATCAACAATCGGAGGTCCAGCGCTTTTTTGTGTTGCATTTACAGCGTCAATATTGATGGTGCCACCGGTCATCTCAAACACATAATCTGATTGCGGCAAGGCCATTATTGCTGAAATATTGGTCCAATCGGCTACTCCAGTCAGGTTAAGCGTACCACCAGATTGACGGTAAATAAAACGACCAGTAGAATCCCCTTCCTTTAATTCGGTAGTATTAACAACACCAGTCCCTTCCAGTACCAAAGCACCTGGTTTACTACCATTTCCCTTGTATTGAATCCCACCTGTCCCGTCGGGGTTAGTGAACGATCCCGCCGACACTTGCAAGGTACCCTCCAAGCGCGTACCTCGGTTACCTCCACCTCCTGTAGCTGAAGAAACCGACGCTCCGTTAATCCAAAGCTTAGTACCATAAGGTATACAGAATTCATTGGGGACATTTTCACCAACCATATCTTCACCTAATGTCGGAATTACTATATTCGACTCAAGCTTTAGCGTACCTGCCAACAACAGAAGAGGCAATTTTTCGTAACCCAAAATCTGGCCAACTCCATCCTCATTCACAGACTCCACTGTACGAGAAACGGTAGTTACAGGTCCAAACAATTTAAACCGCGAGGTTAAATCGGCGCTAACAGTTAATTTGTAGGTATCATCTGATCCTTTGGCCAAAATTAATCGATAAAAATCGGTGGTACCGTTACAAAGCAGCACATTATCGGTTTCGCCCCTGAAATAAACTTTCAACTCACCGCCACCAATAGAAGCATATTGGGCAGAGTTGGCAAAATCGACGGTACCATAGTTTTTAAAATCGCCGTAGGCGTTCAATATATTAACAACATTGCCGCTGCCCACCGTAAACGAGGCACCGATGCTGACGGTAATGTCTTTACGCACAGTAAGTGTATGGGCAGTAGTGCCGGCACCATTCACTTGTAACGTGCCGGAGGCTATCTTTAGGTTACCGTTGAGTTCAATGCTTTGATTGAGCACGGCAATGCCCGATGTCAACGCCACCTCAAGGTTATACAATGACGATGGCAATGTGGCAGAGGTAGCGCCGGTACCATTGAGCACAATGGTTCCTTGTCCTTGTCCTGCGGTCACAAAGTGGCTCCAACTAACACCACTCACAGGCACTGCGCCTGAATTAGTATAAATTCGACCGGATCCTTTAAATGCACCGATAGTATGTCCGGCAGAACTGCGCAGATCGAGTTCGCCATTGACTGTAATCGAAGCACAAACAACAGCAACCGTGCGCGAATAAGGTGTAACATTATCGGGAATAGTTACCTTTTTGCCAGATAAAATAATGACATTATCACCCATTCTTGGATAATCGCTGGTTGGATTCACCCTCACTGCACCGGCAGGATCGAGTGTCCACACCTGGTAATTGTCCCAGTCGCCATCAGCCAGGGTGTACCAGGTTTCTTGCGCAAAAGAAGGAACCACACCGGCAAAAAGCATCATAAACAAAGAGAAGATACCAATCTTCGCTTTGACCGTTATAAACAAACGTTGACTATTCATATCTAATTTAATTTATTATTCAAGCTTTAAATCAATCAATAGAATAAGGTCATGACATCTTACGTCAAGATAGAACATTTGTTGCTAATTTGGGAAAAACATTCATCCTTAAAAAATCAAGTTTCATCAAACCTAAACCAATTGGGATTAATAAATCATCTAAACCAATTGCCATAAGAATAGGATCACAGGTATCCGATAAAAAAAATCCCGGACAAGTCTTCTCTTGTCCAGGAGGAATTTCATCAAATTAACCAACCGGTATTATAATAAATGGTTTTCATCATCTTGTAACATACCCCATATCAAACACCAATCACACATAACGCTGACACAACAGCATCAATAAGAGGGTCCACTGGAGGAACCGAAAACATCTTCTTCTTTACTAAAAGCCTCTACCTCAGAAGAAAATACAGCATCCGCTGCAGAAGCCGAAGGTGCAGGGCTACTTAAAAGGGGTCCACCCGGATGCCCCGGAGGGGTGGTCATCATGATCAAAGCAATCTCTTGATCGATGGCCACAGCCACCAATTCCGGTTTGGTGTATCTCTTTTTTATCTTAGGAATGTTGTTCATACAGTCATCATTGTTGCACCACGCGGATCACGCCTTTCACCAAGGCCACATTTACAAAATCATCAACATCAGAAACGACGGTTTGTTCGTCGACGTCGTAATTATTTGTGACCCTTTCCACCACGTCGTGCATGGAGATATGGCCATCCAGTTGATCGAGCAAAAAGGCACCCAAATCATTGAGGGTAAATACCTCGCTCATTTGCGCCACCTGATTGGAGATGGGCACCAGAATCATCTCATCGCCCACCTTCTTCTCGACAAAACCCGGCACACATTCATAAACGGTGTTCATATCCATTGGGTTATAACTTATTACAATTTACGGCAAAATTAAAAAAAAAGCGTTAGCAAGCTTAATAAAAGCAGCACCAATCGGTCTTTTTTGATGAAATAGTGATTTTATGGGACAAAAGATCCTCATACAAAGCCACCTTATCTAAAGCCCCCAAAATCCCCCGAAGGGGGACTTTGAATAATACATCGATACTCTTAACTTTTAAAAGTTAACAGATGTACGCCTTTTGCGCTCATGCAGTATCGCACATTTCTGCTTTGTTACTTAGTTACGATGCAACGTTTCATGCCCTCCTTAGCTTACGATTTCATACGACGAGCGACAACAAAAGTTACATAATGAAATGAAATATTGCAATTACACTCCAATTAAGTTAAGACAACGACTATATAACCCATCTTAGTTATCTGCATATTTATTTAAACGCAAGGCTTTACAAAAAACTCAGTGTCTTTGTGCCTCAGAGGTTACTCATATTCAATTCAATGTCGTTAAGATAAGCCCTGAAAGGGCGATAAGCAGTAGCGTTGGGCATCGCCCTACGATGAATGCAAACTCAATCTTAGAGCCCTGAAAGGGCGTAAGCTTACGCCCTTTCAGGGCTTGAGTTCATTGTCTACATTTAACAGGGCTATGCCCTGCTCTATTGCCGGCGCCCCGTTGGGGCTTAACTAAACGACATTGATATTCAATTATAGAATGTTATATGACACAGAGTTTTCAATGAACACAGAGTCAAAATAAACGCTGAGGCTCTAATCAACGCAGTCGCTTGGCTATGCCAAGAAAGGCGCTGAGTTAATTTTAACGCATTGCGTTTAAATAACAAAGCATATAACTCAAAAGAGTTATATAGTAGTTTTCAATGAACACAGAGGCACAGAGAATTCACAGAGTTTTTTGAAGTTGTGTTGTGCGATTGAGATACGAATATAACTGTGTTCAAATAAAAAAGCAGATAACACAAAAGAATGATAGAATCCCAAACCCCGAAGGTTTTAGAAACCTTCGGGGTTTAAATGAAAGGGATGATTTACCCTAAAATGGGTTTCTCATTCGTGTAACTTTACGAAATAATATTGCATATCACAGAGTCGCCATGAGCATACACAGAATTCACATGCACCATGGTGAAGGGATGTCGATGGATGGTGGTGCAAGGGTATCGATTGACCATGATGCAGGGGTGTGGTACATGGTAATGCATGGGTGTGGTGCATGGTAATGAACGGGTATCGTTGATAGTAATGAACGACTGGCAAGGATGGTGGTGCACAGGTATCGTTGATAGTAATGGACAACGATCGTTGATTTTTTGCACCCGGATGGGGCATGACAAACAGTATTGCAACGATTGGTTTATGTTTGCCCGTAAGAAAAAGATCGGAAGAAAGCCACAACCACACATTGCATTAGCCATTGAGAGACGACAAATAGCCCCAAAAAGAGATAAAAGAAATGAAAAAAAACAACAGAAAAGAATCAAGCAAATCAAAAAACAATAAATTTGTGTAAGAAACGTCTCAACGGAGACAAAAAAAGGAGAAGCATCAGCTTCTCCTTCACAGTTACAACAAAGACAGACCGATCAAACAGCCGTTAAAGGCACGTCAAGACGTCCTTTACGCAAATCCTTACTCAAAACACGCGTACGTACTTCCACGTGGTATTCACCTTGAGGAAGTGAGGCAGGCACCAGAAAATGGAGTTTCCCTGGCTTGTTGATGGCCATACGCTCCACACGTGTTTCAACCGCATTGGCGGCATTAATGAGAAACACCCCTTGCATTAAGTCATCAGCATCGTACTTAAGACGATACCCGGTGATGATGGCAGCGGCCCCAATGGTCAATTGAGAATTTTCAACCCCGGTGTTGAAGTCCTCGACCTTCTTAACCAACGGAGCCACATGTGAACCTTCGAGCCGTTGCACCGAAATGCGTGGGATAACCTGCTTGAGACGTTGTCCGGCCACCACTTTCACCCGAATAGAATGTCTGGCCGAGTTAAACGATTCAGCAGAATCGGAAAAAGTCCCTCCGATGGTGGGATAAGCACTAAAGAGCGAAGTATTGACATAATTGCCCGTGCGGATAATTTCCGCGACTGCCAGTCCATACTCCTCGAGCACCGCCAGGGTGTCGGCTTTAGTCACGGTCGACCCGCGATAGATCATCATATCCACAATGCGACTCTCATCAAAAGTCTCATTGTTCCCAACAACGGCTCTGTAGGAGAGCCCGTCTTTGACCAAATGGTTTTTGGTCAGTGAAAAATTTAAAGCCATAATTGTAATGGTTTTAATGTTGAATAATTGCAGTTCCCGACAACCTCATCGAAAGCGCCAACTCGTAGATGAGCCGTTGCCGGGTTTACTGTTGTTACAAAATTATGAAAAGATCAGGTGTGATTGATTAAACTTTCGGAAAAGTTTTCAACAGCATTTGTTGAAAACGTATTGGTAATTTAACACCTCAAAGAGTTCCATTAAGGGTTTCAGAAGCAAGAAATTGACGAATTTTTCGTATAGCGCCAATGTATTCCTAATAATATTATGCATCAAAACCCATCAAAACAGAATTCCCGGCAACGCAGAAACCATCAAAACATAACAAATTGCATCAAACCTTAGGCTGAGAAGTGGTAAGGTGACAAAGTAGCAAAGCGGCAAAGTAGCAAAGCGGCAAAGCAGCAAAGCAACAAAGCAGCAAAGCGGCAAAGAGCAAGAGTGCAAAAGTGCAAGAGTGCAAGAGTACAGGAGTGAAAAAGTACGATACACCCATCAATTAAACCTACAAGCTTATCATTCGAGGAATTCGTGGAATTAGTGGACAAAGGGGCAAAGGGACAAAACAAGAAAGTGCAAGAGTGCAGGAGTACATGAGTGCAGGAGTGAAAAAGTACGATACACCCATCAATTAAACCTACAAGCTCATCATTAGTGGAATTAGTGGACAAAGCAACAAAGTGCAGGAGTGCAAGAGTACAGTAGTGATGAAGTGCAACAATCAGCAAACCCCCAAGGTTTTAAAAACCTTGGGGGTTTAATTCAATTTTCACCCGGCATCAAATCACGAACGATTAAAACTCCGTTCGGGCAAAAGGGGCGGCATCCTGGCCACAAAAGTCGCCCTTGAGATATTTAAAGTAAGCCGACACGGCAATCATGGCCGCGTTGTCGGTGGTGTAAGCAAACTTGGGGATGAACACCTCCCACTTCTCACGCGAGGCAGCCGACTGAATGGCGTTGCGCAGTCCCGAGTTGGCCGACACGCCCCCTGCCAGGGCAATGGTGCGCACGCCCGTTTGTCGAGAAGCCAACACAAGCTTCTCCATCAGAATGTCGATGATGCTCTTTTGAAGGGAGGCGCACAAATCGGCTTTATTATCTTCAATAAAATTGGGGTTCTCCTTGAGGTGATCGCGAAGAAAGTAGAGGAACGACGTCTTGAGGCCGCTGAAGCTGTAATCGAAGCCATCGATGCGAGGTTTGCTAAACTTAAAAGCGTCGGCATTGCCGACAGCCGCCAGCTTATCGATGAGAGGGCCGCCGGGATAGGGCAACCCCATCACCTTGGCACATTTGTCGAAAGCCTCTCCGGCAGCATCGTCGATGGTCTGCCCGATGACCTCCATGTGGTCGTGGCTGTGCACCATCACAATCTGGCTGTTGCCCCCCGACACCAACAGGCAGATGAACGGAAAAGCAGGGACACGGAAATGGTCAGCATCTTCCTTGATAAAATGCGCCATCACGTGCGCCTGCAAGTGATTGACATCAATGAGAGGGAGATTGCGCGCCAGGGCGAATGCTTTGGCAAAAGAGGTTCCCACCAGCAGTGAGCCCATGAGGCCCGGGCCGCGCGTGAAAGCCACCGCACGAATGTCGTCGATGGTGATGCCGGCATCGTGAATGGCCTTGTGGACCACCGGCACGATGTTTTGCTGATGGGCGCGCGAGGCCAGTTCGGGCACCACCCCGCCATAGGCTTCGTGCACCTTTTGGTTAGCCACCACATTTGAGAGGATGACGTCGTTGCAGAAAACAGCGGCCGAAGTATCGTCGCACGATGATTCAATGGCCAGGATATATGTGTTCATGATGAAATTTTTGCGCTCTCTACCCTCTAGGGGTGACTGATGGTTGTTTTTAGAAAATGAAAATCTAATGTCGTTTAGTGAAGCCCCAATGGGGCGCCAGCATTAGCGCAGGGCAAAGCCCTGCTTATTTGTAGCAAAAGAGCTCAAGCCCTGAAGAGGTGAAAGCTTACGCCCCTTCAGGGCTCTATGATTGTGGTTGCATTCATCGTTGGACGATGCCCAACGCTACTGCTTATCGCCCTTTCAGGGCTTCATTGAACGACATTGAATCAACAATGCCGATTCGTCAGATGAAGCCGGGAATTTATTTTTTGATGATCCACAAGCCATGAGACCCAAGGAAAAAACATTATTTTTGTGACACATGAATGGGGGCAAAATTATAAAAAAAATCATCAAAATAGGAGGTTCCGTCGTCTTGGGCATGCTGTTGTTTCTACTGCTGCTGATGACAATTTCGTTGTTCCCTCCGGTGCAGACGCGGCTGGCACAATGGGTGGCCAATGGCTTGAGCCATCATTACCAAACCACCATCACAGTCGAGAAGGTCTGGTTTGCCCCCCTCAGTCGCTTGGTTATCGAAGGGGTGACGGTGATGGATCAGCACAACGACACCCTGGCATCGGTGCAACAGATCAGCGCCATCATTGATTTACCGGCATTGCGACATCGGATCATCCACATCAAAAAACTGGTGATCAGTGCCCCCAATGCACGCATTGCCCGTCAGGATGAGGGTTACAATTTTTCCTTTCTCATCGACAGCACCCGGCAGGACACATCCCGATTCGACTGGGACATCCGCTCGAATCATATTCAGGTAAAAAAAGGACGCTGCACCATTCAGCTCAACGATTCAACACGCCTCCCCAACCGTTTCGATGCGTCACACCTTGACGTGAGCGACATCCACTTTGTGACCAACCAGCTGCGCATCAACAGCGACACGCTGCTGGTGCGATTGCAGCAACTGAGCCTGCGCGAACAGAGCGGATTCACCATCCAAAAAGGACGCATCAACCTTTACAAGGGAAAAGAGAGCCTGGTAGTCACCCGCCTGCGACTCGAGACAGGCGCCTCCATCGTGCGGTTGGATAGCTGCCACATCGCCCTGCCCAACGACAGCACCGGCAACAACACCTGGCCACAAACCCGACTCTACGCCAATCTGTTACCATCGCTCATTGCGCCCTCCGATGTGGCCTATTTTGTACCGTTGGATGCCAACACCCTCTCACCTCTGACGCTCACCGGTCAATTCTCGGGCAGCATCGAAAACTTTAAGGGCAAACACGTGGAGGTGAGTTATGGCACCCATACCTTGCTGAAGTCGAGCTTCGACATCATGGGGTTGCCCAACATCAACGAAACCTTTGTGTTCCTCGACATTCACCAACTGCAAACCCATCCCGAAGACATCAACGCACTGCTGGCATCGTTTCCCAACGCAAAAATGCAACGACTCCCCCCCTGGGCACAAAACCTGGGCAGCATCCAATACAAGGGGAACTTCACGGGCTTTGTGAATGACCTGGTGGCCTACGGGACTTTTAAAACCGACCTTGGCTATATCCGCACCGACCTTGGCTTGAAGTACACCGACCGCTTACTGTTCTCGGGAAGCCTGCGCACCATTGGCTTTAACATTGGCAAGATGCTCGACATGCATCAGCAGATGGGCCGAATCACCATGAAGATGTCGGTCAATGGCAGCCACACAAACAAAAACAACTTTTTTGCCTATCTGCAAGGGGGCATCGACTCGGTGAACGTGCGGGGATACACCTATCAGAACATTCGTCTGAACGGATTGCTGGCCAATCAGAAATTCGACGGTCAGGTGGACATGACCGACCCCAACGGGCAACTGAATTTCTCGGGCAACATGGACTTTAGCGGGGAACGCTCAACCTTCAACTTTTTTGCACGGGTGATGAACATGCGCCCCGACCGGCTCAACCTCACCCCTGCCCTGCCCGACTCACGTGTGTCGTTCGACCTGATATCCAACTTTGAGGCGGCCACCCCTGATGACATGACAGGCTTCATCCGCCTGAACAACGGTGTGTTTCACCGTCCCGACAAGGTGTTGCGCATCGACTCGCTGGTGGTCGCGGCCAACCGACGCGACGACAAAAAACTGTTGACAGTGCAAAGCGATATCATTGACGCAACCATCGACGGGAAGTATAACTTTATATACTTCAGTGACGCGCTGCAACGCATCGCCGCGCATTACCTGCCGGCATTGCCAGATGAAAAAAACACGCCTGCGATCCCTGTCAACCATTTTGACTACACCATCCACGCCAAGAAACTGGGAACCCTGCTCAACTTTTTTGACCCGGAGATCAGCCTCTCGGACAGTTGCCACATCACGGGCAGCATTCACTCGGGCAATCACCTCTTTAAGATGCAGGCTGTGGCACCGCATGTGGCTTATCATGGCACCGAACTGAGTGGTTTGCAATTGGATGTGAACAGCAACGGGCACCTGATGGCCACCCTGCAAAGCGAGAATCTGCGCCTGTTCAACATGATGAACCTGCGCGGCTTCGCGACCAGCCAAACGGCATCGCAAAATCGCCTCACCAGCAGCATCACGTGGGACAACCAAAAGACAATGAATCACAATGCGGGCACCATTGACGGCACCACCACATTCACCCGCAACGAGCAGGGATTGGTGAGCCGGATTGCCCTGAATGCCTCACGCGCGGTGGTGAACGACTCGACATGGCACCTCCGCCCGGCCGTCATCACCTTTGCGCCCGACGAGTTTGCCATTGAGGATTTCAGCATCAGCAATGCCTACCGTCAGTTTGCCATCGCGGGCAATGTGCGCACCGATGGTCACGACGCCCTTTCGGGCTACATCCGCAACATTGAACTGGCCGACATCACCAACAACCTCGACATCGACGCCCTCAAGCTCTCGGGGATCCTCAACGGAGAATTCAAGGCCACCGGGCTACACACCACCCCATCAATCATTGGCGACATCACCATCGACGGGCTGCACTACCACCAGGCACGACTGGGTGACCTGTCAGTGAGCAGCAGCTGGGGCAACAACGAGAAAGCCCTCATCATTGACACGCGCCTGATTGACCAGGGACAGGAACGACTCAACGGCGGCGGCTACTACTCGGTGGACAAACACACCATTGCCTACCAGGCCGATGTGGAACAACTCAACGTCTCGTTCGTAGATTACTGGATCAGTACCGTGATGCAGAACTTCCAGGGCAAAGCATCGGGCATCATTGGCCTCAACGGGCCCTTGAGTGCCCCGGCATTCACGGCCCGGGTGAATGTGGACGACTCCCATTTTGATGTGGACTATCTCAAAACCGGATACACGCTGCAGGACTCGGTATTTTTAGACCCCACACGCATTGCCTTCATCAACATGACCATGCGCGACAAGTACCAACACAAAGGCATGTTTAAAGGAGAAATTAAGCACGACAACTTCTCCAACCTGCGATTCGACCTTGACATCATGGCCAACAACATGCTGGTGCTCGACACCCGCCCCAAAGACAACCCCACCTACTACGGCACCATCTACACCACGGGCAACATGAACATCAGCGGGAACACCGATCTGGTGACGCTCTACGTTAAGGCGCAAACCATGCCCAACACGCAGTTCAACATCCCCATGAACGACAACACAGAGGTGTCGCAAACCAACTACATCCAATTTGCCGCACCGCAAAAGGAGTTGGTGACCACCACGTCCCAACCGGTGGCAGCCAATGAAGCATCGGGCTTTGAGATGGAAATGAACCTGAAGGTGACGCCCGACGCCAAAACGCAAATCATCTTCGACGCCCGCTCGGGCGACATCCTTAAAGCAGCCGGCAAGGGAGACCTGCAGATGAAAATCGATACCAAGGGGAAATTTTCGATGTATGGCGATTATGTGATAGAAGACGGGGATTATCTCTTCTCACTTCAGAACCTCATCAACAAAAAGTTCAGCATCAGCAAGGGGAGCCGCATTCAGTGGGACGGCGAACCTTACAATGCCATGATTCGATTGGAAGCGGCCTACAAGCTTCGCGCCAGCCTTTACGACCTGGTGGGCGGTTCGATGATGGACGAAGCCTCGGCCTCGGAACTTAAGAAACGTGTGCCGGTGACCTGTAGCATGAATTTGAGCGACCGACTGAACAAACCCAACATCAAGCTGGGCATTTACACCCCATCGCTGGAAGCCTCGAGCCAGAACATCATTCGCGAATACATACAGACCGAAGAGGAGATGAACCGACAGGTGCTCTCCCTGCTGGTGATGAACCGCTTTTACTCGGCCAACATGCAAAAGTCCGAGAACCAAAACCAGGGCGGGGGCGTGAACAGCGCAGCTCTGGTGACCACCTCGGAGATGCTCTCGAACCAGCTCAACCACTGGCTGTCGCAAATCACCTCGGATGTGGATATGGGCATCAGCTATCGCCCGGGCGACGAAATATCGAGCCGCGAAGTGGAGGTGGCGCTGAGCACGCAACTGTTTAACGACCGTCTGACGGTCAACGGCAACGTGGGCTACAGCGAATATCCCACCGACACCAAAACCAACAATCTGATCGGCGACTTCGACATGAACCTGAAGCTCAACCGCAGCGGTTCGGTGAGTGCCCATGCTTACACGCGCACCAACAATGACATCCTATACACCAACCTGGCACCGACCAAACAAGGGGTGGGACTCACCTTCCGTCAGGAGTTCGACAACTGGCTTGAACTGATGAAGAAATACTGGGCCATTGTGACGGGCGAGAACCGAAAACGCAAAACCGTGACCGAGAGCGAAGATGAGACACAGAAGAGATAACTCAGTGTAACCAATTAAGAACTGACACTGAGTTGCAGTGAGTGAAGATGAGAACCGGTGAGATATAACCTCAGTGGAACTCAGCGTCTCCTCATCTTCCTCAGTGTAACCTCCTAAGAACTGACACTGAGTTGCAGTGAGTCAAGATGAGAACCGGTGAGAAGAAGAAAATCTCTCCACCTCTCCACTTTTCCACCCCTAAACTCCTCCACTCCTCCACTCCTCCACCCCTAAACTCCTCCACTCCTAAACTTTTAAACTCCTCCACTTCCCCCCTCCTCATCTCACACGCACAACTGATGCGCCACTGGTTTATGGAATAGCGAAGCCGAACCGGCAGCATGCCGGGTGGCCACCTCGAGGGTGGTGAAAATGCGGTAGTCGATGGCATGTAGGTCAAGTTGTTTTTGGAACAACAGCGCGACAGAAGTCTGTATGGGCTGAGCGGTGAGATTGGCCCATCGGATGTATCGAAAATGCCGTGCCATGACACGATTGACAAACCGGGACAACACCGGGATATGAGACAAATGAATGTTATTTGTATCAGCCTCCCGATAATCGGTCATCAGATACAAGGAGGAACCGGGCTTACGTTCAAGGCAAAGGTCAGTAAAAGCCCTGATAAGATCGTCGATCGTCACCTAACCTTGAAAGCGCAGATGCACCAACTGAGGATTTCCGGGAAGTGTAGCAAGCAGCATTGTTTGGTTTTTAGGTGGCGCAAAATAGACAATCACCACTACCTCACCAACAACCAAATGGGAGGAATTGACGAACGTCCACTATATATTGACTAACGACACCTCGCGACTCACCCCCGCCCCAACGAGCGACGCTCCAATGCAAATACCAATGCCAAAAAGGACAAAAACAACAAAGTATTCACCCCGTATTTCAGAAGCACACCAGAGGTCGGCATCCACACGCTCACGCCGTAAACCAACAGGGCTGCACCGGTATATATGGCAATGCGGCGCAGATGGTAAGGGATGGGAAAATATTTCTGTCCCAGAAAATAGGAAGCCATCATCATGGCTGCATAGCACGCGAGCGTGGCCCATGCCGAGCCGATGTAGCCAAACAAAGGGATCCACCAGTAATTGAGCCCAATGGTGAGGATGGCGCCCCCCAAGCCCAGGTATGCCCCCCATTGCGTTTGTCCCGACAACTTGTACCACACCGACTGATTGTAATAAATGCCAAGGCATATATTGGCACACATGAGAATGGGCACCACCCCCAGTCCTTCCCAATAAGCGGGATCGATAAAATACTTCACCACATCGAGATAAAGCAACACCCCCGTAAAGATGGTGGTGCACACAATCACAAAATAAGTCATCACGCGGGCATAGACCTCCAGCGAACCTTTCTCCTTTTGATGGGCAAAAAAGAAAGGCTCGGCCGCATAGCGAAATGCCTGAATAAAAAGGGTGATGATGATGCTGACCTTGTAACAGGCGCCATAAATACCAATTTGGCTCATGGTGGCCTCAGCCCCAATGCGATGGTAAAGCATCCATTTGAGCATGATGCGATCGATGGTTTCGTTCACGATGCCGGCCAGACCAAACACCAGCAAAGGCAAGGCATAGCGAAGCATGCGGCGCAACAGGGGCACATCCACAACGCCGCGTGCCTTGAGCATATCGGGCAGCAACAACACAAACTTGACGGCACTGCCGGCCAGGTTGGCGATGAATACATAACCAACCCCCATGGCGGGATTGTAGCAAAGGTCAATGAGCCAGTTGGTCTGTCCCTTTTGGTGCAACGCCATGCAATATCCCACGAAAAAGAGGTTGAGCAATATGGTGATCAGGATGGCAGCCAAATTGACCACGGCAAACTTCACGGCGCGGTTGTCGGCACGCAATCGTGCCATGGGGATGGCCGTGAGGGCATCGAGCCCCAGAATAAACGCAAACCAAATGATATATTCAGGATTAGACGGATACTTGAGGAAATTGGCCACGGGCTGAGCAAAACCCCAGGCCAGCGCCACAAAGAGGGTTGACGTGACCGAGAGCGCCAGCATCACAGTAGAATACACGCGTTGGCGGTCGGCCTGCTCGTTGGTCGAGAAACGGAAATAAGCCGTTTCCATGCCATAAAGGAGCAGCACCACCAAAAACGACACATAGCTGTACATTTCGGTAATGACACCATACTGACTGGTGACAAACATGGCCGTGTGCAGGGGCACCAACAAGTAAAAAAGAAAACGACCCAAAATGCTGCTCAGGCCGTAGATGGCGGTCTGTCCCGCCAGTTTTTTGATGTGGTTCAAGGGTGTGCGTTTTTTGTTGGCGTCAAAAGTAACACGCGATAAAGGAATGAAAAAGTAAATGAAGGGATATTTCAGCACCACGCGTCATACAAACCCTCAAGGTTAAAAAAACCGGATCTATTCGGATTGTGTGGGTAATCATAAGAATCAATTCACACAAACCATTTTTTCGTGCCCTCAAGCCGGGCGGGCTCTTACTTTTTGGCTACAGCCCCAAAAAGTAAGCAAAAAAGGCCGCCGCTGACGTAAAATGGCTAAAAATCATAGGCCTTCACTAAAATCTGCGAACTCGCAAGCTCAAACAGCGCATATTTTTTAACGCTCAGGCCTATGATTTTTTTTAACGCCATTTTCCGAAGGCGGCTTAGTTACCTTGTTTGATTTCGTGCTCTCATATTTTGTTTATCCATAGGATACAACATAGAGCCAAAAACCTTGAGGGTTTAACACAAAAAAAGCCGCATTGCTGCGGCTTTGTGGGTTATATGTTGCATCAGTTAGGCCAACTGATGGTTTCATCATCCTTCCAGAGGGGACCAATTTGAATAGAAGATACTTCGCCTTCGTCAACCCAGATATTGAGGTTTTCATCATCGAAGGTATAGAGTTCTTTACCCTCGTAACCTTCGCCAGCCAGGTCTTCGTGCTCAGGCTCGCTCAAGCCCAGTTTTTTGAAGATTTCGGGCAGATCGTTTTTAGCCACCCCCACGTGCAGGAGGTTTTTGATAGAGAACTCCTCATCTTCGAAGGAGATTTCCATCAAGCGATAATCCTCTTCTTCCTCAAACGAGAGTGAAATGCCCAATTCATCGTAGTAATAGATGTTGGCACATCCGCCGTCGTCAAAGCGCATCTCTTCGGTTTCATCGGGCTCGTCGAGCAGTTCACGAACCTGGGCTTCGGTCATCCCAAACTTGATTTGGCTAAAGCCTATGCCAATTTTGATATCAGTATCAGACATAATAGTGGTGTAAATGATTTGTTCAAAAATAGTGTTTTGATGTTTCATTTGCCACATTATTTAAAAAAAGTTGAGAAGTTTATGGAGTGGAGGAGTGGAAGAGTGGAAAAGTTTAGAAGTGTAAGAGTTTAGGAGTGGAAGAGTTTAGGAGTTTAGGAGGGGAGAGGGTTGGAAGTTTACGGGGGGGTGGGGAATGGGATGGGTGGGAAAAAAGAGTTAACAATCCTTTATTTTTGCACAAAAACTAAAAAGTGGCGTGTGAGGGGTGTGAAAAAAAGGCGAATTGAGTTTTCTTTGCATGAAAAGATGCTTGAATGTCTTGAGTAAAGAAAGTGCCAAAGTGCAAGAGTGCGAAAGTGCGAAAGCAAGAAAAGTATCTAAGCAGCAGAGCAATAGAGCAGCAGCGCAACAAAGTGCAAGAGTGCAGGAGAAAGAAAGTAAGAAAGAAAGAAAGAAAGAAAGAAAGAGCAAGAATCAATGTCGTTTAGTTAAGCCCCAATGGGGCGCCAGCATTAGCGTAGGGCAAAGCCCTGCCTGAATGACAAAAACGAGCTCAATCCGCTGAACGGGCTTAACTTAACGACATTGACATACAACTTAAAGTCCGCCATTGGAGAGTGAGGAGTTTCCCAAAGACCCCCTTCGTGGAATTAGGGGGCTTTCAAAGGCCTTAACGATAAACACATGAATACACAAACAATTCACATATCGCTACTGTTACATAAACCGACACTTAAATCGCATCATACCGGATGATACGCACGCTTGTATATCTACTGCCCGCCCTGGCGTTGCTGGGGATGCTGGCACCGCCAATGACCAGACGCCTGGGACATATCTATGGCGTCATTCTCTCGGCCATCCCGTTGCTGATGATGGTCTTGTTTTTATCGTTCAACACCACCCTGGGGGATACGCAAAGCGTGGTGTACGCCACGCCCTGGCAGCTGGTTCCCGGGGCTCCGCTCTCGTTTCGCATCGACGGACTGAGCCTCATCTTTGGGGTGATGGTGAGCGGCATTGGCTTTTTGGTGCTCAACTACGCCGCCGGATACATGAAGGGGCATGCCCACATCGGGCGCTTTTTGATGCTTATGACACTGTTTATGGTGTCCATGCTCGGCCTGGTACTGAGTGAAAACCTCATCACCCTGTTCTTTTTCTGGGAACTCACCAGTGTCATCTCCTTTCTGCTCATCGGATTCGACAACCATCTGGAAAAAGCACGCAAGGCAGCCCTTCAGGCCTTGCTCATCACAGCCGCCGGGGGGCTGTCGCTGCTGTTTGCCTTTTTGCTGATGGGCAACATCGCGGGCACCTACACCATCAGCGAGCTGTTGGACAAAGGACCGTTGATCACCCATCATCACCATTACCCACTCATCTTCATCTTACTGGCCATTGCCGTGTTCACCAAGTCGGCACAGTTCCCCTTTCACTTCTGGCTACCCGGGGCGATGAATGCCCCCACGCCGGTGAGTGCCTACCTGCACTCGGCCACCATGGTGAATGCGGGGGTATTTTTGATGCTGCGCGTGATGCCTTTTGCCGGGGACACCATGCTTTGGAAAACGGTGTTTCCCATCGTGGGTAGCGTGACAATGTTTGTGGGCGCTTTCCTCTCGTTTGGGGAACGGGATCTCAAACGCATCCTGGCCTTCACCACCATCAGCGCACTGGGCACCATGGTGCTGATGGCCGGTCTGGGCACGAACGCCGCCACCAAGGCCACGCTGGTGTTCTTTGTGGTGCATGGTCTGTACAAGGGGGCGCTATTCATGATTACGGGCATCATCGACAAAAGCACCGGCACGCGCGACCTGATGCAACTGCGTCAACTGTGGAAGCCCCTACGCAGCGTGAGCGGCGCCACCTTCATCACTCTGTTTTCGATGGCCGGCCTGCCTCCCATGCTGGGCTTCATAGGCAAGGAACTCATCTATGGCGCCAAGCTGCAATCGGGCTTTTTCCCCGAGGTGATGCTGATGCTGGGCATCGGCACCAATGCGCTGATGGTGGCCATCTCCATCCTGATAGCCTACCGCTTGTTTTGGAGCCGAAAAGCCGAGGTTGCTCCTCCTCCATTCAAGGATAAATACCCGCGTTTGATGCTGTTGTGGATGGGGCCGGTGGTGCTGTCGGCCGTCAGTCTGTTGCTGGGGCTTACCCCCAACCGCATTGCCCGCTATCTCAACAATGCCATCTACCACATCCGCGCCATCGAATACGATGCCCACCTGACGCTGTGGCACGGCTTCAACGCAGAACTGCTATTGAGCATCGCCACGGTGACGCTTGGCGTGGTGATATTCATCTACCGTGAAACGGTGACGCGTTTCATCACGCGCATCAACGGTGTCATCAACCGTTATTACCTGCCCGACCTGTTCGACAAACTCATCAAGGGCTATGTGAAGGTGGCAGCGCGCCAGACCAACCGCATTCAACACGGGTATCATCGCTATTACCTGATGACCTTCTTTCTCATTGCCACGGGCGCCATGGCAGTGGTGCTATTCCCATTTGAATTTGAGACATGGATGACATCGGCATCGCCCGTCAAGACACACATTGTCATCCTGTTGGCGGTGATGTCACTGGGTATGATCTATGCGATGGTGAGTCCGTCACGCCTGTCGGCCATTCTGGCGTTGGGCATTGTGGGATATGGCATCGGATTGCTGTACCTCTTTTTCGGCGCTGTAGATTTGGCCATCACCCAATTTCTGGTCGAGACACTCATCATGGTGCTTTTTATTCTGGTGATTGACTACCTGCCAGCCTTTGCGTCGCTGTCGGTGCGCCGATCGAGACGACGCGATGCCATCATCGCCACTGTGGTGGGCGTGTTTGTGACCATCGTGGTGCTGGAGGCTCGTTTTGTAAACGTGGTGCCCCCCATCTCGCAGTTTTTTATCGACCACAGCCTGTTGAAAGCCTTTGGTCACAACATCGTGAACGTGATATTGGTAGACTTCCGGGCCATGGACACTCTGGGCGAAATCACGGTACTGGCACTGGCAGCCTCGGGTGTGGTGGCACTGGTGAACGTGGGTCAAAAATGCCAGTCGGGACAATCCCCCATGCGCATTCCCCCTGCAGACACCCAATCGCTACGCACCCTCATCATCGCCGGCGTGGTGACCTGGATACGCCGGGTATTGATAGTGGTGGCTGTGTGGCTGCTGCTACGAGGACACAATGCCCCGGGGGGGGGCTTCATCGGGGGCATCATTGCCGCCTCGGGATATGTATTTTATGCCATCATCTTTGGATCCGAACCCACACGTAAGAAGCTTCGCATCCCGCCATTCATCATCATCGGCATCGGATTGGGCTTGTCGATGCTGGCCGGTGTGCTACCGATGTTCATGGGTGAGGCCATGCTTACGGCACAGTGGTTGCACCTCACCCTCCCCATGGCCGGGGAGTTGCACTTGGGCACGCCCCTGCTGTTCGACACCGGCGTGATGCTGGTGGTGTTTGGCATGATAAACGCCATTGTATTAACCATCATGAACGTATTGAAATGGAACTAAGCATTGCCATCTTTATCGGCATACTGTATGCCTGTGGCGTCTTTTTGCTGCTCCGACGCAGCATTGTGAAGGTTATTTTGGGAGTGTTTGTGCTCTCCAATGCCACCAACCTGATTATCTTTTTGGCCGGGGGCGTTGAACGTGGCGGCATCGGTTTCGTGAACGAGAACGGCGAACCGGCAGCCGCCATGTCCGATCCCTTGCCGCAAGCCCTGGTGCTGACGGCCATCGTCATCGGACTGGGCATCGCAGCCTATATATTGGTGTTGAAATACCAATATTTTAAAGTCACCGGCACCCACGACCTGGATCAACTGAAAAATACCGAACAGAAATGATACTATCCGGATTTATCATACTGCCATTGCTTTACATCGTTGTATCGTTTTTTCCGCTTGGTCTCAGAGCCCGTCAATGGGGAGCGGTGGCCATGACGGTGATGAACCTGTTGCTGGCCGTGGGTCTCATCGCGCACATCGCCTCCACCGGGATGGTCAAGAGCGAGATGGGCTCATGGCAGGCACCCTACGGTATTGTGATGGTGGCCGACCGCCTGAGTGCTTTGCTGCTGCTCATCACCGCCCTTTTGGGAACGGCGCTGTCGGTTTATGCCATCCAGTCGATGGACACGGAACGCCAAGAAAAAGGATTCTACCAGTTTTTTGCGGGCATCCTGATGGGTGTGAACGGCAGTTTCATCGCGGGTGACCTGTTCAACCTATACGTATGGTTTGAGGTGATGCTTATGTCGTCATTCATCCTTATGAGCCACGGGGGCGGTAAGGTACAGCTTGGGGGCTCTATCAAATATTTGATTCTGAACCTTATTTCGTCGTTTTTCTTCGTGGCGGGCATTGGTCTGCTGTATGGCCAAACGGGGACGCTCAATCTGGCACACCTGTCGCGGATTATTGCCGAGGCGGCGGTGTTGCCCAGCTCGTTCAACGCGCCGCTGGTGCTCATTGCCATTGCCTTCGCCATCAAAGGGGCGTTGTTTCCCTTCTTCTTTTGGTTACCGGCATCGTACCACACTCCTCCCCCGGCGGTGACGGCCTTGTTCGCGGGGTTGCTCACCAAGGTGGGCATCTACTCACTCATCCGCTTTCACACGCTCATCCTCCGCTACGACGACGCAATATGGAACGATGTCATGTTGTGGATTGGGGGTCTGAGCATGGTCATAGGGGTGTTTACGGCCACCTCGCAATACGATTTTCGCAAAATCCTCTCGTTCCACATCATCTCACAGGTGGGTTACGTGGTGCTGGCACTGGGATTCTCGACACGAGCGGCCATGGCGGGAGCCATCTTTTTTTTGGGGCACAACATGATTGCCAAGACGGGGGTGTTTCTGGTGGCAGGCTGGGTGAAGAAACGCAAGGGGACGCTCGACCTTCGACGCCTGGGTGAACTCTTTAGCCGCAATAAATGGTGGAGCGTGATGTTTCTCATCCCGGCCTTCAGTCTGGCGGGCATTCCGCCGCTGAGCGGCTTCGTGGGCAAATATGCCATCATCAAATCGGGCATTGATGCCCACCATACCACGGCGGCACTCATCGCGCTGTTTGTGGGAGTGTTCACGCTCTTTTCGATGCTCAAGATATGGATTGAGGTGTTTTGGAAGCCGATGCCCACGGCCATCGAACCGGCCATAAAGGGCGGCGAAGGACTGATGCTCACGGGTGCTGCCTTATTGGCGCTTGCGACCATCGGCATGGGCGTGGCAGGCGCTCCCATACTCGACTATTGTACCGAAGCGGCCAATGACTTGTTCAATCCCAATGGGTATGTGGAGTTTGTGCTGGGAAGAGGAGGAGTTTAAAAGTTTAGGAGTGGAGGAGTTTAGAAGTGGAGGAGTTTAGAAGTGGAGGAGTTTAGAAGTGGAGGAGTTTAAAAGTGGAGGAGTTTGGGAGTGGAGGGGAAGATGAATAAAAGGAAATGAAAGCGATCAATCTTGATACGATGTCGTTAAGTAAGTGCGATTCATAAAAGAGTTTTTATGAACACAGAGTCAGAATAAACGCAAAGGCGCGAAGGCGCTGAGTTATTTTGTTACGCCATGCGTTTAAATAACAAAGCAGATAACTCAAAATTGTTATATAGTAGACACGGAGGCTCTTTGTCAAAATAAACGCTGAGGCGCGAAGGCGCTGAGTTATTTTGTTACGCCATGCGTTTAAATAACAAAGCAGATAACTCAGCATTTAATCATTGTCCTTTACTTAACGAACTAAGAACTAACGCTGATTTGCAGTGAGATAAGATGAGATCCTGTGAGGAGAAGAAGCCTTAGTGCCACTCGATAAAAGAGTTATATAGTAGACAAGAAGATGATTAGACTAAAGACAGATAGATTAGACTGAAGAGACGAAGAGAACGTGACGAAGAGAACGGATCTAAACATCTGTTTTCATCTCATCATCTGTCTCTTTGTCTGACATTTTTTTCGCTTAACTAAACGACATTGATTCTTGATACTTGATACAATGTCGTTTAGTTAACACCGGCATTAGGGCAGGGCAAAGCCCTGCATATTTGTAGCAAACGAGCTCAAGCCCCTTCAGGGTACAAAGATTGTGGTTGCATTCATCGTAGGGCGATGCCCAACGCTACTGCTTATTGCCCTTTCAGGGCTTAATTTAACGACATTGATACTTGATACTTGATACTTGATACTTAATACTTGATACTAAAAAAAAATGAAACCACTCTATTTTATCGTTTTTTGGTTTTACTACCTGTATGAGCTGCTCAAGTCGGGGGTGTCGCTGGCGTTTACCATTGTGGTGAGGAGCCGGCGGATATGGGACGGCGAAATCACGTACCACACCACGCTGACCAAACCGATTCAGGTGGTGCTGCTGTTTAACCTGGTGAGCATGACGCCGGGCACGCTGAGCATCGACATCGATGAGGACAACAACATGCTCATTCATGTGGTGGATCTGGCACAACTGTCGGATGCCATCGCTTCGATTAAGCGGATTGAGGGGTTTATTGCGAAGATGGTGTAGGAGAAGTGCAAAAGTGGAAGAGTGGAAGAGTGAAAAGTGTAAGAGTAAAAGAGTACAAGAGAGAGAAAGTGCTTAAGTACGGTTGGCCAGAAACCTTCGGGGTTTTGAAAACCCCGAAGGTTTGGGATAAGAATAAAAGATACAGGAATATGACAGGGGAAACGTTTTTACATGACAGTGCCATTGTAGGCATCATCATTTTGTCGGTGAGCATGGTGCTGCCGGCCATCCGGCTCTTTAAGGGACCGTCGCTGCCCGACCGGGTGGTGGCATTGGATCAAATCACATTCGGCTTCGTGGCCATTATGCTCACCGATGCTTTGCTGATGCGGCACGAGGTGTTGCTTGATGTGGTGCTGATTATCTCGTTCATCCTGGCGCTGGGCACCATGATTATCTCGGTGTTTTTACATAAGCATTTAAAGAGGAACCAGAGGGGGGGAGAGTAAGAGTGGAGGAGTTTTAGGAGTGGAAGAGTGGAAGAGTTTAGGAGTTTAGGAGTTTAAAAGAGGAAGAGTGGAGGGGGTTAGAAGTTTACGGGGGGAAGGGAATGATCATTGATAGGATGCGAATTATCAGTCATATCGGACAAACAGCCCGGGAAGCACTTCTAAATAAATTGCATATCAATCAATTGCCCCAAATACAATTAAAATTCAATAACCATGGGTTATCTTATCGGGATTATCATTATTTCAGCTTCGTTGCTGGTGTTTATCGCGGGGATTGGGATCCTGCGATTTGGCGACTTGTATGCGCGTATGCATGCGGTCACCAAGGTGTCATCGTTGGGCATGGTGCTGCTGTTGCTGGCCGTGAACCTTTATTTTCTCAATTGGGGCATCTTTATCAAGACTGTCATCATTTTTCTCACTGTGGTGTTTATGGCACCTGTGGCAGCGCACTTGCTGGCTAAGGTATGGCGCAACGGTAACGACAATGGCCAGGGGGATAAATGAACAGAGGTTGTCCCTGACAAAGACAACCTCCTAACATTCATCAACGAACCGGCAGCTATCCAAACAATAAAAGATAGAGCGGACAATTGATAGAAACAAACCTGAAAACGCTTACTCAAACAGGTTTGTTATCGTTCAAATATTTTGGATTAATAGATATCAGACGCTAGTATCAAGTCACAAGTATCAAGATTCAAGACTTAAGATTCAAGCTGGGATTGGTGAATGATTGTGATACAAATTTAAGATCAATGAGGGATGAGGGGTTTTGATTTCAGACATTTGATTTATAAAATCAGACAATCATGGCCATTCCGGGGCTAAAACGAATGAAAAAGAGGTTGCCGAATCATCAGCAACCTCTTTTTTTATTCAATTTGTTCAACTTTCACATTCGCCATATCGTAGAGAAGCGAATGAAAATGATCAAATACTATTTATTTCAACCCGTCAGCCACGCCGGTGTAGGCATGTTTGCGTTCGAATTTGGCATTCCACAATCCAATGGGCTCATCGGCTCTCCAGGATGATTTAGCCGGGCTGTCCTGGGCACTCCACAAGGTGATGCCATAACGCTGAGAGGCAGGCACCAACTCGAAGTAAGCATCGATAATTTCCTTGTAGAACGCGCCCATGGCACGATGCTGATCATCGGTAAGTTCACTGGTTTTGAGGTTTTCAGAAGCACCTTCGGGACGAATGCCCATGTCGAGCTCCGAGATTTTCACCAGTTTACCGGTTGCAGCCAGGTTGGTCAACATGTCACGAATGCCTTCGATGGAAGTCACACCAAGCGTTACGTGCATTTGAGTGCCAATACCGTCAACTTTCACGCCTTTGCTTTCAACATAAGCGATGTAATCGATCAGGCCTTTGCATTTTTTCTGATCGGCACCTTCGAGACCGTAATCGTTGATAAACAACAGATCATCCTCATTACCAAACTCACGCGCATACTTAATGGCTTGAACGGCGTAATCTTTGCCCATATAATCCTGCCAGAAGAACTCATCATCGGCCACGGTTTTGCCAACACCAGTCTTCAATTGCGAAGGATCGGGCCAGTCAGACATGGGTTCGTTCACCACATCCCAAGCCGTGATATAATCTTTACAATTGGTCACCATGCCGCTGATGAAGGTCTTCAAAGCAGTGTCGATAATTTCACGCTTCTCTTCAGGCGTTTTTTCTCTGATGGGAATGCCCATTCCGCCAAAACCTTCGCCTTCGGCCGACAAGCCACGGGTAGAACTACCACCCCATCCGGCCCAACTGCCGATACCGTTTTCGAAGTCGCTATCAGCAACCAGGTTAGTGGAACTTCCATCGGCGGTCAAAGAAACATTATCAATAAACACCTTACCCGCATAATCGCCAAAGCTAAAAATTAAACCATCGCGCCCGGCTTCGGTGTTTTGTACTTTTAATTCAAACTCTTTCCATTCGGTAGGAACATCAAACTGACCAAAGGAAGAACTGGTCCATACACCCGAAGTTTGCAACTCGGCTCTGATTTTTCCGGCCACGGTAGCTTTTGCAGCAAATTTAAGGGTATAATCTTTACTGCCCTGAATCCCTGTTAAAGGATACTTAATCTGACAAGACCAGAAGTTACCAGCAGTTGGGTTTTCAAACCAATAGGCATACCCTGCACTGATTGGCCCTGAAGCCACGCTTCCACCCTCGTTATATTTCTTCAACACAATGTTGTCGAAATAGACCGAAGTGGCAAATTTACCCAAGTTGAGCGCAATAGCACCAGAGGTTGCTGTACTGGCCGTGACGGTATACACTTTTTTGAACTCCGTCCACTGAGTCGTCGCAGGAATGGCACCAAAGAAATCCCAGTGTTTATAATTACCGGGCGACACCTGCGCTTGAGTATTGATGTTCACAGCCTCATCGGCTTTCACATCCATGGTCAGTTCATACTGCTCGCCCTCAACCATCGATAAGCCAAAAGAAAAATAGAACTGAGCGTCCCACTCGTTGGTACGAACAGCCTCATTGGTCACTTTTAAAGCACGACCTTTACCATCGGCACCTTCACCATCAGCAGTAAAAGATGCAATGGCATTGGCATTGACCGAATAGTTAGAAGCAGCATCGCTTTCAAAATTAACACCAGCCACTTCATCCCATGTCGGCCCGGCAGGTTCCGACAAAATTTCGGGCGCAATGAGGCTGTTGAGGTAAGCCGCGTTTTGTCCGGAATGCCAACAAAGGGTATGACCAAATACAGTCACTCCGGCTTCTTTTGCAGTGGCAATCAAATCATTCACATCATTTAACTTCAAAGAACCATCGGCCTGAACGATCGAAGCATGCTTCATTTCGTACCCCATGGTCATTTCATCAAAGTTGTGATTGATTAACCGATAAATTAACCCCTTGGCATTGTAATCGGCCAACGAAGCCCCCACCCCCAATTTGAACTGGGGATTTTCAGCACGGTTGACATACGATTTCAACGGCTCATACTTATTGATCTCCTCCATGATGGCCACGGTCTCGGGCTTCTCGACGTCGAACTCAAGCTTGGAGTCGTCGGCACAGGAAGCCATGGCCAAGGCGACCATCGAACCAAGCAGCATTTTATTATAATGTCTCATGTTTAATTGTTTTATGTTTTTGAAAATCGGGGCATCCACCACCTGTTGATCGATTATGAATGCCGCCGTACTTTCGGTCACAATCAAAATTATTTCAATTCAGGCGTAAAAGTTTCCACCACCACGCCACGGTTACGCATCACCAGAGTGTCGGTGGTTGCAACAGTGCGATCGGCCAATTCGATTTGATACGAGAGGTACAACGCATCACGATCTTTTGATCCCCAACTGTTTTTCTCACCTTTGCTGACAAATTTGCCGGAACCGGTGGCCGTAAAAGTCTGAGAGTCGGAAGAAACAGTACAGTTCCCATTATCATCAAACGAAAGAATCAGATTATAAATCGCCTTGGTTCCCGACAAAGTCAACGTCACAGGAAAACTGGTCTGCTTATATGCCAGCGTGGTCAAGCTGTTCACTTCATCCTTTTCGACATAGGCCGCATGACGCACAAAAGACTCATTTAAAGCAGCATTTCCATCTTTACCAGTCACCACATCCTTCCCGCGACGCAGGTAAAACCCATGCCAGGGATTGATGTATTTGACAGCATAAAAGACATAATCCATTGGAGCAATGGCCCAATCGCCACTCACACCACGACGAGCTGTGGAGGTATTCGGCTTACCCTCAAGAATTGAATCGGCATTGGCCACGTTGGTCATCCGCAAGGGAATCACATAAGTTTTCTGAATGGCCAGCGGATCGGCAAAGAAAGCATCGGTCAACTGCACTTCCACTCCCCCTGAAATCTCGCCAGAAGGGATGGTGATTTGATTGGACAATAAAGAATAATAATTCGCAGGCATTGGCACCAGATCACCACCGCCGGCAAAGCGGAACAAGCCCTCGCACATGGCATTATCGACAGTCACGTCAATCACCACGTCGCTGTTGGCAGTATAAACACCACCTGTCCCAGCCATGATTTTGCATTTATGGGCATTGTCCATGGAGGTGTCGAAAATATCGTCGCCAAGCGTAATGGTGCGAACAGGAAACTGATAAGGGAAATACACGGTTTGAGAATCATAATCGGGATAATCCCAATCCTGATTTTTACAAGCACCCAGTGCCACCAACAGGACAAGAGGTATATAAAATAACTTTTTCATTAGTCTGCTATTAATTGATTATTGATCAGAGCAACTGCCCATCATTCATTCGTGATAAAATTCAGATGAGGCAAACCGCCACTCATCTACAACTGACTTATTTCGATTTCTACAGGCCGATGACACCATTGTCATCGGCAGTGAAGAAATCAGATTAAGTAACATCAAAGGACACACCGTGGATTACCATCCCTGGTTTTGCATCAATTGATCGTATTTCAGGGTTTCGCTGTAAGGAATGGGACCATAAATCATATAAGGTTTATAGTCACGACTCTCCACAGGAATGATTTCATAAGCACCATCCACAATACTCACCCCATTGGCAGTCTCATTGATATTGGCTTTCCAACGGCGCAAATCCCAGAAACGGAACCCTTCGAAACAAAGCTCCAGACGACGCTCGTTACGGATGAGTTCACGCATCTTTTCCTGATCGCCTTTGATCGACTCCAGGTAAGCATCGCCATTAGATATGCCTACCCCGGCACGGTTGCGAATTTTCTTGATCACATCATAAGCCGAGTAAGCACGACCACCGTTACCGGTTGGCCCCCAAGCTTCATTGGCAGCCTCAGCATAGATGAGATAAATCTCGGTATAACGAATGCGGGGCTGGTAGCGCTTTTGGGTAGTGGTAGACGAAGAACTCAGGTTAATGTCCTGACGCATGAGCTTACGCATGTAATAACCGGTACGGGTAGAAGTTTCTACTTTGTTTAACCCATCGTTGGTGGTCGCATCAGAGGCAGTATTGATAACCGAGCTATTCACCCCTGCCTTGCTGCCATTGACCAATACGTAAGCGAGCAAACGAGGGTCACGGTTGTCGTAAGGTTTTGTCGCATCATACCCGGCAGCCCCATCGGCAATGGGGTATCCATTGGCCATGGGGAACGCATCCACCAGGTTTTGAGTAGGATTCACGCGACCATTTCCAAAAAGTGTAGGAGGATAATTTTCGCGTTCCACACTGTTACTAGCCGTTTCGAGGTTACCACGCCAAAGGATTTCTTTGGGGGTTGTGCCCGAAGCCACGGCATCAATTTCAGCAGTGTTCACATACCAGGTATAACCATTGCCGGGCAAACCGTTGAGTCCGCCATTGAGGTCAATGACATCGGCGGCATAATTGGCCGCATCCGCCCAGGTAGTGGTATTACCATCGCTATAAGCAGGGCTGGCAGCCAACAACGCAGCCTTGGCACGAATGCCTTTGGCGATGCGTTTGGTCATGCGCAAACGGAAAGTCTCACCAAATACACGGTTGTAGTCATCCTTGGTTCGTCCTTTGGCCGCATACTTCTCGGGAACAGCAGCATCCGAAGCAATGTTCTCAAAATCGAGCGGCAACAGCTCTTCAGCCTTATCCAGATCGCTATAAATCTGTTTCATGCAAGCTTCAAATGAAGCACGAGGCTGATTGAAGTCAGAATTTAAATTCTCGGGTTCCAACACAATGGGCACACCAAGCAATTCATTCTCAGTGGTGCGACCGGCATGGGCTTCGAGCAAATGGAACATAAACAGAGCACGCAACCCCAAAGCCTCCCCTTTCATACGATCAATGAACATCTTATTCACCTCCTCGTCGATGGCATAATTCACGCTGTCGTTGACCTGCAAGAAAAGGTTAAGATACTGAATGGCAGCACGAGAATTGCTCCACTGATTCAATGGATTATTACTTGAAGTCCACTGACCGGTAGCAATCTTACGATAGCCATTGGCGCGGTCGTTGCTCACGGCGTTGTCGGTAGCCACATCGTTGTACGTCCACGAGTTAGTTGGGATACGATTGTAACCATTGAGCAGTAACCCCTGAGCATAAGTAGCATTTGCATAGGCGTTTTCGAGCTCCAGCTTGTTCTCAACGGCTGGTTCGAACACATCTTCACAACCGGTAAGCACCGCAACGGCTGATAAACATATTAAAAAAATCTTTTTCATTTGTCTATAGTTTGATATTGAAATGTTCATGCCCCCGTCAAATCAGAAAACCACACAATCCGTGTGAAAATTGAGTCCAAAAAAAAAAGGGACATGTCTCATATCATGAATAATACATCACATCAACACTTAGATGTTAAAATGTTGCCTTAAGACCAACGTTGTAAAAACGTGTTTGCGGAGCACTTCCCACATTGCGTTCCAATATTTCGCGTTCGGGAGCAATGGTCAACAGATCATAACCAGCCACATACACATCCATATCGCTAATGAAAGTACGGCTCAACAACGATTGAGGGAGTTTGTAGGTCACCTGCACTTTTTCAAGATCGAAACGATCGGTGCTGTACAACCAAAAATCAGAGTTGCGGAAGTTATTATCGCTGGTCAATGTGGTCAAACGAGGATATTTGGCAGAATCTTTGGTTTGTTCAGTCCATCGATCACGAACCACTTCAGAATATTTGTCGTCACCATCGACCCAATAGTAAGAACCGCTCTTAAAGGCATGAGCGCCATATCTTCCGGTTCCCATGGCAAAGAAGGTGAAGTTTTTCCATTTAACCGTGAGGTTTACCCCCATCGAGAAAGGCGAACCATACCATCCGGCTTTGCCAAGATAGACAGCATCTTTAGAATCGATCAACCCATCATTGTTTTGGTCGATATACTTGATGTCACCGGGTTTAACCTGGCCAAATGTTTGATAATCAGAAGCAGCGATATCGTCAGCATCTTTAAAGAAACCGTCGCTTTTGAGCCCCCAAAGGGCATCCAACGGCTTCCCGGCATCGTTCTGATATTCAAATTCGTAATTCTCAGAACGTTTGAGTGCCTCAGAATCGAACACCATCCCCGAAACTCCGAGAGACCAATCGACTTGACCGATTTTCTTGTTCAATGTCACATAAAAATCGGCACCAATGCGCTGATCGTCGTTATAATTGACGTAAGGCACTTCAGAATACTGAGGATATCCGGTGGAGAAATAGCTGGGATAATCCACATATGATTGTACCAGGTTACCGGTCGTACGGGTTGCAAAAAGAGAACCATTGAGGGTAATTAAACGATTGAAGAACGAACCATCCAATCCCAAGCTGATTTCTTCACGCTTGGGGAATTTCATATTGGGGTTACTTCCCAAACGGCGGTCGAAAGACTGCACCCCGGTTCCATCTTTCCAACCATAATAACCGGCATCTTTATAGGTATAATACCCCTGATACATGTAGTAGTTAGCCACATCCAGATCGGTGTGAATAATACCGGCAGACACAGACAATTTGAGATCATCGATGGCCGAGACATTGTCCATAAAAGCCTCTTCACTCAAACGCCATCCCAACGACACGGTAGGCGAGAAAGCCTTGCGGTTGTTTTCGGGCATCTTAGCAGAATGAATGAGGGCACCACTGAAATCGAAGTAGTACTTGTTCATAAAGTTATAGCCTAACTGCAAACCCATGTTGGCATTGGCCGTTTTGTGATAAATACCCGATTCGCCCACTTGGAAACCGGCAGCCACCAAAGTACCGGACACATTGTGCACATCGTTAAACGAGCGCAAATAGTTGAACTGACCGGACAATGCAATGGTTTGGCTATACCAGCTGCCGGATACGTTTTGATTCCCCGAAGTGGCATCTTTACCATATTTGGTCAACGAAGCGATCAGATCACCTCCCTGATAGTTTGACCAGGTAGGCTCGTACACCGCATATTGATAATTGTAAGCCAACGAATAGGTATTGGAATAGTCAACCGCAATCATTGTGTTAAACGACAAGCCTTCGAGCACATTGTTCAAGTCGGCATTGACGCCGGTTTTAAACTGAAACTGACGGCTGTTGTAACGGTTGTAACCACCGGCATAAATGGCCGCAAAGGGGTTGGTTTGATGCAGCGATGACCCGCCCAACATATACTTTCCATCAATGATGTAGTTACTGTTTTTCACAAAATCATTAGAAGATGCATCATCGGCTTCGATCATATCAATGGGCACCAGGGGAGAAAAACGGTTGGGTCGTAAAGTGGCCGACTCAGCCCAGTAATTGGCATTCACACCACGACCGGTGTAAAAAATCACGTTGGCATCGACATAGCAACTCAAATAGTCATTCAAATCAACATCGATGTTTCCACGCACATTGAAACGATTGTTACCGCTGTTTTCAATGGCCTCACCAAAGTTGAGCAAGCCACCGGAATTTGCAAATCCAAAGTTTGAATAATAACGGGCACGTTCACCCCCACCTTTAACTTCGGTCGACACAACAGTGTAGTTATAGGCTTTCTTCAAATAATCGGACGAGAAAAAGTCAACATCCGGATATCGAAAAGGGTTTTCACCCGAAGCATGGTGATAAATGCTCTCATCACTATACAAAGGTGTCAGACCATCGTTCACACGCGCTTCGTTGTAGAGCGTCATGTACTCGGCCGACCCCAGGTATTTGGGATACGCTTTAGGAAAATTCATCCCGGTATTGGCACGAACAGAAATTTCCTGGGTATTGGCTTCACCGCGTTTGGTAGTGATGTAAACCACACCTTTAGCAGCACGACTACCATAAAGCGCTACAGCAGAAGCTCCTTTAAGGAAAGACACCTGATCCACTTCATCCATATTGACATTGCCGGATGCGCGAGGCACCCCGTCAACCAACAACAGGTAGCTCCCATTGCCCCAGTTGGAACTGTTGGTCAAAGCACTCATCCCATCCAAACTGTAAGTGCTAAAATTTTTCTTGATGATCTCTTTCACATTCACCGAAGATACGCCCACCAACAGATCAGACTTTTTGACTTTACGAAAGGCCACCTGCACGGTTTCGATGTCTTCTTCGAGCGTAATATTTTTCAGATCGGGCACAGCAGCCACCGCTTTGGTTTTAAAGCCAATGGCATTCACCGTCAAAGGGGCATTGAGCGATGCACTGATGGCAAAAGCACCATCAGCGCCGGTGGTTGCCGACACATCATCGGGCTTGCAGTAGACAACAGCCCCCTGAATGGGTGCTCCATCAGCACCGCTCACGATGGCGTTGATATCGATTTTGATGGCGTTTTGTGCCAGTTGCTTGAGTGGAAACAACGTCAGCAGCGCACAAACCACCACACTTATTTTAAAATATTTCATTATATCCATTTTTTAGATGACATATTTCATTAATACCATGCATCATCACCAACCGGGATTCTGCTTGAACTCTGGATAGATGCTGACATCGGCCACTTTAAGAGGCAACCAGTAGTGCTTTTCAGAGAAATTACGCTCCAGAATGACCACTTCACGCAAGTTGGCCACTTGATTTTGCGTAGGATCTTCGGTATTGATGGCACCCACCCGGTCAAACTCCAATGACGTTTTGAGGGTGTAAGGCGATTCGATGAGCAACAACCAACGGCGCAAATCGTTAAAGCGATGACTTTCGAACGAAAGTTCTACAGCGCGCTCGCGACGCACTTCGCCGAGGAAGGCTTCAGAAGATGCCAAAAACTTATCAGCCACAGGATCTACCCCGGCACGATCACGAATCACATTGATGGCATCCACGGCCGACTTCGAATAACCGGGAGCTTTGCCAGACGGAGAACCATATCCCATCAAAGCAGCTTCGGCATACATCAGGTAAATGTCGGCCAAACGCATGTAGGGAACTTTGATGTGCAAAGCAAAGCTGTAATCATAACCTCGGTCGTGCTTATTGGAGGTCAATGGAATGAACTTCCGCAAAACATAGCCGGTACGACTACCTGTACTGACATTTCGATAGGTTTTTGCGTTCTCTTTTTTCAGCTCTTCTTCACTCAAATTGGAAGGAATAGTATAAAGGTTTGCATAGCGGGTGTCGGCTAAATCAGCCGGAATAGAGCCCTGAACAACCTTCACGCCATCAAAAATAATATCCGAATAGAATCGCGGATCGCGATCTTTCCAAGGATGGGTCGGATCATATCCCGATTGAGGGTCACTGATTGGCAAACCATTTTTCATGCCATAGTTGGCATTCACATAATTGGCCGTAGGAAGGAATTTCAAGTCACCATCCCCCACAACACTTGGGATATACTGCTTGCTGGTTCCCCAGTTTGAATTGTTTGCCGCCTTGGTGGGTGCCTGAAAAATCACCTCAGTCCCCCCTGGGATTTCCCAGTTTTGACCGTAAGTATAAAAGTTGTTGTAGATTTTTGAAAAATCGAGCAGTTGATGCCAAGCCTGACCGGACTCGGAGAGTTGCAACAACTCAGCAAAGGCTTCAGCGGCTTTTTTGCAATAATCAGCATCGTATGATTTGCTACCGGTTGACTCATAGTTCATCAACGGACTACCGGCCCACAGGTAGTTTTTACCCAGATAGCCTAAAGCCATGATTTTGTTGATGCGCAATTTGTTTTTACCAAGCGTGCGTTTACCGGCCTGAGTGTCGTCCCAGTTGAGGGGCAACAAATCGGCAGCCTCACGCAAATCTTTTGCAGCACTATCGGCACAAGCCTGATACGTAAGACGAGGCAAACGCAGGGGCTCACCACTAGGCAAAACCTCATTGATATATGGCAGACCGCCAAAATACTCCATCAAACGGTGATGAAACCAACCTCTAAAGAAGAGCAACTGACCTTTGAGCAGCGCCTTTTCTTCGGCAGTAGCCGTCAGTTTATCCATATTGGCTAAACCAATGTTGGCCTTACGAATACCATACCAGGCAGCGTTCCATAAGTCACGGTGGGTACGGTTATCAGGTGTAGGAAAACCGGAATTGAAGTCATCCTGATCCATCCAGCCCGAATGCCAACCATCATGTTCTTTTTGCCAACCCCAAAAGTTGCCATCATCAATTTTATGGATAAAATGAAATGTCCCGGCAGTCGAGGTAATTTCATCATCCCCCCAGTTAAAGGAGTTGGTCCAGTAGTTGGTGGAGAAATCGACCACGCAGTTGTACAATTCCTCGGTAAAACCCTGAAAGTTGGTAAAATCCTTAAAGGCTTCCTTCTCGGAGATGATCGATTCGTCACTTTTCTCGAGATAATCTTCGCAAGCGACCAAACCGACAGCTGCCAGGAGTATCCCGCCCAATAATATGGTTTTAAAATACTTTTTCATGTTCAAACGGATTAGAAAGTAAGATTCACACCCAGGTTAAAACGTTTCACAGTGGGGTAAGCCCCTTGTGACGCCCAACCGGTACCGGCATAATTCGATTCACGGTCATCGGGCATATCGGTGAGCACCCAAATGTTGTTACCATTGAGGAACAAACGCACATTCTGTAATTTGGCACGGCTCACCCAGCCCCAGGTATTGTCGAAAGTATAGGCAATCTCAGCGTTTTTGAGGCGCAAATAAGAACCATCAAACATGTAACGATCGGCACTGCTGTACCCACTGGCAATAGAGAGCCAACGGGGCATGGGCACATCGCCACCGGTGTTTTCTTCGGACCAATAAGAGCCTTCGTCATACACCACGTGATTTTGACCGGACAAGCTATTGAACACCACCTGACGGGTGACATTGTTCACGCCATAGAACTGCACAAAACCACTGAACCCTTTCCATTCAAAGCCTAAAGTGGCATTAAACGTATTTTGGGGTGTAGAAGAATAACCATAAGGAATTTCGTCCTTGGTATCGATCAGACCATCACCATTATAATCGACCAGGTAATAGTTACCGGGCAATTTGGCGTTATCATTGGTACTGTGAATGGCGCTACCATACACTTCATCCCAGTTATTATAATAACCGGCGCTCACGTACGATTTGGTATACCCCACCTGTTTTCCGGTTGCTTTTTGATAAGCGGGCAACAACTCCGCATTATCGGCCTCCAACACATTACTTTTAGCATGGGTATAGTTGATGTTGGCATACAAACGCAAATCGGGGGTCACCTTTTTATTCAAACGCAACTCCAATTCATAACCATTCACTTCAACGCGTCCCAGGTTGGCCATAGGCGCAGTGGCACCAAAATAAGAAGGAATCGAACGGTTAGCACCCGCAATGAGGATATCGGTACGATAATCGTAGAAATAATCGAAACTACCGGCCACTAAACCATCGAGGAAAGCAAAATCGGCACCGACGTTGGTTTTCTGAACTTTTTCCCAATGTACATTGGGGTTACCCAACTTAGACTCTTTGTACCAGGTATAAGGGCTGTTTTCGGGCGTTTCGCCGGTTGTTCCCAAACGCGACTGCGTTCCATAAGCCCACTGGGTCATATAAAGCCAACGGCCGTTTTTCTGCTCATCAATATTATCATCTCCCAGCTCACCATACGAAGCACGAAGTTTTAACATATCGAGGAAAGAGATCGATTTCATGAAGTTTTCTTCCGAAAGCATCCAGCCCAACCCCCCAGATGAGAAGAAGGCAAAACGGTTGTCGGCACTAAACTTCTCAGAACCGTTGTATGCACCGTTGTATTCAATGGTGTATTTACGATTGAGGTTATAAGTGGCACGAAACACCCAATCCTCGCGGAAGTGAGGGATTTCGCTACCGGTGGCATTTTCGTTGCGGCTGAATACCCCCATCAGGTTTACGTCGTGTACATCACCCAAGGGGATGTCGTAGTTCAATTGCATTTGATAAAACATCCGACGAGCCGTTTTCCAGTTATCAACTTCACCGGCACTAATTGCCCAGTTGATCCCTTCCTGGAAATCGAAGCGATTGGTTCCGTCAAAAGAGTTTTTGTAAGTGACTTCACCGGTATCGGGATTAATCCACGAGCTTTGGGTGTCGTTATATAAATCGTTCACCCCACGATTGGTTTCGACAAACGTGTTGTCAAACGAGAAAGTTCCCTTAAAATTCAAGCCTTTGGCCAACATGTCCAAATTCTGATCGAGGGTAAAGTCGGTGGTAATACGGTTGGTGGTGGTATACCCCACCCCGCTGATGGCCAAAATACGCACCGAGTTATATCCTTTTTGCTCGTTTGGCGCATAGTATCCCCAAGTACCATCAGAATACTGAGGTAAGAACATATCGGGAGCCGTAGAGTAAGCAGCCAACCAGTATGAATAATCACTGTCTCTGGCACCCCAAGGCGTCTTTTTCACGCCATGCGAACCTGACAAGTTCACTTTAAAGGTGGTAGAAGGCGTGATTGTAAAGTCGAGGTTGCTTCGAACATTCAAGCGGTTATAACCATAACCGGCATCGTAACCCCGATTATTATCAAATGTTCGGAACAAGTCACCTTCGTTCAAATAATCGGCACTGGCAAAATATTTGACAAATTTAGTACCGCCCGACACGTTGATGTTACCATTATAAGACATGGCATAATTGCGAAACAATTCATCCGCCCAGTCCACATTAGGATAACGCTCAGCTTCAGCCTGATTGGCAGGATTGCGATATTTATCCAGGACATCCTGAGGCAAATAATCGTTCCAGCTATTTGGAGTCAGAGACAATTCATTCTCAATGGCCTCGTTGCGAATGCGCAAAGCCTCATACGAATCGTATTTACCCGGGAGCTTTGAAGGCACTTTCATGGTGGCATTGGCGCCCACACGAATCACGGCTTTGCCTTCCTGACCACGTTTAGTGGTAATAAGGATCACCCCGTTGGCACCCCGCACCCCGTACACGGCAGTGGCCGAGGCATCTTTCAGCACCGAGATTGATTCCACAGAGCTGATGTCCACACTATTCATGGGACGCTCCACACCATCGACCAACACCAGTGGTTCACTGTTGTTCCAGGTACTGGCAGCACGAATCACAATTTTAGGGTCTTCTTCGCCGGGCATCCCGGTACTGGAAGAAGTCACCACCCCCGGCACATTCCCGGTCAAAGCAGCACCCACACTGGATACCCCCCCTGCACGCTCAAGCGTTTCACCGGTGGTTTGCGTGATGGCAGCCACCACACTCTCCTTCTTTTGCTTACCGTAACCCACAACGACCACCTCCTCAAAGAGTTTGGAGTCTTCTTTCAATACCACATTAAGGGTGGTTTTCCCACGAGCATCGATGGTTTGCGTTTCCATCCCCAAGAAGGAGACCACCAATACCGTATTTTTATCATCAATGGTCAATGAGAAATTCCCATTCACATCGGTGACCGTACCAACACCTGAATTGTTTTTTAACACCAGCGTAACACCAAAGAGCGGCTCGCCGTTGGCATCGACAACTTTTCCCTGCACAGTGGTCTGTTTTTGTGCCATGGCACACAGCCCGACGAGCATAAAAACAAAGGAAAACAGAATCTTTGCGATGCCCCATTTCCTCCCGGAAGCCGGAAGCGACAATGGCAAATAATCACTTTTACTTTTCTTCATTTCGTTATTGAATTTGATTTTTGTTTGCGATGGAATCACACCATCCTTCTTTTACCGGAGAATCAACCAGACTAAAGGCACACATCACGAATGCGAATCATCATACACTTATTTTTAAATGGTTTTAACAATTGTTCTCTTTTTCACAATCGTAAAACTAAACAGAGTGCGTCTCATCGACTTTCGATTACAGATTCGGTTTGTTTGATTTCAGACATTTTGCGAATAATTGTAAAAAAAAGGAAAGAGGAAATAAATAACACTAACTATTGATATTCTTCACATTACCGACTTCATCTATATAAACAGCATCATTTATCCACCATTTTCGGCAGATTTTTCCTCATCAAGTGAGAATAACTGTTAATGAAAGAACACAGCAACAAGACACAAAAAAGATGCTTCACCCTGAGCAATCGCGAACGATTAAACCGGATAAAACACCTTAATCAGGATAAAAAACAGAGGCGAATATTGAAGAGTGAACACCGAAAAACGACAGAGCTGAAATACGAAACTTCGACGTCAAGTGCACATCGTCTCAAAACACAACATAATTAACAAGCCATGAATCCGCTATATCAACGAGTCACACACAAACCTTAATTAACAGGCATTTCAGAATTACAAAACTGCACTAACCGAATCACATCCTGTTCTTTAGACAATTTTAGCTTGTGCTGTTTTACAAGCGCATCAACGTTAGGGCACACAGTCCGAAGAGATTCAATCAACTCTTTAGACGAGCGATACACCACCGGAGTCACCCCAGGGAGAGCCAAAAAATAACGATCGTCCTTACGCACAAAACGATCGGGTTGTGCATCCTGAAATCCTTGGGTGGCAGTGGCCGGCAATAATTCCACCGAGAGTTTCTTATACAAACGAATATTCCCTCCACATAATTCCCACAAAAGACCATTCTGCTGAATGCCATTCTCTAATTGAAAGGGTAAATTGACAAAAGCAGCATTTCCCATTTCGAAACGCCAGGAGTGTTGATGAATATCCAATTCCAAAACCTGGGTTTTCTCTTTTAGGAATTCCATTTTATCGGTATAGATATTATACCTCAGGGAGACATTCGAATAGCGCACCGAATCGTTCATCACCACATTTCCTGGAATGAACACCTCATTTAAGAAAGGAGTTCCTTGAATGTGACCATACATATTCAACGCATTCCCTTTGCTTTTTTCAAACGCAAACTGATCGTAAAACCCGGTCAGGTCATTCATGACAGTGGCCTGAGAAAAAGCGACACCCCCCAAACACAAACACAACGCAGAAATCCATAATGTTTTCATAGAAGAAAATGATTTAACGATAAATGAATAAGATTAATAAAGCTACGCACTCCACTTCTGTTCAATTTCTAATATGGGACATTTGATGTTTGATTTCAGACATTCATCGCGGGATCAGACATAAAAAAACCCTCAAGGATTTAAAACCTGAGGGTTTAGTACAATCGCACCACAGTAAGATATTTCTTATAAAGAAGTGCATTGTAATTATCACAATGATAACACAAACACAGCAAACACAATACAACTATGGCATTACACGGGACGCCCCCGAAACCCCATCGACATGAATTGGTGCCTCAACCTTACAATCGAGCGGTTTTTGAGAAGCCAATTGAGCGACCTGCGAAGGCATAAGATTGACCTTGCCGGTCACAAATTCAGGACGATTGAAATTACGCAAACAGGTTTCATAAAACAGAGGATCCTTCTGTGGCAATACAAATGGGGATGATACTACCCCCTCACGAAAATGAGCAAACCAAGGACGGGAAAACATGTTATCACGCCGTTTACTGACAAACATGAGCCATTTTCCATTGGACGACCAAGTGGGATAACTCTCAACAAAAACGGAATTAACGTCTAACCGATGGTAGTCACGCGTACGGAGATTCATCAAATAAATATCAGACTCGGTATTGTACACAGTAAAGTAGCCATAATCGGCCATGCAAAACAACAACCACTGACCATCGGGCGACACATCGGGAAAGGACACACTCTTGCCCATAGCGGCAGCATGTAACAGCGTATCAGGAGCCCCGAAAAGTCCTGTATTTTCATCAAAAGCCACACGCATGAGGTTATATCGATTTTCGCGATAATCAGATTCACAATAAGGATTTCCCAACACATAATACAAAAACTTCCCATCGGGCGACCACGAAGGTAAATTCTCACGGTTGTCGGTTGATAAAACCGGGGACTTCAACATCGATTGTGTATCAATATCCAACAACACGATGTCGGACATCTTATCCTCAACCACCTCATATTTTCGGGTCTGCAGAAAAAAGCGCTGATGGATTTGATTGACCGAAAAAGCAATGAAACGCCCCGATGGATGCCATGCCGGATAGGTTCCGGCAGAGATGGTACTTTGTGTTTGCGTATTAAAAAACGAGAGTTGATCACCTTGTTTGACCATTGTACCACCGGGAGGGGTGCGAAGATGCAACAACATCTGTTCGGGGTTGTTTTGATTGAACGAATGACAATTCATACAGTTTCGACGAGTCAGCTTATTATCGGCAATCACTGTCATTGAGCCATCTTCGAGACTCTGTTGCTCAATACTCATGGCAGACCATAAGATGTTATTGGAGCCAATATTACGGTACACCACATACGGATCGATGCTATCGGACGAGACAAAAAAACGTGCGGTTTGAAACTGTAACCAGCCCCGGCTGTCATCCCTGACGTAAACATTCACAGAGACAGAATCGTCGCGGTTTTTCATCAATAAATTCTTCCACGATTTCAACGGAATACGTATGATCCCATCGGCATCACTCACCACCACCGCATCACCCTGTTTCCCACGGAATGCCACCCGGTAATCAACCCCCTTTTCCTGAATCACAAAATTGAGAGGAGCAATATTCACAGGCAATGCAATGCCATGCAACACAGGCTCCAACAGAGCCATGCGCGTGACTTGCTGTGCCTTGGGCAGCGAAGGGGTGCACCCATACAAGCCCATCCCACCCATAATCATCCCACAAAACAAGCGACACAATATGGCGCCACACCTGACTCTTACAACAAAACGCTGTCCCATCATCTAAATCCTTCTATATGATAATCAATAACCGCCCACAATCACACGCAACTATAAAGACATGAATACCCCAATCACGACCTTCCAACCGATTATTTGGGTTTATAAAAAGTCAAATAAAAGAGATACCCCCCTTTATACCCATTGAAACGCTTCATAGAAGCAACATCCTTTCGAAAGCCACCGGCTGCCAATGCATTGAAAGCCTTAAATCGTTCAACAACCTTTTTTTCAACAACAAACCCACATAAATCGACCGCGCCCCCAGGATTCATTTGGCGATACACCAAAACAGCCTCCTGAACCGCTTCTGGCAAGCGAGAATAACCAACCGCCTTTAAACGCCCCAATTGCTTGACCAGTTCCTCCAAATTTCCGCTCAACAGATGGCAAGCCACAAGATATTCAACCCCCATTCGATGATCCGGCTCAGAATTGACGACATAATAAAGATTCGTAAGCGGATGATTGGTGGCCACAAACTGATTTTCAAATTGATGAAAACGCAAAACCTCATTACGACTCGACAAAACGCTCCTCTCGCCTACTTGTGCTTGTTCATACGTGGGAGAATCATCGAGCAAAGAAAAGGGCGATAACCGCAGGAGCGATTCATACTTCTTGACCAATGCCGGTTCACCCTCGAGCTTATAACATTCAATCAAACGACGCACGATACGCGGTCGCGGGCCATAATCAGTAAAGGCCTCATTGGCCCAATGGCGCGCAGCACTCACAAACGACATGTCAAAATACAAATCACTGGCAGACATCGCAATATCACCTTTTGTTTCATTTTCAAGGAACAGTCCTCCCGCACCATAATATTGAGGATAATAAAACAAACCCTCAAGGAGCAGACCTTTGTGATAAAGGGCACGATTGACCTGAAATTGCACATCACGCGATCGAACATCACCAAATTGATCGACCACTTTCAACAATTCATCCCAACGCTTTTCATAAGCCAACTTATCAATGCGCACTGACAACTTTTGTTTTGGAGAACGGGAAAACCAACCGACCAGTACAAACAACATCACAAAAACCAAAAGCTCTACGATAGGCTTCAGACGTTCTTGTGTGTTAAACCCAAGCAGCACTGCCACCAATACCAACAAAAAAAGAGGATACAGCTTGATACTCCACGGCACATCCACAAATGAATCAATAACACATACCATATAATTCCCCCAATAAGCCTCATAAATTGTTAAATGGGGCAACAAATGAGTAATCATATAGGGAAGTAACAATGGTAACACCATCCAAACCAGTCGTTGGATATGATGAGATGCAACCAACCAAACCGAGAGCAACACAACAAATAGAAACAAACCGGGATGACCTGCGAATGAATAAACCAGTAACGAAAAAACAAGGATGATAAGTCCAAAACAACGGCCATGCCATCGTCGGACAAAAAACAAGCAAAGAGCAGTAAACCATGCAGCAAACAAATATTGGAAAGTTAACTCCGCAGCATAATGATACTTTCCATGGGCGCTGACAATCGGGACAACCGAGACGACGACCAAATATGAAAACCAAGGTTTGACTCTCAACTCACGAAATATGAAAAAAATAGCCCCACCCCAGGCAACCATGAGCAATGACATCAAAACCGCTCCATCCCAACACCCCGAAATTCCTTGCATCACCATGGCAGCCAAAGAACGCACTGGGTGTCCCGGGAAGGAAAACAAGTCAACAAAAGAGCGATGATAGTAAACCGGCTGATTGTGATGCACCCACAAACTCACATCAACCCATAAAAACCAAGTGAAAATTGCTCCAATAAAAACAATCCAACCAACCCATTGCGCCCCCAAAGGAATCTTAAATCTCAAACCCATCACGTTTCTTATTTTTTAGATACATCCATTCCCATTACTGACACACTACAATAGCGGATCCTGCCATCCATTTTAAAGAATCCACGATGAAAATAAATTCACCAAATTTAACACTTCCGATACACATCGACTTTTAATTATAGACATTCCATTTATAAAATCAGACACAAAAAAGGAGAAGAACTTGCGTCCTTCTCCTTAATATTTCACTGACTCACATTCAATTACTGCACCCGCACTGACACAAACGACGATTCCAGTCCTTCCGCCACAGCCTTCACTGTAAACGCGCCGGAACTTCCGGCTTTAGCCTTCACGATCACCAGTGCCATTCCGTTAAACGTCTTGCGTTCGTGCGAAGGAAAAGCCGTCATATCGGTGGCATCACCATTGTCGGTGGCCACAATTTCGCCGGCTCCATCCACGCTAAAAGTGATATTGTGATTGGCACGAGGCACCATGCGCCCTTGCGCATCAACTACCTGAATGGTGATGAACGACAAATCCTTGCCATCGGCAGCAATGACCTCCCGGTCGGCATCAGCCTTTAAAGTAACAGCCTCACCGGCAGTCTCAACAATATCTTCGGCCCAAGGCTGTCCTTTTTTGTAGGCAACCACCTTAAGTTCACCCGGAGCATACACCACCTCATCCCAGCGCAAACGATACTCGTAGGGGTGTTTCATTTTACGCCCCAGCGATTGCCCGTTGAGGAACAACTCCGCCTCGTCGCCCGAGGTGAAGACATGCACAGGCGTGACCTGCCCTACGCGCTCGGGCCATGTCCAGTGAGGGAGAATGTGCGCCATGGGCAATTCGGGACGCCAGTGCGATTGATAGAGATAAAACCGATCCTTTTTAAAGCCGGCCAAATCGATGATGCCCGTGTAGGAACTGCGTGCTTCGTAATAAGGCGTTGGCTCACCCAGATAATCCCAGCCGGTCCACACAAATTCACCGGCCACAAAGGGATGCCGCTCGATGGAGCCAAACACCTTGTCGGCACTCGATCCGAAATCGACCGCATACAACTCATAAGCGCTCACCTGACAGGTTTTGGAGTCACCACCACGACCATCGCGCGTGGGAGAACTGATGGCCGGGGTCACCGGAAAAAGATACACGCCGCGACTACTAAAGGCCGAAGCCGTTTCGCTGCTATATATCATCTTATTGGGGTTACGAGCATGAAAAGCATCGTATTGCGGCGCCGTGCGAATGCGGTCGGTTCCCTCAAACTCGGGCTCCCAACGAATACCTTCGCCCTGATAATTCAGCCCAATGACATCGGGCACTGCAGGAAGCGGCATGTGCGGCTTGGCAAAGTTCATGGCCAAAGTGGTGGGGCGCGTAGGATCTTCTTCCTTCACAAAGTCATAAAGACGCTGTGCCACAGCAGCACCGGCTTCATCGGTGTATTGCTCGCCCACCTCGTTGCCAAAGCTCCACATGATAACGGAAGGGCAGTTGCGATCGCGGCGAATAAACGCACGGGTATCCGCCTCTGACCAATCGGCAAAAATGAGATGAAAATCGTGAGCCGTCTTTTTGCGCTCCCACGAATCGAAAATTTCATTCACCACCAAAAAACCCATGCGATCGGTCAATTCCAACAACTCGGGCGCAGGCGGGTTGTGCGACATGCGAATGGCATTACAGCCCATCTCGCGCAGGATCTCAAGTTGGCGTTGTGCTGCCCGCACATTGAATGCAGCACCCAAAGCACCCAAATCGTGATGCTGGTTCACCCCCTTAATTGCAATGCGTTCCCCATTAACAAGCAAACCATTCTGCGGGTCACACACCACATCCCGAATCCCAAAGCGGGTTTCGTAAGCATCGAGCAATCGGCCTTTGTTCATCACCGAGGTCACAGCCAGATAGAGATGAGGCTTTTGCGAAGGCAAAGGTCCCCACAATCGAGGCTTAGAAAGCACCACCACCCCATTAACCAACGCTTGCTTACCAGAGGCGACTGAAGCCTTTTGAACAGGCAACGATGCCACGGGCTTAGCAGCACGATGCCCGGCTTCGTCAACCTCGTATATGTCGGTCACCACTTGCACCACGGCATTTGAACGAGAATCGTTGTCGATAGTCACCGCCACATTGACAGAAGCCGAGGCCGCCGACACCTGCGCGGTGGTCACACAAGTGCCCCACTGTGCCACGTGCACCGGCTGCGTCTTCACCAACCACACGTTACGATAGATGCCTCCACCAGGATACCATCGTGCCGAATGGTTGGGATTATCAACCCGAATGGCCAATTGATTAGATGCACCGAGTTTAAGATAAGGCGTCAAATCGAGACGCCACGAGTTATACCCATAAGGCCATCCACCAACCAGCGTACCGTTACACCACACCATGGCATGCGACATGGCACCATCCACATCCAAAAAGATGGATTTACCCTTATCAGAAGCGGGAATGTCAAGATTTCGACGATACCAGGCCACCCCATTACTGGGCAATCGTCCCATGCCACCGCCGACCTCGGAATCCCATCCGGTTTGAAACGGGCCTTCGATGGCCCAATCGTGAGGCAGCGAGACACTGCGCCAGGCAGCATCATCAAACGAGGCCTGCACAAAGGGAAAATCAGCGCCCGGAGTACCTGCCGGTCGCACATGCCGTTTGGCCGGATCATTGATAAAAGCATTGGCCGAAGGTAAAATCCAGGGTTTAAGCACCACCTGCTGCGCCGCAACGGTTACAGCCTCAGTGGGCTTGGCATCGGCCACACGCAACTCATTGTTTTCCTGCAACTCGGGTCGCACATCGTAAATCAACGCATCGGACTGTTGACCGGATGCATATTTAAAGAATTTCCACCCTTCGTTCAATGAGAGGCGTTCGCGAGGGGGCATTTCATCATGGCGCGAAGAGGCTTGCGCCATCAAACCCGGCATCATCAACCATCCCAAGATGCATGCGCTTAAACATTTAAAGAATTGAATAGATTTCATTTTCACACAATTATATAAGACAAATACATCAATCATCACCTTACTAAACACATCTGACAATCAGCAACATCCCACAAACAATTTGTCGAATATAAACAAAAAAGAGATTGAGCAGAAAGATTAGACACACGCTAATCATCAGCTCAATCTCTTTTCTCTTAATAAATAAACTCAGTGTAAGATCCTAAGAGGTTACACTGAGGAAGATGAGGCCACGCTGAGGTGCGCTGAGATTTTCTTCTCACCGCCACTCATCTACCCTCACTGCAACTCAGTGTCAGTTCTTAGGAGGTTACACTGAGGAAGATGAGGAGACGCTGAGAACCACTGAGGTTATTTTCTCACGGTACCTCATCTTACCTCACCGCATCTCAGTGTCAGTTCTTAATTTGTCTCACCACAAAAATACACTTAATTCACCAACACCACCACACCATTGCGAGGGATCACCACTTTAACATCATTGGCTTTGCCCACACGAATCGTTCCTTTTGAACCATTGAGTTTAGCATCATCCACGTATGAAGAAAGCGTAGTCCCGGCTTGCAACATGGGCAATTTAAGGGTCAGCGTCACCGGCTCTTTTTGCGCATTGATGCCGGCCACATACCACTGATTGCCCTTGCGACGTGCCAACACCACATATTTACCGGGATAGCCATCAATGTAACGAACTTCGTCCCATGTCGATGGCACAGACTTCATGAAATCGATGGCCCAGGCAGGCGCATCGGAGAGGTTATTGGGCGCCAAAGCAAAGTGTTGCACCCCGCTCTGAAACAATATGGCGGTGGCCAGGGCATACACATCGGAAGTCATGCGTTTGGTGCCTTTCCCGGGGGTGTTGTGGGCATTGTAAAACTGATTGAGAGCGCTCCCCCCAAAATCCATGCTACCCACCGTGTTGCGAATAAATGGATGAATGGTGCCATTGAAGGCCTCGTGATCGCAGCTACCCTGACCAAAATGGAGGTTTTCGCTGGCCAGCACCGCTTCGCTGGAGGCATAGTTAGGATACATGCGCTCCCATCCGCGCGGTAAAGTGCAACCATGAAAAATCACCATAATGCCATAGTCATTGGCATCGGCCAGGATATCCTCGTAGAGTTTCATGCTCACCTGCTTGTCGCCTCCAAAGAAATCGACCTTGATGCCCTTTACGCCAATGCGTTTCATCCAGGCCATCTCTTTTCGGCGGGCAATGGTGTTGTCCATGATACCGCGAGGACCCTGAGGGGCATCATTCCAGTATCCGTTGGAATTGTACCACAAATAAAGCGACACCCCTTTGCTAGCCCCATATTTGGCCAGTTCCTCAATTTTGTCATAGCCAATTTGGGTATCCCAAAGGGCATCCACCAACACCGTTTGATAGCCCATGGCAGCACTAAAGTCGATGTATTCCTTTTGCACATTGTACACGGTAGCGCCATCCATTTTCATGATCCAGCTCCATGAACCTTTGGTGTATTCGTATTTTTGCGAGGCCTCGTAAAGCGGCTTCACCACATCAAAAGCCACAGTAGACTCAACAATTGGAGCCAAATTGGTTCCCAAGGTGATGGTGCGCCAGGGGGTGTAACCAGGCAACGCCAGGCCGGGAGCTGCGGTACCATTACCATTGTTCTCGCCACCCATCGGGTAACCGATGGTGTATAGGCCATTGGCGTGCCCCATCAAACGACTGCCACAGTAATGACTGTCGACACCGGTTTCGGAGATCAGCACCCACCCGTCATTGTTCACTTTAAAAAGACATGGAAAGGTGAATCCATTGTTATCGCGCCCGTTGGTTCCCATGGGAGCATCCACCTCGTACGAGGTTTCGTAACTCGGCATGGTGCGCGCAAACCCAACCATGGGCTTGCTCTGCGGACACAGAAATGTGGTGGTTCCCTGAGGCAACACAAACCCGGTTGACTCAGAATTGACCATGCAACTGAGGCGTTCACCCCGGGGATACACTTTGTAGCGAAAGGCCACATCGTGATTGCTCACGCGAAAGATGACATCGAAGGCGGGTTTTTCATCTTTTAAAAAAGTCCAAACACATTCATTGGCAATGTAATTGACACTACTCTTTTTGATATTTGGCAACTGATAAGACTCCTCTATCTTACGTAAAACATTATCTTGAGACAGCGTTAATGACTGTGTCAAATCGTCTACATTTGTTACTAACCCAAGCGGAGATTCTTTTAAAAAGACACAATCACTATAACTGACACTATAATTGGGAATTCCACCATTAATAGAAACATTAACGACTAATTTCCCATCAGGACTAAAAACATGATTGAGTTGTGCGACCGTATAATTTAAATTAACACAAAAGACAAACAAAATCAAAAGCACAGATCTAACCATAACAACAATTAATATTTAGACAATGAATTATTGATTCGAAAATAATCGAAATCGGCATAACCACCCACCGCTTTAGTGGCATAATTAAACAATCCAAAACGATATCCCATAAAATGAGGCAAAGTGTAAACCATCTTCAAAGGTTCACCAATGGTTTGCCAGTTATTGCCATCTAAACTATAAAAGAAGCGAGCCACATCGGCACGATCGCGAAAATCGCATTCGGCCTTGAAGAAAACACGTTTTTGATTCAGGGCAACCCGAGCCACCTCACGCACCTCGCCGGATTGCGAAGAGACCATCACCACGTAACGCTTGCCGTTTTCGACTTTCACCCCCACCTGACCATATTTTTGTTGCAAGAGCGCCAATCCGGCAAAATCGCCCTCTTTCATTTTTGCCACTTCCAAAGCGATTTCACCGGCACAAACAGGCCCCATAGTACGTTGAGTAAGGGTGTTGCGAGCTGTGAGAAAATCGTTATCGAGACGACCGGTGGTCAATCGCAAATAGCCTTTGCGACGGGTCACCGACCACAGGGCATTGTCGGGATTGTGGTTCCACTGCCACACCAGCGGCAGGGCAGCTTCGTCCTTGGCACGATTAAATTCATCGGAATGAACCAACCCAGGCATCAACCCCGTGGAGACGGGTAAATCGAGTTCATCGGGCACTTTCCCGTCAACACCCAACACAGGCCAACCATTGTCCCAAGTCATGGGCACGAGGTAGGGAATACGCCCCACGGCGCCAAAATCGCGAAACAAATAAGCAAACCAACGGCCATCGGGCATGTCGATGATGCTGCCTTGCGCCACCCCTTTATCCTGAAGCAACAATTTACCCTCATAAGGTCCGCCAATCTGATCGGCACGATGCACCACAACGGTTCTCATGCTATTGTGAGGCCAGGTGATGTTGAAAATGTAATACTTCCCCTGATGCTTGAATAGCTGAGTCCCCTCGGCTTTCAACATGATGTTGCTACCGGCAGGAGCACTGGCATTCTCAATGATGACGCGTTCGGTGCCCTCTTTCAGGCCTGAAAAATCGTCTTTGAGCTCAGCCATGGATAATGTACCGCCACCCCAAATGATGTAAATTTTCCCATCTTCGTCGAAAAAAAACGAGTGGTCGTGCAACGCCGGCGAGAAGGAGACTTCTTTCCAGGGTTCGTTTTCCGGATCACGGGTGGTAAAAAAATGGGTTTTACCCGAAGTGGCCGAAAACGTTGACACATAAAACACTCCGTTATGATAACGCAAACAAGGTGCCCACGAGCCACTGCCATAAGCATTTTTCCCGTCATTGAGGTTCATGGGGTCGTTATCCACCAATGTGTTGTAAGCATAACTCACGAGTTTCCAGTTGACCAAATCGGTCGATTTCATGATGGGCACACCGGGCGCCATGTGCATGGTGGTACTGGCCATGTAGAAGGTATCGCCCACGCGAACCATTGACATATCGGGCACATCGGCCCAGATCATTGGATTTTGGGCTTTGCTCTGCGCTTGCACCTGGAGGTTAACCGCCAGGCAAAGCATCAGAATTAAAATTGAAGTTATTCGGTTCATAGTGATGATTTATTAAAATTCGATGAATGAGTTTTTATCAAAAATAACGGCTCTATTCTGATTTGCGTGGTAATCATAAGTATACATTCAGACAACCCAACATTTCGTTCCCTCTAGCCGGGCGGGCTCTTACTTTTTATTCGGAAAGGTTTTGTTTTCATTTGCCCTCATGATTAAGCGTCGCTGTGCTCCGCTGAATTGGCTACAGCCCCAAAAAGTAAGCAATTTTTGCATCAAGTGAGAGCAGTGTGCAAACTGGTTTGCCAATGCCGAACGTTACAAAAATCAGCTTTGCTAAAAAAGGCCGCCGCTGACGTAAAATGGCTAAAATTCATAGGCCCTCGCTAAAATCTGCGAACTCGCAAGCTCAAACAGCGCATCTTTTTTAACGCTCAGGCCTATGATTTTTTTAACGCCATTTTCATCTGTATATAATTTGTTTTCAATTGGTCAGATGGAACTCGCCAATAATCAACTCCTGTGTATCGAAGTGTTAGACAGGGCTCGTTTCCGAAGGCGGCTTAGTTACCTTGTTTGATTTCGTGTTTTCATATTTCGTTTACCCACAGAATTCGACATAGAGCCAAAAAAACTCTGTAAATCTCCGGAGCATCGGTGTGTTCCTCTAAATAATTATTACACAGAGGAACACAGAGCGGGCACCGAGTTTCAGTCATTACTCAGCAGCAAACACCACGTTGTAGGTTTTCACCACACCGTTGAAGTCGCATTTTACCTGAGCGGTTCCGGTGGTCGATTCGGCCTGGGTGATGACCATCTTCACGGCTTTGTTGCTGGCCGAAGCTCTCACAACCGGTTTTTTAGAGGTTCCGGCAGGAAGCTTTACGGTGGTTTCATACAAATTGTAGCCTGTAATGCCATTTTCGTTCGTTGAACGTACAGGGGTAGCAGGCAACTCAATGGCTTTGCCGTTGACAGAAATGCTTACCACAGGAACAACCGGACGCTGAATGGGTTTCGTGGCAGAACTGAAACCCAGCCCCATGAAATCGCAAAGTGCATCCTGCTCGGCACCTTCGGCAACCAGATAAATGGCGTGTTTTCGATCCAATCCTTCCACATATTTGGCCACATCGATGGTGAATTTCGTAACCTCTTGTTTTGAATTGGCCGACACCACAATTTCGCCAATTTTCGTTCCATTCCAAACGGCATTATCCCAAGGCCCATCGAGCCAAACATTCACTTTAAAGCTCTTGGTTGTTTTGGGTGCAATAAACAGGTTGAAAGCTGTTTCATTCCCTTTTTGGGCACCCTCAAACGCTTTCAGACCTTTGGTGTCGTTGTCAAGTCCGGCAAAGCCAAAGTGCTTAAATCCAACGATGTGTCCATTCTTCATATTGGTGATGGGCATGTGGTTATCCCAAACATCCCATGAATCCTGTTGAATGCTCACATCCGAAAGATAACAGGCATATCCGGCCGAATAATACTGATAGGGATCAAGACCATACAGATGGAAACCTTCGGAAGTCACTTGGGCACCTTTGTATTCCACTCCCTGACTGTCCTTCAACTGCCAAACCTGATCGTTTGCATAAGGATCGAAACCACGGATAACAGCTGTCCCGCCTTGGGCAACGGGTTTTTCATCCCACTGAATCGTGATGGGTTCCACCACCGCCTGACGGGCATACCCGAAGTTGCGTGGCGGACGGTGATAGAACACATACCATTGATCATTTATTTGCTCAATGCTACCGTGAGTATTGTGACCACCATTGGCCGTCACAATTTTGGAACCGTCCTGATTCAACACCGGACCACGCGAATCGACCAATACGCCGCCACTTTTCCAGGGGCCCAAAGGCGAGTCAGCAACGGCATACCGCAAAGTCGAGTTGGAACTCCCCACCCCATATTCGGGACCGGAATAGCCACTAAAAACCGTGATGTACTTATTACCCACCTTGCGAATAGACGAAGCTTCAAAGAAGTTGAACGTGCCCAAATCCTGATCGGGATACACATTGGGATATACCGTTCCCTGAGGGTCTTTGATAACCCCGTATCGAGCGCTGGCAGGAAGCAAGTAGTTCACCACTTCGGTGCCGGGGCGCAGGGAATACATGGTATTCTGATCCAACTGCGCAGCCATGGAACGCTGAAATCCCCAAAAGCCATAAGCCCGGAAACCGATTTCAAAATCAGGATCACTGGGATCGGTCACGTATTCAACATATACGGCCGGGTCGAAACCCAAAATACTCCCGGGAACGGTGCGGGTTCCATCCTCATTGAGGTTGATGGGCGTGAATGGACCATCGGGACGAGATCCTTTGCACACCATGGCTTCGCGATGACGACCACGACTGTGAGGGAACAGGTAATAATCTTTGGTTCCGTCTTTACGTTTCACTTCCACCAAATCGGGTGCATACATCACATCCCACTGACCCTCGATGTTGTAAGTAAAGATGGGGCCTTCGTCGCGCCACTCACTCAAATTCTCAACCGGCGCCGACCACATCCGGATGTCGGGACCGCAATAACTGGTATAACGCAAGTCGTGCGAACCAATGATGTAAGCACGATATTTCCCCGGATTATCCGGGTCTTCGAACACGCGGGGTTCGCCATCGGGCAAATGCTCCCACAAAGGAAGATAAGGATTTCCGGCTCCCTTAAAAACATATTTTGAAGATGTTTGCACATCCATCTGCTGATTCACTTTGCCTTTTGTTTGCGCAACAATCGGCAACGTTGAAGACAAAGCCACCAACAGCAGCAAGGACTTCTTTTTGAACAACAATTGAATATTTCCCATTACTAAATCATTAAAATGAGGTTTTGTATTGATTTATTAAACTATTATCATCCATCAAATACTTTAGCATTTCGGTACGATCTGATGCACAGGATCAAACATCATTGAATCGAAAAAGAAGCCACCGCCGAAGTCGAATTGTTACCGGCCTTATCGGTGGTGACCACCTTCCAGAAGTAGGTTTTCCCACGGTCAAGAGAATGGGTAACCGCCCCGGAAGAGAGCAACGAACCGACCTGTGTGGAGGCATCAGCTTGATCGAGGTAAAAAAGATACCCGGCCACATCGTTGTCCAAATCGGTTCCCATCCACTGAAACGATACAGACAAGGCGCTTTCACTCCCTGCACTGAGCACGGCATCCATGGTCGGAAAGGTGAGTTCGGCCGGGAAAGGCGCATAATTCGACGCAGGCGTACCAGAAAGGTAAAACCCAAAAGCCTCGCTGGATGATTCACCCCCCCCATTGAGAGCTGTGATTTGCCATGAATAATAGGCATTCACATCCAAAGCGGTACTAAAAGTCACCCCTTTGACCGTTTGACTCACCTTGGCTTGAGTATTCAAATTGGTAACATCAACCCGATAATTCTCAGCTCCCTCAGCAGCTTTCCAGGAAAAGGCCACCATCGAAGTTGTGGTTCCCGAAGTGGTTTTGCCTTTGACACATACTTCACTCCCTGCGGGCGACACCAACACCACCGCCCCGGGAGGCGGAGTGGCATCATCACCGGAACAGCCCGCCATCAACAGCAGGACAGAAAACATGGTATAAATCAAATGTTTGGTTTTCATATATTTATCAAATTAACCCCCACATCCCCCAAAGGGGGACATGAGGATATCTCATTATAATCAATTGAACTTACGACAATACATTATCACTGCTTCACCATTTTAATGGCTGCATTCACGGTTGCCCCAACCACTTTCACGGTGTAGATACCGGCTGGCAATGCTGAGACATCCAGCAACACGTCCCGATGGGAATCAAGATGATAGATGCGCTGATCATGCGTAACACCTCTCAACGAAACGATCTCAACCATCACACGCTCATCATCGCCCGGCACAACGAGAGTCGCTTCGCAGTCCACCGGATTGGGCGACAGACGCAAGGTCTGATCGGCTAACGAAGAAGTCAAAAGCAACGCCCCGTTTTTATCCAAATAAATGGTTTCGTCATATTGCCCCTGGCAAGCCACATCGGTGCGAATGGTCACCCGGTTTTCGCCGGCTTTTAATGCCACATCCACACTGGCCGATTTGGCAATTACCCATTCATCGTTTACCGACACATAATATTGATCTGCACCACTCAATTGATATTGAGCCTTGCCATTTTCCACAGCCACTTTCATCACCGTCAATTCATCGGGTTGCCCCACCACCACGGTGAAAACAACAGGATCGGCAGACGATTCAGACGAAACACTCACTCGATAAGTCCCAGGAGCCAGTGGTGACAGACGATAAGTACCTGTGGCGGTGCCGCTTTTGCTATACCCATCGGCAGTCACGGCAATGGTATAACTCCCGGAACGGGTGAAGGTCAATTCAATGACCCCATCATTGGCACCCCGGCATGAACAATCGACAGCCTGTACCTTAAAGTTGTTATTGCTCATGGTGAAATAGGCCGTCAGATCGCGAGCACCGCTCACCGTAAACGTATAAGCTGCATCCGAGGAGACAATGGTTCCATTTTCCATCCAATAAGCAAACGAATAACCTTCAGCCGGGGTGGCAGTGACTTTACACGAAGCACCAATGGCATAAACACCCCCACCCTTTACGGTTCCGCCTACGACCTGATTGGATACGAGGGTAATCATCGGGTCGGTGGGCAACGGTTTAGAAAAATCATCGTTGTTGGTGACATAAACATCACTGAGCACAATGGGGGTGCCACCCATCGACCAAAAACCGATGATGTAGATGTGTGAAGGGTCAAAGGCGATGGTCGTCTCGTTTTTCACAGAATTGGCCAGATTGATGACCGCCCGGGTACCGGAGCCGAAGTCTGCCAACACCGGCTTGGTCCAATAACTGCTCTCATCATAGGCACGGAACGATGCACCGCCGGATGTGGAGGAAGCCAATTTTGCCACCAGGTATTTGTAATTCGACAAATCGAGGCCTGCACTGTACTGCCAACCAGCAAAACCATATTTCCCGGTTACCACTGTTTTGGTGGCAGCATCAAATGTCCCGGTTTCGTGAATGGAGGGATTGAACAAGCCTGTTGCCAGGGGGAAATAAGAAGCTGCAACGGTCATCACGATGGATTTGGCCTCGCCCATGCCACCCTGATAGGTCACAGTCACCGTGGCATCACCATTGGACTTGGTGATTAATTGTCCGTTTTTGATGGCCACCACCGCAGGATTTGAAATGAGATAGGTCGCTTTGAGCGTAACATCTTCGGTATGACCATCCAAAAACTTGGCCGTCACCTTAAAGCTTTTGGCACTGCCGGTGAGCAGGTTCAGAGTAGTATTGTCTGTTGACAGTTCCGAAAGGGTCAATGTTTCTTCACTGTAACCTTTAAATGAATCATCGTAAAATGCGTTCTCCGAAAAAGCCTTTTCGGTCGAGAACCAATCCACATCCACATACCCACCCAAAGCTGAAGTGGCATAGTTAAAAATGCAGAAACGGTTGCCCACGAATACCGACAGGCTGTATTTCATATCCAAAGTCCCAACCAGGGTGTAAGTGACATCATCGGTGCTGTAATAAAAATCGGCCTTACTGGTGTTGTAATTGGCCACGGCACGGAGGTAAACCACATCATCCGCAATAGCTGCACCGGTTTGTAAGGTATTGGCAGATGAATTGAACCAAACGATGCTCTTTTGGCCATTGTCCATCTTCACACCCACATAAGCGTATGGATCCTGGAACACGGCCAATCCGGTGATGTCGCCATTCACCATGTTATCGAGGTGTAACTTTACTGTCCCGTACGACAGGTATTCATTTTTAGGGAAACCTAAGATGCGTTGGGTAATGGTATTTTTGGCAGTACGCAAATTGTCGGTAACGTTGGCTGTGTATAAGCGCAGAAAACCGGCACGTTTCACCAGTGACCACTTGGCATCGTCGGGATTGTGATTCCACTCCCACTGAGGCGAAAGTTTGTAATGACGGAAATTGTCGTTGGTGGGCAAAGCCGTTGCCGGATACACATTCCCCACGTTAGGCTTGGCATAAGTGGTCACACCCTTTCCGTTCACCCCCACCATGGGCCAGTTATCAACCCAGGTAACAGGCTGCAAGGTTGGCAGACGGCCATACGCCCCTTTGTCGGCAAAGAGAATGGTCCACCACTCGCCCGTTTGGGTTTGAATGAGGGGCCCCTGGTGGATGCGCTCGAAATTAAAGACCTCCTTTTCATCGTAAGTCCCAAAAACCGAAGTCGAACGGAAGGCCACCTGCGTGGCATACTGACCGCCGGTTGTGGCATAGATGTAATAGTAGCCATTGATTTTATACATATGGCACCCCTCAGTTCCGGTATTGACGATGCCGGCTTCCACATTGCCGAGGGACAAAGCCTCGTCCTTCACCACTTTAAAATCAGCATCCAATTGTGCGATGCGCAGGTTGGCGATGCCATAAACGACATACAATTTGTCATCATCATCAAAAAAAAGACCGGCATCATAAAACGACTTCTCCAATTTCCGTTTGGTCCAGGTACCCTCTGGATCGGTGGCAGTAAGCAGGTAACTGCCCTCATCGAGCGTATTGAAATGAAGATAATAAGTGCCTTTATGGTACTTTAAACTACTGGCCCACTGACCATGACTGTAACGATTGCACCCGTCGAGATTGTAACAATCAGACGATTCGATTTTCTCCAACGGATTGCTGCAATATTGCCAGTTGACCAGGTCGTAGGATTTCAAAATGGTAGCACCGGGAAAATGGTGCATGGTGGTGGTGGACATGTAATAGACATCGCCCACCCGAATCACGTCGGGATCTGGAAAATCGCCAAACACAACAGGGTTGGTAAAAGTTCCGTCACCGTTATCACTTGATGAACGGTAGGTAAAATCGGGGCGAGGGTAGTTAATTTTTGAATACTCCTCAAACCAATGATAGCAAGGCCAGGGACAAGCTTCGGGATCGTTGAGAAAGGTATAGGCTTCGCCGGCAGCAGGGGGTTCATTTTTAAATTTGGCCAATAGATGCGCATCGGTGAAGAAGAGCCAGCTCACGTTGCCCGTTTCGTCCATGATTTTCTTAAAGTTGGCACCAAACCCGACACCCCCGGCCACGCCGGTATATCCTTTTCCCCACGACGACTGATACATTTCATCAGCCCAATCCATCTCCGTCACCATGATGGGGGCAATGTCAGATACCGGTTTAATTTCCTCATCCCAAGCTTTTTTAAAGCCATCATAACCATTGATTGTAGAAGTATTCCCGCCATCGGCACTTCCAAACCATCCGGGATAAACGTGAATGGCATAACCAATGTCCTTCCCCTCAATGGGGTTGACGGCAAAGCCCTTGTACTTGGCCTGCCAGCCCAAGCCAGGAATCCAGAGCACATTTTGGGTGCCATTGGCTCGAATTTTATTAACGATGGGCTGCAGATACTCCTTGAGTTTATCAAAATGACCTTGCGAATTGTTGCCATAATCCCCGTTAGGGCCTTTGATGCGAATGGGCTCATTGGCCAATTCGTACATGATGGCAGGGTGGTTCTTTAATTTGGGATGTGATGAAACAATATCCCAAACCAACATCAAATATTGATTATAGCTATCCCCCACCTCAATCTCTTCAGGACTCACGCCCGGAGGTCGCATCACCACATAAAGACCTTTGGAAGCGGCATATTCGGCCATCGGAATAAACACTTGATCGAGATACGTCCGGAATCGGGCTTCACTAAAGCAATTGTGAGCTTCATGGTAATCGAGTTTACATCCGGGCTCGTTACTCCAGTACGGATCCATGTGCAAACGCATGAAATTCATTTTCCATCCGGCGGCCATAATGTCGTCAATCACCTTTTTGTTATAATTCAAACATCCGGCCACATTATAATTGGTCCACTTGGTTCCATTTTCATTAAAATAGGGACTATACGTTTGTGCAAAACCATGCAGGTTCACCACATTGCCATGGGGATCCTTGAGGAAACGCCCCTCCACATGCAAACGGGGCGTCGGGCTCCCAATCCAAGCATACACATCCATGGCGCTGACCGTTAGGAGAGCAACCATCAATAATTTCAACAACTTCCTTTTCATATGTTTATAATTTGTTTTTCAATGGCCATATGGAACTCGCCAATAGTCATCCCCCTGTGTATAAAAAGGCTAACTCATGGCTCGTTTCATATCATTCATGCATAAAATTTCAACTCAACACCCAAGACTCCTATTCATCCACTTTAAAAAACCGAATGCTCAACGGGTAATGCCACAACACCCCATTATTGGCTCTTATGGCAGCCATCACCACAAAAACAATACAGAGTATTGGCAGCACCAACAAGGGAAAGAACCCCGAGAAAAATGCCAATGGTGAAAGCAGGTGCGCGATGGAAAAAAACATCCCAAAAGGAATCAATAACATCACCGCCACAGCCATGTAAATGGCAAAACTGATCATGAAATTAAAAATGACCCTTCCGTGGCGATCCACATTGGGGTTATTATCTTTATTGATCAACCACAACACCAGCGGGGCAATGAGACCCAGCAAAGGATAGATGCACCCCGATAAAAGGGAGAGGTGCATCATCATCAGATAACTATTTTCGGCCATCCCAAACAAGGGAGCTTGCGAGGAAGCAAAACTCCCATTGAGCAGCTTCTCTTTCTCGCGTTCATATTCGGCCTCGGTGATCACACCGCGCTGAAACAAGTCATTCAATTTCTCTAATTCTTCGTATTTATTTTCCATCTGATTAAGGTTTATTATTAATTACGATACTCTTCCAAGCTCATTCTTTCTTTGCTATGCAAAGCGACTTCGTCCATTAGCCACATTATTCTTCCTCTTGAACTTTTGCACTCTTGTACTCTTGCACTTTTGCACTTTCTTCCTCAGACACTTTCCTCACTCAGGCACTTTCCCCCATTACATCACTCGATACACCCCAATAATAACATAGGGATCCTCGCCCGGTTGGAGTACCGGAAATCGGATGGTCCCCATAAAAACAGCATGATTGAGATAGTCATAAGGGCTATCGACAGGTGCTTCCAAATCGAGCACCGACTTGCAGTAAAAGTCATTGCCTTTGGCTCCGGTGTGAATCAATGCCCGGTTGATGACCTGAATCAAATGCCCGTCGTGGGTTTTGAGCAGATAACGGGCATAAAGCTCTGTATCGCCATCGGGGCGCACCAATTGCCAGTCCTCGCCCAGGGGCAACACATCCCCCTTGATTTTGGAGCCTGAGAAAGTGCCGCCGGTGATGGGGATGATGCGCCGTATGCCTCGTTTGCTCTCGCCCACAACAATGGTGTTTCCGATTTTCACGTTGGCTTCCCACATGAGCTCGGTTCTAAAATCCTTAAATAAATCCCCTGTCGTATCAATAGTTGTACTTTGGGCAACAAGGTTCTGGACAGTGCACAGCATCCATCCCAGGATGATTATTTTTAAATATCGTTTCATCACATTCATAAGCTTAACCATCCTCCAAGGAGGTTTTATTGATTTACAACATTATACACATCTGCAATCACCGGACTGCCACAAACGAAAGGGTTTGCCCCGGTCGGGTTTCAATATCAAATTCGAACGATGGATTTCGCGCCATCTCATTCAACGTGGCTTTTTCGGAAACCAAAGGGCGCCTGATGTCAGGAATTTCAAAAAAAGGATTTGGGTTCACGCCCGAGGCAGCGATCAGGACTTTGCCATTGGCCAACTTCAGATGATTGGGTAAACGCAGGCGCAGGTTTCCACCCAGTGACGATTTCACCACCAGCGATTGCACTTCACCAGCTTTCCACGAAAAGCTCACTTCAAAGCCGCCAACGGTTCTCAACCCGGAGATTTCTCCATCTTGCCATTCATCGGGCAAAGCCGGCAACAGATGCACGGCGCCATCGTGGCATTGCATCAACATCTCGGCAATGCCGGCCGCGCAACCAAAGTTGCCATCAATTTGAAAGGGCGGGTGAGCATCAAAAAAATTGGGATAAGTCCCGCCATTGGCACCACCATTAACAGGATCAACCAGGGTTAATTGATCCTTAATCAATTTCATGGCATGATTGCCATCGAGCAGACGCGCCCAAAAGTTCACCTTCCACCCCATGGACCAGCCGGTTGACACGTCGCCCCGATGCATCAAAGTAGTACGAGCCGCATCAAAAAGTTCGGGACTGGTAGACGGAGAAATCTGATTACTGGGAAAAAGGCCGTACAAATGCGACACATGTCGATGTTTGTCGTTGGGATTGTCCAAATCTTCCATCCATTCCTGCAACTGGCCATATTGACCAATTTGCATGGGAGGCAAACGATCGCGCATGGCCTTTAGCTCAGCAATATAATCCGCATCACGATTCAATAAAGTGGCGGCTTTGATGGTTTTTGTAAAAAGGTCAAACACAATCTGGTTGTCCATGGTGGCTCCGGCACATACAGAAGGGCGTCCGGCCGGATTGTTCTCGGGCGATACCGAAGGAGTCACCACCAACCACTTGTGAATGGGCTCCTCAACCAAAACACATTTGAAGAAATCGCTGGCTGATTTCATCACAGGATAAACGGCTTCGAGGTACGTTAAATCGCCGCTATAAAGGTATTTGTCCCACAAATGTTGTGTTAACCATGCGCCACCAGTGGGCCACATGCCCCAATAAGCACCGTCGACCAAACCGGTAATACGCCAGATATCGGTATTGTGATGCGCCACCCACCCCTGGCAGCCATACATATCACGCGCGGTTTGCCGGCCGGCTTGCGACAACTCCTTCACCATCTGAATCAACGGCTCGTGCATCTCGGAAAGGTTGCACTTTTCGGCCGGCCAATAGTTCATTTCGGTGTTGATGTTGATGGTGTACTTGCTATCCCAGGCCGGATCGGTGCTTCCATTCCAGATGCCTTGCAGGTTGGCCGGTTGGCCACCGGGTTGAGAACTCGAAATGAGCAAATAACGTCCAAACTGGTAATACATCGACACCAACTCGGGATCATGGGTTTGCGCAAAGTTTTTGATGCGAACATCGGTGGGCAAAGACGCCGCTGCCGAGGTGCCCAAATCGAATGCAGACCGTTTAAAGTACTTTTGATAAGCCGCTTGATGATTGGACAATAACTTTGGGTACGGCTTTTTTCCGCAAGCATCCAAATAAGCTTTGCATTTGGCATCCTCATCGGCGGTCAACGTCAGGTAATCGACAAAATTGGTGGCAATGGAAACCATAATAACCACCTCATTGGCATTCTTAACGCTAATTTGATGGCCTTCCATCGTGGAGGTACCCCCCTGAGGTATGACTTTGGCACGAGCATTGAATTTCACCTGACCGGCTACACCTTCGTGCGTTCCCGAAAGACCTGTCATTTCGAGAATATTGCCGGCCAATGCAGCAGATGTTTTTTGCAAGGGGCCACTTAATCCGGCAGTAAATGTGAGCATCCCGGGTTTATCGGCCGACAACTTAACCACAATCACCTGATCGGGCTGTGATGCGAACACTTCACGCTTGTAAGTCACATCGTTGACACGATAAGTGGTGGTAAAAACAGCCCTCTCGAGATCCAATTCACGGTAATAATCGGTATATCCCTCATGCCCGTTAAAAGCGAGGTTTAAATCACCAATCACCTGATATTTTGAGCCATGAAGCTGGGTCATCATATTTTGATTAATCAGCTTTTCGGCTTCAAAATGTTTTCCGTCAAATATCAACTGCCGCACCAGGGGCAATACCTTCAGGGCGTTGGGATTATCGTTGCGCAAAGGCCCACCCGACCAAAAAGTAGCTTCGTTGAGCTGAATTTTTTCAGTGGCTGGATTCCCAAAAACCATGGCACCCAATCGGCCATTACCAACGGGTAATGCCTCGTTCCACACGGTGGCAGGCTTATCGTACCACATTTTCAGTTTTCCGCCTTTTTGGCCGTGCAAAGCCACCACCCCCAGAAAGACCAACAGAGCCACATTCAGAAATCTCATAAACATACATTTAACGACCAATGGTCGATTGATACACACATCTAAAAAACTATTGAATAGCAGGTTCAAGCAACTGCGCCTCTAAAATTCGTTTCAAGGATTCATTCTGGCGAGCCTCGGAAAACTTGGGATTCACCACTTCGCCATTTTTATTCACCAACACATAATGCGGAATACCGGAAATATTGAATTTTGACGATAAATAATTCCATTCGTCGGGATTCACGCGATAATGCTGTCCCTTGATATCGGGAATCATCAGGTTCCAGGTATCAAGCGGGGAGCTATCGTTGGTGATGTACACGAACTCGACGTCTTTACCGGCCAACTCCTCTTTCACGCTCTTCATCTCTTCGATGCTGCTCCGACAGGGGCCGCACCAAGTAGCCCAAAAATCGACCACCACCACTTTTCCCTTATAGTTGGCCATCATGGCATCGAAAATCTTATCACTTTCGGTCTTAGGAGTTTCGTTAATCTTGTAGCCGGTTTTATGCTTGTTGGCTTCGATGCGGGCAGCAATTTCCTGCTGCATTTCATCACTACTCTTCAACAAGTACTGAGCAATAAAAGGAACCGAAAAGGCGGTATCAATGGCTTGTCGTTCTTCATCATTAAAAGGTCGTTGAGCGCTTTGAATGACTGAAAAGAAGCTATGCGATTTCATGAAATCCGTTGCCAATCCGTTATCCAAACCGAAGAATTTCTTCAAGTTTTGATCGACGATAATTTGATACCCTTTGATACTGATGAAGTTCAACAAATCGATGTGATCACCCACCACCGCAGGAAGACCTGCTGCTTGTTTCTTCCTTTCGTCATCATAACTTTTGCAATCAATCATCCCGTCCCAAAAGGCCAAATCAGCTTCGGTCAAGGTCACACCCCTGTTTTGCAACGAATCCTTGAAAGCCACCCATCGAAAATTCACAGCAGGACGAACATGATCGTGATACTGCAAACGGTTGATTAGAAAAAAATAATCATTAGCCACGAGTAATGACATGGGGTCATTCAATTCGTCGGCAGTCATGAAATCAAAAAATGCAGGAGCAACTTGTTCAATCTCCAATGGAATACTTTGACGCGGATTCGATATTTGATTCTTTTTCCGATAAGCCTGTTCCTTATTCATTTTGTAAGATAGAATATTGGTAAAGGCATTGAAGCGAATCGACATCTCCTTAACTTGATAAGTCTTTGAACTTACCGCATGGTTCGATGCAAATTGTTTCAATGCATCTTGCTCGCGTTTCATCACATCCAGGCAATAAGCTTTGTAATCGGCAGCGGACATGTCCAGCACTTTGCTCATCATATCGTTGAAATCGAAATACCGAAGGGTATCCATAGCGAGCAGCTCATTGTTTAAACGACCCGATTCGCCCATGTATAGCGACAAGCGACGACGAGTCCTATATTGCTCATAGCTTTGAAAGGGGGTGTTGTACTCGGCCAAGTCCATGCGATGAAACAATGTCTTGCCGGGTTCCAAATAAACGACTTCACGTTGATTGCTCCCAAATTCAAACATCATCTGTGTGGGATTCAGCAATGCCAGCCGACAACTGAAGCTGCCATCGGGAGCAATTTCTATTAACTGCTTTTTGTGCTGACCGGTGATCACATCCATATATTGCACCATCGCAGTTTTTCTAATTTTGGGATGATAGCCCACAATGAAACCGGAATAGGAGGCAGTATCGGGGGTAAATCCCTTGATGTCAAACTTATCGTCACTCTCCAATTCAGCCCCGACTTTACGGGTTTGAATGCGGCTGTACATCTGCATTTGTTTGGGAGAGGTGCCAATCAAGACGTTCTCTTTTTTAAAATTCAAATACAAATGAGCCGTTTCGTTGCCATTGCTCAGCTGCATCTGGTAGCCTTTGCCCATGGGGGTCACTGATTGGGGTTTCCAAACCCGATCGCGCCAAATGACCTGATTGTCGTAAAAAGTAAATGTCCATTGATTGCTGCCATCGGTAGTCAGCCAATCGCCATGCAAAGCAACCGGGATGGTGGGGACATAAGGCTTGCCACTGATGTCGAGGTCATAAATCTTCCACGACTCTTCCATAAAATCAATCTTTTCGATATTTTTATCAAGAGCAGGGAAATAGAGGGTGTATTGATTCAAGCCACTTTCAGGCGTCCAGTGTTGTTCGTTCATTTTGATGCCTTCGGCACGAACCACAAACAATTTATCGCCACCATTGCTATTTCGGATATAGGTTGCGGCAGATGACACCGAAATCCACCATTTGGGGAAATACCTCACTTCAAAATCGACTTTGGTGATGGTATCGTGCAATTCAATGCGGGTGATCTTCACATAATCGGCCGTGGTGGCGGCAAAACGTGGGTTTTCAATCACTTTTTGTGCCCACATGGTGGTGGACACGATGAGCGCAAGACTCAGGAATGCAAATGTTTTCGTCATAGAATAAGGATTTAAATTATTTAAAATTTAACCAATCGACTTCAATCCATTGGTCATGTGTGGTTTTCACAAACAGATTGTGAACCCCCGATTTAAGATTCGTTAAATTGGCCTCAACCAAAGTCCAATCGCTACCGGAAGGCACCTTTACTTCACCCAAAAGCGGGCCATCGATGCTATTGAGCCTGATTTGCAAAGTTCCCCCCTTGGGCGCGAAAGCCTTCAACTGAATGGTTTTGAATTGGCTGGTTCCAAAATCAACCGCATTGTATTGTATCCAATCCGAAGCGTGGTGAAAAACAGTTTTCCAACCCTTGAACACATTGAGCGAATCGACAAACTCAATTTTCGCACTGCTTCCGCCGATGGCGCTGTAGCGATCGATCTCAATGGTGGCATTGGCCGGGGTGATGCCCACACCCCGACGCGACGGGAGAACCTTCCGAATGGTTCCATCGGCATTGAAAAAGAGGCTGTCAATACAGATGGAGCGGTTCTTGTCGAAATTGGGTGAATATTCGTTTTGATGATAAAACAGATACCACTGATGGTTGTAGTGCACAATGGATTGATGGTTAGTCCAGCAATTGAGGGGCGATTCGTCCATGATGACGCCTGTCATTTCGAAGGGGCCCATGGGATGTTTGCCGATGGCGTACTCCAATCGCTCAATGTTGTTTTCGACATGCGGGAAAGTGAGGTAATAAAGTCCGTTTCGCTCAAACACGAAGGGTCCTTCCTTTAAGCCCTTATCGGGCAAGTTGGCGATGATCAATGGCTCCGAATCGAGCTCCAACATATTGTCTTTCAGCTTGGCCACATAAATGTTTTGCATCGACCAGTACAAATAAGCCTGTCCATCTTTGTCAATGAACACATTGGGATCGATGCCCCTCACGTTTTGAATGGGTTCGGACTGAGGAACAAAAGGCCCTTCGGGATGATCGGCAATGGCCACGCCGATGGAAAATCCTTTTCGACCGGTGGCATCCACCACGCGATTGTTGGCAGGGAAATAGAAGTAATATTTGCCGTTGCGTTCCACACAGTCGGGTGCCCACATGCTATACGAGGTCGAATCGCCCCATAGGACATCATTTTGGCTGACAATCACGCCATGGTCGATCCATTGCGTGAGGTTATCGGATGAAAAAACATGGTAATCTTCCATGCAAAACCACCCCGGACGTCCCTTGCCTTCCTCAGCCAAAATATCGTGTGAAGGATAAACATACATCCTGCCATTGAAAACCCGTGCCGTAGGGTCAGCCGTGAACTGATCGCGGATGATTGGGTTTTGGCTCAGGAGTGCAATGGTGCACCCCCAAGCCATTAACCATAGGCCAAATTTATTTATTCCCATTTTTATTAGGTATCAATATCATTGATTCACCACACGTTTATTGGGCGATTCATCCATAAACAAGTACGACTTTTTGAACCCGCCAAAATCGACCACAATTTTCTCGAACACCACACCCGGATCCAAGGGGGAGAGCGTCAACACCTGCATGCCATCGGCCGAAGCGGGGACATCCAACTGCACCGTTTTTTCAATGACGCGGCGTGCCACGGTAGGATAGAAAATGGAGTAGATGTTTTCAGGCTTCTCGTTCAGGTTGTTGTTGAAGTTGACCACCTGAGCTGAACCACCATCAAAGCCAACAGAATAACGATGGCCATCGAGATTTTTAAATGCCAGGGTCGATTTCACCACCACATGCACCTTCACCTGGCGAACATCGGCGGGCAATTGCATTTTATAGGAGATGGAGGCGCCATCAACGGGCTGCGAGTAAGGCATCACGGCCACCCCGCTCAGCGTGCGTCCCAAATAGGGAATCACAGTCCACTGCGCCTTGGCTGCATCTTTTTTGGAGAAATAATGCTCTGCTTCCATAGATACATAACCATTGGCGGGAGTAAACACATAGTTTCCAACGGCCGATTCTGGATTCTCCATTCGGTAGATTTGCGGAAGCTGATTGGCAGGGAAGTTATCGTTCCACGAAGTGTAGCCAATTTTTTTCTGAATCATCATGTTTTTCCACTTGCCGCCCGACATCACATTGTTGTAATCGTACTCCAACTCGGCGTCACGTCTAAAAGTACGCTCCACATTGTCGGCCCACAGGTTGGCTTGGGGGTTTTTCTCGGCAAACAGCTTGTGGTTCATGGCCTGTGAGTAATACATCTCGTAAAGATTGGCCATTGCCTGCACGGGAAACAGAATTAACTGCTTGTAAGCATCGCGACACTCGGGTTTTAACGACAGGTATTGACGCAACGCTTCTGCTTCAAGCTTGAGGTATTCGTCCGACACCATTTTCCACTCGCCGGTTTCGAGGTTGTAAGTGTCTTTATCAAGCATTTCGGCGGTAACACGACCATTGTACTTGCTGTAAAGGTTGAGGATTCGCATGGCCTCATCGGCCTGGTCGTCACCAAACTGTTGTGCGCAAAATTTTCGGGGATGATCCAGCAGATTGTTAACGGTGTAGCGCTTGGGCTCCCATGCCATGTCCATGAACAAGGTGATGGGGTATTCCATGGGTTTGATGTCGCCCACATTGAGCACCCAAAGTTTGTCAACGCCATAATCGTAGGTGAGTTGCAACTGTTCCCACATGTGCTGAATGGGGGTTACGTTGAGCCACTTGGTGTTGCGGGGCGCACCCACATAATCGACATGGTAGTACATACCCCACCCGCCCGGATGTTGGCGTTCTTTTTCGTTGGGCAAGCGGCGCACGTTGCCCCAGTTGTCGTCGCAAAGCAACATGATCACATCATCGGGCACACGCATGCCGGCATCGTAATAATCGAGCACTTCTTTGTACAACGCCCAAATTTGAGTGGTTTTGTTGGCCGGCTTCTTGGTAACGTCGGCAATGATTTGGCGCTGGTTTTTCACCACACGTTCGAGCAGCTGCACATCGGTTTCGTCGGACATGGCCTCATCGCCATCACCGCGCATGCCAATGGTGACAATATCTTCGGTGCTTTTCATACGCTCAATGCCATCCCTGAAAAACTGATCGATGACTTTTTGATTGGTGGCATAGTTCCATGCGCCGTGTTCCTTACGCTTACGCGTCCACTCCTGATGGTTGCGCGCCATTGGCTCGTGGTGAGAAGTGCCAATGATCACACCCATCTCGTCGGCCACTTTACCGTTCATGGCATCATCGGCATAAAAGGACCAATTCCACATGGCCGGCCACAAATAGTTACCTCTTAAACGCAAGATGAGTTCAAACACACGTGAATAAAAACGGTGGTCGCCATAATCGGTGCCGTAAGTATGTTTGACCCAACCGGTGAGACAAGGCGCCTCGTCGTTGATAAAGATGCCCCGATATTTCACTGCCGGTTCGCCTTTAGTGTAGATGCCCGGCATCACAAAAACATTTTCCTTTTTGGCTACCGGCACGTCAGCCCACCAGTACCAGGGTGAAACGCCCATCTGTTCCGACAGGTCGTAAATGCCATAGATGGTGCCCCGCTTGCCGCTACCGGCAATCACCAGGGCACTCTCAACACCCGGCATGGGATTGGCAATGGTTGTGATGATGAACTTTTCCCATTTGCCTTTTAAGGCCTTGGCATCAATCAACTTTTTGGCCACCAAACCGTCAATCAACGGGCTTTTGCCGATGGTTCCGGCGATAATGACCTGTTTGGCGCCGGGAGCTTTATTTTGAAACACAGCAGGTTTCAACCCTGTAACCTTGAAGATGTCCTCCTGAAGATCATTCACAGCGCGAATGACGCCCGGGAAATCGACAGAACTGAGCAACAAAGGTGTTGCCTCGTTTCCTTGTTTGATAGCAAAATAGCCGTTGGCTTGATGCTCCGACACGTACTTCACCTCTTTCATCGGCTGAGCAAACATGGCCGCAAAGCAGAATAATGCCAAAACAGAAGTCATTAATTTTCTCATATATCAAACTTTAAAGTATATTCCAGTAATCCCTTCTTCACAATGCAAACCAGTCACCTCACAAGCGACATCTTCCTATCGATTTCATGAACATCACATCGACCGCAAATTGTGAACATGCACATTCTGAAAAAAAAATTAAATGCTTGTTAAAATTACACAGAAGCAACAAAGCCGACTTCCAAAATCAGACATTTAATTTCTAAAATCAGACACATCGAACAACACCAACCACATGAAAAAGTGAGCATTAATAAATAGACGAAAAGAATCATCGCATCCGACGCGCTTCTGTGACCACAAATTGAAATGGATCACGCTGAGAGGATATGCGTGCACAAAAACGGAGATTGAACCTTCATCAACAATTCTTATCCGGAAACACCATATTCATCAATCAGAGAAACATCTTCGATGGTCACAAAAAAATCCACTAAAACCATACTTTCATGGCTTTAGTGGATCGTTAAAAAAAGGATAAGCAGCAATATGAATTACAAGTCAAATGAATTCACAGAACAGGTGGATGCTATAAACCAAAACCTCCAAACGCAATCACTCCGATACAATTTCGAGCACCGTGACCGACTGAGGCTGCACCGTTACCGACACATTGCTGCCCGTTAAACTTGCGTTAATGGATGTAGGAGCAACATTGTTAGGGTTGTCAAATGTGTTAACAGCATCAATGGCCGAAGCATACAGCGTTTCCCCCTTCACATCCTTGATGGTTTGCTCATCAAACGAGAGATCCAACGAAGCGTTGTTTTTGGGGTCGATATTGGTGATGGCCACGTAAATTTTGCCATCTCTTCCTTTGGCAGCAATGGCATCCACACGCGGCAATTCAATGGTTCCTTCTTTATAAAAGCCTTTATTGAAATTGATTGGCAAACGCGTAGCATCCTGAAAAGGCACGTACATGCGGAAAGTGTGATAAGTGGGTGTGAGCACCATCTTCTCACCTTCGGTCAGAATCATGGCTTGCAACACATTGATCATCTGGGCAATGTTAGCCCCTTTCACCCGCTCGGCATGACGAATAAAGATGTTGAAATTCAAAGCCGCCAACACAGCATCGCGTTGTGAGTTTTGCTGTTGCAGAAAACCGGGATTGGTCCCTTCGGTGGGTGCATACCAGGTGCCCCACTCATCCACCATGATCGACACTTTGTGTTCGGGGTCGAACTTATCCATGATGGCGCGATTGTCGCTGATAAATTTGTCCATTTCCAGAGTTTCCTTAATGACTGCTGCGTATCCCGATTCGTTGAAACCGGTAGCAGGAATCACTGCCGGCCAGCCGCCACGCGTGTACATGTGCAACGAAAGCCCTTGAATATCCCAGGTCCAGGTTTTCTTTGCCCAGGCCTCCATGATGGCTTCGGGATAGCCAAAGCTGTATTCATCAAACGAGTCGGGGCCCACCGCAACAAACTGAGTATTGACGTTGGCATTGTAGTTATTGGTAAAAGTGGCAAACTTTTTAAGCTCGGTGATATATTCCTGCGGGGTAAAAGGACCGCCGCATCCCCACACTTCGTTGCCCACGCCCCAAAAGGCAACATCGTAGGGGTCGGGGTGACCGTTTCGGGCACGCTCGAGAGCCAATGTCGACCCTGAAGCCGTGAGATACTCCAGCCAATCAGCCGATTCCTGCACAGTACCCGATCCCACATTGGCCGAAATAAAGGCTTCGGAACCAATTTGAGAAATGAAATCGAAATATTCATGCGTGCCAAAGGTGTTGGCTTCGGGACTACCGCCCCAGCTGACATTGATGCGACTTTTGCGTTCCTCGGGTGCACCGATGCCATCGCGCCAGTGGTACTGATCGGCAAAACAACCGCCCGGCCAGCGCACGTTGGGCACTTTGATGGCCTTTAAAGCTTTCACCACATCATTACGAATCCCGCGGGTATTGGGGATTTCCGATTCGGGTCCCACCCAAATGCCGCCGTAAATGCCCGTGCCCAAATGTTCGGCAAACTGGCCAAAGATGTGACGGTTGATTTCAGGGCCACTTTGCGTGACGTCGACGGACATTTTTACGACATCCTCATTCTGAGGAGGTTTTGGGGTGCACATGGTCAACATAAATGCCAACACCAAGGCTCCATTGAAAGCAATTCGCTTTTGAATACTCATTCGTTTCTTCATACTATTTCAATTTATACTATTTCAAATCAATCATCAAACGACAAATCAACAATCAATGTCGTTTAGTTAAGAGAAAAAGATGTCAGACGAAGAGACAGATGATGAGATGAAAAAACAGATATTTAGATCCGTGAACTTCGTCTCTTCAGTCTAATCTATCTGTCTTTAGTCTCATCATCTTCTTGTCTCTTTTGTGAATCGCACTAACTTAACGACATTGAATCAACAATCCATATCGTTTCCTTAAGAGAAAAAAGAGTCCTTGCGAAACGTACATCACCGGCCATCAATTCAACAGGTTAGTGATCTGCTTGCGAATTTCACGTAAAACAAAACCTGAGCTTCGCGATCAGGCACTTTTTCAGTTATTGAATTTACACCCTAACAAAAGGCCACGACTTCGTTACTATTAATTCGCATTAATAATAAACTCCACACGTCTATTCTTCTGCCGACCTTCGATGGTCTCATTACTTGCGATTGGATTGTTCTCACCATGTCCTAGAAATGTCATTCTCGAACCATCTATTCCACATTGAAGCATATAAGTCATGACAGATCTTGCTCTTTCTTCTGATAATTTCTGATTGAATTCTTCACTCCCAACATTATCAGTATAACCAAAAACTGCAATTGTCTTATCAATATTCTTGGATAAATAATCGACTAACTTATTAAGCTCAGAATAAGACGACTCCAACAATGAAGCACTATTGGTTTCAAACAGTACATTCCGAAGAACAATCGATTTATTTTCTTCAATTTTCAATTGAACTTCCGTGCATTCATAAAACTTAATACAGTCCAATCCAAAATCATTACCATGTAAATGTGGATTTTGACTAACGATGCGAACGACAGCATTTTCTTCATTTCCAGAGTTCCACAATACTGAAAACTGTTCCCATTTGTGTAATTGATTTGGACAATGAAAAGGCTTGTCTAATAGTTTCCCATTGATAGAAAATTGTAAAACGGCAGGAGGTCCAGTACTGACATTTAAGGTATTGACCCAACAGGAGAAAAAATAGTTGGTATTCTTTTTAACATTGATGAGTTGTTTCCAAACAGTTTTATTTACACCTGCGGCACCATCTACAGCCATAAAGAAGCCATCTCCCTTACCACGGAAATATTCATTTGAAAATATTGCAGCATCCGTAACGATTGAATAATGACCGGCTCCCTCCGATTTATGATATAGATAATCAGATGCAAACGATTTATTTCTTTCTTCAAAATCTCCATTCACAACCAAGTTTTGCTCAGATGTAATTGATCCCGCCGGACATTGAGAATACGAATAACAACTGAACATCATCAATGGAATACACAAGTATTTTTTCATTCTTATTTCAATTTTGCTAATTGCAGAACGATATCTACGAACCATTAAATATTAATCTTGCTTAAAACCGACAATGAATCTGAATCATTATTTTGAAAATTGCCACCAGTCGAAGTCGAACAAATCTTTTTCGCCTTTGAATACGAAATAGACATCGTGTACACCGCTCAGGTTGGAAACGGGTGCCGAAACGGTTTTCCACTTACCCCCTCCGCCTTGTGGATCAACGATGATTGTTGCAACCACGGGATCGTCGATTTTATCGATTCGGATTTCGATTTTACCGCCATAAAGGGGCGAAACCATTGCCTCGACCAATTTGGCGCCCGAAGAGAAATCAACGCTGCGTACGATCAGATAATCGCCATTCTCGATTTTGGTCACATATACGCCGGTTTGACTGTTGCCTGCCGTTTTCACCCCTTCACTCCAGGCAATGGTTTCGGCTTCTACTCGTTTATAAGGATCGAGATTGGCCACACTTTGGGTGATGCCGGTTTTGGTTGGGGTAATCAGGGGGATACTTCCGTCAGCATTATAAGCAAATTGCTCCACGCTTGTTGAACGTTTAAAGCCTTGCCCTTTCGACAATGAATGGTCGTGATAAAAGAAATAGGAATTACCCATAAAATCAATAATGCCGGCATGGTTGGTAAACGCCAAATGATCGGCACGTTTCATGATGTGCCCACGATACGTCCAGGGTCCCATGGGCGATGTTGCGGTGGAATAGGCAATGTATTCGGGAATGCCTTCAGCAGCATACACCATATAAAACAAACCATTGCGCTTATAAAACCAGGGGCCTTCGGTGTAAGTGGTGCCTGGCTTTCCATCGCGACCGGTTTTGGCTCCAAAGGCTTCGGCAGTCATTTCGATGGAGACGATGCCGTTATCGCCAATGCTTTTGTCGTACGACACCATATCCTCATTGAGCTTCACATACCATAAACTGGGGTTTCCCCAATAGAGGTAAGCCTGCCCATCATCGTCGATGGCCACCGTGGGGTCAATATCCTGCCAAAGATGATCACTCTCGATGAGTCGTTTGCCCAGAGGGTCACGAAACGGCCCGGTAGGGGCATCGGCCACCAACACCGAAATGCCTTCACCGTGAATGGGCACATACAAGTAAAACTTGCCATTACGTTCGATACACTGCACAGCCCATGCGCCATTGGTTTTATCGAGCCATTTAAAGTTTTTGAGCGAAGCCACAGCGCCATGGTCAGTCCAGTTCACCATATCTTTCGACGAATAGCAGCGCCAATCGTACATGGTAAAGAAGTTGTTAACCGTAGAGTCTTCGTCGTGCGATGTGTACAGGTACACCGTACCATCATGCACCATGGGCGCCGGGTCGGCCGTGAAATAAGTTTGAACAATGGGGTTTTGTGCCTGAATGGCAAATGTCCCCAACAACAATGTCCCCATCCAGGAGAGTTTCGAAAAGAGGTTCATATATTAATGTTTTTAATATGATTCAGAGAACGAATTGTGATTTTATATAGAAGCAGAGAGATAGATAAACGCTGAGGCGCTAATCGACGCAGTCGCTTGGCTATACCAAGAAAGGCGCTGAGTTTATTTGTAACGACTTGCGTTTAAATAAAAAAACAGATAACCCCAGAGGAGTTAGATAGTTGTAATAAAGTCGCTGAGATGATATCTATTAAGACTTGAGTCGGATAAATTTCGCTTCCCAAATCGGCATAACAAGATCATTCAGAGGAGATAACATCATCAATCAGTTCAGCGATACTTGTTTTGAAAATGAAACCAGACACCAACCATCACTTCCTTTTATCAAGAATTATGCGAGCAGCATTAAACCCGATCGCAATAAAAATCAGGATGATTCCAATTTTCAAATCATCCCAATTATTATTGACAATCATAGAGGCACCGATGTTACCCGCATATTGGGGGCGTTGAGTGAAAAAAAATTGAACAATATTTCCTACCATAAATCCTAATCCGGAGAAAATAAACACCTTATACAAGATCTGCAACAATTCACCGATGTCATTTTTTTGGAACATCGGCTCTTTATTGATGAACTTATCCCTTAAAAAATTAATAACCATCATGACCAGATAGGCGATAATGATCACGAATATCAATTTCATAAACAAAGAGGCAAAGCCATTTGAAAAAATGCCATTCATACTAAACATTTGATTTTGATCCATTATAAAAATTACTAATGTGAACATGATTTAACAAATACAAGAAGGGTTCAGCAACCGACTTGCTTCACACAAAAAAATACATTTCATTATCCGTTGAAACCACCCGAAATAACAGTTAAGCAAACTCAACGTCAAACAAGCACACCTATATCATCAGAACAACACCCAATATTGACATACAAGAAATTTGATAATCCATCATGTGATGCAATACTTAGAAATTGAGAATTGTAATCCGGTTCATGGCTTCGCGAACAGACAGGTTCCTATCATTTAAATACCAATTGTGCATATTGATGCAACGATCGTCGCCAGGTGTGCCACTCATGTGCAGTTCCCTGCGATACATAAAAGACATGGCGAATACCTTGTTGCTCTAACATGTTTCGAAACGCACCGATAGACTTAGGAAAGACAGGCTCCTCTTTGGTGCCCACGCCCAACCACAGCAGCTGCAACTGTTGATTGACCCACGAGCCGTTTTTGAATTTCCCGTCTAAAAAAGTATCCACATCAATGGGCTGGGCACTGGGGTAATTGGCCGTGCCGCTAAAACCGCCATACCATGCAAAGTGATCCAGATGATTCATGGCGATGCGCATGGTTTGATTGGCTCCCATCGAGAGTCCGGCAATGGCACGATGATCACGATGGACAACAGTCCGAAATCGGGAATCTATCAAGGGAATAATCTCCTGCATCATCACCTCTTCAAATACCGAAGCAGGACGGGCATTGCCATCGGCACTCGCAAGGGGTTTAAAGGCATAACCATTGTCCATCACCACAATCATGGGCAACGCCTTGTGGTGGGCAATTAAATTATCGAGGATTAAGTTGGCCTTTCCCTGACCGATCCATCCGGTTTCGTCTTCAAAACTACCATGTTGTAAATACAGAACTGGATAACGCATGTTGGCATCGGCCTCATATCCCGGCGGGGTGTAAACAAAACAACGCCGCATCAACCCCGTGTGTTTCGAAAAATAGTTCAGCTCGCTGACCAAGCCGTGGGGCACATCCTGCAACGCGAAAATATGGCTGTCGTCAGCAGGTATTTCAATGCCACTGCCCCATCGACCGGCACCGTAAAAATATCTTGAGCCCGGATCGGGCACCGAAGCACCATCGACATTCAACTGATAGTAGTGAAACCCGGGATCCTGGGGCGCCGACTCCCCTGTCCAAAGGCCGTTGCCATCTTTCACCAGGTTGTTTGTCACTCCGCCAATGTCGAGCTGCACCATTTTAGCGTCGGGTGCCGATATTTGAACACGCACACACCCTTGTGAATTAACCTGCGGGTAAAGTTTGCCGGGTTGGTTCACTTCCGATGGTTTAAAATCGTCGTTCACTTTTGCTGTTTGCGCAAAAGTGATGTTGCCCATCACCATCGCAATGGCCATGGACAAAATCTTTAAGTTATTTACTATCATCAGCATAAATTTAGAGACGCAAGACACAAGTATCAAGACTTATGTACGACGTCACAGAGAATGAGCTCCAAACCCCTATCTCACTTAAACAACAATTGGGCGAACTGGTGTAAGCTGCGTCGCCAGGTGTGGAACTCGTGCGCCGTTCCCTCCGACACATACCAGGCTGCATTGATGCCGGCTTGTTTCAGAGCTTCGGTGGACTGTTTCACGGCATCGGGGCGTTCTTTGCTTCCGGTGCTTTGAAAAATCAACTTCACATTGGCTTTGTTTTTCACCTCATCGGGCTGAAAAAGAGCGCCACTAAACAAACCGATGTGCGAAAACACTTCGGGGCGATTCATCACAATGGTTTTTGTCTCCATCGATCCCATGGAAAGGCCGGCCATGGCACGATGTTTTTGATCGGCCAAAGTACGGAAGTGAGTATCTACATACGGAATCAACTCATCCACCAAAACAGTTTGAAAGGGTTTGATGTCGAAATCGCGCAAGCCACCAAACTTAATCTCGTTGGTCATCCCGTAAGTCATCACAATAATAAACGGGTTGGCCTTACCTTCGGCAATGAGATTATCCATAATCAGGTTGGCACGTCCCTGCATGGGCCATGAATATTCGTTTTCGCAATAACCGTGTTGAAGATAAAGCACCGGATAGCGTTTAGATGTCTCTTGTTCGTAACCGGGAGGGGTGTAAATAAAAGCCCGTCGCGAGGTGTTGGTACTTTTAGATGGAAACAACACTTCGTGCACATGACCGTGAGGTACATTTTTTAAGGCAAAGATATCCTGATCGTCCGAAGGGATTTCGATGCCACTGCCCCAACGGCAGGCTCCAAAGAAAAACAAACTGCCGGGATCGGGCACCGATGCGCCGTCGATGTTCAGTTGATAATAATGAAAGCCGACATCCTGGGGCGCCGATTCACCGGTCCACACCCCGTTTTCGTCCTTCACCATCTCATATTTCACAGCACCAATGTCGAGTTGCACGCGTTTAGCATCGGGTGCGAGAATTTGGGTGCGCACACGACCTTCGGAATTAACTTGCGGAAATGGACTGCCGGGTTGATTCACCGGGGTGGGTTTAAAATCTTCAACAATGGCGATTTGAGCCTGGGCACAATGCATGCCGGCGGCCATGGCCAAAGCCATGATGAGAACAGTGGTTCGTTTTTGTTTCATGATTCAATCATTAATTTGGTTTATAAAAACAATAAGGTTGATATCTGATCATTCAAGGTCGCTTAGTCAGTGCGATTCACAAAAGAGACGAGAAGATGATTAGACTAAAGACAGTTAGAAGAGAGTGATGAGACCATAAGAATTCACCTAAAAAATGATTTCTTCATCTTATCATCCATCAAACACACGATCATTTTCTTCTCTAAATGGAACAATATCTCTTAATTGAACAAAAACCCACCATAATGACCAAGACACCATCGCCACCATGGATGAGTCACTAAAGGGAGATCATTGAATGGTGACCATGGTCATTTGCAAAGCTTCGGAAGCCGAACTGTTACCATAATATACTTCGTACTGTCCCGGAGTCACAGCCATTTGCCGCAGGCTCCAATCATAAAACTCAAACGATGACGGCGTGAGTTCAATGCTGACAGATTGTGATTCTCCAGGTGCCAGTTCCACGCGTTGAAAACCTCGCAGAGTTTTCAGCGGACCATCCACATCGTTCACCTTACGCACATACACTTGCACAATTTCAGTTCCGGCTCGCTTGCCCGTATTTTTCACAGGAATGGTCAACGTTACTTTCTCATTGGCCTTAATACTTGATTGACTGATGCCGGCCTTGCCTATTTGAAAACTCGTGTAGCTCAAACCAAAACCAAAAGGAAACAAATAATCGGTGGTGTATCGATAAGTACGGTCGTTCATGGAATAATCTTCAAAATCGCCCAGTTTGTCGGAATTTTTATAAAAGCAAACAGGCAACTTTCCGCCGGGATTATAATCGCCAAACAACACATCGGCAACAGCCAGTCCGCCCATTTCACCGGGATACCATGCCTGCAGGATGGCGTCGCAGCTTTGCGTTTCGGGTTGCAGGGCAATGGCTGCCCCCGAGCAGTTGACATAAATCACTTTCTTACCGGCTGCTCTCAATGCTTTGAGACAGTTGCGCTGCACAGCCGGCAGTTCAATATCGGTACGGTCGCCTCCCTTGAATCCGGGATACGAAACAGGCATCTCCTCACCTTCGAGCTTACCCGACAAACCACCCACAAACACCACGGTTTCGATGCCTTTGAGCTTACGAACCAATTCGGTGTAATCCACATCCACTTCCTTGCCAAAATCAAATTCAATGTTGGCTTGCCAGTTATTGAGCTGGGCGTAACGAAGTTCGATGTGATACTTTTTCCCGGCTTCAAACTGATAGGGGATGCGTCCCGGCAACGTGCGCCAATTGTTGTACATCTGCAACTGCTGGCCATTCACCAGCAATTCAAAATACCCCGTGGCTCCGCCTTTGAACACCAACTCTTCGGAAACTTTAGGCGTGAATTCAGCTTGAAACAAAGCTGAAAACCCTTCGAGTTTCACACCCGAGGCAAACTCGTGTTGCCCGGCAGTGGTTTTTTTTATGGGTGTGATGATTTGTTGCGAAATCACGGCATTGCCCTCACGAGCAGGATTGTTCCAGTAAGTAGCCGTGAAACCCCGTTTCCCGTCGAACGAGAGTTGCGAAAAGTAGCTTTCGGTCACTTTGTCCTCCACCAGGTCGCAACCTTTGTCGTAGAAGATTTTATTTTCCGAAATTTTCGATTTGATGCCATTCAATATAGAAATTGTATGAATGGGTGTACCGTTGTAGTTACCCCACAACATCTCTTCATCGGCAGCATTAGGACCAATCACGGCAATTTTTTTCATCGATTTGGACAACGGCAGAATATTGTTGTTGTTTTGAAGCAACGTCATGCTCTGTTGTGCCATTTGGTAAGCTAACTGTTTATGCTTGTCGCAATTCAACACCGAAGCAGGAATTTGCGCCCATGGCACCAGAGCGTCATCATCGAAATCGCCCACCTCAAAACGACCAATCAACACGCGCATCAGGCTCTTGTTGATCTCCTCCTCTTTCATCAGACCTCGTTCAACGGCTTCGGGCAGGGTTTTGTAGGGATAATTTTCCCACACACACTCCACATCAGTACCGGACAACACGCCTTGGGAGGCTGCATGCACCGGCGTTGACGACACCTTGTGTGTGGTATAAAAGTCCGTAATGGCACCACAGTCCGATACCACGATGTGTTTAAAGCCCCACTCATCACGCAGGATGCGTTGCAACAAACGGGTGCTGCCACAGCAGGGCTCATCATCAAGTCGCTGATAGGCACACATCACCTGGCGCACGTTGGCTTCTTGCACAAGAGCTTTAAATGCCGGCAAATAGGTTTCGTTAAACAAGCGTGGATTCACATTATTGAGGTTCAGCTCATGACGACTCCACTCAGGCCCAGAGTGAACGGCGTAGTGTTTGGCACAAGCCAACAATTTTCGGTATTTGGCATCTTCAGGCCCCTGCAACCCTTTCACCACCTGCACACCCATGCGCGATGTCAGGTAGGGATCTTCGCCATAGGTCTCCTGTCCGCGTCCCCAGCGGGGATCACGAAAGATGTTCACATTGGGTGTCCACACCGAAAGGCTGAGGAAACGTTTGTTCTCGTTGCCACGACGCAAATGCTGATGGTACTTTGCACGTCCTTCGTCGGACACGGCATTGTAAATATCATACAGCAACGCATCGTTGAACGATGCTGCCATGCCGATGGGTTCGGGGAAAACGGTCACGCTGTCGTTGTTGGCGTAGCCGTGCAATGCTTCGCTCCACCAGTTGAACTTGCGGATTCCCAAACGGGGAATGGCATCACTCTGGTCGCACATCAGCGCGGCTTTTTCTTCGATGGTCAGCCTCGAAATGAGGTCTTTGGCTCGTTCTTCAAAACTCAGAGAGGGGTTTTGATATGGCCACACTTGTCCCTTAAGTGTTACTGAGATGAACAGGGCGACAATCAATAAAAGTCTATTTCTCATGTTTCAAAATATTTACAATTCAGTCACACACCAAACGTGAGTCCGTTGAAAAAAAGATCAATCACAATCACTTCTGACTGATGTATGACGGAAATAATTTACCCAATTCAAATTCAAAATTGTGCATCTCGAAATTGTCATTCATCACATCACCCTTTGCGTCGATCACCACATAACGCGGAATGCCATTAAAACGGAATAACTGTCTTAACTGATTAAAGTCGTCATTTGTGATTCGGTGGGTGTTCTTCAATTCTTGCTTCTCCACCAAATCGTTGTATACATTTTCGGGAGAGCTACGTTGATCGGTAATGAACATAAAATCAAAGTCAGGGTTACTGTCATACTTCTTGCGAGTTTCTTTCATTCGTTTAATGTTTCCCACGCATGGACCACAGGTGGTTGTTGCTGATTCATAAATAAAAGTACATTGTCTCTAATTCATCGACCATCAAAATCAGATATTGAGTTTATAATCTCAGACATTTTTGAATCATCAAGATCAATAACCCATCAAAAAAGGGGAGAAATAAAGCCAAATAAATGACCATCAATGATAAATGTACCATAAGGTTGGCAAAGAAGCATTACTCCATTCAATTTGCATCGATACAATCCCGCATCACCATACAAACAGTCAGCCGATTGCTCATTTCCAATTTTTCAACTTCATCAGCGAAAGAATTCGCACATTGATTGCCATACCTTATAATACGTGTATTAAAAAACGGAGGGAAGATTGTCACATCCCCCCTCCTGTCTTCATTTAATATAACCCAATCACTCAAATTCTATCACAATATGCAAGTCAATGTTTTTAAGTTAAGAGAAGAAGACGCAAGATTGTGAGACAGATGATGAGATAAGGAAAGATATTTAGATCTGTCGTCTTCACAGTCTAATCTATCTGTCTGCTGTCTAAATTTCTTCTTGTCTTTTATTCGCTTGTCACGAACTAAACGACATTGATAAGCAAGTTATCATTCATTGCTTTGGCATGATTTCACAGATCAATCGACAAACACAAAAACTGAATTTTCCCTAAAACGACCCCATTGAAATATGAGTACATTACTCAAACTCAATCAGCATTAATCACCTGATATTTCCCACTCAAATGCATCAAACTAAAGAGATACAGCAAACCATCATAATAGGGATCAAAATAAACGTCTTCATAAGGTTCAAGTTTGGCATTCCAAACCTTATGCACAAACGCCATGCTTTGCGCATCACGTAACATCAAGGAAGCACAAGCCGCAGTAGATATCAAGCCCAACGAATGCCTTAACTTCTTAAACTCGCCGGCCTGAAGAATAAAATCAGGCGTTGACCCATCCAAATTATATTGATCCACAAAAGTATCAATGCCCTGAGAACGCAGGAACGCCTGAAAGCGACGGGCATAATCGGTCTGCCACTGCACATCTTTATGATACCACACAAAATCCATGGCCACATTCATGGGAACGCGCCACGAATCGTAACGAAATGCAGCCGGCATCCATGGCGCTGAAAACGGCTTGCCGCTAAACTCGGTATAATCGGCATTCAGTCCGGTCACCGGATGACAGGCACGATGCAGAAAAACACGTGAGGTATCGGCACAATCGCGATAAAACTGTTCATGACCATCTTTGGCGTATTCAGCCCATATTTCTAAAAAGGCAGGCAAGTGATACGACGGGTCAGTCCACAAATAACCTCTCCCTTCGGGCACAAACGATATTTGTTTATGCTCGATATTGAATAAATGATAAACACTACCAGTTCCGTCCTTTTTCCACATGGCATCCAAAATGCGTCGTGCCTCGCCATAATAATTGATGCCCGTATCGTTGCCCCAGCGATTAGATGCAAACAACAATGCCGTCACATAATATAGTTCGCCATCCGAAGCTGAGCCTTCGGCATTTTTCTTTAAGGTTTGGGGATGGATGCTCCAGGCAAAATACCCCTCACGCGGCCCTTGTTGATGCTGCATATAAGCTTTTGACCAACGCCAGATGCGATCGAACACCTCTTTTTTATTTAACTGCACAGCCACCATCATGCCATACGACATCCCTTCAGTGCGGGCATCGTGATTTTTCAAGTCCGAGACATATCCCATTGAATCTCCAACTTCAAAGTAGATGCGATTGGGTCCCTCAAACAAATCATGATATGCTTTATCGACTTTCTGATCAATCTCGGACTGAGCGTAGCCGGCTTCTAAAAACAAATTGGGGTATTCATGGGTATGAAAGGCACCATTTGATGGTTTCATCTTATTTGATTGAATTTGAGATTGCACAATAACACATCCCATAAGAACAAAGCAAACAACGATACATTTTTTCATATACTCGAACAAAACGTTTTATCGACTGACAACCAATTTTTCATCCTCAAACAGAAAACCATCGCACTGCTACAATAAATGCACTCAAAAAAATTCCTGACCATCAGGGCTAAATCAGACAATGATAAAATTCCACAAAATCACCATCTGTCCATACTATTAACACTTACTTATTCACAAAACACCCCGATGGCCAGAAATATACTATTTTGCCCACATGATCCCTTCGGGCGAACGACGCCACTCGAAATAACCATCCAACACCTTTAACGAAGTCTCATCGGGCACAGGTCCAACGGAAGCACCTGGCCCCAAATACATGACATTGGAATTGTTTTCGGTAAATGTAGGCCATGATGTTAAACCGCTGCCATTGGGATCACCCGTTTTGGCAAAATTGGTCCAATAATTGGCCATGATATCAGAAATTTGAACATCTGTTTTGCTGCTCATAAAAGGTTGATCATCGCTTATATGTTTAAAGACATAAGGCACATCCACCCCGTGAGGCGTTCCATGATCGCTTTGTGATGAATTATCGGGATACTGCGGATGTTGATCGAAATAGTAATAATATACTTTTGACGTTCCGGTTTGTGATTGAAGACGTGCCCAACTCCAGGTGTGCCATCCAAAAGCTGCATCACGCATCAAATTACGCGCCGTGCGTCCTACTTCCTTTTCGCCAACGGGATAAGCAAGAAGAAGTGAATCGGCATAAGGCCCAAATCGTTTCTTTACATTTTCAATATATTCAGATGGTGTACGACCGGCAGGAAAACTCAACCCTTCATCAGAATTGTAACCAAACAGCACCGGCACATCATTATAACGACCGGCCTGATATAACAAATGTTGATCGTCTGGAATCACCACCCCATCCACAATGGGCCACCCTCCCGGCATGGTCCAGCCTTGTGGAATGAGTTTTTCGGCCTCCACCTTCCGCAAATCAGCAATAGAGGTGAGTCCAAAACCTTTCAGATAAGCCACACCATCATCCTCGGCTTGCTTCAAAGTTTTCATGTTCTCACCCGGATAGGTCGTTGATCGCGTTGGCCCAAACGACCCCCCACTTTGCGAAATCGCTCCATGAAATAACCCTTTTGCCAATGGCGATGCACACAACATGCTCACCGAAATAGCTCCGGCCGATTCACCAAAAATGGTTACGCGATTGGGATCACCACCAAAAGCAGCGATATTGTTGCGCACCCACTTCAATGCGGCAATTTGGTCTAGCAAACCGTAGTTACCTGAAATACCCTCAGCACTTTCAGCACTCAATTCGGGGTGCGCCAAGAAACCAAGTTGCCCCACACGATAAGCAATGCTGACCAATACCACACCTTTACGTGCCAAATGCTCTCCATTATGAACAGGATCAGAGGTCGATCCAAAACTAAACCCCCCACCATAAATCCAAACCATGACGGGTAATTTCTCTTTGGCCGATTTCGCCGGCGTCCATACATTCAGATACAGACAATCTTCACTCCTTCCCGATGCCGGCTGACCTCCCTGCATGGAAGCGGGTGCAAAATCAATGGTTTGCTTTACCCCTTCCCAGGCCTTGAGGGGTTGGGGTGCTTTCCATCGCAAGTCACCAACAGGGGGGGCTGCAAAAGGAATTCCTTTATAGATGGTCAAATCATCGGTCACAACCCCCTGAATGACACCTCCGTCAACCCTGACTTGTCCCGGCTCAAGCGACGAACACGAAAAGGATACAGCACATACCCCAACAATCAATAATAACAAATTTAATTTCATCTGTTTATAGTTAATTCACCGAATCCCCAAAGGATCACTTTAGGTTTGCTTCGTATTTAGTTTATTACCATAACATCACTCATGCACTCTTGTACTTTTTCACTTCTGAACTTTTGATCTCATGCACTCTTGCACCTTTGTATGCTTGCACTTCTGAACTCATTCACACTTGTACTTTTGCACTTTTGCACTTTTGCATTCATGAACTCATGCACGCTCATACTTAGCTACACTGCCATTCTGCCTAACAAAAGACTAATATAACTTCAACATCATCTCCCCATAGCGTTTCCCAAGTTCACGCACCCCTTCAGCAGTAAAATGCAACTGATCAGGATTTCCCTCACATCCCTCCGACGAAATAATGTGTGCATTGGGGATGGTTTGTGGCAGCGTCGCGATGATGGCATTCATCGAAGCACATTTGCCCCCCTGAGCAGCACTTACCATCTCGCCAGCCAGTAGAGGTACTTGTTGCGCATCCAAACCTAAATCACGCATTAAATTATCATACACAAGTTTCACCTTGCGTGGCCAATCGGCATCTCCGGTGTTGGATTCTCCCTGATGCAGCAAGATCCCCTTGATCACGCCTTCTTTTTGAGCCAGACGAGCCATCTCTACCAAACGTCCATAAGGATCATTTTCATAATCCTTCACCATGTTTTTGAGCCAATCGGGGCTCGAGGCGATATAAGCTGAGGCGTTCTCACAATCAAACAGCTCAATTCGGCAGCCCCCAATGGCCACATTAATCACTCCCACTTTAATGTTTTCGGGCAATGCAGCCACTAATGTCCGTCCAAAATAATCGGCAGGCGTCAACCCGGTATGACACCGACACAACGGTGGCACAGCATTGTACCATTGCCCTTTGCGTCTATTCAACTCCTGACAATTCACAGCGGCCATCACCCGAAATCGCTCATCTACCCCAACGGTATCCTGAGCTTCAAAACGGGCATTCCCCTCCATATTCGATTGTCCCAGACACAAATATATGTGAAAATTAGGATCCTGGGCAATGGATTGTGTGCTATAACAGCAAATGGCCATTAAAACCATCAATTGTGAAATCATTCCTTGAATATTCATTTTAAAAAAGTATTAAGACATCAGTATCAAGATTCAAGACAAAGAAGCATTACTGCAAAATATCAGCAAAATGTCATTTAAACGCATCGTCACAGAGACGCAAAATGAATCTTATCCCAGCCACGAACCATTTATTCCAATATGACAGGCGATCAATAAATCCCACTCGTCAAACAAAAATCGATGGCGGGAAAGAAAGCCAACTGATAGCCATGCAAGTTGCTAACAAACACAAACTAACAAACGAACACATCAACAACAAAACACAGCAAACCACAGAAGGCTCTCCCCCCCTCAAAACACCGAAGAGAAATATTGAATGGTTAAAAGATTATCCGTTGACCATCTTTAATATATACAACCCCTTTCTGAGGATGATAAACACGTCGTCCCATCAAATCATATACAGAATCTTCCGTATCTATTGCATCCCGCATATATTGTTCAACCTTAGTAACCTGAGCGCCATCAATCAACACCGGCAACGATGTGGCTGAGATCACATCTATAACAAGAGACATAATCACATCATTATTTAAAGAGCAATTGGGCAAAACAATACAAGTTATTTCGCCACACCGGCCATGTATGCCCGCCGGGGTACTCACTATAGACGTAACGAAGTGTCAGGTCATCGTATTTCTGCAGCATCACTTTACAGTTGTCATGCGCGATGTCTTCCTTGCCGCCCATCGCAATCCAGAATGAACGCAGGTTGTTATTGATTTCGGAAACATGCTCACGAATAAAAGCATAATGAGGGTCAGACAAAGCCGGCTGATTGGCCCACCATCCTGAACTAAAAACTCCTAAATAAGCAAAGTGCGTCGAATTACGAACCCCTGCATATAACGTTTGCAAGCCCCCCATCGATAAACCGGCCAATGCACGACTCTTTGACGATGAATCAACACGATAATTGGATTCCACAAAAGGAATGACACATTGCATCAATTCGGCTTCAAACAGTTTGAGGCTCTCCTCGCCGAAGGGTGACAAGGGCATATTCCCGTCCAACATCACCACCATCATCGGCACGGCCTTTTTATCGGCAATCAGGTTATCCATAATTAAGTCTGTTTTTCCCTGCTGTGACCAGCCTCGTTCATCTTCACCCCCCCCATGCAAAAGATAGAGAACCGGAAATGACCGGTCGGGTTGCTGATCATAACCTGCAGGTGTGTATACAAACATCCGTCGCCAACAATTGGTCACCGATGAATAATAACGTTTCATGCGTACCTCTCCGTGCGGGACATTTCGAAGCGAATAATAGCCATCACCGGCAAAAGGAACTTCAATGCCCGAAGCCATGCGCCCCATTCCGTAAAACGATTCGCTGGACGGATCGGCGACTGCAACCCCATTAATAAGCATAGAGTAGTAGTGAAATCCTTCGGAGAGCGAATCGGTGGTTACTTCCCAAATTCCTTCGTCATTGCGTGTCATGTCATATTTTTTGCCCAGATCAACCTGAACACGTTGCGCATCGGGTGCTTTTAAACGAAACACAGCGCGACCATCGCTCAGCATCTGCGGATATTGCGACGATCGGATGTTTGTTTCAGCACGTCTGCCGGCACGACGGTAGCGTTCATAAAGTCGAGCATCAACCGGTTTAAACAAAAGCTGTGAAAAGTGATATAAGTCGTTCTTCCACACCTGAAAATCATGGTATCCGGGCTCAACATAAAAAATGTGAGGCACACCATGTTGAGACAAATAATCATGCGTGCGTTGCGACACATGCATGAGGTTATCTTTGTCACCGCACGACACCCATAAAAGGTTAAGGCGGGCTGCGTCTTCCTTGGGATGAGGCATCAAGGTTTGCGGTTCGCGGGTATTAGGTGCCGACGAAAAACCGCCTACCCAGGCAAAATGGTCTAAATTCCCAAGGCCAAAATTCAACGACTGCCCGCCCCCCATCGATAACCCGGCTAGAGCTCGGTGTTCTCGATCTTTGAGTACAGGATATTTTTTTTCAATAAATGGAATCAAATCATTGAGCAAATCTTTTTCAAACGTAGAGAAGGCTTCCACCTTTTCTTTGTCAAAGATATTTCCTTCAGGCCGGTCATTCTTCATCGCCCGGCCATTTGGCAGTACGACAATCATGGGTGTCAATTTATTTTGAGCATACAGATTATCAAGAATCACATGGGGCTGACCATGACGAAACCACTCATACTCATCGCCACCAATGCCATGCAACAGATATAATACAGGATATTTTCTGTTTTTTGAAAAACCGGGAGGGGTATATACCAATGCTTTGCGGCTTACACCAACTGTGGTCGATGAATAGGCAACAGTATCAATCCGACCGCAAGCGATGCCTTGCTGTACGACATCAAAACCATTGGGTGCAACCACAAAATCGTCCTGTGCCCAAGCCATACAGGACATTAACAAACAAGCTGCCAAAAGAAAAACTCGTTGATTCATTGAAGCATATTTTTAAAATTTCGTTCCCAACGATAACCCGATACACCCAGGTATATCAAATAATTTGAATAAAATTAATGTGAATCACTCAGAACGACTTTTAAATTCAGACATTCAACTTATAATTTCAGACAATTCGTTAACCCATATTAAAAAATGACAATCAACAAAAACACAAAACACTCTATCAATGCAACTTACAAAAGAACCCATCCTTCATTCATTAAAAAGAGTAAAAAATAACCAAAGAGCATCAATTTCAATCCAAATCAATAACAGTAAAATTGCCATTTCCCTGCATCAGCCCATCATATCTCAACCATGCAAAGGCATCAAGACCATACAAAAGAAGACACATTTTCCATTCAACACAGTAACATCGTGTGCAAGCGATCAATCAACACATCTGGAAGCTATTCCTATTATAATTTGACATCAATAAAAGCATTGGCTCATCCATCCATCAATGCGTAGAAGATTTTAATTGTGGCTAAGGAGGTCATTAACGAACCTCCAGAACATTTATTTCACACATTAGAAGAATGATCGCCCCCCTCTAACACCATCATTCAGCGCTTCAGAAGCATCTTTCAGAACATCAGGACGACAATATTTAACCTACAGAACATCTTTCACGAAGTTCGGCGTTGCATCATTACCCTGCTGAAATACATTGATGAGATTTCGGAACACGATGTTGACACTGTCAATGCATCATTCATTACATTCGAACACATATCATTGCCTTGCATTCAAAAACATCAGTGCTTTCGGAATACGATATTGCAGCTGTCAATGTTTGTTACATACACTTCGATGAACGATGACAGACATGTGGAAACATGTTTAACCATTCATAACACAAATAATCGATTATCGGTTACACGACAATCATCTATTTAAAATAATTCACACCCTACAATAACGAACTTATCGGCAAACAACACTCCCCCTCCATCTACATAGCATCTTATTCACCATGTTACTAAAAAAGAATTCAAAGATCATTCTTCATGTACACCAGATGGAATAAATGAACATGAAAAAACCCAAGGGATTAGACATCCCTTGGGTTAATTTATAAAGCAATAAAGCCGTATTAATTATTCTTCACACAAACTTTTTTGCCATCGATGACATACAAACCATTTCCTAAACCTTCGGTGGCACGTGAAAACTCAACGGCTTGACGTACGATGCTTCCGGTGATGGAATATACGTCTACCAAACGATTGGGATCTTCTGAATTAATCAAATCAACAACTGAATTGGCTCCTGAATTCGAAATTACATCCATTGATTCAAACGTCACTTCAAAGGCGGCACTAGACCATGGAATTTTAACAGCCCATAATTTATGTGACTTTGCACCATCATTGGCAAAATCAAAATATACTGTTTCTGAAGTTGAAGCAATGGTAATGGTTTTAACCACTTCAGCTGCTGTTGAGGTAGCTGGATCCAGCATCACAAAACGCAATGCCATTGTTTTACCAATTTCAGAGGCAGCAAAAGTCATTTTTGTTTCAATCCCATCATAAGCAGTTAAATCATAATAGTCAGTTTCTGAAAAACCACTATTAGCACCAATCACTAAAGTATAACCTCCATTTACAGTTAAAGTAGCCGGCAAATCCTTGTTATTACTATCAAAACGATAAACAATTCCATCAGCCCGTTGAAGGCTAACCAAACTCACAGATGTTTTTGCCGATACAATCACAGTAGAAAACAACACTGCAACTAATAGTAAACTTTTTTTCATGATTTCTTTTTTTTAATGTTTAAACTAATTTGATTTCGTTCCGTACGTGAACACGACAAAACTAAGTGCAACGCACATTTTTCATTTACGTTTTTAGACATTTCATTTACGTTTTTAGACATTTCATTTCTATTTTTAGACTTTCAGGCAGTTTCAGTTAAAAAAAACGAAAAACAAAATGCAGTTTACAAGCGAAAAAGAGCAATTCAGAAGAAATTGAACCTCCGCAGTCTTCATTTTTTATTCCGACAACCCACGAAAAAAAAGGCTGTTCTACCATTGTAGAACAGCCTTCACTCAAATCAGCAATATAAATGTCGACATCTCACCTCCGACACAGAAAAAAAGATTATTCAGGTTTGGCGTCGTTCACAGAAGTGGCATACAATCCAATCATGCTACCTGTAAACCCACCGGCAACGTTGGTCGAAAGTATGTCACCCGATACAATTCCACCCACATTTAAATAATTGTCACCATCGAGTGAATATGCAAACTGATATTTGTCTCCCTCTGCTTTTACCTGCAAACTCACAGCCCCTTTCACGGCCACTTGAGCAGAGGCGATAATCTTTGAGGTGCCTTTTTCGGTGCGTTGCAACACCACATAAGTGTCTTTGCCCTTTTTAGTCAAGCCAAATACGTAGTTGAATTTCTCGCTTTGCAAACAAACCAATCCGGCCAAATCATTTTCAGAAGAAGGCTGATAACTCATTGCAGTCGTAAACGAAAAATTACTGTGTTGCTGGCGATAGAAAAGCGTGGAAGTCGGCTTCACTTCTTTAATATTCACTGCAAAAGGGGAAATTTGAAGTCCGTTTTTCACCACCGACACAAACGCTTCGCGAGGACCACGCAAGCCAACCCAACGATAATCGAGTTTGGGATTGTTAAAATTATCCGTAAAAGTGAAATTGCCGTTGGGGAAGAAACCATCCTGACCGGTTTTATTAACCACTCCTTTAGGCATCTTTAACTTAGGCTCCATCGGAATTAACCCGTTTTCAAACACAGGAAATTCACCCGACCAGTCAACCGGCAAAATAAACGTCTCGCGGCCAATGTTGACTTGATTATTATTGTTGGGGCGAATGGCCAGGAACACACCGTAATACTTCCCGTCAGGTCCTTCTACCAAATCGGCATGCCCTGCCCAATCGACTTTATTGGCTCTATGATTGTTTAAATATCGCTGCGACAAAATAGGATTGTTAGGTGCCGGAACATAAGGTCCTTTGGGACTGTCGCTCACAAAAATCACCTCACTGTGCCATCCACCGGTTCCTCCTTCAGCACACATTAAATAATATCGGCCGTTCTTTTTATAAATATGAGGTGCTTCAATCCAAATGGGTTTCTTATTGATATCGGTTCCTCCATTCACAATAATTTGATCGGTTCCTGCAATCACCTGGTCGTTGGCCAAATCATATTCCCAAATTTTTATGACACGATGTCCGTTATACAACTCCGTGCCCTTATCCGGTGCATCATTATGAACCACGTAGGCTTTCCCATCCTCATCAAAGAACATCGACGGGTCAATGCCTTCAAATTTCAGTTTATACGGATCACTCCAGCCTTTGAGGGGGTCTTGCGTTTTCACCACAATATTGCCAAATCCGCCGGCAAACTGGGTGGTGATCATGTAGAAGGTATCGTTATTGCGATTGTACTTAATGGCCGGTGCATATACCCCTGCACTAATGCCTGTGTCGTGAACTTTTAACTGTGAAGGACGATCGAGCACATGACCAATTTGTGTCCAGTTGACCAAATCTTTTGAATGAAAAATGGGTACACCCGGAAAAATGGCAAATGTAGAACACACCAGATAGTAATCATCACCTTTACGGGTAATCGCCGGATCGGGATAACACCCTTGCAGTATCGGGTTATAAAATTCATCGGCCTTTAAAGGAAAATCTTTATACACCTGGTCATCTCCCTTATATTCGACCTTCGAAAATACCGGAACATTGGTTCCTGGTTTTCCCTTTTTGGCATTGCTTTGCGCATCGACTCCCGCAAAAAGGGTCATTGCTGCCCCAAACAGCAACATCTGTCCTTTGGTAAGGAATGGAAATTGAAAATTCTTCATTGCATCCTATTTATTATTTTAAACGATATCCATTGTTCATGTGATTTGACTCCATATAAAATGAGTAATAGTATTTTAAACCTCATCTCACACGTTGGATAAAATTAGGATGAACCCCGCTATCGGAGTTTTAATATTAGACATACCTATTGCAATTTGAGACACATCAATAAAAAAGCAATACAAACGCACAACAAACACAACACATCACACTCAAAACATGCAACTTAACCCAACACCCAATGCCCATACAAATTTCCACAATCAGAGTGGGGATACGAATATTTACTATTGAAAAATCTAATTTTAAAACTTATGAATCTGGTATTAAAGAATCTTTCCCCAAAAAAACCGGTTTTTTATTCCCTCCCCCCACCCTCTTCACCTTCCGGAATCAGAAAACCACCGTAATGGAAAAAGAAAAAAGCCTCACGGCATTTACCGGGAGGCTCTGTGACAGAAATCCAATGTCATGCTATTCGATGACATCGGTGGGCGATTTACCATAATGCTTTTTGAAAACGGTACTGAAATACCCCACAGTGGCAAACCCACACATTTCGCTCACCTCCGTCACGGTATACTGACGGGTTTTCAGCATCTCTAATGCTGAATCGAGACGAACCATCTTAATAAACTCGCTGGGCGGAAGATTGGTGAGTGTTTTGACTTTCTTGTATAGCAACGATGAACTCACGTTCATGGCCGTTGCAAACTCTTCTTTGGTAAACTGGGTGTTCGAGAGATTTTCTTTAATCACCTCGAGCATCCGTTTCATAAACTTATCATTTAACTCATTGGCCATGATTGGCTCAACAGTATCGCCCTTGAGCACCTTCAACGCCCTGTCGCGTACCAATTGCCGATTGAGGATAATGGTTTTGATGCGACCAATCAACAAAGTAATGTCAAAAGGTTTGGTCAGATAATCGTCGGCGCCCAAACCTAATCCGCGAAGCTGCTCGGTTTTCTCAGATAATGCGGTGAGCAACACCACCGGAATATGTGAAGTTTCGTAGGTCGATTTGATTTTTTCACACAATTCAAACCCATCCATCTCGGGCATCATGATATCCGACACCACCAAATCGGGCATATATCGCCCTATTTGATCCCAAGCCTCAACGCCGTTAACTGCGGTATAAACTTTGAAGTCGTGCGACAAAGCACTCTGCATAAACAGCAAAAGGTCGTCATTATCTTCAACAATGAGAATTTTCATTTCGGGTTCGGCTTCAACCTCTTCAATGCGGGTTTGATCTGTTAATTCAAACGAAGGTTCAATCAATGCCTCTGATTTTGAAACA